>JABMNI010000069.1 GCA_013204605.1 Ignavibacteria bacterium
GGACGAACGAAATATTGCGAATTACGAATTACGAATAGAGAAGAGAATCGCGAATTAGCAGAATCGAATGCGATAAATACCGTGACAGAGTTAAGAGAACTAATGGGGCAACTAACTCAACACAATTGCTAATTCGTCCCTCGTCGCGCTCGGGACTGCTAATTGCTAATCCTTAACTACTGCTTCAAAAACCGCGTCCACACTTAAGTGTTCCATACATGAGTAATTCGGATTCGTGCATGCATGCTGAAAAAAGCAGGTGCACTGCACATCGGGTTCCAAGATTGTGCCATATCCGTACAACTCAAACTCGTGCTTGTTGAAGATATTATTAAAAAGAACCAAGCGTTTTTTCAGGCCTATAGCAATATGCATTGCCATGGTGACGGCGGTTACAACCACATCGCACAAATTCACAACAGCTAAGAAATCCTTCAATGGAAACGTGCCGTAATATTCTGCCGAAGTATTTTTTTCTAAGTCAACATTTCTCTCATGCTCAGCCGGACCACCAAGTAGCAACACGCGATATCCATTCTCGTGCAACTTCTGGATAAGCCCCTTCCAATAATCCAATGGCCACTCACGCGCCAGCCACCTATCGCCGCATCCGGTGTTCAAACCAACCACTAATTTGCCGTCGTTAGCCAAGGTAATTGGGGGCGCACCGGGCGCATCCATCACGTACGGCTGATTCTTGTATTCGAAACCACACAACTCAATAATTTCTTGCGGGTACGAAACCGTGTTTGATTGATTGATGTCATCGAAAACGCCGGTCAAAAACTTTTTCTCGGCCAATTCATTAACCGGGGCGGGCAGCCCATCTTGCAACGTAAAACCAAATTTGTTTCTCGCATTCACCGTTTGCATTAGAGCGCAGGCAAACGTGTCCTTGTCTAAGTTAATGGCCACATCAAATTCAACACCCTGCACCGTTAGCGCATTTTCCGCGTTGAATTTCAGGCGCTTGTGCACTTGGGTAGAAACGACCTCGGGGGTATGCGTTAACCACCAAATTTCGTGATTGGGGTAACGTTCTTGAAGGGGGCTAAGCAGTACTGAAGTTCGAATCACATCGCCAGCCGCACCCAACTTAATTATCAGAATTCGTCCGGCTCTTTTCTCATAGTAACTGCAATCTGAGCAATGCACTCCGTGAAGCTTATGCGGCTTGCATGGAATGTCCCCTTTAAAATGAATGCAGTCGGTTTTAAGATCCACACCAGCAATCTTCATCAGAGTCGAACCTGAATCATAAAGGTAAAATTCACGTGGTGAATGTATTGTTCTGATCCCTCGTTTTTTGCGAATGGAGTCAGCAATTCACCGCGACCACCTTCGGATGTAGTTCTAGTATCGCGTCCAAGCAAATTCATAACTCCGTATGCCACACTAGTATTGAGAAACACCGGGTAGAGAATTTCTCCTTCAATACCCAATCGAAGCATACCGCCAACTCGCCAGGCAGATTCTTTCCCATTCGCGGACCGATCGATGGTGGGCACCCACACACCATTTACCAGTGTATTAGCTACTGATCGGATAACGTTTGCCCCTACATACATTGGACGAATCTCAGCGCCCGCAAAAGCACGTGCAAATGCAAGTGGAAATTCGATAAACGAATACTCAAATCCAATCATTGTGCTCACAATGGTGTTTTCATGCCGCACATTGTAGGTATATGTATTTCCGTTTAAAGCCTGCGCTCCGGAGTAGCTAAAAACATCAACTCCAATTGGAATTCTAATAATTTTCTGCTTATCTAAATCTGCGTAAAATTTTACACCATATCCAATCTGCATACCATCAAAACCGCCACCAAAAGGGGCATCGAAATTTACAGAGTCTTCTGAATTGGAAAGACGTTTTGTGGCTGCGTTGTCGTTGGTAATCCAATCTGTCGACAAGCCGGCTGCCGCTCTGAACCTTACCTGGGCGTTCAACTCTGAATACCAAGTCGTCAATGAGGCAACGACAACAAAAACTAGAATTTTGCGATGCATATTAAAATTTATCAAGTATCACTCCAATTTATCACGAACGCTATATCGCTCGCTTTGAAGATTGTTTTTTACAATTAGTTCACCCACCAACCCGATTGAGATTAGTTGTACGCCAACTATTATCATGGCCACGCCGAACAACGCTAACGGACGCTGGCTAAGTGACGTCAATCCCATAAACCACTCAACTACCAAATACAGATCGGTTACAAAACCCACTATTGCAAACAATGAACCAACGGTTCCGAAGAAGTGCAATGGTCGCTTAATATATCGCGTTGTAAACATCACTGTCAGTAAATCAAGGAACCCTTTTAGAAATCGACTTACACCAAATTTTGAAACGCCAAATTGACGTGGGTGATGTTGAACTGGTAATTCAGCTACTTTAAACCCTTCCCAATGCGCCAAAGCCGGGATGTACCTATGCATTTCACCATAAACTTGAACATTCTTTACCACAACATTTCTGTAGGCTTTAAGGCCGCAGTTGAAATCGTGGAGCTTAACGCCGCTCATTATAGATGTCACAATATTAAATAGTTTGGAAGGCAAGGTTTTATGCCAAGGATCAAATCTCTTTCGTTTCCAACCTGAGATCAAGTCGTATCCTTCATCAAGCTTTGCAATCAACGCCGGTATTTCAGACGGATCATCTTGCAAGTCAGCATCCATAGTGATAACAACATCACCTTTAACTTCCGCGAAAGCTACTGCGAGAGCTGCAGACTTACCGTAGTTTCTTCGAAAACGAATTGCTTTGAATCTTGAGTTCTTTGAATGAATGTGCTGAAGTACGCGAAAGGAATTGTCGGTCGACCCATCATCTATGAACCAAACATCGTATCGGTTCGGTGCAAGCGTATTCAAAACTTTTTCTAATCGGGAAGCGAGCTCCGTTAACGAATCTTCCTCATTTAACAATGGTATAACAACAGAGACTGTACCACGATCCATTTGCCGATACTGCGACGAATGACCTTCTGTCCTTTCAGGACGGGGCCGGTATCTGCGTCTATTATGCGACGACCTACTTTGTTGGGAATCTTCAGACATACTGGAAGTTCTGATGTTGATGGTTTATTCTACAGACGTTGATGGTTTATTCTACAGACGTTAATTGTTTACTCTACTGACGTTAATAGACAATTCTACTGTTTAACAAATGAATAGAAGCCCGTTACTTTATGCGCATCAAAGGTTCGTACCTGATACAAGCCCGGCGCCAATAACGAAGTGTCAAGTCCTACGAAGTCCACTCCCACTTTCTGGGAAAATGCAAGACGACCATCCATGTAATATACCGCTATCATCTCGGTGTTTTTTACGATTTGTTTGACAAACAAATAATCGTTAACAGGATTGGGGAAGACCTGTACACCCTGGTTTTCTATTTCATCCGTTACACCAGACGTTTTACCATTGAACCAAACCAAGATTGTAAAACGATCCAACGCCGGATTGTCGGTAGACATCTTTACCCCATTTCCTAGTTTCACACTAAGAAAATTGTTCGGGTAATCACTATATCCGTCAACAATATACACGCTATCTACTTCTTTGGGAAGCTCTAACGGACGTAAAACTTCCAAAACACCGCCAGTCCAATTCACACGCAAATTGTAATCCACTCGAGTTGGCAAGCCACCACTATGTTTTCTTATCTCTAAGGGGCTTAACCAAATCGTCTCGGCAACTGGAGCCACCGCCCAAACATAGAAGACCGAACCCGGAAGCGGAATCGGTGGAATTTCAATTTCATTCAATCCAGCGTCAACTGAATCCGACGCATTAGGATGCGCGGCGACAGTAAAAGCAAACTCCTTAGTGCCATCTGGTGTGACATTCAAGAACTGTAATGGCACGTCGATACGCTGTGCCACACTGCTTAAAGGTGCCACAACCAAAATAGCCAGTGCAATCTTCCAAATACTATTCATTAAATACTTCGAAACACTATTCGCTATACTCTTCGAAATAATGTTCATAATACGACCTGTTTTGAAGTTCGACTTACTTGGAACAAAAAAGGGCAGCAGTTTCCTGCCACCCCTTTTAATAACTGCGTTAATTACTTAGCGAGCTACGGTCACTGCATTAGTCACGACGTTTCCATTTGAAGAAACGCGGATCATATAGCGTCCGTTGGCAACTGAGGCTGTGTTAAGATCTAGAGAGTAAACTCCAGAAGCACGATATTCACTTAACAACGTATTAACTCTTACGCCAACTGCGTCGAACAGTTCAACTGTAACGTGTCCCGATTGAGGAACGCTAAGAGTAACAAATCCTGACACTGCAATTGGGTTTGGAGAAACGCTCACATCAAGCAATTTCAAATTAACTTCTTCACCTAACAACTTCACTGCGCTTGTACGCGAGTCCGTAACTAGGATGTGGTTATTTCTACCTGCAACAATATTTCCTAAAACTTGACCTGATACAGGATTTACAACAGTGTAACTATGAGTAGGGTTGTTCACGTTGATTGTAATAGGGAACTCAACGCCTTGCAATCTAATCAATGGGTTTGCTGCATCTTCAACGTATGATTCATTTGAGAAACGCACGTCGAATAAATTGTGAGGTGGAACTGGAGGTAGTTCAAATACATTCGCAGCTTCCATTTTACTATCTTCAGCAATGTAAAGATCGGCTGATTTACTGCTAGCATCTGAAACAACTACTACTGTTGAGTTACTGCGCATGTTCTCACGAACTGATGCGAAACTCACTCCAGATTTGAGAATTCCTTTTGCTTGCATTTTCAGGTATGCCTGACCACGGATCTTCATCCAGTAGCCCAAACCTGGCTCAATTGCAGATACTGCTTGATAGCCACGATTAGTAACATAACGATAGATGTCGCCTTCGATTGTCGGGAAGTTTCCACCGCCACCGTATGGTAGTAGGTCAACAGTCTCTGTTGAGATTGCAGTAGACAATGAACCAATAGTATTCCATCCGTCATACATTCTAGTTGGGAAAGCTTCATCATTAATCTTAGTCAACCTAGAACCAGCAACTGATTTGTCTAAATCATCTGAATATTTAACAAAGAATCCAACACCTGGTGACAGGTTATCTTCTTCCTCGTATATGTTTTGTGCAAATTTAATTGGAACATTCAAAGCTTGTTTGAAAACGTCTTGCCAATAATTTGAAGAAGGATTCACAGGGAGTGATAGTAGATTCCAACCCTTACTGATAACAGGGAATTGCACAACTTTAGGCAATGTGTACTCAATTACGAATGCATTAACGTCTGCGTCACGAATAGTAAACGAGTACCTAGATCCACCAATACTAGTAGCATTTCGCATGTTTACGTTAAACCGTGAACCATTCAGAGTATCGCGAATGAACAATTCCGCACCTGGTGTGAAATCATCGGTATCCCAAGCAACCACAACAGGGTAGTTAAGCGGGCTACCTGCATCAAAGCGCACTACGTAAGAAATGGTAGTATCTGAATAGATGTCACGTATATCTCTAGAAGCAGCTTTTGGACGGGTAGGAGTGGCTGCCCAAAGGTCACCAAGTCCGTACATAAACATGTCGTTACCCTCTTTGTTTTTTGGATACCAACGCGCACCAAATCCAGAAAGTGGACCACGATATACTGTTTCACCGAATAAAGTATCAACGGTATCACGAGCACGGGCACCGACACCAAACACCAAATAGGTTCTTTGTTGCGGGTTATTTGAGTTACGTACTTCGAGTCGCATAGCATCTGTCTTTGCACCACCGCGTTCAGCTTTCCAATTATCATTTTCATCGAAAATGTTTGGCTCAAATGGTGGTCGGAAGTATATAAAGGTAACTTTAATCTGAACTGGGGTAATATCAATATTCGCTGACTTAAAGGTCAGGTTTCCTACATAGATTCCTGCCAATTCACCGGCACCCGGCTGCCCAAGTGGAAGCTTATTAGGATCACAAATAATGCGCATGTTTAGGTCACGCTGCTGTATCGTAGCGTCACCCTGAGGTGTAATTCCAAGTGTAGTACCTAGAATACCTTTATCTAGTAAAGGGATGTATCCTTCGCGTACCGGTTGCGGGAACGGGTTAATTTCACCAACTCCACCTTTTAGAAAAGATTTAAACAACAGCCAATCTGCATCCGACTGAACGGTAACGTCATAAGCTCTTGACCCTGTAACTGAGTTAATCACATCAATGTCGCGTGTACCAACACCGTTTACGTTATCATCGTACGTAGATCCTGAATCGATTGTGATAGGGTCTACAATAAACCAATTTGCACCATTAGTATTAGACACCGAATCCGTTAGGCGGAATTGTGGATCTGCAACGTTAGTGAATGATAGTTTTGGAATAAGGTCAGTAACCTCAACCCAAATCATGCCTGGACGTGAAGGACGTAGTGGATCACGGATTTGCTCAGCTAAGTTGGCATCAAAATAATAATTGTCAACGCCACCAAGACCAGCAAAGGTGCCCGGAAATGGATCACCAGGAAATGGCAATGATTTTGTCATTTGAAAATCATTGTAGAACAATGTATCATTCGAAATAATAAGCGGCGTTCTTGCACTTACCGGATCTGCTGCCGGATTAGCAATCACTCTGAAACGCAAATACACCAATTCAACATATGGACGTTGATCACAAGGAAGAGTAGGATCTCCTGTTTGTGGTAATTCTCTAGAACTAATTCCAGAAATCAACACGCGCTTACCGCGTTGACGGTTTTGAATCGGTGCCGCGATCACAGATTGATACGTTAAATCTCTAGCAACATTTGATGTGAATTCAAAATCCTTCGCTAAACATCCAATAGGCATGTTAAGTGGACCACGATTAGGACCATTCTTATCAACACCAGTAAACTCAAATGCAGTACTGTCGTACTGAATTTTAAATTTAAAGCTGTAAATAGGGAAGGTCTTATATGTTTCTGTGCTTCTCCAGCAGTTTTTAATAAAAACTGGTACAAGCATGGTGCGCTCACCATTGGTGCCTCTGCGCGGAACCCAAATGCGACCGTCGGGGTAATAGGATGAGTTCCAACCAGAACCCGAACCCGTTAGAGTCAGTATTGGCATTTCAGGCTTCTGCGCAACACTCACTTGAGAACCGATTCCAAATAACGCAACTATTAGCAAAGTCATACCAACCTTGGTAGCATTTGCTAAAACAGCGAATCGATTATTCATACAAACTCCTCTAAAGAGATTATCAGCAATTTTATCTTAAAAATTTCATTACAATTTGATCAGAACCTACCATACAATTAACAAAGTATAGTCCGTTCGTGAGTTCTTGGACAGACAATCTCTTGGTACTGTTTAGATCGAGTGTTTCATTATAAACTTCCGACCCGTAAATATTAGAAATCACCACTTTCGCAAGATGTCCATGATTATTTTGAATCTCTAACTCGCTTGTTGAGTTAATGTATTTGATTTCAAAACTGTCATTGACACCTCTATCGACCACCGACGTTGAAACTTTTTCTTGCTTTACAATCATCCGCCCAATTTTTGCAGGGCTTGTACATTCACAGTTTCCAACGTACTTCATTCCAACTTTCATGTCGTTTACATAGTCCAAATCTGATTCGGACTTAACTCGAAATGATATTTCGTGTTCTTTTATTGTTTTCAAAGTACAATGGACACTGGTTACGTCACTCACCGAGTCTCTTACTATACTATCAATTACCATTCCAGAGCTCGAAGTAATGAAATCGCTGATCGAAATGTTTTTTGGTCCAACAAGCTCTATATCTATTTTTAATTTTTCACCAACAATACTGGATGCATTCAAAACAATGGTACATATTGTGTCGGAACCTATTTGTTTAAGCCAGGTAGTGTCCTGCCTAAACCAAGCTCCTTGAAAGACACTAGGCATTTGTATTCTTGTACTAACAAGCTCAGTCTCTTTCATTACCGTAACAACCCGCTTAAACTCAGAGTTGAACTCAGCCTCATAAGGAAAAAAGAGAGAGTCAAGCAAAGGGCAAGAGTCGACAAAATCACCAACTAAAGCAAATATTGGTTTATCACCTTTTACTGGAGTGTTTATCGTAAACGCCCCTGCGGTAATTATCCCTGGAACTCGAAAATTAAAAAAAGGGCTAAACTCACCGTACCTCATAAACTCAGAGAGAGTTCCAATGTAAAGTCCGTCAGTAGGTCGAACCTTAGTGGTATCATATCCAATCGCAATATCAAAGGACATTAAACTATCAGAAAAGTAAATCTCGCCAAGTGTTACCGAGAGCAACCATTTTTTTTCTGAAGAACACATATCAACTACTCGATGAGAGACAATTGACAATGTGTCGGCGGTGAGCGTGCTGGCCGCGCAAAGCCCGACCAGCACTATCGTCACCAAATACTTCATTTCACTAAGTCGTATATCTTATCGAACAATCGTCAAGATGGTTGACGAAGAGACACCAACACCATCAGATTTAATTACGTAGGCTCCAGGTGTAACACTAACGCCATCAGCATCTTTACCATTCCAGTTTACACTTAGAGTACCCTGAGTGGCATTTCCACTGAAGATGGTTGCTACAGATTTTCCAAATGTGTCATATACTTTAAGGGTCACAAGGGCACTGTTCGGAATTTCTACAGCTACAGAAACTTCACCCGCAGTTGGATTAGGGTAAACAGAAAGCCCGTTTCCTTGTTCCATATCCAAACCTTGAATTTTTGCGTTAGGCTGTTCCACTTCGTTGAATCTAATTTCAGAAACTTCGTACAATGACTTTTCAGGCATCGTTACATAAGCGACCGGCTGATCAGTTGCGAAAGATCCGCTACCAGTTACAACTGCAACATTCTCATTAGCCACGGCCGTTACAAATCCATCCGTTGGATTTACCGGAGTAATCTGAGAAATATTAGCGTCAGTACTAAACTTGAAACCAAAAGCTCTATTGTGGTTACCGTTCAGATATACTGGCACTCTAACCAATCCATTACCGATTGATGTTGGAGTTCCGAAATTGATATTGTCTGCCAATTCAATTGGAGCAACTTTTCCGAAATTCGGTCCAGTAGTATCATTATCATATACCCAAGGCAAATACGGAAGACGACCAGATAAGTAACGCATAATCAACGCCGCATCATACTCAGTTACTTCATAGTAGATCTGATTAAGATTACTCAAATCCAACGCTCTACCATTAATTCCGTAGAGTCCTTCGCTTTCGTTTAACACACGTAAAACTTGCTTTCCAGTAGTACCATGAACATCTATCGCTCTTCTCCATTGGTCGATATCGATAGTTCTGCGCCAGATAACAATTGCACCACTTCCATTCAATGAATCTGAACTGAAATCATTCTTAAGTTTTGAAAAGTAATATCGACCACTATGGTTAACGTCACCTTGGTAGGCTTGGCGTTTCCAAACTGAATCCAGTGGTTGCTTCATTACTATCGATTTAATAATTACTCTTGCATCATTAGCAGTAACGCGAATATTCTGAGCCGTACCATCATGCCTTTGGTTACGAGCTGCCGAGGTGTCGGCATCCCCGTAACCCCATATATCAAATGTCAAGTACACGATTGACTGAAAACTGATAACTGCATCACTTCGTCCACCAGACGGCTGCCATCTGAAAGTAGAATCTGTTCTGCTGTTTGCTCCCAACTGTGGACTGTAGATTAAACCATTCCAGAAGTCACTCAAGAATCCAGGAAATCCTCCTGTACCTTTAATTCCAACCGTAGCACCTCTAGTAACGACAGTTGTGTTATTAGTATTGGGGTTACCGCCAACTTGTCCGTAAGCTAATTCAATATTACCTTGATAATTAGAATTAGCATCACTAGCGTACAGCCTAGCTTGGAAATTTGCAACGCTAGAATTGACACTAGCATCGTTGACATTCAAGTTTTTCCACTGAATAACTAATACAGGTCGAACAGGCTTAATTGTATCACACGATTCGTTTCTATCAACGTCCAATGCGTAAGAAATTTCGGAAGGCATGTAGCCATTGATGACATCTAGAGACTTGCGAATCTTGTGATCACCCCAAAAAGGAGCAATTACGTTATCCGGATATGAAGACGAATTTATAAAAAGACCTTGAGCCTGCTTAGCAGGAAGCAACTTAGCTCCGTCAAATGTGATAAAACCGTTCACACTAACGTACATACCCGTGAATATTCGTCCGTTAAAGTTGAATTGGAATCCACCAGGAAACGCAACAAATGCGTAACCATCATCCAAATCTGGTGCGTTAGTTGGAGGTAAAACGAACGAAGCGTTCGATATTACTCTCTTAGCAACTAGAGAAGCTGCGCATGCATCTAGATCTCTGTACGGGCGACCCACCAATAGTTGCGGCTGACGAAACTGATTAAAAATCTGTTGTGCCAATCCATCTACTGATCCGAATGCCACGGAACAGAGTACCACTGCTGTTGCAATGAATATCTGTCTTTTCATAGATAACTCCATTATTTTCTTCATTTAATTTTCGTTGGTCGAAGCTGGTGGAAGCTGGAAATTCCAGCCTCCACTAACCATTTTTATTTTACAACTGATACTTGTTGAGTTACAGACTTCGAGCCGTCCGAAATTCTTACCGTGTACATTCCGTTAGAAACACCTGATGCGTTCCATTCTATCGAATACTGCCCAACACCGTACACCTGATTAGCAAGCGTGGCAACCTTTGTACCTACTGAGTTATAAACTTCTACCGTAACTCGACTTGTTGCTGGTACGCTGAAAGCGATGTTTGTAGATGTTGCAAATGGATTTGGTGAAGTCTTGGTGATAGCTAAACCATCAGCAACCACAGGAACTTCATCATTTACATCAGTTGTGTAATCGTATACTATTATGAAACCACGAAGCGCGTCACGTATGATAATGATTGTATCACACTCAGCACGTCCAGAATCATCATGATGCAAAATGTCAGCAGCTGAGCGTCCCTTACCAGTTTTCATATTGTAAGAGAAGTTCGCACCATTCGAGAAGTCATCACGTATATAATACGAACCAGGGTTCGTAGCGTCAACCGCTGGAATCTGACTCTTACACCATGTTAACGTCACAGGATAGTACGCTGAGCTTTGACTATTCTCGCCACCAGCTTGGAAGCGGGCACGGAATACCGACTCACCAGCTTGATTACTGAATGGATAGATGTTGCGTAGGATTCCATTCCGATTTGGAATAGTCCAACGTGCATCAAACACATCCTCTGGAGGAACATTAGGCAACTCATACTCACAATAATTAGAATCCAACATACCGTATGAGTTGAATTCGTCACCGCGAGTAGCACGCTCTGATCCACCAAGACCAAATGTCAACAATTGGAATCCGCCTTGATAGTTTCTCACCGAAATATCTACCGTAAAGCGAGTCTCAGCTGAAACAGCAACTTTATAAGTCAAGGTGTCTTTAACGCCTTGCTTGTCAGTGACTTCAATCTGTATCGTAACCTTTCCATTCTCAACTGGGCCAGAGAAAGAAGTATTTGAGATCACGATTGTAGCTGTATCACTCATTGGACTACTCAATTTGTTTGGAGTAAATGTCCAAGTTCCACCGGCAGGCTTAATAACTGCGAACGTTAACTCTTCGTTAGAAGCCTGAGTACGACGAAGATCAATATCAGTGACTTTAATCGTGTCTGTGTATGGCTTATTAATATCAACACACTTAACTATCGGCGAGGCCAATAAACGTGGGTTATGATTCACAGCATTAATCTTTAAGCTGACCGTTACAATATCCCACAATCCACCTGGATCCTGCACCAAAGCAGTAACCTGCACAGTTGTATCGCTGAATGGAACGTCTGTAACTCGTGGAGTGCCATAAAGCAAACCGCTGAACTCGTCGATCATCAACCACTTTGGAGTAGTCTTCTTTGACGCGTCGATGGCAATGAATCCTGATTCCCTAAAGTAAGGGTCAATATACATAGTATCATCTGGAGCATCAATGTAGATCAATTTGAATGTATGATTTTGACCAAAGTTAGGATCGTAAACCCTAATTCTGCGATTAGAATCCAAAAGTGCCACGTTATAATCCGTGTCTTCAAGGGCGTCTTCCAAAGACAACGTAGTAATTTTAGGTTGAACGTTTATAAACAACCTGCGAGTCAATGCGTTAATTCCGCCATGACCATCATTAACCACTATTGTCATCAACGTATCCGTATTTAGGTCACCGTTAATCGGATTGCCCGGATTGATGTCATTTACAGGCTTCAATATTTGCAATGCTGTAGCAGCATCAATACGAATATTGATTTTACCTGATGTTGTCAAATCTTGCGCAAATGGATCCGCTGTTTCAGCAGCGTTGTACTTGCGAAGATACTGGTTTGCCATCCAGATTGGACGCGCTGCTAGCAATTCATCCAATGTAGTGTCACCTGGAGTTTCGTGAATCGACGTTGACAAGAAACCGTATGCAGTTTTTCCATAGCGGAAATCCCACTTACCAAATTGCTTGACAACAAATCGACTGTCATCCACAGATGCCATGTCCTCAAACTCATCGTCAGTGTTTACATCGACAAGGAATCTTAATGAATCTGTAAGGTTAGCAACGAACTGAATATTTACGGTGTCGGCCTGACCCGCATTTGGACCAGAGGCATTGTAAATTTCATCTGTTATAGCATTAGGTTGTTGGAATCTTCTTCCCACGCGAGACATAGTGTTCTTCATGCGAAGAGTATCAAGATAAACGCCATTCTCGTAAACATTCGAGTCTGTAGTAGTAGGATCCAAGACTATGGTTGTATCACCCTTCAACATTTCATTGAATGGCTGATTTCCAACTGCTCTATGAGCCCAAAGGAACCTTGGCATTGAATCAACAACGTGAATTTTAAACTTGTATGCAGTAGTATCAAACCAGCCAAAGTTTACAGTATCCTGTTGTAAGAAGCGAGCATTTGTATTACTTGGGTCTCTTAAATTCAAGGCCAAAGCATTGTTGTGATATTCTTGTGCGTGGTAATACGATGGGTACAGGTAAATCCACTTGGAGATTTGCTGCTCTGACCAACCAGATTTACGCAAAGAATCAACCAACTCCACAGAAGGAGGATAGTTTTTCGCAACTACTTCAACTTCTTCACCACCTGGAACGATGTAAGGATTAATTGGACGGCCACGTAGCATACGGTATCCGGTAGCACCCCACTTAGGATTTACGGCCGATGATGCGTACACTAGTGTATCACGCAACCAATAACGAAGAGCTGAATTAGGAGTCAAAATTGACCAGAAATAAGACAATTGTGAATTTAGTTTCGAATCCGTGATTACTCTTGGATCGTAAAACTTATTAGTATCTTTTGCAGTAATAGTAAAGATTGTATCGCGTTCACCGTTTCCGTAAGTAGAAGGCTCACTAAACCAGCTACCATTTCCGTCTGTCCTGCGCGATTGGGCAGCAGTGATAGGCGTATAGAGTCTGTTCTCCGTGATAAACACGCGATTACGGAACGTTGGGTGCAGTTTTGTTGAAGTACCAAGAGTATCAGCCGCCCCTGTAAATACAGGAGGGTTGGTAGTATTACTAACAGTAAAGGTAAGCGAACCATTAATAGCATCAATTATGCCCTTTTTCCAAAGAGCAGTACGTGAAACTATCGTAACGCGGTCGCCTGCAATCACTGGAAGTGCGCGATAACGCTCGCCACCGAAGTAGGTTTCTTTTCCGCCATCCCCCGGCAATGTGTTCGACAATGGAAGTGAAGGACGATTACCTAGACGGAAGTTTGCTCCACCAAGTTCACCGTTTGCCGTAGAACCTGACCAGCGACGACCAGCAAAGGCACCTGAATCTTCACGAACTGCGTTGCGATTAAGGAACGACAACAAAGTTGCACCAGAACCATAAGTTGCTAGGCCTTCATAGGCACGACGAATGTTAGGATCACCACCGCGTGTTGAATCCGGTACTAATTCCACTCGTGCACGATATACAGTGTCTGTTACACCAATCTGCTTCATGTTAACACGGATGAAATCTCCCGTGCGCTCATTTATTACGAAGTAGACCGACTCGTTGATGGCACGAATGTCATTGTTACTAATCTCAGATGTCGCACTGTAGTCAGCACGAGCCTCTAAGAATAGCGGATAGCCAATTGGATGGGTACCAACAAACTCAGTTTGAACTTTAGCAATCACTGTATCCACGTCTGCGTCGAACGGGTTACGGGTCATTCTCTTCACATACTTATTGAAGGAAGGAAAAGTGGAATTGCTAAACAATTTCATGGTTGGAGGAATACCAACTGCAAAGTCCTCAACAGGTGACATCCTTCTGTTAGAATAGTCAGCCGTTTTGATATCAGTACCTTTATCAAAGATGTCGTAGATACGACCTTCCATCAACAAAGTATCTGGAATCTGCCATGTTGGAATTGCTTTGTAAGTAATTCTCCATGTAGACTCAAATGGACCTTGATCGTTAGGATTAATAGAGTTTCTAACAAAACCTAGATGTGTTTTTCCATTACCGGCAATAAAGAATGTTTCCTGAACTCTTTGGAAAGTTTGGTTAGCAGTGATAGGTAAAATAGTATTAACATTTACCTCTGTCTGACCCCAGTAGTTTCCACGAAGTGTATCAACACCACCAAAACCAATTCCTGTAGTTCCTGCCAACACACCTTTAGTGTCTTGAGCATCCGGCAAGCGGATTGTAAATCGGGCATCATTGTCGTAGATCGAGTTAGCAGCAGTACTGTAAGTCGTCCAAGGCAACGGTCCAACTACTTCACCGTAAAGAACTGCGCCAGCTAAATCAGAAGAAGCAGGGAATTCATTGTTAAACAATGGACCTTGAATCGTGTCATTTGAGCGGCCAGTTGTTGAAGTGGCTTTATTGTTTGTAATCAGCGTGCGGGTTAGAGCAAGCTTAAGATCAAAATTATCAGAGTAGATAGCAGCACCTGAGTGAGCTACGTTTCCTTGAATACGTACACGGTCGAAGCCAAATGTGTCAACTCGAACGCGAACACTGTCGAGGATATAAAGTGCACCACCCAGACCAGTCCCATTTTCACGGAGTGTCGTACCAGGGTGCATAAACTTAATATCGCCTTCTTGTGTAGTACCACTTCCCTGACGAGCTGGGTTTGGATAAGCCATGTTGTCATAGAAACGAGTCAACATTCTTTCATCAGCTCCAGGAGCAGTAGTTCCAAACGTAAACACGTCGTTGCGAGGAGTATATCCTGTAGCCACACCTTGAGCGTTAAATGAAACGTCATCAAGATCTGTTACCATGAACCTTCTGCGTGTAAGTGTATCTGGGGTCACAACGGCAACAGCGCCACCGTTTCCATTCCATACTTTATTAGCACGGAATTCTACGCCTTTTACTACGTTCAGATCAGCATTGATACTATACAGTCCACCACCACCGCGAACGATGCTCTTAAGTGAATCTGCAACGTCACCAACACGGTTGTTTACAAACTGAGCGCGAATAAAGCGCAGGTTACGACGCGAAATTGGCAACTCTGAAGGAAGCATAGCGGCAATACCGCCACCATTATATCCAGCAGTGTTATTTGACAATTCAACACCATAGTTAGTACCATAAATCCATAATGGACCACTGGCTCCACCAGCACCGTACATAAACATGTTACGCTCTGTATGAATTGCTCCACCAGATGCAACAGCCTTGTTATCACGGAACTTAATGTTATAACCGTAGTTACGTGCATTAATTATTCCATCAGATCCACCAACGTATGGTGAAGGTACTGGATCACTGTTATTATTTGATACATAAACGGCACCACCTCTACCAGATGTATTTCCTAAGAAATGCGTAGGTGGGTTGTTATCCAATCCACCACGGATCTGCAATTGCATTGCCGTAGTTGAAGCATAAATGGCACCACCATGCGAATAAGTCGCATTAGCGTTTGCCAAATTTGCCGTACTTAGATTCGGAATGTAAGGAGCGGTGGTTTTATTTGTAGTAAACCTACCAGTAAGTACCAGACTAGTATTGTCACCCAGGTAGATAGCACCACCGCGAGCTCCGTTTGTTACTTGATTACCCGCTTGAGTGCTTGGCTGACGGTTTTCAGCATAGTTGCTGGTAAACTCCATAGTATCTTTACCTTGGAAATCGTTAATTCCAAGACCAATTGTCATTGGAGTACGACCCGAGATATATAGAGCACCACCAAAGGCGTCATTTTTACGAGAGCGGTCAATATTGGCGTGTACAGTTGCTGCACGGTCTGCATCAGTTACTACTCGAACTCCACCAATACGAACGGTGTCTACATCGGACAACAACACTCTGTTATTAATGAATCGAAGTTGACGAATACGTCCAAGGTAAACTGCTAAACGCGCATCATCAATTGACTGACGATCAACGTCTGTTAAACTCGGCTCTGCGCCTGAGTCAAACAACCAATCCAAGGCTGTTAGTTGCTGATCATACGGTTGAGCCGTATTTGGATTAGTCAACCAAGAGTTTGTTTGAGCTGAATATTTTGGAAGAGCTGCCATTGTAGTAGAACTAACTACCGGATACAATTGCAAGCTGCTTCCCGCGAACTGGTCAACCGGAGCCTGCAAAATCTGAAGCGCGCCACCATGGTAGCGAGCTGTATTGTTTCGGAAGGTACAACCAACTAACCATGTACGTATCGAGAAAGTAGTGATTGCTCCACCGCTACCATTTGTCGCACGTAAAAGGTTGTCGTTAGCTGAAGCTGCCTGAGCAGCTGAAAATTGAGTTCCACTTGAGTTTGCTAGGTACACAGATTGATTATCAACCGTTGTGTCCTTGCGGAAGTTCAAGAAGTCAACGTCACGGAAAAATGCCGCACGAGCTCCAGGTAGCACAACTATGTGCCCCCACTCGCGCGAGAAGTTGTTCACGTCACCAGCTATAAATGTAATCCTTGCTGGACGCACATTAATTGCTGTTCCAGCCTTTTCACGGAACCAAGGATTCAAACGAATCGTCGAAATCACAGTACCTAGACTCAAGCGCGCAGCCATGTAAACCATGGCCTTGGCTGGAGTCAAATTCTGCAAATTCGGATCCGAACCCAAGTTAACGTTGAAAATTGTTCCGTACTTCGACGAATGTATCGTCGGTTCTGTCGCAATTGTCGACGTTAAGACCCCGGTTGCCCCAAAGTAGGCAGGGTCGTCGTAGCCTGTGTAAGGCGGAAACAAAGCGTTCGCAGCATTAGCAGTGTACGTTGCCGAAGCACGTCCATCTGCAATGATGCGTCCACCCGTAGAGTCAATTAACCGACCATTCGGTAAGAACTCTATACGTGTCCCAGGTTCTATGATAAGTGTACCGCCAATGGCATATGTGCCACTGATGCGATATACAGTATCTCGTACGAATACTCGTACTGAACCAGGTGGAAGACTACCGCGAACGGATACATAGTCCTGTGCAAGAACTACTGAACACGCAGCGGTCAGTACAAGCAGCATGCTGCTCAATCGGAACCAACGTTGCATACAACCTCCAGTTGTCAAAACCATATGCTTTATTTTATTCAAACTATTTTTCATTTTCAGAATTCATAAAAGGCACAAAATGCCGTTGCTTTACTAATCAATTGCCATGCCAAGCCTTGCGAGGCCCCCTTTTGCAAGGGGAGCAGCGTCAGACTGTTCATAGCGCTTGATTATGTCAGTAAATAGTTGACCCGCCTTAGACTTATCTCCTGCTTTTTCATAGCAGAATCCGGCATAAAGCAGGCATTTCTCTTCTAATCCAGTTTTAATGCCGCGCTGGGCAGCTTGCTCATAAAGTGCTGCAGCTCCCGCGAAATCTTTGTTAGATTCCTTACATGCAGCTAAACCTTGCAGTGCTCCAGCTTCAATTATTGCCGAGGGTGATCCCTTAGCAATTTCAAATTGTGCCGCCGCCTCTGAAGGTTTTCCAAGGTTCAAATAACAATTTCCCGCCATCAACGCAGCTACTTTCCCCGCGTCGGTCCCAGAATATTGTTCGCTTATCTGCGCCAAACCCAAAATTGGAGACTCGTCTAATTGAGGAACTCCTTGTGCGTTTAAGGCTTTTTCGTATTCGCCCGACTCATATGTTGCGCGAATTCTAGACAATTGATGCACGGCTTCGTTATTATTCTGGACAGCCTCATTGCTGTACCAGAAATAGCCAGCAATTGCCACAGTTGCCACCAAGGCAACCACAACTAACACTTTCCATTGCTGTTGAGCTCTTTCTATCCAGTCTGTAGAACCTTTTCCACCAGTACTAGGGCTATTTATTTCTTCCGTACTCATCAAAACCTTTAAACTCTAGTATCCTATATCTCTTGCAAAATGCAGCTGCAAAAATCTTCGCTTGCGCACACCCATTGGGTTTATTGTTAACAATAAACAATGTTAGGCATACCTCGCCCTTTGCATAAAGAGTGCAAAGATAGGGTGAAGTAGAGAAATACACAAACTTTCAACCACCCAGAATGTTAAGTAAGGTGGTTTTTTAATTGAGATTTACGAAAAATGGTTTAGACTCAGTTGACTGTGGAATGCAATTCACACACTATGAAGCCCCTTTCACTAAAATCGCACTCCATTCACCATAAAGAGTAGCCTCTTTCACTAAAATGACATTGTTTTGCGCACTGCTAACACAATGTCTTCCACAGACAATAGTGTGGCTTTCTCCAAACTTTTGGCAAAACCGACTGGGGTAAACTTCGAACCCACCCTAGCCACAGGCGCATCTAGATATCGGAAAAGCTCTTCGTTAATGCACGAAGCCACCTCTCCACCAAACCCGCCAATCACTTTGTCTTCATGTGCTACCACTACCCTGCTCGTTTGCTTAACGTGTTCAAAGACCATCTCTTTATCCCAAGGTGCCAGTGATCGTAAGTCTATTACCGCTACCGAGATACCTTCTTGCTGCAAGAGCTCGGCTGCTTGCAAACTCCAGTGGACGGCGGTTCCATACGACACTATAGTTACGTTTTTCCCAGATCTGCGCACTTTAGCCCTTCCAAATGGAATTATGTAGTCTTCCGGCGGCATCGGCGTAGAGGTTGGTCTGTAATTGTATAGAAATTTAGGTTCGAGGTACATAGTAGTGCCCCTTGACCTGATGGCATTTCGCATAAGTCCAACGGCATCGTCGGCAAAAGCCGGAATCACAACCCGCAAGCCCGGTAATGTGGTAAAGGTCCCTTCAAGGTTCTGTGAATGGTACAGCCCACCTTGAATATACCCGCCCGATGCCAATCGAATTACCATGGCTGGGCTAAACTGACCCCTAGTCCGCCAATAGTCATGTGTACATTCAATGAGTTGTTCCATTGCTGGCCAAAAATAATCGGCAAATTCGGCCCCCTCTACAACTACCCGGATATCTTCCCGATATCTAGTCATTCCGTTCGCTGTTCCAACTATGTAGTCTTCAGCAATTGGAGCGTTAAACACCCGATCGTTGCCAAATTCATCCAAAAGACCCTTGCAAACGTTAAAAATCCCCTGTTTTTTGTGCGATGCAACATCCTGACCAAACAGAAATGTGTTGGGATTTCTTCTGAATTCTTCAATTAAAGCGCCGTTTATGCCCTCTCGAAACGTAACCAGGGGAGCATCGGCCGGTGGTGTCCATGAAAACTCACTCTGATTGTCAAGGCCAACCACTGGTTCCGGGATTACAAACTGGCTGTACGTCGAAGGGTCTGGGTCGGGAAGGGGCTCAACTGCATCCGCAGCTGCAAAAATTGCTACTTTATTGGCTTCCTCAATAGTAGCCAGTTGCTCGTCAGTTGCCATTCCCGCAGCTATCAAAGAAGCTCTCATCCTAGGAAGCGGATCCCTGTGCTTCATTTCTTCTATGTCAGATTTTTCGCGATAAAGCTCCTGATTGTCTGAATTAGAGTGCGATCCAATACGGTCACAATCCGCGTGTACCATGGCAGGACCCATTCCCGACAACGCATAATCTCTGGCTTGCTCCATCACTTTGAAGGAATCCATTGGATTCCTTCCGTCACAATAAAATATCTTGAGATTGGTAAAGCCGCTAAAGTTTTCCGCTACTATGGGATTGGTCGTTTGCTCAGATAATGGTACAGAAATGCCGTACTTGTTGTTCTGAATGACAAAAACCAAGGGCAATTTCTCACGGTCAGCTCCATTAACCGACTCGTAATAGTATCCCTCTGATGTCGTAGAATCGCCTGTCGAACAGTAAACCACTTCGTCGCCAGCATATTTTTTGATGGCTCTGGCAGTTCCCGCTGCCTGCTGGCAGTGGTTACCCGTACACGAAGACGAATTTTCAAGATTAATGGAGATTTTAGCGAAGTGGTTGCTCATGTGCCTTCCGCCTCCGGCTACATCAGCATCCTTACTAAGCCCGTTAGCAATAATTTCTTCAACCGTAACGCCGGCCGCTATCGAGGTTAGCATATCTCGGTAGTACGGAAATAAGTAGTCTTTACCCCCGCGAAACACCTTCCCCAACGCCAACTGAATTCCATCGTGACCGGCAAAGGGTGCATGGTATGACCAGCCCTTCGCCATTTTTAGGTAATTGGCAGCCTTTTCATCCAGCCTTCTTGCCAAATGTTGAACCTGATACCATTCTAGTAGGGTCTCCTTATCGAAATCCTGCAAATCAAACAGCTCCACCGTTGAGCTCACCTGCAACGCGGTTCCGTTTTTAATTTCTTTACCACCATCAACGTTTGTCGTCTTAGGTGACGTCTTATCTGAATTCTTCGACTTGGCCTTAGCCATGTTACGCTCCGTTTTCTATGCTTTCGTTTTCTTGTTTTTTACTGAAGTCTTAGTTTCTGGCACAAATGTCAACCACCCATATGGATCTTCGCCCATTACCGTGATTTTCTGAAATGCCTTCTGAATTTTCTTTGTTAGGGGGCCTACCCTGCCGCGACCCACAGCAATCCTATCCACGCTTGTAACAGGGGTTATCTCTACAGCAGTACCTGTTAGGAACATTTCATCAGCAACATACAAACTCGCTCTTGAGATATTCTCAACAACAACCGGAATACCCAGTTGCCTAGCCAAGGTAACCACGGTTTCACGTGTTATTCCAGGTAGGAGAGAGCTGGATGCCGGTGGAGTTACCAATACTCCATCTATAACCACAAAAACGTTCTCGCCGCTGCCTTCGGCAACATTGCCATAAGCATCTAAACAAATTCCTTCGGCGTATCCATTTTCGATGGCTTCCATCTTAACTAACTGCGAGTTCATGTAATTGCCGCCAGCCTTTGCAATTGATGGCAAGGAATTCGGTGTAATCCGGTCCCATGATGAAACACAAACATCCACGCCTTTTTCTACAGCGTCTTCGCCCAAATATCCACCCCAAGCCCACGATGCTATATAAACCTCTAACGGACAGCGCAAGGCATACACTCCCATGTCGCCAAAACCGCGCATAGCAAACGGACGGATATAACAGGTTTTAAGATCATTTACTTGCAAAAGCTTAATTACGGCATCTGACAGCTCGTCAATCCGATAAGGAAGTACAGTTCTATATACCTTTAGCGAGTTCTGAAACCGCTGCATATGCTCCTGAAGCCTGAAAACAGCGGTTCCCTTAGCCGTTTCATAAGCACGAATTCCTTCAAACCATGAGGTTCCGTAATGCAATGCGTGCGACAATACATGTACCGACGCCTTATGAAAGGGAATAAATTCCCCATTTCTCCAAATTTTATTTGTCGGTTCTATTGGCATAAATCTCCCATTACATTACTCCCCAACTTCCATTTCGAGCGCCTCTTTCATAATACTGCATACCACCGAAGGGTTAGCTGATCCGCCGGAAGCCTTTAACGCCTGACCCACAAGGAAACCAAACAAATTGGTTTTGCCCTGCTTCAATTTTTCTACGCTTTCAGCATTTACAAGTAAAACCTGAGCGACTAACTCCTTAATTGTACTCTCATCTGACACTTGCTCCAGCCCACGTTCCTTAATAATTTGTTGGGCCGTTACATCCGAACCGAACATATCAGGAAGTATTTCCTTTGCAACCTTGTGGCTAATCGATCCGTTGGCAACCACGTCTACTAATGAAGCCAGTTGTGCTGCTCCGATCCCAGTTTCCCTAATATTAACTTTCTTCTCCGACATTTCCCGCATAAGTTCTGTTAATATCCAATTCGACACCATTTTGCAGGCTTCTTCACTTCTTTCCGACAATGCCTGACAGGCCTCTTCGTAGTACAAGGCTAGTTGCACGTCATCGGTCAAAATGGCCGCATCGTAGGCAGGCAGGCCATACTCCAACATAAATCTTCTCTTTTTCTGAAGCCCAAGTTCCGGTATTAACCCAGTCTGCTTTTCAATCATTACGCTGTCAACCGTTACACCCAACAAATCAGGTTCAGCGAAATACCGATAGTCATGAGCCTCTTCCTTACTTCTCATCACCTTCGTTTTACCCGATCCCGCATCCCACATCATCGTCTGGTGCTGCACCTCATTACCATCCTCCATTAGCGCTATCTGCCGGTCAATCTCATATCCGATGGCCTTTTCAACATTTCTAAAGGAGTTCAGATTCTTCACCTCCGACTTGGTATTTAGGTGAGTGTCGCCCTTTTTACGTACCGAAACGTTCGCATCGCACCTCAAGGAACCTTCCTCCAAATTGCCATCGCATATTCCCAAAAACACCAATGTCTGCCGGATTCCAAGTAAATACTGATAGGCCTCATGAGCCGTCCGAATATCCGGTTCACTAACAATTTCTATAAGGGGTATTCCAGAGCGGTTCAAATCTACTAATGTGTCGATATCTAAGTCGTGAATAGACTTTCCCGCATCCTCTTCCATATGGATACGAGTTATTCCAATGTTTTTCTCCCCTGCGTCTGTTTCAATCTCCACCCAACCGTTGTAACAGATCGGATCTGAATACTGCGAAATTTGGTATCCCTTGGGTAGGTCAGGGTAAAAGTAGTTTTTACGAGAAAAAGTTGAATGTTCCCTGATCGAGCAGTTAGTGGCCAGCCCCATTCTAACAGCAAACGCAACGAGGTTTTCATTTAACACGGGTAACGTGCCGGGGTGACCCAAACAAATAGGACACACATTTACATTTGGCTGTGCGCCGTATACGGTTGGGCACGAGCAAAAAGCCTTACTCTCAGTCTTTAACTGAGCATGCACTTCTAGTCCAATAACGGCTTCGTAGCCCGATTTCATGCCTACCTAACATTTTTTTTAGAGCCCCGAAAATACGGAATAGCCAGTCGGCATCCTTGCACTGTGTGCTACTCTCTGTATTATTCCGTCGCGGCGAATGGTAACCGCGATACATCAACATTACCGCCACTAATAATCACGCCAACTCTTTTTCCAAGAAAATGGGCGTTGTTCTGCATTATAGCTGCTAACGGAACGGCCCCCGATGGCTCAACCACCAATTTTACACGCTCCATTATAATCCGCATTGCTGCAATAATATTGGGTTCGCTGGCAGTAACAATGTCGGTCACATATTGTTGAATTATAGGGAAGGTCAGGGTTCCAAGTGATGTAAGCAAACCATCGGCAATAGTTTGGGGCTGAATGCTGGGTTGAATACTCCCAGCACGAATCGATCTCAATGCATCATCGGCAGCTTCTGGTTCAGCCCCATAGCAAAGAATTACTGAATTTGCTCCATGAATAGATAATAACGTCCCACTCAGCAGACCACCGCCACCCACCGGTGCTATTATCACGTCTAAATTTTGAACTTGCTCCATCAATTCAAGTGCAGCCGTACCCTGACCCGCAATCACCCTTTCATCGTTAAACGGTAGCACAACATGCGAGCCCGTTCTTTCCACTACGCGCTGCAATGCTTCTTCGCGATCAGCCAGACTAGGCTCGCAGAACTCAATTTCAGCGCCGTAACCGCGCACGCCGTTGATTTTTATGGAGGGGGCTGTGTGGGGAATAACAATAGTACAAGGTATCCCTCTAATTTTTGCTGCGTAAGCCAACGCCTGTGCATGGTTGCCAGACGAATGGGTACAAACACCCAAGGCGGCTTGTTTATCCGTTAATGAAAAGACTGCATTGCATGCACCGCGGGCTTTAAATGCGCCTACCTTTTGCAGGTTCTCGCATTTGAAATACAGCTCGCAGCCGAACATTTCATTTATCGAAACTGATGACATCACAGGGGTGCGATGTATGTAGTTCGATATTCTCGCTTGAGCTTCTAAAACGCTGTTAAAATCAACCATTTATTTCAATCGAGAGGACGAAGTTTTTACAGTTTGATATAGTCGATACCCGCATAACCCCTTACTCGTTTGCACACTTCGTGTCCGGGAGTACAACCATCAGCGTGAATATTCGCCTCGATTGTTTCCATAAACTCACCGTAGAATCCCGTTACAACTCCCACGTTAATCCATTCGGCTTGATCGGTCCTACTTCGTTGTGCAAAAATGGTGCCCGGTCCCAACTCTTCCTTGTTAATGGTTCCATTTTTCAAAAGTTCTTCCGGGACAAATATTTGGGCTTCCCGCGCGTGACGAACTAGTTCATTGCATGAATTCGATCCGTCAATTGGTGAACGTTTTCTGCTCCGCTTATCCTGCGCCTGCCTAATTACATGCGAAACAAAAGCTGCATTCCAACTATTAAATTCGCCTGATTTTTCCCCTGCATAGAGTCTAACCCATGGACCTTGGTTTTGTCCGCCCACTTCACGCGGGTGCCATTTCAAATGCTGCCTGGCAGCACTAACAACGCGCTCAGAGAATGACTCCGCCGTAGTGTATAGCCTTCTTAATGACTTTGTCATTGGCGCTATTAATGTTCTCATTGTTTCTTCATCCACAACACCGGTTGGATGAAGTTTGTACTTGGTTTGGAGCTTTCTCACAGCTGCTTGAGTTGCGGGTCCAAAGTCTCCATCTATTCTACAATGGCAGTCGTGCAAACAAAGCCACTCTTGAACAAGTCGCACTGCCACACCCTTCATGCCCCTTTCAATAGGGATCATTACATGGTATTCAATAGGCAATTTCATCACTCACTCCGCTTACATGTTTCGTCGATACTGACCCCCAACCTCATACAGTGCATTAGTCAACTGACCCAACGAACTCACCTTCGCTGCATCCATCAGAGAAGCAAAAATATTTCGATTATGTACCGAGTCATCCTGCAGCTTTGTTATTGCTGCGCCGATTTTTTCTCTGTTTCGTTCTTGAAAACTACGAACATTCTTGATTTGTTGTTCTTTTTCTTCAGTTGTAGATCGAATAACTTCTTGCGGGATCACGGTTGGTGAACCTTTCGAACTCAAAAAGGTGTTAACGCCAACAATCGGGTACTCTCCACTATGTTTTAGCTGCTCGTAGTACAAAGATTCTTCTTGAATTTTATTACGTTGGTACATGTTTTCCATAGCACCCAACACTCCGCCCCTTTCAGTAATTCTTCGAAACTCGGTTAATACCGCTTCTTCAACGAGGTCTGTAAGTTCTTCAATGATAAAAGATCCTTGAAGCGGGTTTTCGTTCTTAGCCAGACCAAGTTCGCGATTGATGATTAGCTGTATGGCAATTGCTCGGCGAACGCTTTCTTCTGTAGGAGTTGTAATTGCTTCGTCGTAAGCATTTGTGTGAAGCGAGTTGCAGTTATCGTAAATCGCATACAAAGCTTGAAGTGTTGTGCGAATATCATTAAAATCAATTTCCTGCGCATGTAGGGAACGTCCTGATGTTTGAATGTGATACTTCAACATTTGAGAGCGTTCGTTTCCGCCATATTTCAACTTTATCGCCTTGGCCCAAATACGTCGTGCCACTCTGCCAATTACACTGTATTCCGGATCAACTCCATTGCTGAAAAAGAACGATAGGTTTGGTGCAAAGTCGTCGATTTTCATACCTCGAGATAGGTAATATTCTACATACGTAAAACCGTTGGAAATAGTAAACGCCAGCTGACTAATAGGATTCGCCCCAGCCTCGGCTATGTGATAACCGGATATCGAAACCGAATAAAAATTTCTCACTTTTTCGGCAATGAAGTACTCTTGCACATCACCCATCATTCGCAAGGCAAACTCAGTTGAAAATATGCACGTGTTTTGCGCTTGGTCTTCTTTCAGAATGTCGGCTTGAACTGTGCCGCGCACACTGCTCAACGCTTTGATTTTGCATTCGTTATATACGTCTTGTGGAAGAACTTGATCGCCAGTTACACCTAGCAACAACAGTCCTAAGCCATTGTTTCCTTCGGGCAGAGCATTGCTTCCGTCCTCGTCTAAGTACACCGGTCGCGCCATTCCTGAATCTCGGTACAATTCTTCTATCAGCTTTTCAGTTTGTTCTACAAGGTTGTTCGCAACAATGTACTTCTCGCACTCCTGATCTATGGCTGCATTCATATAATAGGCAAGAATCATGGGCGCAGGACCATTGATGGTCATCGAGACTGACGTTGTAGGAGAACTTAAATCGAAACCCGAGTACAGCTTTTTTGCATCGTCTAGCGTTGCTATACTCACACCCGAATTCCCAATTTTACCGTAAATGTCGGGACGATAATCGGGGTCTTCACCGTACAATGTAACACTGTCGAATGCCGTAGATAATCTTGCAGCTGGCATCCCCTTAGATAGGTAATGGAAACGTTTGTTAGTTCTCTCCGGGCTTCCTTCGCCAGCAAACATGCGGGTGGGATCTTCATTCATCCGCTTAAATGGATAAACTCCAGCAGTATAAGGGAACTCTCCGGGAACATTCTCTTGCATGCTCCATTTTACTATTTCGCCCCAGTCTTTAAATCGGGGTAGGAGAATCTTAGGAATCTTGGTGTGCGACAAAGATTCAACGTAATTCTCAACCTTTATTTCTTTACCTCGAACCGTGTAGGAATAGAACTCTCCTTTGTAAGAAGCCTTCTTTTTTTCCCACGACTCGAGTAACTTTTTTACCTCTTGACTTAATTGTTGCTGAAGATCGATCTCAAGATTCTCCAACTCTTTGATGGCGCTCATCAGTTGTGCTTTATTAGATAGAAATCAATATTTGAATTAGCCTTTGTACCGCTAACAAATAACGTATAAATCTTTCCCGCTTCGAACGTCAATGGAGCACTCCTCTTCACCTCTAAACTGTCTTTAGAATTCTTAACATAAATGGGTGCAGTTGTTGCAGGGAAGCTAAGAAAACTGAGACCCGATGTGCCTGATATTGCCACGCTCCTGAATTTCATCCCTTGGGTATATGGGATTGGATACGGCGTTGGTATATCTGCGAAGAACGAAAGAGAATCAATGTCAGGAACTAGATTGATAATTCGCATTAGAGCAGCAGCCGCGTTGGGAATAGTAACGTCTTCCAACACAATTGGCGCTACATTCGAAGGAAGAATCGATCCAGTTGAAAATACGGAGTAACTCTTTCTGGTTTGAGTTGCGATAGTTGAGTTTGAAATCACTGCCGTAGCATTTGCAGACACGGAGTACGTATGACTTCCGGACGCAAAGGTTATATACGGTGTTGAAGCGCCAAACGCAAGGTTGGTTACCTGCGCTACAGATCCGTCAACTGCAACGTCAATTTTGGATGCACCATTCAAAGCATTCACGAATGCAATTTGCGCTGTCGAGGCCGCCTTCTTCAAATCAGTATAGGTGTTTCCATCTCCGATGTCGTTGAACATTCTTATAGCAAATTCGTAAGAGTCAGTTTCGGATAAGGTGCCAATAATCGCAAAAGAAAACGCACCCGCCGAGCTTAGAAAAACCGACTCATAATCTATGGACCAATCTGGCTTGTCCGGACTAGTAAGTGACAACGAATACGATCCTGATATTACATCCGAATATTGCGTTGCTTGGGCTATGCTAACCGGTCCTCTCAAAGTATTCGATGCCCCTGTAATTCTCAACTCAAGCCTACCACCATCAGTACAGGCATTTATCAATTTAATTCTGCACTTATCAACCGTGGTGTATCTCGGATCATTCTGAAAAGCTACAGCAAGTGCCGCCGCAGGTCCGTAGCAATAAACACTAAAATCACCGCCTTCAGTCAATTCCTCAAGTGAACTTACTCGTGTCAATCCGGTTGCTGAATTATGCACGGAAATAGTTCGTTTACCGGGAGTAGTTGTAAAATACTTTCCCGTATTTCCGTACGTGGTACTGCTGGATATTACATCTCCGTCGACCTTAAGATCAAGCCCGGCTCCATCATACACGAGGTTCATTAGTCTGAGTCTGGAAGGGGCTTTATCAGGCCCGTTAGTGGATGTATCTGCGCAGCTTGCAATCAGACCAACCACGGCAATTAATAGCAACCCTTGGCACAAATCTCGAACACTAGCATTTTTCATTATTTTCCTCAACTTTTGTTTCATACTACTGTGTCAATTACTACCGCAAATGAAATACTTTACGTAAAATACTTTATGTAAATTATTTCACGCAATACTATTTCTTTAACATTTCAACTGTACTTTTAACCTGCCACAATTTTCTGGCTATATCTGATTGCGATTCCACATACGCGTCATACCGTTCATTCTCTTCAGCAATCTCCGCAAGGTACCTAGTTCTTTCGGGCGGAATAATGTAAATTTTTTCGCTCATTTCCTCCGAAATGGAATACGAAGATTTCCAGCCCACCGCACAACGATCATTCAATAGAGTTATAATCTCGCTGTATAACGTGTTCGTACCAGGATCGTTAAACTGCGAGGCAATAGTGCCAAACACTGGCATTGTATCGGGGCTAACGTTGAATGCGGTTCTACTCCGTTGCATTTGTTTTTTTACGTCTCTCAACGCATCCAATGCGCCCCTTTTATCAAACTTATTGAGTGCCACTATGTCGGCATAATCTATCATGTCGATTTTTTCAAGTTGAGAGGCGGCCCCATACTCCGGCGTCATAACGTACATAGATACATCCGCAACTTCCGTTATTTGCGAATCGCTTTGGCCAATACCGGCGGTTTCCACTAGGATCAAGTCGAAGCCAGCGTACGAAAGTATCTTTACTACGTCACCAACATGTTTGTTAATAGCAACATTTGCTTCGCGCGTTGCAATGGAACGCATGTAAACCCGTGGGCTACTCACCGAATTCATGCGTATGCGGTCACCAAGCAAGGCTCCGCCGGTCTTGCGTTTCGACGGGTCGACGCTTATTACGCCCAGGCGTTTGTCCGGGAAGTCTGCTAAGAACCTCCTTATCAGCTCGTCGGTAAGAGATGATTTACCTGCTCCGCCTGTACCGGTAATTCCCAACACTGGTGACTGCTTAGCCCCCTTCACAAAATCAATCGATGCCATATCATTCCGCTCGGCTGCTGAAATTGCCTGCGCTATTGCGGCAGGGTTTCGTTCAGCAACAGCGGTACTGAGGTTGGCGGCAAATATATTAGGGGTTACAAAGTCCGATTGTTCCACGAGATCATTTATCATGCCTTGCAGACCCATGTGCCGTCCGTCATCGGGGGAGTAGACACGCGCTATTCCGTGCGCTTGCAGTTCTTCGATTTCTACCGGCAAAATTGTACCACCGCCGCCGGCAAAAATTTTGACGTGCCCTGCATGTTGCTCGTGCAAAAGGTCGTACATATACTTGAGGTACTCAATGTGCCCACCCTGGTAGGATGTCATAGCTATGGACTGCACGTCTTCTTGTATAGCACAACTCACCACGTCCGCAACAGATCGGTTATGTCCGAGGTGAATTACCTCGCAACCGGTGGCCTGAATTATGCGCCTCATTACGTTAATAGCCGCATCATGTCCGTCGAACAGTGACGCAGCCGTAACTATCCGCACTTTATTAGTCGTTTTATAAGGCGCAACTGTTTCCATTGGCTCCAAAACTAACACCCTAAATCCACATGGAGACTGAATATGCTGATCGCAGGGCTGAATTTGACCATTGGTCCTATGTTCATTAGTACTTTTACAAGATGAAGGCAGAACTTACCATGTTGGGTGGAGCGGAGGAGATTGGGGCTAACTGTTGCTTTCTCAATATCGACGGCACCGGTATTCTCATAGATGCCGGACTGCACCCCCAAAGTAGGGCGAGTAACGCATTTCCAGACGTGAGCGCGATTGGCGATGCCGCCGTGAATGCCCTGTTGGTAACACATGCCCATACGGATCATCTTGGTGGCCTTCCTTTCGTAATGCGTAAGTGGCCGCACTTAAAACCGTATATGACCCGAGCTACTCGAGATATTAGCGATGTAATGCTCAACAACACTCGAAAGTTGCTAAAGTCAGACGTTACTAATTGGTTTGAGAAGGGGGCTTTGGAGTACTATACCAGCGATCAAATTTTACTTCTCAGGCATTCCTTTCAAGCAGTCGATTATAACGTTCCGTTTGTTATCAAGTCAAATCTGAGTCCGATACACGTAACATATCACTGGGCGGGTCACATATTGGGAAGCGCCTATGTGGCCATAGAGTGCTCCGGAAAACGAATAATCCATACCGGCGATATTCAGTTTCAAAACCAGTCGATAATTTCCAAAGCAAGAGTTATAACCACGCATGCCGATGTACTTATTACCGAGGCAACCAACGGTGCTTCAACTTTCGAAGGCGACTTTAAAACCGAAACAAAACGACTTGCTTCTTTTATTAATCGAATATCAAGTAAAAACGGTTCAATCCTGATTCCTGTATTCGCACTCGGAAAACTTCAGGAACTTCTTGGAGTGATGTACTCACTTATGCAAAGGAGCTCAATACCCAGACTTCCGATATACACCGGTGGAATGGGGACAGAAATCAGCAAAATTTACGATCACTATTGTTATACAGAACCTATGAAGGTTCCAGGCTTTGAAGTCTCTAACATTCCACAAGAACGTATAAGGTTCGACACATTATTCAACGGACCGTATATGAAAACCCCTTCTATAGTGTTGGCGTCATCCGGTATGGTTAATCAGGGGACAACCAGTTTTGCGTTGTCAAATTTGTGGCTAACGAAACCGAATTTCGGTATGGCCTTTATTGGCTACCAAGACCCAACGTCACCCGGTCATTCTATTCTCCACTCAGAACTCGGCAAGCCGTTCAATCTGGCAGGGCGTTCTGTTGTAAGAACGTGCGAAATTGAACGGCTGCGATTTAGTGCGCACGCCTCACTTGAGGACCTAGCGTTGTTTGCTTCTGAAATTCGGCCGAACACCGTGGTGATTGTGCACGGCTCCATAGAAGCATGCGAAAACTTAGCGTTGAGTATTAGAGAGCGGCTGCCGAGAACTAGAATAATTATTCCACGTCATGGAATTTGCTACGATTTACTGTAGAGTTTTAATCACGATTGCTAGCGGTTTATAACCAACGAGGCAGTGCCAACTCGCTCCGTACCGTTAAATAACGCAGCTTGATACATGCCCTGAGCATATCCTGAAACATCAATCGTGGCTGCCTCTGCACCAGTTTCCACGTGATATCGTGCAACCGTTAATCCACATACATCAGTTACAACAACATTGTCCGCTTTCACCGACTTCCAACTGATTTCAAAAATATGATTAGCCGGGTTGGGTCTGACAACAATCAAAGCTTCAGCATCAATCTCGTTCACACCCGCAACGATGGGTTGCATTCTTTGTATAGTAACAAAGCTCTCGCTTAAGTCCATTGTGTGGGGTTTTATTGCATCTCGTACAACAAATCTGATTTTTCGACTATCGTCCAGATTTTGTGGAATCTGCCAGATGTATTTTTCGAGTTGAGCTGGTATACCTTTAGCAATTGTAGTGGTTGTACCAGATTCACCGTTCCAAAACTCAATATCAACCAGAGGAGCATCGAATTGAATTTTCCAAGTTATAGTTACACTACCTCCTTGTGTAAGGGGCTTTTCTCGCGCACCGCCTGATGGAAAAACATCAGCTGTCAAAGTAATGTTACTCAAAATGAGAGTAGCAATACACAAAATGAGAGTCGTGGTGAAGGGTTTTACACAGTGGCTAGTTGGTTTAACTAGCCGTTCAAAAGAAGTTTTCATTATATGTTTCCTGATTAAAGTTTATGGTCTATAGTTTATGGTCTATGGTCTATGGTCTATGGTCTATGGTCTATGGTTGAAGATAGATAAATGGTTTTACGAATGGTTTGCCGTTACCGAGTTCGCAAACAATCACGTATAAGCCCTGAGGTAGTTCAAGAGGAACTTGTTGTAGTTGTTGCGAACCGGCAAAGACATTCATTGAGACAAGGGTGCCGTGCAAGTTGAAAATTCTACACATAGTTGCAGTACAGTTACGAAAATTGAGACGATGATTGATTTGATCACATTCGACAGAAATACCAGAAGCTCCAGCAGATTCCGAAACCGCTGAAGTGATTTTTTTGTACCAAGCAGTGAATATCACAGTGTCTCTTTGTGGCCAACACCTGTGTTCAATTACTTGATTCGACCCACTAGGCGAGTATGGAATTCCATCTGCACTGCACGTCCAATGAGAGAATTGTAAACTGTCTGTTTGTGACACCGTATTAATTCTGAGCTTTGAAGAAATCGGTTGTATCACACTATCCAATGGTGGCATTGTTTCTGTATCTGCAAAGACGATCTCTTCAGTACCAATCATTCGCGCCACTGTGTATGCACGAAGCACGTTTTGCTTTTGGAAAAACCTCTGCTGTATCAGATCTGAACCGGCGGCCCAGTAGCCGCATATCACCACCATTTTGTACGTGGCAACCTCGGTTGGATCAGATAGGTGAGATACGAATGGCTCGAGAAACTTTATAACCATCGTCTTCGCTCCAACACCACAGTTCGTAGCGGTGTTCACTTCAATGTATTCACCAAGTTCATTTTTCCTAAACACCTTTACACATTGTGTTACCGTACTCTTCGGATCTCGTCCCTCAATGAAATCGAGAGAGTTGATCACTAACGAGTCCATACAATATGGCAGATTACTGTTGCCGAATAGACCTTCAATTTCACTCGGACAAATGCTTTGAAATTTGTCTACAAATTCACTCTTGGACTCCGTGCCTACCTGACTGGTAACAATTTGTTCCTGACTAAACGAACAATAGTGTGCGGCCAAAATTGTGAACAATGCAATTATCATTTTCATAGTGCTGCTTTCTTCTAATGTGACTAATCGCATTTATCGTACTACCATCCTTGACACATATAGTTTGCCAATCAATGTGTACGTTGTGTTGGGGTGTTTAAGAGTTATGTACGGGGCTGTTGATGTAATAACGCCCCAGCCATTTCCTGCGCCGGCAAGGTGAGTACCCTCTCCAAGATATTCGTCCTGTTCATCTATTGGAAGAAGTCCCTGTATTAAACGAGAACCAAGGGCTATAACATCCGGAAGTACTGTGCGCCAATCTACTTCGCCCTTTTTATCCTCAACTTGGTACGATTCTACTCGTTCCCTTACTTCATCCAAAAGGTCGTATACATTGTTTACCAGACAGTCGTTCTTGTCCTTGCAATCTTCATCGTAACTAACAATGTGGATATATGCTAGATCCTTATAGTCCATCCAGTATGGTTCCACCCACAACAATTTCTCGGAATATTCCTGCGGTCCGTTCTTGTCTGAGTGGGGTATTGTACACTCTTCAACCGGCGTTCCTTGCTGCTCCCGACAATCAGGAATTCGCTTGAATCCTATATCAGTATGATGAGCTTTTTCCACTGCGAGATTTGCTCCGTACACTACTTGATATGTTTCGCCATAGTTGGGAAGAATGAAGTCCAAGTCACCATCATACGCATAGTTGATTGACTTCAAATGGTAACCCACTCCAGGCAGTTCCATAGTTGCGAGCGCAAAAGTTGATTTTGTTAAAAGGGGCTTGCCGGTTAATGATTTTATCGATCTAAGGCAGGTTAACTCGAAATTTCCGAAGTGTAGTGCCTGTAATCTTGGTGAGGTTCTTGGATCGCATATTGCAAACTCTACAGTAGTAATAGGGGAACCATCTGCCGGATAATAATTGATGTGCGCACCATCGAATGATTCAACCTTGAAATCTAGTCCTCGCAGCGCTGGGTCGGTTACTAGTATGTTGTTTACAGACTCAGCCGTCATCCCACCTTCTATTATTGTTCGCACATCAATAGGAGCGGTGAACTTTACTTTTACATGCGTTCCACGACGTGGAATGTATTGGAGGTGCCTTCCACTGCGAGGTTCATCGGCCAACTCGTCATAGTATATAGCAGGATCGAGCCATCGCTCAGTAAAAAACGAATTAGCCCTGTCTTCACCGTTTTTGATTCGAACGCGCAATGCAATTGATTCGATTCCGAATTGTTGCTCGAAACACCCGCGCACTCGAATTTCCGGAATGTCCTCGTCTGCACCGTTGCAAGATGACATAGTAAACTTGGCCAATTGTGTTTGTACAACCAACGAATAAATCGATTCGGTTCCTTGCTTGCCACCTCCATCTGGAATCACATAGTTAACAGGTTGACTGAAGTACTTCCAAACTTCACCTCGCAGTGTTGAACCTGAACACAACAGTCGCAACTCATCTCCGCACTGAAACATCTGTCCGCCAAATGCAATGTTTTTATCTCTACACGAATACTGATTGTAAGTTTTCCAACTTGTTGCACCGGAACTTAATTGTACTTTTTTTTGAACGGTGATTTTCGATTCCGGATGGGGCACTTGGTCTTTTGCAATGTCGTTTGGATCATCCGATGCTAATAACACTCTATCAATTCGCAACGCAATCTGCTTACGACGACCAAAAAACGTTACCACATTTTCTGGATTAGTCATATCCGCTTCAACGCAATATTCGCCCACCCCTAAATCGAAATTCATTGATTTACCAGTAGCCGAAACTGAATAACCAATTATCTCCCAACATGGCTGAGCTTTCACACAAAGTGCTCGTTTCCCTGTTTGCACATCTTCGTAATTTTTTTCAGTAGTGAAACCCACAGCATCGTTAATGTCGAACAATTTGTCGGCATCCACATCGCTCAGCTGACCCCGCAGACGGAAGTTTTCGTACGGCGTTAATGGTATTACTGGACCAAAGTTTGCCGTATTTAATTGTAATTGAACCGATAAGGCGTTGGGTCCGAACATCGTTTGCGCATTAACAATGATGGTCGCGGCCGGGTTGCCGTTATTACCACCCTGTGTTGCACTCCAAGACGTTAACGTACTTCCTGAAGCTGGTATGGCCATCAGTCTATACTCCGGATAATCATCCGTGATATACAGCGTGTCCTTTTGTTCTATGGTCTTTATCAACCTACCTTCTCCACTGTACACTTGCACAGCCCCCTTTCCATTAACTGAAATCTGGGTTGTGATAGTATCGATTCGTTCAATAATCGCATAAATCGGGATCTCCGCCATTAGCAATTCACAGCTAATTGTTACATGGGCAAATGCGGTTGATATGGACTGTTGGAACGCGGGACTTTCCCACCGGACAAATTGCCAGCGGTTGCCAAGGTCTTCGGGGCATGATAGGGTAAGGGGCTCTGTGTTTGTGGTTACCACGTTGTTGGATGATAGCTGTTCCGAAATGTATTCGGGCACTTCTCTACCATCTGCAGAGACAGCGGTAACTACTACCTTTCCTGCATTCCTGACCGGAACCATCCACTCTTTTCTGTCTAAGGGATTGCCGGTAACTATACTTAGATCAAGAACTACATGGATGCTTTTCCCAACCTCCCATGAATGTAGTGGGAGTATCGACAGCGCATTCTGAATTGGGTTGGGGATCAACTGCACATCAGCTGGTTGCCAATTCTGATTGTCCATGGGTGACGTTTGTTCTACTCTTAATGCCCGAACAATGTCTGCCGGTGTTAGAGTAGCACCGCTGAACTGAAAGTTGATCGGCTGGGTACACGTAAATACACGAAACGAATCGAGGCTGCAAGTTTCAATTTGTGGAACAAGCGATGTGGTAGTGAAATAGAAATCTAGTTTCGACGCTGGAATGGGTCCGTTAGGTGACTGCAAGAAGATATCGGAAACAATACATCGGTACCTTGTATCGGCGAGAAGTCCAAATGGTTTAAATCGGACCGTTCTTACATCAGCAAATTCATACTTCCCGTATATCGTTTTTCTATACCATTTCGATGGATCGGTATCACGAGATTCGGCTTCCGAAATTAATGTGATGGTTGGCCGATGGGCGGTGTAGCCAAGATCATTTGCATCGGGGTATGAAGCGGTTACACTGGGTGGGATAATGGGCATTATTGCCCGTAAAACAATGGACGCATCGGTGCCAACGTTTGTCTGGTTTTCAACAGGGAATACCGCGTAGATATTTGCCTGCTGAGCTTGAATAATTGTTCGCGCTCCGAATAACATCAAAAACAGCGCGACGAAAAGTGGCCTGCACATAGCAACCTCCAAAAAAAGTGTGGTGAGTAAAACCGCAGAAAGAATGCGGTGTACTTGCCGTGCTATGCCGACATAAAAACGTGACTATTTATGTGAAAATATTTATGATTTTCTATGTAAAAATATTTACGTCCTTCCTGTTGAAATTATTAACCTCTGATTAAGTGTTTGACACTACATCTTGTCTCTGTTCTTTACTGAGATTGTTTGATAGGTTTCTAAATCTATAGCGGTGAGAAACCCAAAGCCCCCTAAATTTTTATAAACACAGCCGGTATCAATAATTATTTTTTGTCGGAATCGATGCGTTGCTTCATGTTATCAATTGTAGTTGGAGTGTGACCACAAACAAGACGTTTATTTTTTGTTTCGGAAATGTCTGATTCTAGCCGCAACCACATAAGCGCATTGAAGTCTAGGTGAGGTGTGGAATGATGTGAGTTGAAGGATGCGTGAACACAAATACTCTTGTCCTCCTCGTAATACATTTCCATTGTGTCGATGTAGTCGCAATACTCCACGGGAATTTCTGCGTGCGAATCGCAACGGAAGCTCATGAGCGTTTGAATGGCGCCGCTTTGAAGGTGGTGTAACTCCTGGCTTGCGTCTAGTCTGCCACGAACCAACAAATCATCGTGATTGCCACGCAGAACCGTGGTGTGATGTCCGTCTAAGCTAAGTTGATGCAGGTAGTCCAAAACTCCCTTTGAGTCTGGCCCTCTATCAATGTAGTCACCCAAAAACACAACGTGATCAGTTTTTGCTAACCCAATTTTCTCCTCGACCAAACATCGTAATGTTAGCAAACAGCCGTGTACATCACCGATGGCAAACGAGCTCATTCCATTACGCTAATCTGATATATATGCGGCCAATTTTTTCCCGTCACGTATATCGCCTTTGTTTTTGTGTTGTAGGCAATTCCGTTTAACACGTCGGTGTTTGCCGTTCGCTCTGAATCATCTAACAATCCGGTCAGGTCTACCACCGACTTCACAATTCCGGTGCGAGGATCTATTCGAACTATGTTGTTGGTCCGCCAAACATTTGCCCAAATTTCGCCTTCTATCCACTCGAGTTCATTCAGGTGGTTGCACGGCAGACCGTTTAGCATTACTCCCACGGATCCTAACATGTGTCCGTCGGTTGCATCGCGCTGTGTAATAACGTGCGTTCCGTTGCTCATGTATAATGTAGTTCCATCTGTCGTTAAACCCCACCCTTCACCTGCGTACAGAAACTGTCCAATTTTTTCCAGCTTCTTGTCATCAAAAATCATAGTGAGTTGATTCAACCAACTCAGCACAAAAACCTTTCCATCAACAACGGCTAGACCCTCTCCAAAAATTCTCGCTTCAAGCGGCTGAAGCGTTAAAATTTTTCCCGTTGCAACTTCAACTCTACGAACAGAAGATGTTCCATATCCACCCGTGCTTTCGTAAAAAACTCCGTTGTGAATTTGAAGTCCTTGCGTAAATGCCTTTGTGTTGTGCGGAAGCACGCGTTCCACCTTGTACGACAGAATTTTTGCTGTAAGGGGCTTTGTGGGAGCTTCCACTTCTAACTTTACCGGTGTAAGTTTTGCTGCTTCCTGTTGGCATCCTACTGCTACCAAAACAACAAGTGCTGCGCAAAGAATGTTCGTGAGGTTTTTCATATCGCTTCAAAAGTACTAACCCCAACGCCAAGCCATCCGGTTTGTTTTGTAAGTTTGCGTCATCAAAATGCAGCATTATTCAGCATCCAAGCGCATCCTACTCCTAGGGTTATTCACACTTCTTACCAGCCTTTGTTTTGCTTGTGGTGGCAACTTCGGTACAGAGGAGGTGGCAGACCGCGTTTGTGCCGACTCTTTAGAAAAAGTGGCGGAAATGCGTGCAGCTCACATAGACAGCCTTCGAAATAGATTCGGGCCGATTAAGTATTCTAGAGTTCACGTTAGTAATTCAAGGGTGCTGGATAGCATTCGCCGAACGTTCGCGAAAACATCTGATACATGGCTGAACTACCGGGTATTGACCCTACTTAACCGGAAGGACCTTCAGTTTGTGAGAATTGGAGATTCGCTGGTTTTGCCCGACAGCGTTGTAAAGGACCTTCGGGCGTACTCAGTTTTTCCGCAGTACTACCCCGCGGCCGACACTATTCCCAAGCTCTTGTTAATCAGCAATGTTTGGCAATCTTATGCCTGTTATAGGTATGGCGAATTGGTCCGATTTGCCGCCGCTAATACCGGATCTGAGCGTAAGCCCACGCTTCCAGGTAGATACGCTGTCAACTGGAAACAAATCAAACGCCTCTCGAGTTTAGATAGTACTTGGGTATTGCCCTTTACCATAAACTTTCATCAGTACGCGGGAAACGCGTTCCATCAATTTGAGATGCCTGGAAGGCCCGTTTCACATTCGTGTGTTAGGCAGTTTTTGGTTGATGCTGAGTGGTTGTATAAATGGGTTCGGCCCGCCAAACTGGATTCGAATCGGCGACCTATTCCGTTCACAGGAACACCGGTAGTCATCATAGACTACTTTGATTATTCCCGACGTAGGGGTGGTGATTGGTTGGAGTTGGCTAATAACTCACCCGTGGTAAAATCGATGCCGGCCGATCCAATGTCGACCGAAGAAGCCTTGATACCTATGAGCCAAATTCCCAAGGACGTCAGAGGAGCCCTTCCTAACAGGAAAATGAATCTTGCTGCCGATAGCATACTTCGGTTTCGAGGGGTAATACGAGATCATGTTTCGTTATCAGAGAGCATCGACTTCAATAAGTTGCGTCGTGCGAAACGCGCGGCTCAGGAAAAGAACAAAGTAAAACGTGACAGTCTGTAGGCTTGATTAAAGTAAGTATTCCTCATACAAAAACATACCGGAAACCAAATTTTAGCGGTAAATCGTGTTTCTAAATGAAACCCGCAGTACAACAATCTTTAAAAACAAGAGTTATTTACGCGCGTACTTGGTTATTTTTGCCGGTAAATGGCAATCAAAAAACCAAAATGGTATGTAGTGTGGACCGGGCACAGTCCAGGGCTATACTCTTCGTGGGAAAAGTGCAAAGATCAAGTTGATGGCTTTCCTGGTGCTAAGTACAAGGCGTACGATACACTTACACAGGCAAAAGCGGCTATGGAATCAGGTATTCCAGCTTCGTTAATGCGTAAAACAGCCGCCGAAAGACTGGCCGAAAAGAAGCCCAGAAGGGGCAGGGGACCGGTTGTTCCCTCGGTTTCTGTGGATGCTGCATGCAACATGACCACCGGCGAAATGGAGTATAGAGGCGTGGATACCGCCACGGGAACCGAACTTTTCCGCATGGGTCCATTCTCCGATTCCACAAATAATATAGGCGAATTCCTGGCCGTTGTTCACGGACTAGGAATGCTGGCCCGCCAGGAGAGTACAATTCCCGTGTATACGGATTCGCGCACGGCCATGGCCTGGGTAAAACAGCGCACCGCTAAAACCACTATAAAGCGTACGAGAAAGAATACCGACGTTTTTGCGCTTATGGAGCGAGCCCAAGAATGGCTTCGAGCAAATGATTACCCTAATCGAGTTTCGAAATGGGAAACGGATAAATGGGGTGAAAACCCAGCAGACTTTGGACGCAAGTAATAATCCCGCAACATTGCAGAACGTAAATGTTGTTTCGGTAGATATAAACGTTCTTCCCCATGGCGCCCACCTTCCTTTGCCCGCGCCGGCCACTTCGGGCTCGGCTGGCATGGACGTTTTTGCCGCAATCAGTGAGCCCCTTGTGCTTGTTGCTGGCGGAATAACTCGTGTGCCTACCGGAATTGCTATTGCCCTTCCCGCCGGTTTTGAGTGTCAAGTTCGCTCCCGCAGTGGCCTTGCCGCAAAAAATGGAGTGTTCGCTTTAAATGCACCCGGAACTGTCGACAGCGATTATCGAGGCGAAATTCAGATTATTCTAGCAAACTTTTCTGCCGAAAATTATACCATCGAACCCGGTTCAAGAATTGCCCAATTAGTTGTTGCCGCCTACTCAGCCGTAGCCTGGAACAGCGTAGACTCGCTTGATTTAACTGAAAGGGGCGATGGGGGATTTGGTAGCACCGGAGGACACTGAGCATGACAGTTAGCATTGGTTCTGACCACGCCGGCTTTGAATACAAAACGGCTCTGATTGCACTTCTCAAGGAGTTGCATCATACAGTAATTGATGTTGGCACAAATTCTACCGACCGTGCAGACTACCCTGATTACGGCGTAGCCGCTGCCAAACTAGTCAGTAACAAGACCGCCGATTACGGCGTTATTATTTGTGGTACCGGGATTGGTATCAGCATAGCTGCAAATAAGGTGAACGGTATTCGTGCCGCAAATTGCGTTACCGTAAAAATGGCTCAACTTGCCCGACAGCATAACAATGCTAACATGGTTGCCATCGGCCAACGCCTAGTAAACATCGAACTCGCAAAGAAGATTGTATCGGAATTTTTATCTACGCAATTCGAAGGCGGACGCCACACAGCCCGGGTTGAAAAAATTCACAAGCTGGGAGACATAGGTTGAACTGCGACGTGATGGTTGTTTCGCCGCACCCCGATGATGCCGAAATAGGCTGCGGCGGTGTGATTAAAAATCTCACAGACCTTGGTAAGAGTGTGGTGTTTGTGGATTGTACTCGTGGCGAATTGGGTACAAGGGGCTCGGCAGAACTTCGAGCAACAGAAGCTGAATCTGCTGGAAAAATTCTTGGTGTTTCCAATAGAGTAAACCTTGAAATGCCGGATTGCGCGGTTGAGTACAACACGGCTACCGTACATAAGCTTGCAACTGCCATTCGAAAATTTACACCTTTGCTCGTTTTAATTCCGCCTCCGCAAGAACGCCATCCTGATCATGTTGCTGTCCATCAAATTTGCAAAGCCGCCAACTTCGTTTCGGGTGTAAAGAACGTTCTGTTGTCAGATAACGGAAATGACTTATCAACGCACCGCGCAAAGACCTTGGTGTGTTACCAACTGCAATACGACTTCCCATCGCTCCCTGATTTTTACGTTGATGTTACGGACACATTCAAGTCAAAGATGGACGCAATATTGGCCTATCAGTCTCAGTTTCACGTTGAAAATTCTAAGCATAACACCGAGCCCCCTACATTTATATCGCGTCCGGAGTATTTGTTGGAACTAGAGGCGCGTGCGCGGTATTACGGCAGCCGCATAGGCACCACGTATGCCGAGGCGTTTTTCTGCGTAGAGCCGCTGGGGCTGTCCTCACTCTCGGTCCTGTTGTAACATGGCTCGGCTTTCCGAAGAACAATATCATGTTCCGGTAATGCTTACGGAATGCATGGACCTGCTCAGCATACGTTGTGGATATACATACGCAGATGCCACATTAGGCGGAGGTGGGCACAGTGCAGAAATATTGAAGCGTATTGAAGAACAATGTGCACGATCAACAGACCAAACGGGACTGTTAATTTCAACCGATGCCGATGAAGTAGCAATTGCCAAATGCACCTCAAGGTTCGCTGAGTATTTAGATGTTCAGCCTCCGCTGTTCAAAATTGTGCACGCAAATTTTTCAGAATTGCCGAGCGTTTTAGAGGGCCATATATTAGGCGGCGTGTTGTTCGATCTTGGAGTATCATCGTTTCAATTCGATCATCACGAACGTGGTTTTTCGTTTCGTGCAAATGCCCCGTTGGACATGCGGTTTACGCCCACAGGCAAGAATGCGGCAGACATAGTAAACACCTACTCCGAGGCCGAGCTGACGGATATATTTTACCGGTACGCCGAGGATCCGTCGTCGAGAAGAATTGCAAAAGTTATCGTACAAAGTAGAAATCTGTCGCCAATTTACACTACGTTCGATTTGCGAGAACTAGTAGTACAGGTAGTGCCAACGCAACATCAGTCCAAAACCATGGCGCGTATTTTTCAGGCGCTTCGAATTGAAGTCAACAACGAGCTACAGCGTCTCGAGTCAACGCTGCATCGAATGATTCAAATGCTAGCACCAACCGGTAGAATAGTGGTAATGAGTTACCACTCACTCGAAGACGGAATTGTTAAAAACGTTTTCAAGGAATACTCAGATGCCTCAAGCAAGGTTGTATCCCTTCTAACAAAAAAACCGATTACTCCATCCGCAAACGAGGTTTCTCAAAACCCACGTTCCCGGAGCGCACGCTTAAGAGCGATTGAACGATTGTAATTTGCACCTTATGCAAGAAGAGGCTGTTTTCACATATTCCGATTTGGTGCAAGTGGTAGGCGCACAAAACCTACGGCTCGACGCAAACTTCGCGGCACGGGGCGTTAGCACCGACACTCGCACGTTGCAACCGAACAGCATTTTTGTGGCGTTGAAAGGCGAAAACTTTGACGGACACGATCACGTAGAAAATGCTTTTTTAAAGGGGGCTTCTGCAGCCGTTGTAAGCGAAGAGTTTTATAATCAACACAGCAGAAACAAACAACTTATCAAGGCGCCGCAGTCGCCACTGAACACTCTTGGTGCACTTGCGTGGTATCACCGCCGGCGGTATGAAATTCCTGTGATTGCCATTGCGGGGGCAGCCGGTAAGACCTCTACCAAGGAAATTGTAGCGCACGTATTGAGCAGAAAGTTCAACGTGCTTAAAACGGCCGCTAACTATAATAATCAAATTGGAACTCCACTTACTTTGTTGGAGCTGACTCAAGAGCACAGTGCAGCAGTAGTTGAAATTGGTACCAACCAACCCGGCGAAATTGAAATACTCGCAGCCATGGTACAGCCCACTCATGGTTTGATTACCAACATTGGTAAGGAACACTTAGAACAGTTAATTGATATCGATGGCGTGGAAACTGAAGAGCGAGCATTGTTTGATTATTTACACGACCACAGTGGAATTTGTTTTGTAAACGTGGATGATGAGCGCCTGGCTAAGTACGCGCATCAGGTGGGCAGGGCAATTACATTTGGATTGACGCGAGAAGCCGACATTACGTTGTCGGTAAGTTATGATGGTGAGTTGAATCCCAAGCTGAGCATAGTGAAGGGTGCATTCACCTTTAATGCCACTATGCAAACTCCCGGAATTGCTGCTGCACTCAATGCTACATGTGCCGTTGCAATCGCATGGGCATTAGGCATGAACGCTGCCGAAGTTCGCCACCAACTTCAATCATATCAGATGCCGGCATCGCATGGCTATGGCAGAATGAATGTAGTTACATTGACACTCGGAACCATCCTAAACGATACGTATAACGCCAACCCTGATTCGATGCAACTTGCATTGCAGACTCTACACCACCACCCTTCGGCTAGAAAGATCGCGGTACTTGGCGACATGCTAGAATTGGGTCCGACCTCAGAGGAAGAGCACATGCAGGTATTAGATTCTGCTTGTGCCGTTTCGGATCTGGTAATTCTGTATGGCGAAGAATTTCGTCGTGCTGCCGATCATATTTCGCACAGTAATATTGTCTGGTGTGGAACAATCAACGGGTGTGTAAACGAGGTAAGGGGCTGTGTGGATGCGGATTCGGTTATCTTGGTCAAAGGATCACGCGGAATGGCAATGGAAAATGTGGTTTTGCAACTAACTTCTGGCAACTAATCAACGGACAAATTCATGCTGTATCAGTTAGTACTTTGGTTAAAGACGTTTACAGACTTTCCCGGAATAAACTTGTTCGGCTTTGTGACTTTCCGAGCTGCCGCAGCCGCGATATTTGCGTTGTTGATTTCGTTGTTGGTTGCGCCTAGAATTATCCGCGCCTTGAAAAAACTACAGATTGGTGAGCAGGCTAAACCGGAGTTACAGGCCGTTGGGCAACATGCCACCAAGGCTGGTACGCCTACCATGGGTGGTTTGATAGTGTTAGCTGCCATTATCATACCTACGGTACTGTTGGGTAATATCTTGAACATGTATATCGTGATGGCGGTGTTTGTAACAGTGACACTGGGGGCTGTGGGATTCCTAGATGACTATTTAAAGGTAATCAAGAAGTTGCCCAAAGGGCTAATAGGTAGGTACAAAATTGTTGGTCAGGTTTTCACCGGATTGGTTGTTGGTTGTTCGATCTATTTCTTTCCTGAGTGGTATTCCACTACGCTTAGTAGCGTGAGCACGTTAACCACCGTTCCATTTCAAAAGATGATCAACTTCGATTTTGGAATAATGTATATCCCTATTGTGGTGCTCATTATTACGGGTACTAGTAACGCTGTAAATCTTACCGACGGACTAGATGGACTCTGCATTGGAACTGTCGGAATAAGTGCGTTAACGTTAGCTGTGGTTGCATACTTCAGTGGTAATGCATTTTTTGCGGACTATATCAACATCATGCACTTGCGTGGTACAGATGAATTGGCAATATTCTGCGCTGCAATAGTTGGTGCGGTTATGGGATTCTTGTGGTATAATTCGTACCCGGCACAAGTATTTATGGGCGACACCGGATCACTAGCACTTGGTGGTGCAATTGGTGTGTTGTGCGTACTCATCAAAAAAGAGTTTCTTTTGCCAATTGTAGGTGGAGTGTTTTTTGCGGAGACGCTTTCGGTTGTACTTCAGGTATTGTATTTCAAATACACCAGAAAACGATATGGCGAAGGGCGACGAATATTTAAGATGGCGCCATTGCACCACCACTTTGAAAAAAGTGGTTGGCACGAATCGAAAATCGTGACTAGATTTTACATCGTATCCATTATGTTGGCCATTTTAACGATGGCCTCGTTCAAGGTCAGGTAAAGTGGATTCCGGTTTTTGAACCACAAAGCCCCCTACAAAGAGATTTCACTACGGCGTGAATTTTAGATAGATACTTCCAGTTATGTTTCGCGGGAGTCCGGATTCGATGTAGGGGATTCCACCGGCGGTGTTATCGGGGTTAATCCAAGCCGACGCCATGTAGGTGGAATTAAGAACGTTATTTACACGAATCATGGCTGTGCAGTTTAGAAATTTTGAAACGATTTCAATTGTTCCTCCAGTGGCAACATCAATGGTTTGCATGGCATCTACCTGGAGCGCGTTCGCATCGTCGGCGTAGTAACCTGATATGTTTCTCCATTCTATTTCGGCGAATAAACCAGTGTAGTCTGGAGAGTCATACCGAAGTCGTAATGTTGACGACATTGGAGGAATTCCTGGCATCGAATTTCCGGCGTAGGATGTTGTGTGGCCAGCCACGGTTGTGTCTATAAAGCCCGAGTCGATAGCATACGTTTTGTATTCGGATTTCATTATTGATAACGCGCCGTACAACGACAAATGAATGTTAGTTTTTACAGCAAAACCTAGCTCTGCACCGATACGTGTGGAGTGCCCGGCTGTCATGTAAAAACGGCCATTTCTGTACGGAACAATGTCGTTTTTTACATCTATAAAAAACAACGCTGCATCGTACGTAACGCTTGCAAAGAACGATTCGAATCCTTCGGCGCCCTTGATACCCAACTCGTATGTGGTGCTTCTAATTGGTTCCAGCAGCGGGTTAATGGAGGTAATGGTGTCTTCGCCTCTAACCGACGGCGGATCAGTTTCATTTCCCGCAGGTACTTCTATCCCGCCGCCAAGGTTTGCATATATGCTAGCCCCCTCGTTCAATTTGTACGTGGCACCAAGTTTGGGAATAACCTGTTGAAATGTTTTGTCTGAGTTAATAGTTGGCACAATTCTGTTTTCGTAGAAGTAGCTTATAGCGTCGAACCGAAGTCCACCAATCAAACTAAACTCTTCTGTCATATACTCAGCCTGTACAAAACCACCAACATCCAGTGCTCCCTCGCGCTTGTTGTCTCTCAGTTCAGTTCCCCTACTCTTCGTTGCCGTATCTAGTGAGTAAAACAGAATCGCCCCGTCTTGATATTGCAAATCAGTACCCAGCAGAACTTTAAACAACGAATTTTGTCCAACGGCTGTAGTGTTCCGGTATACGGCATTACCACCCGTATGATAACGTGTAAAATCCCGCCACGTATTTCGCTCTGACCTTTCAAGAGCCTTACTCTGAACGTACATCGTGCCCATCAAACCATTGGAGTTATCAAAGGCGTGGTCGAACGTTGCACCAATCCGCCCCAGTTTATTATTCCGCATTTCATCACGTAAAGTATACGTTGGGTTGTACACTGCCGGATTGGTTTGTGCCTGTTGCGGGTTGGCTTCGTATTGCTCCTTGGTTAGCGCGCCTGGAATTCTGTACACATTCGAGGCCGCGGTGGCAAATATTCCAACGTTCGTTCGGTTACTTGGGTGAAGTACGAAGCCCACTGTTCCCTGCACCAGCGATGACGCCGAATGTGCCCGCCATCCGTCCATAGAAGTGTTGTTTATGGAAACATACGCCTGCCCATTACCCAAAGGTGTATTTGCCAGCAGCGCGTTTTGCATAAACCCAAAGCTTCCAACCGCCGATGATGCATTTATAAGGGGCTCGGTGGTTGCCGGCACAGACGACAACATTATTACTCCGCCCGAGGCATTACCCCAAAGCGCGCTGGCATTTGACCGAATCACCTCTATACGCGAGGCATGAACCATATTCAGCAAATCAAACGATGTGCGTCCATCCGGTTCGGTTTCCGGAATTCCATCCTGATAGTACCTAACTCCACGTGACGTTCCGGCGTTTGAGCGTTGTCCTGAGCCGCGAGCCCCAAAGCCCCTTACCTGAATTCGAACATCGTTACCGCCCGTACGAGATTGGGCCACCACACCGGGCACCAAGGTAAGCGCCTGGTCGAGTCCAAACCCCCGCTGCGTTTGCAAGGAAACCTGGGGTACCACCGTTATTGCCAGTGGGATTTCACGAATTTCTTCGGAAACTCGCCCAACGGTTACCAGTACCGTGTCGGACTTGATTTTCGTAGTGTCTTGCTGAGCAAATGTGGTACCCATGCTAAATATCAGAGCTGCGATGGCCATGCTGGTGTGCATAACGCCGTAACGTGATGATGTTGTTACTTTTACGATCATTTATTTATGTAACCTAACCACCGAAATTGGGTTATGGTAAATCTGGTGTGAGAAAGTATTGGATTGCGATTTACTGGCACTAAATCGAGATGCACTCTTGGGTAAACTGAACTTAATAAACATGTATAAATTCAACCATAGCAAATTACAACCAAGAGTGATTTTAATAATTACTCTTTTAGCCGTGCTTTCGTGCATTGGTGGACGGATTAGTGCACAAGTGGGACTGAGAGACTTTGAAGTTCAGGTACTGGGTCATCCGGCTCCCGGTTACGTGTTTATGGCTCCCGTATCGATGGACAGTTTTGGCATTTTGGACCACTCAGGAAAGAATGTATATCGTTTTGCAAATGCAGGCACATTGAATTTACACGTGCAAACCGATGGCACACTTTTGTTTGTGAATTCTGCGAAGAAGGTGGTGTATAGGATGAACGCTCAGTTCCAAATTATAGATACGTTGAGGTTTTACGGGGCGGGCACTTTCGATTTTCATGAGTGCAGAATGACGGGGAAGAATCAGTACGTCATTAACGGGACTGAGACGCGGTTTATGGACATGTCGAAAATTGTTCCAAACGGAAAAAAAGACGCCTCTGTACTTGGATCGATTATTCAAGAAGTAAATCTTAGTGGCCAGATACTTTTTCAATGGAAGTCGTTAGATCATATTCCGGTTAGTCAAGCAACAGACGATGTTGATTTATCCCAGCAAATTATCGATTACATTCACGTAAATGCTATTAATCTAGATAACGACGGGAACTTCATAGTATCTGGCCGCAACATCGATCAGGTTTTTAAGATCAACCGAACCACCGGTGACCTGATGTGGCAGATGGGTGGCAGTGCTGCAAAAAAATCGGATTTCAAATTTGTTAATGACACAGTAGATGGTTTTGTTGGTTTTTCACATCAGCACGATGCCCAAAGACTACCAAACGGAAACTTGATTCTTTTCGACAACGGCAATCTTAAGCCTAATCCTTACACAAGAGCTGTAGAGTATGAAATTGACGAGCTAAACAGGAAAGTAAAAAAGGTTTGGGAGTATAGAAAGTCACCAGACGTGTTTGCTGCGGCAACAGGTAGCGTTCAAGTGTTACCAAACAACAGTGTATTGATAGGATGGGGAGGAACTGGCGGACGCGTAACCGCAGAGGAAGTGGACAGAGATAAAAAAATACAGGCAGTTTGGTTGGCAGCCGATGGAACTGCTTATGGTTCGTACAGAGTTAAAAAAACCGTGTTTGCTATGACCGGCATTGACAAAAATATTTCGACAGTTGGTTCAACAGAGTTCAGTAATCAAGATTCTACCACTCACGTTTCGTTGGATGTGCGGACGTCAACTAAATCTACTTCTGTAATTGTGGAGCACCACAACTACCGCCCATTTAATGCGAGCTTTTCAACAAGCGAGGATGCCGAGGAAGTAGCTACAAGGTGGATAGTTCGCGTGAAAGAAAAGAATGCTTTGACAGGTAATCTAGTATTTGATTTTTCTAAACTTCCAATTGTGATTTCACCGAAAAACGTCAGATTGTATAGACGCCAAACCGAGGGTATTGGAGACTTTACCTATGTCCCTGGTGTTTATGATTCAGTTCGTAAAACCATGACAATTGATTTTGCCGCTGGAGAGTACGTGCCAGGATACTTGATCAAATTGAATCCCGTTATTACTTTACCAGTAGCTAATTCAAGTGTTAATACTGAGGCCGTAAAATTTAACTGGACAAGAGCTTTGGAAGCAACCAACTATGAAGTTGTCATCTCTAAAAATTCAAATTTTGCGTTGCCGATTTATAGCACACAAACAACAGACACTTCCGTTACGTATCAGCTGGATTTCGGTACAAGGTATTATTGGCAAGTTCGGGTTAAGCGCGGCAACGTTGCCGGTAACTGGGTTGCTTCTGCCTTTTCAACGGGACTCTTGTCGGGCAAGCAAGTTGCACCAACCGTTACTGCGGGAGTTTGGAATGGCGAGATTCCGTTCAAGTGGAGGTCTTCAAAGAGCGCCAACACTTATCACGTTGTAATTAGTGATCCGCTATATGCAAATATCACCGTGCTTGACACCATGGTTAGTGATACCTCAATGTTGGTAAAACGCACGCTGAAACCAAACAAGAATTATAACTGGAGAGTACGTCCTGAGCGGAGTCCGGTTTTGGGTGATTGGACGAGAGACACTTTGTTCACCGTCGGTCCACCCGCTCCTTTCCTAACTCTTCCTCTCGAGGACCAAGTTAGTGTATCACCTGTTGAGGTTAAGATTGCCTGGAATCAAGTTGAGGAAGTTCGAAAATTTAGAATTCAATTGCGTCAGCTTGATAGCACTAACAATATTGTAAATTCTAAAGTTCAAGGCCATTCGCTTATTGTGGCTGGTCTTGCTTATGGCACTACCTACGAATGGCGCGGCAGAAGTATTGGTAAAAATGGTGCTGGTGATTGGGGAAATTGGCGTAGGTTTTCTACAGCTATACAGACGTTGTTGTTAGGTGTACCTGATGCCTTGTCACCTGCCGGTGAGGTTTTGCCTACTAATGTAGAATTTAAATGGACGGCGGTAAAGTACGCTACGTCATACCGAATTCAAGTTTCACTGACTGATGATTTCAGCAGATTAGAATTTGATCGAGAAGTGATTGCCGACACGATGTCTGTCATTCAAAAGTTGTCGGCCCGTACTAATTATCAATGGCGGGTAAGAGCTGAGTTTGAAGGTGTACTTGGTTTTTGGTCTGATACGATAATGATCAAAACCTTGGGAACTGCACAAGCATTAGCACCAATATCACCAGCTATTGGCGCTGAAAATATAGATGTATATGGTGAGGTGCGGTACGTAACGGGTGAAGAATATGTTGGTTATCAGGTTGAATTGGCAACTGATTCAATGTTTACCAATTTTACCAAGCTTGATGGAACAGAAAATGCAATACTGTTCGGTCCATTAGTCAAGGGTGTCACTTACTACTGGCGGACGATTGGTATTAAGACTGATAATTCCACAGATACCGGGGCAGTATCATACTTTACAACTGAGCGCGAAGTGATTTCTGGAGTAAATGATGGTGTTCCATATGACGCATTGATCACGACTTCGCTGAACTCCGGTTCTATTTTACTTGAAACATCCGATGTTGGCATTAGAGATGTTGAGTGCTACATGTATACAGGGGAGTTAGTTTATTCAGCTTCCTATCCTTCTACTACAAAAATGGTTCGATTGGATGTGCCAAACGTTAACTCCAACATCATCATTTTGGTAGTTCAACTTGGTAACAACCAAATTTACCGACGTGTTGTATTGATTAATCGGTAACGTCACTCCATTTTATAACGCCAATCTTTCCTGCGTCGGTAATGAACAAGAGTTGATCATCGTATAGCGCAGTTTTGCGGATGAACTTTGCATCTGCAATTGGAATAAATTTCCAAGATTTACTTTTTACGCTCAACACGTACAATCCGGCACTGGCCGATGCAATTACATTGCCTTCAATTTCATTGATGTCAAAACAGTACTTCTTGGTGCTCATGTCATCATCAAAATCGACCCGTCTAGTTTCGCCTGTAGGCCCTATTAAAAAAAGCTCGCCTCTTGCAGCGTAGTAAATTCCACGCGCGGTTTTTACGGCCCATTCGGCCTGCGTACTATCTACCGACGAAGCATAACGGTTCCATGTACTGGCGGCATCCGATGTCTGAAACAACCCCTTACTGGTAGATATTAAAGCTTGCCCGTCCGACGAGGATTCCATTTGCATCACCATATAGGATGACTCAACCGGACTATTTTGTTTTACCCAAGTCTCTCCAAGATTCGTTGTGCTATACACCACGTTATCATCTACACTAAGTATCACTTTTTTGTCGCTAACAGCCGCAAAAAATTCATTGCCATTTCTGGTAGGTAATGGCGCGCGCACTAGTTCACCGGAGCAATCCTTTAACACATACAATCCTAGAATTCTCGAAACAAACCACCAATGACCTTGCGCTTCGAAAATTGACGCAACTGCACTATAGTCGATGCCACTACTAATTGGAACCAATGCCCGACCGTCAAAGTCAGCATAGTAACAGCCATTGTCGCGCGAACCAACCAGCACCCTTGCAGACTCTATCAACACCGTAGCTATATCTATTCCACTCGTCGTTAACATTGGTGGTACTCGCAGTACTGCTCCCGAATTCGGTTCGTATTTGAATAGCCCGCCCTGCTCGCCATTTATTCCCAGGTAAATAACTCCATTTCTTGGTTCAACCTGTGTTATCACACCATCGGAGGCTTCATCAATCTTGGTCATACCAGCCTCACCAATTTTCAGATTCACCCACTCAAGTCCGCCGCGGTGATAACCAACCCACAATTTGTCATTTTCTAATCCTGCACCCGACCAAGCCCACGAATTCAAACCATACTGCGAGTAATTTCCGTTGGTATTGTACACGCACACAGTGTCATCAATCATAACTATAACATACTGACTATCGCATAGCAATTTTGATTTTCGCACCGAATGTTTCTTAAATAGGCTTTTCTGTTTCCCAAGAACGTCCCACCAAATCTCACCCTCCGCGTCTTGCCCAACAAGTTCATCTCCGCAAAATGCAATTGCGCTAAACCGTTTAGCCCCTTTCACTACACTCCACGAGTTCCCCCAATTCGTTGAGGTAACGGGCTTTCCAGACTGTGTAAGCCCAACAATCATATTTTTTTTACGCTGAATGGATGACAACCCGTCCGTGTTTTCAAGTGCATCTAGCGTTTTCCATGACAATCCCAAATTTGTTGTGAAAGCCAATGTTCCTGTATTCGATAGCACCAGAATAGTGTCGGCATTCGAGACAATTGACACCACATTTTTATTACGTAAAGGTGGGCAGAGTGGAAGCCAATCTTTCCCCTTGTTGTACGACCGTAAAAGCGTATTTTGCGAGGCTATGATTAGTGCTTCGTTGCAAGCGGTTACAAGGTTGACTCCGGCTATTTCAATGCCAGATAGGTAAGTGACTTGAGCGTGTGTTTTTTGAGCAAAGACATTGGTAGGTGTGGAAGCTAAGCACAGTAAAACTATTTCAAGTAGAGCAAACTTTTCGAAAATGATAAGTAACATGGAAAAATGCAGCGTGAAACTGCGAATAACGAAATGCCTTCAATGGTATTTCACTGTTTGCGTTAGTCTTCTATGGGTCAGCTCAGCTATCTCGCAGGACAACTCTTTGCGCGACGTCGTAGTTGCTAATATAACTGTACCGAGTCCAGGTTATATATTTATATGTCCTGTTTCAATTGATTCGATTAGCATTGTGGATAATACCGGACGCCATATTTGGAAGGATGAAAATCATTTTACTGCGAACTTAATGGTCGGTAAAAACGGAACTCTGACTCATTATAACGGGCCTGCCAGAGCGTTTGTAAGAAGAAATGCTAAGATGGAGGTAATAGATACGTTACGCGCATCCGATGGTTACGATACTGACTTTCATGAGCTACTTATACTCGACAAGAATAAGTATCTAATTACAGGGTTAAAAAACGTTCCAACTGACATGTCTCTTATCGTGCCTGGTGGAAGGACCGACGCTATTGTACTTGATCACGTAATTCAAATTAGAACGTTCAAAGGCGAAACCCTTTTTGAATGGCACTCTATAGATCATTTCCCCGTAACGGTGGCTTGTGACGATGTAAGTCTCACTCAATTTGCAATAGACCCCGTCCACATCAATTCCGTGATTTTCGACGCCGATAGTAACCTTATTGTATCATGCAGAAATATGGATGCCGTAATAAAAATAGATTTTTCTACCGGCAATGTTATTTGGGTTATAGGTGGGAGTAAATGCAAGGTTAACCAGTTCAAGTTTCTGAATGACACGGTAAATTCTTTTGTCGGTTTTACTCATCAACATTCAGTTTCCAGGCTGAGGAATGGGAATATTATCATGTTTGATAATGGTAATCTAAAAGCAATTCAAGAATCTCGAGTTGTTGAATACCAGATTGATGAAACCAATAAGACTATCAAAAAGATTTGGGAATACCGAGGTACCGAATCAAGGTATGCGCCTACGATGGGCAGCGTTCAAGAGCTATCAAACGGGCGGCTTGTTGTTGGCTGGGGAAGTTCCTCAAGTCCGTTTATCGGAGAGGAGATAGATAAACTATTGAATGTGTACACAACATGGAGTAGTCCTTCGGGAATGGACGTTAATGTGTACAGGTTGAGAAAGTATGTTTTCTTTATGACGGGTTTTGAAAAAACCATCACTACTCCAGGCGTAACAAACTTTTCTGATGCTGATAGCAACACCTATGTAAGCATAGATGCGAGCACAGTGAATACGTCCGTATATGCCGTTGTTGAACGCCATTCATACCAAGCTCATAACTTCAAGATTTCAACCGGTACTCCTTGTACAACTTATCCCATGAGGTGGACGGTCCGCTATACTGCACCCACTTCCATTGAAGGAAATTTAAAGTTTGCCCTTGGTGGCGTTGCCGGTATTGTTAACCCAAGTGTGTGCACGATTTATCGTAGGACAACTGAAGGTACTGGGGATTTCTTTCTGGTAACAACAACGTACGACGCGTTAACCAAGACGATTACCGCTCCGCTCGCCAGCGGTGAGTATGTAATTGGCAGCAATGTTTGTTTGAATCCAAAAACTATTTTACCACAGCTTGACTCCGTTACCAGTTTAAACAAGGTTACATTTACTTGGAGTCGTGGAATTGAAAATTCAGGCTATGTTTTTCAGGTTTCTACCAATCCTGAATTTTCGACTTTATTGATTAACAAGAATGTAACAGACACATTCACCACGGCTGATATCGATAGGGGGGTGATCTACTTTTGGCGCGTATCATCAAAAAGAAACACTGAGCCCCCTACTTGGAATGGCTCCAGCTTTATTAGCAATTTGAATCCGGTTACGCTGTTGAGTCCCATCTTATTGACTGATACGGTTTCATTTGGTGGCGATAGTGAATTTTTGTGGACCGTATCAAAGAATGCAACGCAATACAGATTGAGAGTTACAAATGGCGTGTCAGGCTTGAATACCGTTGACACTGTGATAGCGGATACTTCCGCTTTGATAACTATACGATTGCCCGGAAGTACGGGCATGCTATGGAAGGTACAAGCAATTCGAGGTGAAAGGGTGTCGGCATGGTCGGCCGAGCAAAAATTGTACACCGGCATCATCCCACCAATTTTGATAAGCCCCTTAGATAATGAAATAGAAGTAAACTCATCATATGCTGAGTTAAAGTGGGCACCTGTGGCTGGAGTAACCATGTATCGCCTGCGTGCCACGTCAACCTATGGTTCAAGCACTACTACGTTGTTCGATGGGGTTGTATCTGGAACATCAAGGGTCTTTTCCGCACTTCCAAATTCATCTACTGTTCACTGGCAGGTTCTGAGTATTGGCAAGTACGGCGAGGGTCAATGGTCGTTCATTTGGAGCTTCAGAACAACTACCTTTAACGCCTTCCCGAAAGCCATCACTATATCGCCCAAGTTGAAGTCTGGTATTGAAAATGTCCGATTTGTTTGGAATAAGGTGAAAGGGGCTACGTATTACACATTCCAACTCACAACTAAGACAGATTTCAGTAAGCCAGAAACTACAATAACTGATATCGCCGATACATCCGTAGATGTTGGTTTGCTTCGACCAGAAACCTCATACCGTTGGCGCATTGTTGGTTTGAGTGATATTGGTAATGGTGCTTGGTCAGATGCGGCAGACTTTTTCACAAGCCCTGATTCTATTCCATTGTACCCTATCTATCCAAAAAGAGGAGATACCATTTATGCCTCGAGCGATGACGCTATTTTCACCGAGGGTAGTACCTACTCAAGGTATTCCGTGACAATAGATTCAGATAGCACTTTTGCGACTCCGTCTGTTTACACTACTCTAAGTTCACCTGTTCGCCTTAGTGGGTTGCAGGAAGGCGCGCGATATTGGTGGTATGTAACTGGAATCAAGCCCGATTCTACCAGTCGAAGTGGAATAGTTTCAAACTTCTCGGTTGGTCAGTTGTCTGAAGTTGAAGGTTCGAAACCACCAACAACCAATCCAACGATAAAGTTGCAAAACGATGTGCTTTACATTTTTGCAGAAAAGCCCATTGAAAGTGTGTATCTATTTGATATTAAAGGGAATACGATTTTCAAAACTGACGATAAAGCAAATGTCGCCCTCGGTATTAGTCTCAACGATCTTGCAAATGGTATTGTCTTGGTCCGCATAAACTACATAGGCGGAAATTCGACAAAATCAATAATTTTAGTTCAGCATTGAAAGTTTGTTTACTATATATCCTAATGATTGTTTGTTAATACATAATATTAGTGTAGTTTTATAGCTAGGTGTATTGTAATAGTTATCCACAATCTCGATCAAAACGGAATAAGTAACATTATTATGTGTTGATTGTTGTTGCTGGTGTAATTGCCTGCCGTACGACTGGTGTAATTGCCTGCCGTACGATAAACACGGAATTAAAATCGAAACAAAAATATTTTTACTCATAATTTTAAAAGGATTTATGTTATGAAAAGACAACTACTCTTTTCTTTCATAGTCGCGTCAGCCGTAGTGCTGATGTCTCTTGCACTAAGCATCACAGATGTGAAAGCGCAAAATGTTTACTGTAGCTACGGTTACGGCAGTTACACCGTCTCCGCACCGACATCTGGGGCAGTATTTACTCAGGGCGATGCCATGAGTGTTAAGTGGACGTGTACGTATAACCCGAGCAACTACAGTCTTGGTCAAGAAATTTACATTTCGACCAACGGAGGGTCAACTTGGACGTTTTTACAAGCAGTGTCGCCAACCACAAATAATGGTGGTGATACGTGGACCATTCCAAAAACATACGCTACCGGTACAAATTTTAGGTTGTTGGTGACTGATAAGCCAGATAACAGAAGCTGGTACTGTAACCTAAACAACAACGGGATGAGCGGAATTTTTACCATCCTTCTAGGTTGTGCTGCTCCAAAGTATACAACACAGATTAAAGCGGCTTCTCCTTGCGTTAACACAAACCATACTATTAGTGTAACGTCGGGCATGACGAACGGAACGTATGATTGGAGAAAAGACGGAGTGATCCGCGCTACTACTACAACTCCATCGTACACTATTAATAACATACAATTAACTGATGCAGGATATTGGGATGTGATAGGTACTGATAATTGCGATCGTACTATAGCTTTCTCTACAAGTATTGCTGCGTTGATTACCGTGTTGGAGCCGCCAGTTGTTACAGTACAACCAGTTGCAACAATGACGATCTGTGAGGCGGGAAAGAATACATTGAGCGTTACAGCATCAGGTGCTAGTTTAACGTATCAGTGGAGACAGAATGACGTCAATCTTCCTGGCGAAACCGGTACAAGTTTATTGATAGATAACGCTGTTTCTGCCAAAGAAGGTTCGTATACATGTGTGGTTAGTGGCACATGTGCCCCTCCCGCAACTAGTAACGCCACTGTAGTTACCGTTATACTTCGTCCAAGAATCGTACAAAACCCAGTTTCAACTGGTGTGTGTCCGGGAGCTACCGCCACGCTTTCAATCACCACTCAACCTGCTCCAAATTTGGTGTACCAGTGGTTTAGAAATTTGAAGCCAATCGTGGGTGCTAACAGCACTTCACTAGTTTTGTCTAACTACGACTACAATATGGATGGTCAGTATCAGTGCGTTGTTACGGTTAACGTTCCAAACCCTCTGAACTGCGTTATTACTGCAAATTCGGCTATCGCCGACGTTATGGGTTATCAGGGACCAGTTGTTAAGAAAAGCCCAGATACTTCTGATGTATGCCTTGATGGAAACATTACGCTAAAATCTCAGTTTGATGGTCCTGGTTTGTCTTACCAGTGGAATTTGAATGGTAGCCCAATTCCCGGCGCTAACTCGAATTCGCTAACTCTTACAAACGCCAAGCCTTCCCAGGCAGGTATGTATACTGTTACTGCCACCACCGGCACGTGTAATTTGGCTGCCACGGCTATGCCCGCAATGTTGAACGTATTAGGTAAGCCTTCGTTTACAGCCCAGCCAACTGATCAGAAGTTAATGGTAGGAGATAAGCTAACCTTAACTGCAACTGCAACAGATGCTCGTATGATGCAGTGGACAAAAGATAGCAAGCCAATTGCCGGAGCAACTGGCATGACCTATACGATTGACAAAGTAAAGATGTCGGATGCCGGTTACTACAACGTACTAGTATCGAATGCTTGCGCAGGCGGAACTTCTTCAGCTTACGCGCAGGTTTCTGTTAAAGATCCTTCGCTTGATGTTCCTGAGTTGACCCTGTCTCAGAACACTGCCGGTTTGGGTGAAATTCCAATCGGATATAGCAAAAGCATGACCCTTACTGATCTGATTCAGAACACCGGATTGGCTCCAATGGACGTTACCGGTATTTCAATCTCAGGCCCTGGTTTTGAAATCGTGACTTCAACACCAACTCCATTTACGCTAAATGCTACAATGAAGTCGACAGTTGAGTTCAAAACAACACCTTTGGCAATCGGTCCTCAGTCAGGTACAATCACAATTACTACAAACGCTCCTAACCCCACTGGTACCGTTACACTAACAGCTCTTTCTGTTCTTCGCTACGATAACCCTAAGTCATCTGACTATGGTATGGTTGAAGAGACAAAAACTAAAGAGCAGTGCATTGCAATCAACAACACATCTGGTATCGACATCACCCTTGAGTCTATTACGGTTGGTGGAACAGATGCAAGTGCGTTCACAGTTCTAACTACAATGCCACTTGCAATTGCTGCAGGTGCAACTGAAAACGTTTGTGTTCGCTTTGCTCCAGGTACTCAAGGTGCCAAATCAGGTACACTTTCAGTTGTTTCGTCTACCGGTGGAAATTCAACAATTGCCCTTACGGGTGAAGGTGTTCCTACTGTAGGTGTCGAGGACGCTGTTGCAGCTGGAATCTCGGTATCTCCAAACCCAATGCGCGATAACGTTGAAATCAGATTTGGTAAACCAATGGCGACGGTTAACATCGATGTTATTTCTAACAACGGTCAGATTGTTGCTCAGCTAACTAACCAAGAGAGTTCAACTTCTTCCGTGGTACGTTGGAACGGTCAAGGCGCAAACGGTGCTGTAGTTGCCTCGGGTGCGTATACAATTGTAGTTCGTACTTCAAACGCTACATACTCAATTCCGCTTTCAATCGTTCGCTAATCAATTAGCCTTCATGTAAATTAAGTGCCTCCATTTATGGGGGCACTTTTTTTTTGTACTAAATTGTTCATTATGAAACCAGACGAAACCCACGTAATGCCTTTCGCCGTAGTTATTCCAGCCGCTGGGGTTGGAAGGCGTATGGACAGCACGACACCAAAACAGTACCTCCAATTGGATGGCATACCAGTCATAATTCGTACTCTAACCACCGTACTTTCTATCCCGCAAGTATCTGTGGTGGTGGTTGCGTTACATAAAGACGACTCCCACTTTAAGCGGATTTGCGTGGAATTTGGGCTAGACGTGAATCGAATTCAAACCGTCATTGGGGGAGCTGAACGCCAAAACTCCATCGAAAACGCAATTCTGAGCTTAGATTTCGAGGGTCCTACCAACCCACAGATTGTCCTTATTCACGATGCCGTGCGTCCATTTGCCTCCGCCAGACTATTCCTACAAATTGCCCTCGAAGCGTCGAAAAGCGGTGCGGCTGTGCCTGCACTGCCTACTACCGACACTATCAAAGAAGTTAACGATGCCAATTTCGTAGTCCAAACCCTTAACAGATCGGCTCTCCGACATATACAAACTCCTCAGGGGTTTCGTTTAGCCCCCTACAAAATTGCCCTGCAAAGTGCCATTAAAAGTGGCATTAATTACCCAGATGATGCAGCCGTGTTTGAGGCAGGGGGCTTTCCCGTTGCATGTATTACCGGCGAGCTAAATAACATCAAAATCACAAATCAAGCAGATTTAGCCATTGCAGAGAGAATATTGTCTATTATTTAGTAACAAATAAATTTTATTTCGTAACAAATAAACATTATTCAAGTTTTATTTGCGTCTCCGGCCTCCCGCGTGTATATTCGCGCCCGTTAAATTTTGCGGCAATTCACAAGGATTTAAATTATGTTCTGGACACCTGAGCTTGCATCTTTCTTGGAAGACGCTCCATGGCCAGCAACCAAAGACGAGCTAATCGACTACTGCGACAGGACTGCAGCACCGTTTCAGGTTATTGATAACTTGATGGAATTGGATGATCCGGAGGATCCTGTCTATGAAGGAATTGAAGACCTTTGGCCTGAATACGAAGAAGCATCGGACGATTTTTTCTTCAGCGAAGATGATGAACTGAGTGAATATTGAAATGTTTGCGTGTTTTTTTAAAGCCCAATAGCGTTAAAGCTCTTGGGCTTTTCTTTTTGTGTGGTGCTTACCAGTATTTTTGAACCGTGAGTACTTTACTCGTCTGTAAAAAATATTTCCTCTTCGCACATTTGTGTGCTGCATTGCTGTGTTGTATTACGTTTAGCAGTGTTTCGCAGCATGTGCTTAATGCTGACGCTAATCAAGACGTTCGGAGTGGCTACAATGACTCTCAAGAACTCCAAGATTTAAAGATAGTCGGCTGTGAAGTAACAACACCAGAACAAATTTTGGGAGTCATTCATAGTCGTCAGAGTGAAGTGAGTGTCACCCGAAAACTCACTGAGTATTACTATTTAAATCTTAAAGAAAATTCCTCTACTCCACCCGCTGTAATGCGCACGCTTTCCGGATTGTACAAGGATTTGGTTTTGGAAATTCGGTATTACAACAGAAACAAGGCCCAGGATGATAGTGCAGCCATTTTGGTTTTCCTACAACAGAATGGCTTTCACAATTCTACGGTGAATTACACCTACGGTTTTGTGGAAGAAGATCAGGCAAATGTTCTTCAGTTTACCATTTTTGAAGGTGTACGAGCTGTTGTTGATACCGTTATGTATTTGGGAGTGGACAGAGTAGATCCGGAAGTATTACGTACCGCGTTTGATGTTAGGTCAATACAAAATGGAACCCCGTTCTCGGAGGTAGACGTGGAGTCAGAAGTAAAGAGTGTGGTTGCTGAACTTCAAAACAATGGTTATTTCCGGTGTTCACATGATGCACCGTTGGTTGTCACGTCAAATGATGGGTTACACGATTCAATTTTTGTTCGGATAAATCCAGGACGTCGAGTAAGGATAGCGCAAATAGTATTTGAAGAGAATTTGAACAACCAACCGAGCGTTACAGAAGGTACTCGTCGAAGGCAATTGGACTTTAAAGAGGGTGAGTGGTTCAATAAGAAGAAAATTGAGGCCTCTCGTGCAAATTTGATTTCCTTAGGGGTATTCGAAACTGTGACGATCGACACTATATCCGTTGAGTTCGTAGATAATAAAGGGGCTTCCACTACTGACTCCAATATTGCGCTTCGAGTTTTCACGAAGAATGTTAAGGTTTATGATGTTGGTCTTAACCTTTTACTTTATCAAACTTCAATTGACAACTATTTGAACGGTGGTGTGGGTCTTAATGCTCAATACAAGAATCTGTTTGGAGGTGCTCAAGTTGCTAGTGCCACTTTCCAATATGTGTTGCAAGATCTGAGTCGCGCTTTCCAGAAACAAAACATCGAAACCGAAGCGTTAGCCTCTATGGTTTTGGCTTGGCCGAATATCGCGAGAGTGTTCGACAATCGCGTGGGTATACAGATGAATACTTTTTACTCTCTACGTGTACTCGTTTTTCCTTTCAAATTGGAGTCGTTTAATGTTACGGCTCGCGCACCGATAAGTCTTTATCGGTACACGATTTTTAATGGTGTCGACCTGAGTATTGGTTTGGAGCGTCAGGTTCCACGTGACTTTAGGGAAACTAAAGACTCAGCCCTAGGTGAAGCGAAATCATCTCAGGATTCCGCTTTTGTGCTGTCGACATTTAACCAATTCATCGTTCTAGACGATTACCTTCACAACTCTACCGGATTTTTTACCGGTGTGTACGCTGGTATAAGCTTCAAAGGGGAACACCGCGATAACCTAACCAATCCTACTCGTGGAACATTTACAAACCTGGCCACTGAAATTGGTTTGGGGGCTGGACAGTTTGTGAGAATTCAATTTTTTAATACAGCTGCTATAAGTTTAGCTCCTAGAACTGTTTTTGCAACTAAGGTCAGATTGGGCCACATAGCGTTGCTTGGGTTCTCTCGCAATAGTTCTACCGATACAAACACCTATGTACCGCTAGAACGGCAATTTTTTGCCGGGGGCGCTGCTAGTATCCGTTCATATCCATCTCGAACCTTACATGATCCCCATTCTGGCTTTATTGTAAACCCCGACTCAAATAGCACAGACCCACTTTCAAGCAACAGAATTTTATCCAATGTAATTGGAAGCGGCTCATTAATTGAGTTAGGTTTTGAGTTTAGGTACACTTTTGCGCGTCCGAGAGGAATAGATGATACCTGGGCTTCCTTAATTGAACGAAGCGGTTTTGCGTTCTTTACAGATATTGGGAATGCCTTTAACAGGCTAACTCCCTCCTTGTACGGTAAAATGCGCCTAGAGGACCTCTGGAGGGGCTCTGTTGTGGCAATGGGAGTCGGTTACCGGTTCGAAACACCGGTTGGCCCGTTTAGGGTTGATTATGCGACCAGTGTATACGACCCTTTGCGCACTGACGGTAAGTTCATCTTTGATGGACGCAAAAATTTAATGGGTTTTGGCAATTGGCAGCTTAGCATAGGGCTTGGCCAAGCTTTCTAAAAAACGTAGCCAGCAAATCTAATTGTAGCTCTCCAATTGCTACTCTTAGATTTTTGCAATTACTGTGTCTTGAAGATCTGAAATTTTTGCATCTGCTAACAGTCGCAAAATTCCATCAGTCACAATATTGCTATCTTCTCTAACAGTAAGCCCCTTTGCCTCCAAACCACGTTGTACAAACCGACTCTCACCGCCCGTAAGTACGATTGGAACTTTTTCACCGCCGAAAAATGCCTTTTGAAAATTTTCTACCGTGTACAAAATGCTGCCGATGGCAGATGAAACCACCCCCGACAATAGAGACTCCTTGGTGTTGATGCCACTCGTACCCTCGGGTTCCTCCATGGGGATGAGTGCAATTGCCGCAGTTTGCTTGGAAAGTCCAAATATCTGAGTTGACATTCCAGCAAAAATGACGCCGCCTAAAAATACTTTTTCCGACGACACCGCATTGATGGTAATAGCTGTTCCACAGTCCACAGTGATCAACGGTGGTGGAGCTACTTGCATTGCTCCAATTGTTCCCAACAACCTGTCTATACCGGCACTCTCAACATTTCCAAACTGCAAAAGCCCCTGATTTCGCATCAACAACGAGTGCACGTTGAGCGTTTTGTGTCCCAGTATACGTTGCAACACCTTTACTATCGCTGTCGTGTGTTTTGGGTTCACACTGCTTAACCCTATTAAATACTTTTGGGTTGTGTGATCGCGGAAATGATGCTGAACATTTTTCTTCCACTCTTTGTCGTATGGAAAGGAAAGTTCTACATTATCATGGTGAATTTTCACCCTACTGTTGCCTACATCAATACCGCAAATACCGTATTCTACGTTATTGAGTTCAATCTTCGTATCGTATAGTGTCGACATCTGATACTGTCCGTTCAATTTGTGTGACAACATTGCGTGCTACCAATCTTCCGTCCTCTTGCACTCTAACCACAATCCAAATTCCATTTTCTGAAAATATTCTAATAGACTTTCCAACGATGTTCAATTCATGCACCCAATTTTCATACAGCTTTTGCACGCCTGCATATTGAAGTTCAGTGTACGTTTTTTTTAACAGATTTATGATATTAGATAAGTCAGCATCCGCACCAAGTAGTCGTAGTGACGTGCAACGCTGTGTGATAGTATCTGGAAACTCTACCTGGTCCACGTTGATCCCAATTCCCACTATTGTACTCTCACATTTTCCACCTTGAAACTCATGTTCAACAATGGTTCCAGCAATTTTATACCATTCACCGTCAATAGAGGATATTACATCGTTGGGATACTTGAGCGTTGAAAGTGTGTTAGGAGCGGCCATTCTTACCACTTTTAATGCTGCCAAAGCCCCCTTAGCCATAAATATTGATAGTTCCTGAACACTTTGAGGTTGTGTGTGTTTTATTCCAATTGAACAGTACACATTTGCTCCAAAGTCGCCATGCCAAATGCGACCCTTTCTTCCCCTCCCATTTGTTTGATGCAATGCGCTTACAAAAACATATGGATAGGTTCTTAATAGTTCTTTAGCGTAGTCGTTAGTGCTAGTGACCGACGGCAGATGAAATTCTATGGGTGTGATTGTGCTCATTCGATTGTAGGTTCAAAGTTAATCCCTTTATCAATCAAAATTATAGTAAATATATTTACTATACAAGTACCACTTCCAACTCCGTAATTTACAGTTCTATGAATGTACCATTACCAGATACAATTTGCGCCGTTGCAACTCCAATTGGAGTGGCAGGGTTAGCAGTAATTCGCGTATCCGGGGCTGATTGTATACCAATTTGCGATACTTTTTTTGTGGGAAAATCTGCGCTTACAGCTTCCTCTTCACACTCAGTCCATTATGGTTGGTGGAAATGGTCCGGCGTAAAAATCGACGCTGTTACGTGCACCCTGTTCCGAAATCCAAATTCGTACACGGGCGAAGATGTGGTAGAAATTGGTTGCCATGGCGGCCCGTATGTTTCTGAGCAGATTGTTGACAGTCTTATCAGCGCAGGTGCTAGGGCGGCTCTGCCCGGTGAATTCACAAAACGTGCATTTATAAATGGTAAGCTCGATCTAACCCAAGTTGAAGCAATAGCCGACTTGATTCATGCAGAGTCGAAACTCGGAGTTCAAATCGCCGCCCGCCAGTTGGCATCAGGCTTTACTAAACGTCTTAATGCAATGCAGTCACACCTCGAGAAATCTAGCGCATTACTGGAATTGGAACTCGATTTCTCTGAAGAAGATATAGAGTTTGTAAATAGAGCCCAGTTGCTAGAACACCTTTCTGTAGTAAACTCAGAGCTGGAATCCTTGATATTTTCTTCAAAAGGGGCTGAACTGTTACGCTCAGGCGTGCATTGCACGCTAGTAGGTTACCCAAATGCAGGGAAAAGTTCATTGTTCAACGCCATCCTAGGTAAGGATCGAGCGATTGTTAGCGAGCTGCCTGGCACTACCCGTGATTACATAGAAGACACAAAATTGATTGGTGGATTCACTTTTCATTTCTTTGATACAGCAGGTATCCGGCAAACCACCGATTCCATTGAGTTGGCCGGTATTACGCTAGGGCGGGGTATAATGGAGCAGTCGAACATTATTTTGGTTGTGAACGATTCAACCCTGGGTTTTGATCACTCTAGCCCTCTCGTCACCGACGTGCAATCAATGTTTCCAGACACTGCCGTATGGGTTGTTCAAAATAAGATAGATAATGCGGCTGGCTCTAAAAATGACGTAAAGGTTGCTACAGGTGGTTCATCTGAGAGTGAACTCTCTGTTTTGTCCGTGCCTTCATCTGCCATATCACCAAGTGGAACCGACGTCCTAGTTTCTGAGTTAGTTTCGATGGCCAAAGGGCGTACCAATATAGTTGGTGATGCCTTGGTAAACCGCCGCCAAACTATTCTACTTAAACAGGCCCAGCAATCTGTGAATAGCGCAATTGAGGCACTTGCTAATGCTTTATCGGCCGAATTAGTGGCGGTTGATATGCGCCAAGCGCTTCGACATATCTCAGAAGTTCTCGGCACTTCCTTCAATCAGGACATTCTTGACTCGGTTTTCTCTGACTTTTGCATTGGAAAATAACTTGACACCTACGAACTTGAACCTGCGTCCTATAGAAATCGACGACTTTTCTAGGTTTATTAAACTCCAAAGCGAGGCTTTGCTACACGCCCCTGAGGTTTTTGGAAGTGATTACCATTGGTTTGAGTCACTTTCTACCGTTTCAAAGGAACAACGCTATGAAAAGTACCTCAATTTTCCTTATCAGTACCTTTTAGGTGCTTTTGTAGATGAAAATACGCTTGTAGGTATGGTTGGGTTCTCAGTTGATAATTCCCAGTCAAAAACTAGGCACAAAGGCAAGCTGTGGGGTCTATTCGTGTCTCCTAACCACCGCGGACAGGGAATTGCTACGAAATTGGTTGAAACACTAATTTCAACTGCTAGAGACGTAGTGCAATGTGAGCAAATTCAATTAACCGTAGGTACCGAAAACCAAGCTTCTTATTTGTTGTACTTACGGCTTGGTTTCACTGTTTATGGCACTGAACGCCACTCTATGAAATTGGTAGGGGGCTATGCGGATGAATTTTTGATGGTCAAGTTTCTGTAGGGTAAACGTTCCACGTGGAACCTTTTCAATTCTATACGGTCAGCTACGTTAATGGAGTCCTTGTACAGACCCTTTTATCTCTCATACACACACCATTCTCGTAGAATTGCCATAATCTAGAAAAGCCAGTTATTTTTGGATGAAACGCGGTCTAAACTGGTTCTAAGTCAATTTTTCTAAGAATCTTTCGATAACATGTTCCACGTGGAACGCCTTAGTAATGAATACAAAATTCGATATATTGGTCATTGGCGGAGGACATGCCGGCATCGAAGCTAGTTGTGCTGCGGCAAAATTGGGCCTCAACGTAGGCCTTGTAAGTATGGATTTCAACACCATTGGACGCCTTTCCTGCAATCCGTCGATTGGTGGAAACGCAAAGGGGCATCTTGCGAAGGAGATCGACGCTATAGGTGGAGTAATGCCCATTATCGCTGATGCTAGTGGAATTCAATTCAAAACGCTAAACACATCAAAAGGCCCAGCTGTCTGGTCGCCTAGATCTCAAAATGATAAAGATCTCTATCCACTATTTGCACAAAACGTGCTCAAGCAGCACAAGAATCTAACCATCATAGCAGAGACCATAACCGAGGTTTTAGTGTCAAAATGGAGGGTTTTTGGCGTAAAAACGGCAAACAATGAAGAAATAATGGCAAAAGCTGTCATTTTATGCTCCGGAACCTTCCTAAACGCAGTTATGTGGACCGGTATAGAGGGAACAGACGGTGGAAGAGTGGGTGAACGCCCAGCACATAAAATTTCAGACCTTCTTGAAAGCGCCGGATTACAACGCGGACGGCTTAAAACAGGAACTCCGCCACGTATACACGCCAACTCTATAGATTACTCGAAGATGCGGATCCATGATGGAGATGCCATACCACGTCCATTTTCTCTTAAAACCAGACGTGTGGTGAATAGTTTGGCCTGTTTTGCCACTTTAACAACCAACAACACGCACGACATTCTTAGAGAAGGTTTCGACCGTTCACCTATGTTTACAGGCTTGATTCATGGGGCTGGACCCCGATATTGCCCCTCAATCGAAGATAAAATCTTCCGTTTTGCCGACAAGAGCTCGCACCATATAGTTTTGGAACCGGAAGGACTAACGGCTGATTCAGTGTATGTAAATGGGTTTTCTACTAGTTTGCCAGTTGATATTCAAGAAAGGGGACTAAAATCAATACCTGGGTTGGAAAGTTGTGAAATACTTAAGCATGGCTATGCTGTAGAGTATGACTTTTTCTTTCCGTATCAACTGCATTTCACAATGGAAACAAAGGCTATCCAAGGATTGTACTTCGCCGGTCAAATAAACGGAACGTCTGGATACGAAGAAGCTGCATCGCAGGGTCTGATTGCCGGTATTAACGCCGCACTTGAAATTCAGAATAAGGAACCATTCACCCTGAAAAGGTCTGAAGCCTACATCGGAGTGATGATCGATGACTTAGTAAACAAGAGCACAGAAGAGCCGTATCGCATTTTTACTTCCCTAGCCGAGTACCGGTTGCTTTTACGCACCGATACGGCCTACGATCGTTTATTGCCCCTTGGTCACTCTTTAGGACTCATTTCAGATAAACTGTTCAATACTTGGGAAAGGGGCTTGGGGCTTCATGACGAACTTCAAGAGTACGTTACGCAAACAAAACTCTCTCCAGAGGTTGCTAACCCGGTATTGATAAACTCAAATGAAACTGAGATTACAGAGTCGACTAGAATTGACCATCTAACAAAACGACCAGATGTTTCATTGAGCTCACTCATGCAAATATCAAATCCTGTTGGTAAATACGCTGTGATTACCCAGGAGCATCCGCACGCTGTGCACCAAGTAGAAACCGCAATTCGGTACGAAGGATATATTCAAAAACAACAACGCGACGTGGACCGTTTTGCAGAGAACGAGGCCAAGTTGATGCCGTTAAATTTCGACTACACCAAGGTTAGATCGTTGTCTAAAGAAGCAATAGAAAAGTTGACAAAAATTCAACCCGGAAGCTTGGGTCAAGCCAGCCGCATACCTGGCGTATCGGCATCGGATGTGTCGATACTCGCTATGTACCTGCAGTAACAATTATCAATTAGTAATTAACAATTAGTAATTAGCAGTCCTCAATCGTTAACCCTTAACCCCCAATCCTTAATCCTCAATCGAACAAGCCCATTTATTCAACAAACTAACAACCCCGATAAATCGGGGTTGTTAGTAAATATATTTATTGCTTTTCTGTTTCCAATTTATCAATTACTATTTACTAATTACTAATTGCTTAACCACTGGGTTGCCAGAGGTATAGATTAACACGTAGTACGCACCCATTGGAAGCGCTGAAACATCCAATTGAATTCCAGTTCCAACTACGGGCGTTGCCATCATCATTTGACCTGTGATTGCATATATCTGTATCGAAGAAATAGGTAGCTCTCCACCTACAAACAATGTGTTGCTAGCGGGATTGGGAGCAAGGTTAAACGCGTTTTGAAGCGCGAGATCATCGACGCCATTAACTGGATTACGAATCTCAATTGAGGTTGTTCCCGTTACCGTCAAGTTCAGCGTGTCACCTGTTCTTGTACTAATCCGAATGTAGTAGCCCGTATCAACTGGCACTGTAAATGGAACCTTCCACAAGAATCCTCGCGCGGCCATTTGCACCGAATCCGTCACTGCTGCAACTAATGCTCCGTCTTTTATCAACTCAATTTTTACCGTGCCTGTGGTATTGGTTTCCCAGTTAATAGCATACGAACTGTCCTTCGTCCACGTGGCTTTTACGACGGGTCTTACCAATTCAAGGAAAGCCCCCTCCACTACAAACTTGCCAGAATCTGATTCAACTACACCTGAGATAGTGTCGGTCCCGCTTTGGTACCATGAGAACACTTTCCACGTATACGCAGCTGGTGTAGAAGGGATGTATGATTCTTTGTCCTTGGTGGATGCCATGTCTTTTACAACACTTCCCATAGGATCGGTTACTACATATCTGTGGTTTGTAATATCACCTTGTGGTGAACTTTGCAGGGTGACCTTTGAATTAATCAATACCCGTTTGCTGTTTATTGGCGAAATCAATTTGGATTTATGCGCCGTAATGGTTGATGGCGAGGCTAAGCCAAAGGCGTACTCGCCGACGTCGATTGTGTCTACAATAATTTCGCCGGTATTAGGGTTGAAATTTGTTTTCATGGGAACAAATGCGCCGGCACCAATGGTATCGCGATGGTATACAACAACCGAAGCTGCGTTTGGCGTGAGACCCAATATTGAGGCTTTAAACCTGAATTCTCCCATGTGTTTTGTCATACCTTCTTGCTCCATTGTAACTCTCACCGAGAATAACCTTGGTGGTACAATAGTATTACCTGTTTTCGATTTAAATCGAGGATTGATTGGGGCAAATTGGTAACGGTGGGCGATGGTTGAATTGTAAAAAACAGATTCTACTGTGTGCCATGTAACAGTTAACCCTACAGTATCTTTTCCTTTTGTGTACGTGTATATGTTTCCACGTAAAATTTCATCGATGAATGCCGAAGCCGCTTTTCTTCCGGTTGGGAAATTTACCTTTTCAACTCTGTATGGGTACATATTTTTTTCATAATATCCTTCCAACACCACCACACCATTTTTGTCAACCTCTGTAATGGCTGGATTACTATCAAGTACTGCTGAGCCCCATGCAATTAATCTATTCGAATTGGGAAGTGTTTGAACTGATCCTTGCAAACTTGTATATATATCCGGGGAGTGTCGGTAAAACCAAACCAGCTCGCAAGTCTTGTTTACTTCATCAACCTTATACTCTACAGCCCTTGTGTACTGTGGCTTTCTGGCAGTTCCGTTGTCGAACAATGTGATATTGCCGTTGGCAATTCTGCGTACATCGTGCTGATAAGAAAACTTGGGTTCTTCGGTAATGCCTGTTCCTTGTGAAAACGTAAACTGATTGAGTTTTCCGCCCAGAATCCACATAACATCACCTGTGTTGTGGTTAATCTTGGCAGCGGCAGACATGTGGCGCATACTTAACAGAAAATTGCCGTCGGTATCGTAATCAACAGAGTTGTTGTGGATGAATCTGATGGATGCTCCCGTAAGATCCTCGTATGTACTTGTAATTGGAAAGGCATCTAAACTCCTCCACTGAAACACCAACAACCCGTCTGGTGTTATCTCTTGAATGAGCGCTTGCTGTACGCTTGCCGCAGGGTGACCACCTGGAACAATAGATGCCATATCTACAATCACATTCTCCTGACACATTACAATACGGTTTCCGTTGGGTAGGGTGGTAAAACCGTGCATAGCAATGTTGTAGTTGTTAGCCGAAGTTACTTTGCCAACCTCGGCAAGATTTGTATCAAGAATGGTAATTACGGAGGATGCCAGTGCGCCTGAGCCGGCTGATTGAAACAGTGTATAGGCAAGTCTGCCATCTGGCAAGGATCTGAAATCAAATGGAAAACCGGGAATTCCCGCCCACAACATACTTCCACCGGCACTGTCCAAAACTTGAAGGTAGGGTCCATACTGGAGCTTTGCCAACCGTGAATTCGGCGAAATTAATATTGACCCTGGCGTGGGAGTTGTGTTGGTAGTAATTGTTAACGTTGGAAGATCGGTCGGAGGTTTTAACATTAGTTCGCCGTCAGATTTCACCTTTTCAACTTCCGCAACAACAAACGCCCACTTATAGCTCAGCGATTTGTCTGGCGCCTCTACGCTAACTTGCACCGTCTCACCAGGCACAAACATCAAACTTGAATTAATATTAAACACAGTTCCAGTCGGGTCTTGTTTAACAGTAAAACGATGTTTGCCGGATATTGACCCCGTTACCGTTGTGAATGAACCAGTTTCGCTTTCACTAAATATAGGTGCTCTATGCTTTGTCCGAAGGACTATTGTCGTGTTAGGTGAAACGTACTTCGATCCCGCTGCCGGGGAAACATAATCAATGCTATTATGCTGCGCACTAACAATAACTGCCGACGCAATCAATAAAATCGTAATCAAATACTTCATTTAATACCTTGCTTTCTAACTAATCAAACTTCTTTTCAAATTTATAGGCGATATTGCCACTCAGCAAATACGTTAAGCACCTTTTACATATACACTAAACGGCCCTAAAGTTACGGATTTACCTATTTATGAAAATTAGTTGCGTAATTATTACCAGGAATGAAGAGTACAACATTGAAAAGTGTTTGAAGGGGGCTTCGTGGTGCGATGAAGTGATTGTTGTAGACTCTGGCAGCACAGATAAGACTCTTCAACTTGCTGCAGAATATGGTGCAAGAGTGGTATCGAATGAGTTTGAAGGATTTGGCAAGCAAAAGCAGTTTGCATGTTCGTTGGCAACACACGAATGGATTCTTTCAATCGATGCAGATGAGGTTGTTACCAAAGAGTTACGTGCAGAAATTCAAAAAATAATTCGACACGTTGATGTACCATTTTCTGCCTACAGGATTCCACGCAGATTTTTTTTTCTAGGCAGAAAGTTTACCTACGGCACAAACTCAGTAGACTATCCAGTAAGACTCTTTCTACATGAACGTGGTGCTTTTTCTACTCACGTTGTCCATGAGCGTGTTGTGGTAGATGGTACTATAGGAACTCTTAAAAACGAACTGCTGCATTTCAGTTATGTATCTATTGAGCAGTATCTGAACAAATTCAATAACTACACAACATTAGCGGCGGAACAACAAACTGCGCGGGGTAAGAATAGGTCAGTAGTAATAGGGGCGCTGCGTATTCCATTTGAGTTTTTCCGACACTATATATTCAAACTGCATGTGTTAAATGGGGTAGAAGGACTTATATGGAGCGTGCTTTCATCGTTCTATCCATTTGTGAAAATAGCTAAGGCCAACAAGATGCGTAGGTGAGATTGTGGTATTTTTGGGCTTTATTATCACTCCCCGCATTAAATGTTAGATCTAAAATTTGTGGTTGATAACATCAACCAAGTCCGCCAGAATTGCATTGACAAAAATGCGGCCATCGATGAATTTGAGAAGATTGTTGTTTTAGATGAAAAGCGTAGAGCTTTGATTCAAGAAAACGACGCTTTAAAAAACCGACGCAATACAGTTTCGCAAGAAATTTCTGTACTTAAAAAAAATGGCTCCGACGCCAGTGAGTTGATTGCATCCATGCGCGATGTAGGCGATGAAATAAAGGTTTTAGACGAGCAACTACGGTCGATTGAAGAAAAAATCCACGAAATTCTCTTGTGGATTCCCAATATGGCGCACCCGTCTGTACCTGTTGGAAAAACTGCTGCAGACAACGTGGAAGTTCGCAGAGTTGGAACGTGCGATGACCGAGCACGTCGAGTGGATCACCTAGAAATAGGGGCTAAACTAAACGTTCTAGATTTTGAACGCGGTGCCAAGGTAACCGGTTCCGGTTTCGGTTTTTATGTTGGTAAAGGGGCTAAACTAGAACGTGCTTTGATTAATTTCTTTTTGGACACCAATGTCGACAAGCACGGGTACACTGAAATTATGTCACCTTTTGTAGCAAACTCAGCTTCATTACTAGGTACAGCTCAACTTCCTAAAAGTGCCGACGATATGTATTTCATAGAGCGCGATGACCTATATCTCATTCCCACGGCCGAGGTAACAATTACCAATTTTCATAGAGATGAAATTCTAAACGGCGAAGATTTACCAGTAAAGTATGCGGGGTATTCTGCATGTTTTAGGCGCGAAGCCGGAAGTCATGGCAAGGACACCCGAGGATTCTTGCGCGTGCACCAATTCAACAAGGTCGAACTTGTGAAATTTACCAGGCCTGATGAATCTTACAACGAACTGGAACTACTTATTGGGAACGTGGAACAGTTAATCAAAGCCTTGGGTCTCACCTACAGAGTACTTTCACTCTGCACCGGCGATATGACGTTTGGTGGCGCAAAAACCTACGACATCGAGGTTTGGGCACCGTTCGAGCAAAAGTGGCTAGAGGTAAGCTCTTGCACTAACTTCGAATCATTCCAAGCCCGCAGGGCTAACATCCGTTACAAAGAAACACCGTCATCAAAGCCAGAATTCTTGCACACCTTGAACGGTAGCGGGATAGCAACATCCAGAATTATGGTAGCGTTGTTAGAGCAGTATCAGCAGGCAGATGGTACGGTGGCTATTCCGGATTGTCTGGTTTCGTACTGCGGTTTCACAACGCTGTAAATCTCTGGTATTTATATCGCAAATCAAAATGCGCTTCTTATTTCCTTCAGAGTATTATTAATGTATTCTCTTTTAAAAGGTTTAAGATTAACTGTAGTAATAACAATGTGGAAAACAGAAAAAGCAGTTCCCATTTTGATGTAATCTCAATAACAACTGCTTAATAAATAAGGTCTTTAGATTTTCAACATATCCACCGTATAACACGTGGATAATTGTGGGGTCAGAACACGGATTGTTGTATTAACAATTCACATCTATTTGTTGATAATGATGTGAACTGTACTAGATGGCGATTTATAAAGACCTTTTACCCATGAATTTTACCTTTTGGTAATAACATTGTGGGTAATGTTTGTAAGTGCAATCCAAACAACAATTTACCCGATGTATGCTGTGTACATCCAAACAATTTTTTCTTGTTCAGTTATGTAATTAGCCATCATCGTGTTTGTTCCAATATCACCTGACTCGTTTGTTAACTCCAACAATTCACGTTGTAATAACAAAATACTAGTAAAGCCGGAAAGAATGCGTTGAACAGCCCTCTTACCCTCTTTGATATTCTCGGCAGGTTTAACTGAGCTTATCTCTTGGAATGAAGCAAAGGTGTGTGCAGGAGTAGCCCCAAGCGTTAGAATGCGTTCTGCAACTTCATCAATTTTAACTTGAATGTTTAAATACAACTCTTCAAATTTTGCGTGAAGTTCGAAGAATTTCTCACCCCTAATGTTCCAGTGAAAACCCCGTAGGTTTTGATAAAATACTTCGTAATTAGCTAATAATTCATTGAGCTCAGCAGCCACATTAGTGGCTTTTCTAGCGTCAATACCGATGGCGTTCGTTTTTGCCATGTTTTGAGTCCTTTTCGTTGAGGGATAGCCCTACGTTGACGAATTAATTAAAATGATGTTTGATAAATGCCATACTTAAATCGACAGTAGCTTGAATTCCTGCCACGTGTGTGCGCTCCATACCGTGTGATGCAGCTACACCGGGCCCAATTAAGGCCACGCGTGCATCTAAACCAGCGCGCCATGCGGCGGTGCCATCGGAACTGTAAAACGGATACACATCAACAGCATGCGGGATAGAATTCAATTCAGCTAGCTCGACGAGAGTTTTACGAAAATTGTAGTCGTACGGACCTCCCGAGTCCTTAGCGCAGATAGAACAAAGAGTTTCCCGACCATCCAACTGGTCGCCAATAACACCCATGTCAATAACCAATAAATCAGTCAAAAGACTGGAATAGCCCGTTGCGCCGCCATGGCCAACCTCTTCGTAATTCGAAAAGAAAAGCTCTACCGGAGGCGATATTCCAAGCTCTTTCACCTGAAGCGCGATGAGGAACAAAACAAAACAGCCGGCCTTATTGTCTAAAAAATGACTTTTAATAAAACCATTTTCTAAGGCTTGATACTTAGTGTCGAAGGCAACAATATCCCCAGTGCCAATCCCTAAACCCTTCACATCGTCGGCATTTTCAACCAACTCATCCACTCGGATATGCATTTCATCGGTCGTTCTTTCGGTCTTTCCACTCAGTTTATTAGCGTGAACCGAGGGATTATTCAGTAACAACGTTCCCGCGTAAATCTTTCCCTTCCGCGTATGAATTCTCACATACGAACCCTCAAAAGAAGGCAGTAGGGGGCCACCCAGAAGTGAAAATTTCAAGGTTCCATTGGAATTAACGCCGCTAACAACTGCACCCAACGTATCAGTATGAGCAGCAATTCCAACCGTGGGAGAGTCTCCCAAAGAACAAATTACTGCACCCTTATTGGATACACGAGGCTCGTAACCCATTGATTTTAATGTGCTTATAATAAACTCTTCAGCTTTCCCCGTAAATCCGCTTGGAGAGTCTATTGCTAACAACTTTTCTAATAAATGTAGGTGCTTCATGTTGTATTGTTGTAACAAGACACAAAAATAGGCTACATATATGAGCTTTCCGTTTATTCCGTACCAAAGAAATGAAATTTCTTTAAATCAGGTGGCTGACAAATCGGTAGAATTCTATGAATTTATGGCAGAAAGGCGCTCCGTTCGGGACTTTTCTAACCGCAATGTGCCCCGTGAGGTTATAGAACGATTGATTCTTACCGCAGCAACGGCACCCAGTGGTGCGCATAAGCAACCATGGACGTTTTGCGTGGTGAGAAATAAAGACCTCAAGACGGCTATTAAACAAGCCGCTGAAGAGGAAGAAAGATTGAGCTACGACGGTAGAATGAGCGCTGAATGGCTGGCTGATCTCGCGCCTTTGGGAACAGATTGGCATAAGCCGTTTATTGAAATTGCACCCTGGGTAATCGTCGTGTTTAGAAAAGCTTACGAGTTGAAAAATGACGGTAGTAGGGGTCAGACCTATTATTCTCACGAGTCAGTGGGTATTGCTGTTGGGTTTTTACTTGCCGCAATTCACAATGCAGGCTTGGTAGCGCTTACGCATACCCCATCTCCTATGAACTTCATGCGAACCATACTCAATCGTCCGGAAAATGAACGACCGTTTGTGTTAATTCCCGTCGGCTATCCGTCGGCCAATGCCACCGTCCCCGACATTCACAGAAAGCCCCTTGACCAAGTTGCTTATTTTTACGACTGAATTCGTTTAACAAGCCACTGAATTCGATCATCAACCTCACTTTTGATTGGTAACCCGGACACGCATGCAACTAGTACCCGTTCACAAAACATCTCTCAGCAACGGTTTAACCGTTGTAGTTTGTCCAAAAAATGAAGCACCCGTTGTTACTGTCGATGTAATGTATAAGGTTGGATCGCACGACGAACATCATGGTAAATCCGGTTTAGCGCATTTGTTTGAGCATCTGATGTTCGACAATACCTCTACTGGAATGGCAAAGCAGTATGATACGTATTGCACTAAGGCAGGGGGCTCGAACAATGCGTACACAACGCATGATTTCACGAACTACTTTATTAGTCTGCCTGCCCATCAAATAGAATTGGGACTGTGGTTAGAATCTGAACGCATGCGTGGTTTCAACATCAAGCAGGAACATTTAGACACACAGATCAGTGTGGTGTTGGAAGAGATGAAGCAAAACGTTGAAAACCAGCCGTATGCAAAGTGGCGGTTCGTAATGGCGGAAAATTCATTCACTCCGGAATGTTCGTACTCATGGGATGTATATGGCAGTCACGAAGATGTGGCAGGGGTAAGACTCTCCGATGCTGAGGATTTTTTTAAGCGTTTCTATAATCCGCAAAATGCTGTGCTGTGCATTGCAGGCGATATAGCAGTTGATGCAGCATACCAGATGGCGGAAAAATATTTCGGAAGTATCCAATCAGAAACTTCGGTCAACACCAGAACCAACTATAACGATTCTATGCGCCTTTATTCTCGGCACGTTGAGATTACTGATGCGGTACCAATGAGTGCGGCGTTTATTGGGGTCCATGCCCCATCGATGCTAACTGAAAAGATGTTTGCTGCCGAGCTTGCCTGCATAGCGTTAGGTTCCGGTAGAAACTCGCCCATACACCAGCACATGATAAGAGAGAAAAGGATTGCTTCAGCGGCCAGTGTGTTCATGGACAAGCGAGCGCAAACATCACAGGTATGTTTCTATGCTTATGCCGCCAACCCAGAAGTGACGCCGGATGTATTGGTCGATGAACTTCAGATAGCAATAAAGAGTTACGAATACTCAAAACAAGATCACACCAAGGCCATTAATAAACTCAAGTCGTCAATTGCATCTGAGTTTCAAAAGGCGAGTGGAATAGCAGACTCGGTGGCTTTTCACGAAACGTTTTTTAAGAACGGAACTCTGATTAATGACTTGCTTTTGCGCTTCGATAGATGCACATTGGAAGAAGTTCAACAGTGTATTAACGAGTATTCCGATCTCTCTGCCGGTGTGCGAGTAGATGTGGTGCCGGGCGAGTAACGCAGCAATTATACGCGGGCTAACTTTTCAGCTGCTAGCTCTAGAGTCGAGTTTTCTTTTGCAAAACAAAATCGTAACACTGGTTGTGACACATTTCCCGGGATGAATGGCGATAGCGGAATGGCGGCCACTCCATGTTCGGTAGTTAATCGTTTTGCGAAGTTGACATCTGTTTCGTCCGACACATTAGCGTACCCCAAGAGCTGAAAATACGTACCCTTACAAGGCAACACCGTGAACCGCGTTGAACCAATAAGCCCCCTAAAATAATCTCGCTTACGCTGGAAAAATTCCGACAACCCCAGATACGTTTCCGCATTCAACATGTAGTTGGCCAATCCAACTTGCATTGGCGTGTTAACAGAAAATGTTAAGAATTGGTGGACCTTGCGGAACTCTGCCGTAAGGTGGGAGGGGGCTATGCAGACCCCAATTTTCCATCCGGTGATGTGGAAGGTTTTTCCAAAGGATGTTACAACGAAGGCGCGGTGGCGGAGTCCGGGAATTGAAAGCACAGAGATGTGGCGGACGCCATCGAACGTGATAAGCTCATACACTTCATCGCTCAACACATTTACGTTGTGCTTATTGCAGTATTCCTCGAGTGCAGTGTATTGCGCGGCATCCCAAACGGTTCCGGTAGGATTGTGCGGAGTGTTGATGATAATCAGCACAGTGCGAGAAGTGGTTAGCGCATGTACTTCATCCCAGTCTGGCATGTAGTTGGGGAAGAGTAGGTGCGCATAAACAGGTACACCGCCGTTTGCTATAACTGCTGGACCATAACTATCGTACGCTGGCGAAAAAATAATTACTTCGTCGCCAGGTTTCACCACAGTAGCAATCGCAGTATACAGTGCAACAGTTCCACCAGGTGTAATGGTTATCTCAGTATCCGCGTTGGGTGGAATAACATCTGTAGAATTGCCGTGCTGTTTTAAAAACACTTGTGTATACTTCTCAGCAACTGCATTTCGTAACGCCGGCATTCCGGGCATGGGCGCGTATTGATTGTAACCAGACTTCATTGCCTGAGCAACACATTCAAACAAAATCGGATCGGGAGAGTAATCGGGGAATCCCTGCGATAAATTCACAGCTCCAACGGTGTTGGCAAGTTGCGACATCTCAGAAAATATCGTGGTGCCCATCTCGGGAAATTTTGATGTAAACATGCGGACAATACCTAGATAACTATTCGCACGTTCTTCGCCACTTCGTCGCCATTGGAATTGAGTCCAATTGAAAACTGAACCGGATCGCCAATTTGAATATCGTCGAACGATGTCTCAACCAAATCGGACTGATGAAAGAAAAGGTTAGCAGGTTGGTGGCGAATGAAGCCGTAGTTGTTCTTTAATAAGAACACTTCACTCTCAAGCTGATCTCCATTCAATTCTGCGTCATCGAATTTAGCGTCATCGAATTTGGAAGTAGCGTTAGTCCTCACAAACAACGACTTGATTTTTGGATCGTTCTCTTCTAAGCCGGCGTCAATCAGTTCGTGCATCAGCATCGGGTAGCTACATTCTTTTAGTAGCTCCGGCCAAAGACCCTGAGAAAAATTCATGCCGTCTCGGTCTGTATACTCAAAGGCCCAAGTGAGCAACATTACTCTTGCACCCAACGTGTTCAACTTCCGCACAAGTGGTGTAAACGTAACGTCGGAAGCTATTAACACAACAACATCCAGCTCCTTCAAAGTTGCCTGCTCGTAAGCCTCCAAGGCTATTGCCACATCAATAGGTTTTACCTCATTCTTATTCGTACCGAATTTCATTGGAAGGAAGTGCGTGGTAATAGCCTGCCAACTCAACACATCTTCTAGCACTCTATCATAGTACAACAGATTGCCTCGGTTTTGCGCTTCGTTCGCAGAAACGCGCATTCTAAAAAAATGACTTTCAACAATCTTTGTTCGTTCAAGTGGCGTGTTCTCTTTTTCCGAAATGGTTCGTTCAATAAAGTCAAACAGACCGCGAACATTAATACGATTACGACACTTGTGGTGAAAGGCGTAAAAACTATTTACTTGGATAAAAAAGTTTCCGTCTATAAACACACCAATTTTTCTACTACCCGAATCATTGCGAAACATATAAAAACAACTCCATGATATTAAATAACTATCCCACAAAGTAAAAAAAATAAAATAGACTTTGGGAAGGGGGCTATCTAGCGCTTAGCGCCAGCTTCTTTTAACGTCGTAATTACATGAAATTTACGATTTTCACTAGCATATTTCATTGCTGTTTTCAAATTCAAATCGATCGATTCCAATTCAGGTTTGAAAACTAAAAGCAACTTTATCATGTCAACTTCACCATGCATGCTGAGCAACATCAGCGGAGTTCTACCATAAATATCGCGGGTGTTTGGGTCAGCCCCCTTATCAAGCAACTCACCCACGACATTTATGTGACGTTTTCCGCAGGCTATCATAAGTGGGGTGTTTCCGTTCTTGTCCTTAATCTCCATGTTAGCACCGCCGGCTATCAAATAGGTGACGCTATTATTAACTCCCATTTCCGCAGCCACGTTGAGAGGCGTTCTACCGCGCGAATCTCGAATGTTAGGGTTTGCACCGGCAATCAGAAGTCGTGAAATTAGATTTTCTCGAGTATGGAACGCTGCGGCGTGAAGTGCCGTCATTCCAGTCTTTGTTACTAAATCGGGATTGGCTTTGAATGACAACAATAAATCCATCATTAAACTATCACCCACAATTGCAGAAACCATGAGACCCGTCAACCCCTCTGCGTCGGTCTCATTAATATTCGTGGCCTTGTTCTGAAGAAGCTTGTTAACGCTTTTCAGATTGCCGGTTTTTACGGTTTCAATGAACTTCTGACCATACGTGGCAACGGAAGTGAATACCAGCGCAAGCAGAATTATTGGGTATCTCATTAATCAAAAACCCTGTTTCTGGATAAATATACCTTTGTCTACTTTAACGAAGAAATCCTGATAGAATTTAGGATCATCAATTGTATATACCTCAACAGGTTCACCTTGATTGTCCAAAATTTTGGCTTGGAAATTTGCCCGCACCTTGCAGCGCGATCCAATTTCTGAGATATTAATACTCACCTCGACCATTTTGAATTTATTGAAGCGCTCTTGAACCGTTTGTGAATTCGAATGCGAGTGTGTGCGAGAAGTTTTACCAAACATTCTATCAAGCACATCCAACCAATAGTCTGTGGAGTTGGAACTATTTGTAGTAGTTCTTGTACCAGAAGACTTTCGATCAGTTAGTTGTAACTCCTTTGTAGCCGTAAGCAATCCAAGATCGGGAACCGCATTCTTCACTACAAAGTCGTCATCTTGGAGCACGTTAAGTACGGCTTTCAAAATCAATTTCACATCATTAGTATCGAACTCACGTGTTTGAAGTTCGCGAATCTGCAACTGAGTTTTGGGCGTTGGAATTGGTGCACGTTGATTTACAACGGTACAAGCTGAAATCATCAGCATTATTCCAGATAGCCAAGCTGTTGTGGTTAGTGCTTTCATCAGAATTTACTTTGATGGTATGTATACGAATCAACTTTTCCTGCAGCGTTGAATTTAATAACAACTGTCAGAGTTCGTTGCGTGGTGCTGGTAGCACCAGACTGATTGGAGAAGCCCCCTAATATTAAAAACAAACTGTTTTGGCTATTCGAATACGAGGCTTCGGTTGCAATCTTATCGTACACAAACGTTTCGCGATCTTGCTCGTCGCGCGTGGTGATGTTGGGCGAACCTAGGGCTTCAATCACTTCGGCGCCCGACATTCCCTTTGTTATTTCCCGGCGCACAATACCCGCGGTGAGCTCACGCTCCTTGGTTGAGCGAAGGTCGTTTTGATTATCCTGCACGTTCTTGCACGAAGGGGTAACTAAGGCTACGCCTGTTACCACAACAATTAGGAGGGCTAGTTTTGTGAATTGTTTCATTATATAAACTCCAAATGGCAATATTAAAATTGAATTGTGAAACCGATAGTGAATTCAACTAGGCTTGGTTGTGGCACGTATTGATTGTACGTTCTGACTGATTCGTCTGAAACAATTTCAAACCTGTGAATGTTGACGGCTGAACCGAGAATGTAACGCATTTTAGCGTCTATCAAAAGTCGTTGTAGCGTATTAGGAAGGTCGATAAAGTCAACAAGTTTAAACATCATCCCCACTCCAACGCCATACGTCCACGAAATATCAGTTTCGGTGTTGCTCTTCGAATCCTGAACGTAGAGATTCCTGCGTTCAATATTGAGTCTGGAATTATATACCCGAAAGCCCCCTAACAATTCCGCATATGGGAACATCCAGGTCTCGAGGTTGGCTTGTGAACGGACAAAAAGTGTAACAGGAATTTGAGTGTTTGAAGCCGTATAATTCACGGAGTCTATCCGGCCGGAAGTACTTGGCACAACATAAAGCTGGCTAGACTGACCATTGAACGATACGCCGGCTTCGGCTCCAACTAAAACGGGGAATGGATCGAAGTTATACGCAGCGTACGCGTTAAAGCCAATTCCATACGTTGGTGCCTTAATGTTGTTTAGCGCACTCCGCAGCGAATCTTGTGAATTTGAAAACATTAAACCTCCACCAAATTGTATTGGCAGATAGTTGTGCTTTATCTGGTCGATGATTCGATCATCCATTGTGATCGGCACCGAACCTTCATTATCTGTATCCGCAAACTGCGCTACGGCCGAGCCAACGAAGCACAGCAGGCACAGAGTGGTGGTGGCCAAACACATAATTGTAGAGGCCCAAATTTTGAGCATAAGTGATCCAAATAAATCAATAGGGGATTGGGAACCATCTGTGCTTTTTGAGCGTTGTCATCATGTACTGCATGAGAAAGCTAAGTTCAGGAGGTTCGCCGGAATCTACACTAACGGTTTCCTCCGTATGGAAGTTGCGCAGTAATAGTTGACAATGTGCAGTTGTTCCGTGTTCACCGGAGTCGTCTGACGTAGCATACTCTTTTTGCATTGTAAGAGCTAAGCAGCTATCTACCATAGCACATACACTATCGAGTTCATCCTTTGTGAACTGACCCCACCACGTAGATTCACCGCGAGCCTCGCGATTATTCCACACATTTACCCAACCATCTGTGTATAACGTATAGGTGTACAGCAAACACACATCGCCACAACTCGTACACCGCGTTTGTATTACTCGCGCATGTACATCTAGCGGGACCGGCAAGCCCCCTACCAAACCCGGAAAATCCTCATCTTGTTTAAACCCGGCCACAGCGCGATCATCCGATCCCTCGAATTCAATTATCTCCTTATCTATAATCCGCAACGGTACCCTAGTAGGCGTAATTGATGGCGGTAACTCGTAGTCAACAGAGACAATCAAATGCTCCATTCCCCAACTCTCATTTTCTAAGCCCGGCTTTACATCCTTCAATTTTGCATACACATCCACCACCACCACACTATCAGTGTTTGTAATTGAGCGTTCAATCTCATACGTCGCATCCAGTGGACCATCGTAAATCCCAGGCTCAACAAACCTATAGCCCAGCATGTTTTTATTTCGGGCACCCGTACGTGACGGATAGGTGCGGCTCTTTTCACTACCGGGAAACGACTGACGGTACGTGGTATTCGAAAACGATTCCGAAAAAACGAGCTTTCGGTTTACCGTAATCTCAAACCGGTCGTCGTCCACGGTGCCGTCCCACGATCCTATAATGTGAAAGGCCGCATCAACAGTAATCCGCTTCTGCTGCATACTGATTGGAATCACGTAGCGCAACGTATCTGAATCACCGAACCTTCCCAACAATCGCAGCCTTCGTGGCGCACGAGTAATGGTAGGGGGCTTTGTGGTTCCGCCCACAGAATGTAGTGCAATGTCGCTCAGCGTATCGTCGGTTTGCATTGAGTGATAGTAGTGCTGGAATATGACGCGTTTGGACGACTGACCAAAAGAATCTACTGGATTCACCAACCCGCATACTGCACAAAAAGCAATTCCGAAAACAAAACTGTAGATTGAGTACTGTTTCATATTTCATAAAACTACGATGGCTGGACTGTTCGACGATATAGAAACCCAGGAACGCGAGAAATTTTTTCCGTTAGCGGAGCGTATCCGACCCAAAAATTTGGGCGACCTGGTTGGGCAACAACACCTGGTTGGCGAACATGGTCCGCTGGGCAAAATGATCCACAAGGGTCGTCTTCGATCCATGATATTGTGGGGTCCACCGGGCACTGGAAAAACCTCACTAGCACGCGTAATTGCAAACACGTTGGATTCGCCCTTCCAACGCATCAGCGCTGTGGAAACCGGAGTGAAGGAGCTTCGAGAGATAATTCACAAAGCTGAAATATCAGCGCGTACCGGAACCCAACACATTGTTTTTATCGACGAGATCCACCGCTTCAACAAGTCACAGCAAGATGCGCTTTTGCATGCCGTTGAGAGCGGAACGATTTTGCTAATTGGCGCAACAACAGAGAATCCATCCTTCGAAGTAAATGCAGCGTTACTAAGTAGGTGCGTAGTGTTCCGTTTGCATTCACTCGACGATGCAGATATAACAACGCTGATTCAGCATGCTGTGCAGTCAGACCCTATTCTATCGAGTGTGTCCATAGCTGAGATCGATATTCCATCCATCGTTCGGATATCCGGGGGCGATGCTCGAACCGCGCTGAATATTCTTGAGGGGGCTTTCCTGCTTAGTGAATCAAATCCCGACGGCGGATTGATTCTGGGCAAGGCAGAAATAGAACAAGCCGCACAACAAAGAGTTGTCGCATACGATAAAGCCGGAGAGTCGCATTACAACGTTTCATCGGCACTTATCAAGTCCATGCGCGGCTCCGATCCTGATGCGGCGTTGCTGTACCTAGCCATCATGATAGAATCTGGAGAAGATCCCACATTCATCGCACGTAGACTCATCGTATTTGCATCTGAAGATGTTGGCAACGCCAACCCTACGGCGTTAACGCTAGCTGTATCCACGTTTCAAGCTATCGAGAGAATTGGAATGCCGGAAGGACGCATTGTTCTTTCTCAATGTGTAACGTATTTAGCAACGAGTGTAAAATCGAACGCATCGTATGTTGCTATAGATGCGGCGTTAGAGGCCGTGCGTCAGGGTGCTAATCTCACAGTGCCAATGCATATGCGCAATGCACCCACTCAACTCATGAAGAACGAAGGGTACGGCAGTGGATATCAATATCCTCACAGTGCTGAACAACACTTCGTTCACACTTCGTACTTCCCGGATGGAACTACCAACGTATGCTTTTATAAGCCGGATAGCCACGAACCACACATATTAAAAAGACTTCGCTCATGGTGGCCTGAGCGGCATCTGGATGATTCAGCAGATGAAACAAGTGTATAGATTCGGAAATCAAGGATGTTAGAAATGCACCTTGTAACCAACACAGAGTTCGTAAGTTGATGTGTTCAGTGTATAACTTTAAACAATAGGAGTTGACAATGAGTACTTTAGACAGGTTGTTTGTCGCCAAGAGTCGCCAAGAGTCGCCAAGAGAGCCTGCTACTTAAGTTTATGTAGAATTGTCAGAATTGCCCGGCGGCAATGGCTTGGGAATTCACGTCATCTGCTTGTCCTTTTATTGTGGTCTTTATTTACACAGTCTACCTTAGCGCAATTACCAGCGTCTATCACAGAAGATGGATGTGCTCCTCCCAACGCTCCACATCAACTAATCAACCCGACAGCCTTCCACGGTGATGGGATGCATATCACCTCTCACGGAGTACTTAAGGTGTTAATCGTAATGGTGCAGTTCCCTGATGATGATTTTGACCCTAATAATGCAGAGTGGCCACTGAATCCAAATGGTGCGCCACAGCCTGCACCGGTGTGGGTACAGAATCCTGAAATGCTGGTTACTTCAATCGACCAACATGCCCCAAATGTACCCTTTACGTTTGTCCCAGGTTCACTTTCAGAATACTTCTACAAGATGTCTCAGAATGCGCCCGAAGCTGACAGACTAAAGGTGTACGGAGATGTAGTGCACCAGGTGTTTCCATTTACGCGAGAAGAGATGCGGACGTACACAGGACCTAACAATCCTGTAGCCGGCATGACGCTGAATAATGGTCTGAACATACTGTTCAATGGCTTGCCCGGCATTCCAGGTTTACAGCTACCACCAGGCAGAACCTATGCTACGTATGATAACTGGACAACTACGGCAGACTACCAGCATGGCTATCAGCCGGACCCAGTACCCAATGAGAAGTTCGTTGATCTTGTTATTATTTGTTGGAGGAATATTGCGAGAGACCAACTTCCACAAAACGTACGGACTTACCTCGAAGGTGTCTCTAGGTGGAATGAACCCACCAGAGCACATTTACGGTGGGATGGTAACGAGGCAGTTATACCATTAAATGATGGACACAAGATTCAGATTTCCTTTGGGCGCACCGGCATTGCTTCTGGTAGTAGTATCTGGTTTAAGAACTTCCTTGATCAAACACCATTGTACCGCTCAACTGGTGTACGCGAGGGCAACTTCCGTGGTCTGGTTCATGAAGTGGCCCACCACCTGTTATCCGGTACGCATTTCTATGGCGGTCCTTGGAGTATGATATCCAACTCCGACCACCGCTCCTACGCACCCACAGCTTTCGAAATGGCAGAGTTAGGGTGGATTCAACCAACGTTTGTCTACAAAAATCAGGTGGTTGATTTCACCGAGACCCTTGGAGATCTCTATACCACGGGTGATGCCGTAGCCATAGAGATCGATGCCACCCAGAACCGCTGGTACTTTCTAGAAAATCACCAAATGGTGAGTCCGTACGATTTTGCTTCAAGCTACGATAACATACGCAATGATGTAAAAGGGCTTTATGTTCTGTACCATAACGATTACCTACAGTCCTTGCAATCGGCAACAGGCTCTTTCGATTGGACGGTAGCCCATGTAGTACCCAAGCTGGAGTGGAATGCCAATGTTCCGGCCTTTACACGGGGGACAGTAAATCCTCAAACGGGATACACACGCAGTGAAATAGTTGATGTCGTAACGCCAATACCCCAGCCAGCAGGTAAAGCAGATAAGAGACTTCACCCCATCATATTGATAAATGCTAACAATGCTCAGGGTTACACAGAGGAGAATCATTTTTCTGGAAAATATTCTGGAGACCAACACACCATGTGCACCAGCGGGGTGTGGGGACCTACCACCAATCCCAGCAATACCTATGCAAACAGAAATATAATTCCGAATGTTGCTGTCAGCACAGAAACATCATTTAGAATTGTATCGGAAACAAACGGAGTGCTCCAAGTTCGCATTGCCAACAACAACGTAGATATCATACCTCCGGCACGCGTAACATCTACCACGGTACCAACAACTGAAATACCCAATCCTGTAGTAGCATACAACTATTCCTGCACGACAACCATACTCATAGAGTGGGCGGCTACCGTAGCAGACGCTGACTTCGATCACTTTTTAATTACCGGAGGAGATGCGCCAGTAACAGCAGCAACGACAGCCACCTCAGCGTCTATCAATATTACCGTAATAGCTAACGAGGGTTATGCAACAAGACTGATTAACGTGTTTAGCGTTGATGTATCAGGGAATGTATCGTGCAACTCTGTAGATGGCGTGAAAGAATGCAGCGTATTAAGTTGCCCCGACACCCAACAGAAAATGTCCTTTGGATCTACTCAAGAACCAGTGCAAGAAGCCGCATTATCGCCAACTGTTTACCCACAACCAACAAGGGAAGAGGTGACAATCGAAGTTGAAGGAACAATACCAACAGCGCAAGACTATGAATTGTCAGATGCTATGGGAAGAGGATATCTGGTAACGCACCGCTCTACGAATTCAAATGGCAAAGCCTCTATCCACCTAAGGTTGAATGGCCTACCCTGCGGCGTTTACAGCACTTCAATAATCACTACACAGGGAATCATTAGGGTTCCTGTAATCATCTATTAAAAATTACAGGAGCACAACCATGAAACGGAAACTACCAGATACTATAGCATTGTTTGAGAATGTCACACAAATCACTAAGCCTTGGTGTAGACACGTATTCCAACTGATTGCCACGATGCTGTTCATATTTGCGATAAAAAGCAACGCCACCGCCCAATGTGATTGGACGTTCTATGCTGATTCATTAAGACAAGTCATGTATGGCGGCATAGTAAATGGGCAAGCAAAGGTGACTTCGACGGGTACTTTTGAGCTAGCTAGAGAATTAACCGACGTAAACGGTGTAAAGTATATATACTTAAACTACAAGAATGAAGTAAGTGAGTACTATCGAATTACAAGAGACGGTAGGGTATTCCCAGGTGATGCAAGTCCATATCCTCTTTACCACCTTTGCGACACGGTTGGAGCTATTCGCCTAATAGGAGGCACACCAGATAGTAATGCAATCTACATGCAATACATTGGACTCTATCCGTACTATGCGCTTGGTAAGAACAGGGTATGTAAAGTTTTTCTTAGGCTTTCAGACTTTGAAGATTCAATTGTACCAACACAATATTACTACCTTGCGGACTCGTTGGGAGTAGTAGCCGAGGTTGAGTATTACCATTCTTGGCAACGCAACGAAGTAATAGGCATCTGGTTTGGAAACAGGTTTGTTGGTGATCCGCTGGTGGGCGTGGCTGAGGAGAACCAGCAACCAAACGGCATTACGATTCGGTATCGGCAAGACCAGATTATCGTGTCGGGAATAACAGAACAAGATGTTGGCAGGTTGGCAACGTTGCAGTTGTACGATCTGTATGGAAGGGTGCTATTTAAACGGAAGACACAACTTGAAAGCACCAACGAATTGAGCGTCACACAGAGTAACGTCCACCCAAGTGTTGTAATAGCCTGGGTGCTGGAAATAGAAAGTGGCAGGGTGGTACGTGGTGTTACGGTGGCAGAGTAAATTATCAGGGGCGAAACATACCTCGCCCTACCCATGGAGTGGCACGTGACGGTGATTGGCACTAAGTCCAATGTGAGAATGTGGACATGTGAGAATGCCAATACTTCAATGCCAATGATTGAATGCCAATGATTGAATGCTAACAACTCAATGACTCAATTAGCGGTATTGCGCAGAACATGGACACGAGGATAGCGGCGCATTCCTTCCTCCCCTTTAATCATGGTCATGGAATTGGCACGCACGAAAAAAGTCTAGAGACAGGCTTGAATACAGGACCCCTCGTTTATCCCAACCCAGCGAATACCACTATCTCAATCGAACCACATGAGAACCATAGAAAGAGCAGCGTTGTGAGCATTGAAATTGTATCGATGTTGGGCGAATTGATCTACACCTGGAGTGGACTTTATACTTCGGAGATCAGACTCTCTGTTCAAGACTATGCAAAGGGCACCTACCTCGAAAGATCACGATGGGGCAACGGACCATGCAGAACGGCGCCATTTTGCTTGGGTGGGTGGTGAAAGTAACGAGTACATTTATGGCGAGTCATTTTCATTACCACATGATGTTGATTGCCAGATAGCGCCTTGCCCTCAAAATGGTGCTCAATTTGAATTTTGGAAAGCCCCTTACCCATTCCAAAAGGACCTATCCAGACTTCGATATTGAATAGCCTCAGCAAGATGCGCAGATTCAATGTTAACCGAACCTTCCATATCGGCAATGGTTCGGCCTACCTTGAGTATTCTATCGTATGCTCGTGCCGACAAACCCAATCTGTCCATCGCATTGCGTAAGAGCAGCGAGCTGGCTTCATCCAGTTTGCACCACTGTTCTAAATCCTTGACATTCATATCGGCATTTTTGAAGACAACCTTACTGCCTTCAAATCGGCTTATTTGTACGTCGCGAGCGTGCACAACGCGTTTCCGCATTTCCTCCGATCCCTCACCCTGCACGACACTCTGAAGTTCCTCCGTTCTCACCGCCGGCACGTCGATATGAATATCTATTCGGTCGAGCAGCGGTCCCGAAATTTTCGACATATATCGTTGCGTCTCGATTGGCGAACACGTACACGCATGCACCGAGCTGCCGTAGTGTCCACACGGACACGGATTCATCGAACACACCATCATAAAATTTGCCGGAAACTCCACATTCATTTTCGTACGTGACAGCCTAATTTTTTTTTCTTCAAGGGGCTGACGCAGAACTTCCAAAACGTTCCGCTGAAATTCCGGCACCTCATCTAAAAACAAAACACCGTGATGAGCCAAGCTGATTTCGCCTGCGCGGATGGTACCCACGCCGCCCCCTACCAAAGCTGCTTCGCTAATTGTATGATGTGGCGATCTGAACGGGCGGCGGGTTACCAACGACTGACCGGCGGGAATAAGGCCGGCCACTGAATGGACTGTTGTGGTCTCCAACGCTTCCTGAATGGATAGGGGCGGAAGAATTGTGGCCAACCTTTTTGCCAGCATTGTTTTGCCCGAGCCCGGCGGACCAATCATTATAAGGTTGTGACCACCGGCGGCCGCCACTTCCAGAGCCCGCTTCACACCGGTTTGACCCCGCACATCGCGCATATCAACATTGTGGTGGGCGTTCGACTTTTGAAAAACAGCCTCGATGTTAACGCTATGAGCATTTGCCGTGCGTTTGCCAATCAGCACCTCGACGGCCTCGTTCAATGTCGACACCGGAATGATATCGAGTCCTTCCACCACGGCAGCCTCCTCGGCATTCTGCGATGGCAGCAACAGTCGCGTCACGCCGCGCTTACGCAACATCATAGCAATTGGAAGCACCCCTCTCGATAGTCGCAATGAGCCGTCGAAGGCAAGCTCACCCAGCATTGCCACCTTTGTTGAAAACAGTGGCTCGATGCAATTCAGTCCTTGCAAAACACCAATTGCAATAGCTAGGTCGAACGCGCTCCCTTCCTTCCGCACATCGGCTGGGGCCAGATTAACCGTGATACGACGTGGGGGAATGTTGTATGGCGTGGTTCTCAGCGCCGCCATTACACGTTCCTTTGATTCCTTAACGGAGCTGTCGGGCAAACCCACAATTTGAAATGCTGGAAGACTAAGCTCCACCGACGTTTCAATTTCAACTGGAAAGGCCGTCATTCCATAAAGCGAGGCCGACAGGGTTTTTGCATACATCGCGATCCTTGGTTCTGTATAATGTGATATACAGTCCCGTGTGCGGCGGATCTAAAAACGTGACACTTTTTCAATTACGAATTACGAATTACGAATTGCTACCCGCACCCGCTACCCGCGCTTCGCCACCCGCTCCTGCTACCCGCACCTACTACCCGCGCTTCGCCACCCGCACCCGCTACCCGCATCTTGCTACCCGCGCTTCGCCACCCGCATCCTGCCACCCGCATCCTGCCACCCGCACCTGCTA
>JABMNI010000070.1 GCA_013204605.1 Ignavibacteria bacterium
GGCTCTTGGTCCGTTTACGGGTTTTGCCACTGAAACCGATTTCAACAATCCTGATAGAATACTATGGGGTTTTAACTGGGGAGGCACCAATAGTCGACTTAACCGTTTACTAGGCTTCAACTATTTTCATGGTGGCGACAGCTTTTGTGATACTGCAAAGGGTGCGAATCTCTTACCAATGGATGCTGGAGGTATGCGGCTTATTAGTACAGTTAATAATATTACATACGATAGAGAAGGTGACCAGATTTCTTGGGCTGATGGAGAATCTATGGAATGGCAACCCTGGTTGGAATGGGACACCACTTCTACTGGGGATTCGGCTATTTTAAACGTTAATGACACCACTGGTGGAGTGTTTGGATTTCGAACAATGAACTTCGGTGAGTTAAAAAGGGGAACCGACAGCCTTTACAGACTACATATTACTCGAACCATGCAGCAAGCAGACACTAATACCATCATTGCATTCGAAGCCCCTGAAAAGGACAACGCAATCATGAGGCAAACTAGGCTAAAAGACCTTTTTACAGGACCCGATGCAAAATATACTAAGTATGGTGACCAAAACACAAACCGAATGTTGTTGGCGGTGAATTTGCGGCGTGATGGTGGGACGTATGCTAACGATTCAATACACGCCCCCGATGTGGTTCTGCGAATACGATTGCATTATGAACTGGGCGACTCGTCAACTTGGAGCGCCGGCGACATAACGTTCAATAGAGTACCGGAACCAACGGACACGGCTGTGATGATTGTAAACAACGGGCTTGCACGAGGGTTGCGGCTCCGTGATTCTATCGTGACTATACCCCGATTGGACTATTTTGACATCACGCGTGGTATGATTCCTGCGGGCAACGATGACGTTACTATTTATGCTGAATTCCTGTGCAACAGATTCATCAACCCAGACACAACTAAACTTTCGAATAATGGCGTTCAAAACAACCCACCGTTTCCAGATTTCATAGCGTCAGAACCGAATCAACCGAATCGGATACGACACTTGAATATGTCTGTTGAATACATGGACGATCCAGACGCAGTAGGTGTTGAAGTTCGTTACTTGAGGTTAGAAACTCCTGCGGCTCGCGATCTACTTTGGGGTGAACGTGATTCAGCAATAAACGTAGAAATCAACGCGTACCTTACTGCACTTCAAGAGTATAATAGACTTCACCATAGTCCAGATAATACGATTATCAATATCAATACGGATTCATCCGCTCGGCTGCATAGAATATATGGCCGAGATGAAATTCATTTTCAGAACTGGCGTGCAATGCGGTACATGAACAGATTGTTACGAGAGAACAACAGCCTGCCAACTGGATTTGTTACAACTGAATGGAGTATACAAGAATATTGGAAGGCAAAACAGTGCCTGATGTTGCGTACGTTTTGGGAAGGCACAACGGTAAATTGGCATAACAAGAATGCTTCGCCCACTGTGAAGAAGGGCTATACAGGATTTGACTCCGAAGACTACGCTGGAATTGGAAGCGGCATTCTGCTCCATTCAAATTTCGAAACGATATCGTCGGTATTTTTTTCCGGCAGTTGGCATACCCCCAGTTCTTTACCAATAACTTCTGATTTAGAAGAGTTTATCTCGGTGTACGCAGTTGGTACACAGCCAACCTTGCAGTGGTATCTGGATCATGTGACAAAGAAAGAGTTGGGTTGTAGATATCTGTTCGACCCAGAAATTCATTGGACAGCCAATGTTTGGAATTATTCGCAGTCCTTCCCAAGTACAGATAGTTCTAATTATACTAGTGCACCCGGTGGACTTCCTCCTGTAGGTGAAAGATCAGTTGAATTTGCAAATGCGAGACCAAAAAGCGTTGGTGAGCTCAGGTTGCAATCTTGGCTTCCTATTGTGCTTGGAGCGAAGGGTCTGATTTACTATAATTCCAACACACACACATTCCCGAATGTAAATGATGTTGGCTATTGGAACGGCACGAAGACACTTTCGAAAGAAGGACGTGAATTTGGGTTTGCAAATGATGCCAGTGTGCCGTGGAACGTTTCGCCATTTAATGCCACTACACCTAGTGGCATCGATTCATCTTTTGAATCCGATGGAATTGGCGGAGATTATGTAAAATCGGGTGACACGTCTAGATTTGATACCTATTGCCGAAATGGTATTGACTCAGTGGCCACAAAACTCAACGACGGTACGCCCAGTGATAGTATCTTCGTTGGAAGAAAAACCCAGCGACAAATTGCTCGAGAAGTTACATCAAGATTGATGCCGCATAGCGTGGAACTTGCCAACATTCACCTAGTAAGTTGGTTCAGCCGAGGCTATAGGGGTGCTCAAATGCAAGGCGATAGCTTGAGGTTTGATAGCCTGTTTAACGTGAGTAGGCTAGTAGTGTTCAAGCCCTACGAAGCTCCAATTACTATTACGACTCCGCCGTACATGGCACGGCAGGCTGAGAACAATGATTCTGTATTCTGTGATATAACCTTGTTTGCTCATAAGACCAAACGTTACCCAGACACATTCTATGTGGGTGTTTGTAACCGAAGAACCGATACCCGCATAGCCCTTGATACTCCAACAACAGCGTATGATGAATTTCGCACAACGGTGGATTCGTTTCCAGACCGGTTGTACACACAGCTAGGCAGTAGAAGTATTACAATACCGTTTTCGGTTACCAAGAATTATTCAGATTATCGAATGCTCCGCGTAACCGAACTTTCAGCAGCAGAGACAGACACTACACGCTACGGATTGAAAACAGGAGTTGTCGATACCATTATCGGCCAAGACAAGGACTTACTCGTCACGTTGTTACCGGGTGAAGGGAAAATGTTTCGCGTAACCGTTATTGCGCCTGTACAAACCGAACCGATAGTTGGGTTTCTTGATCATAGTAATCAACGGAAACTCATTGCCTTTCCGGAGATTGCCACCGCAAGATCAAGAGTTTCGGACATTACTCCGGATTCATCTGTCGTCGAACATGAGATTCCAATGGTTGAAATGGGGTCTTGGACTCAATACATTCCTGACGACACCATGCGGTACCACATGGTGTATCACAGAGCCGTTGCAACAGATGGTAACAACCTGCACGTTTTTTACAGGCGAAGCTACCCTATGTTGTTTGACGGAACCGAGAACGATAGCGCAAATGTACCTCGGTCCATTCTTCGAAGCCCGAATGTGAAGTGGGAGCCGGAGATAGATCTTAATGTCAATATTCGAGTACGCACACCCATCGATTCGATTGGTTCGGCTGTAACGGGAATTAGTGGTTGCGCCTATCCATCGATTGTTGTGCGGCCGCAGCACGATGGAGACACCTCCACCTGGTCCGACGGTAACGCGCCTCCAGCCGGTAAGGACAATTATGTATATGTAACCTATACATGCAAAGAATGCCCAAATTCTATATGGACGACAGATATTATTTATCGAAAGTTCCCCGCAGATCTGGATACGACCTTGCAAAGGGCATACATCAACAATACGCTCAAAGGAGCTTGGGTAATTGACCGCTTCCCGATACCGCAGGCAAACATTCAAGTGCAATTGGACTCTGCGATGCACAAGTGGGGTACTCCAGTTATCAACGCTAGTGCCAGTGGGAACTTTCTTGCTTGGTCGCACCCAACCTTGGGTATCCGTACCGTTCACTATGCCCCTACTCTTATTCAGCCAATGTTGTATACTAACGTCACGCAGGTAAAGGTAAGTGATGACCAAGACGTCGTTGCCACGCATCCTTCATTGAACACGTATTCGAGGCTGAATCTCGGTGAACGAGATGCTGGGTTAGTGTGGCAAGAGGGTCTTTCTTCAGAAACCGGAAATGCCATCTATTACACAAGATTGTTTTCAAACGGAGGTGTAGTTGATTATCGTCTTGCTGTAAACTTCGACGAGATCCAAGACTCCGTAAATGTGGCCCTTCCGAATGTTAAAGATGGCGCGGTGCTGCGTCTGACACAACTCACAGACCAAGTTAGCCACGACCCGGGTTTGGAAGTGTTCGGCAGAACTCATAGGTATCCAACAATCATGCGGCATCTTTCTGATTATGATATCGACAGCGCAAACAGCCGGTTTATTATTGGACTAGTAAACACAAAAGCTGAACGCGTTTTTTGGGAGACAAAGGCCGTGTATGTGGAATATTCGGGAGAGCCACTGGTGGCGTATTACACCACAGGTAAAAACGAGATAGCCCGAAAAGCGTTCGACATTGTTGACAAGGGTGCCCGATACCCTGATTCGATACCGGTAATATCAGGAAATGGCCCACATCTACTCTGGTCCGAGAATCGCGGACTCTTCGGTCCAAACATAGCACAGGGCGAGTTGGTATCGGAGAATTACCCCGGAGTTGCAAATCCTACCGAATTTTGGTCGGAAGACTCTGTGAACGTACTAAACTTTTTCACCAGAACAGCAGCCCAGCCTGGAACAATATGGCAGCTTCCATTCGGGTATCACTACTACGGAAGCCTCGTACATCACGAAATGGAATACCTAGGGAAGCTTCAAGAGGTTAGTGCTTTAGGAACTTTCCCGCAACAGGCCGCACGCTTCTCTATGCATTTTCATCCGGGCTGGCAACGCAATAGAAGAATCCAAGAAGGCGATTCCCCACAGCGGGATACGGCTCTGCACTACACTCAGATTCCGTTCATCACCGCAAATGCACAGCACTTCTACAAGAATTTTGATAACAACAATGTGGCTCTCATCGAGTACACCGGTTGGAGAGACCCCGAAGGTAGGAGCTTTAGAGTTAGTGGGTTCTTGCAGGATGGGTCGACCATGAAATTCACAGCGGCAAAAAAAGGAGAGGCTGCGGGAACAACTTTTTATACGGAGAAGAGCAGGAGTTTTTCAATAGAAGAGTTTGCTTTTTCCTCTCACGTGGATCCCGGCTTCACGGGAGCATCGTTGTCAGTCAAGCGAGCCTCGGATGGTATGGAAGTAGAAATTCAATTGGACAACTCTCAAAAAAACGGTCGCACAACGGATTACCTCATGAAGGCGATTTCTGCATCCGATGAGCAGTACATTTTTAAACTCTCAACAATTCGCGATGACATGCTTGAGATTCATGACCATCTAATGGAAGACCAAGGTGACGTGAAGTTCAAGCGCGAGTTTAGAGGCACTCTTGTGCGTGAGTTGATTTTAGACGGTAAGTCGATGCGGATTTTGAGCTCAGCGAATCCGGAACTATTGGTGTATCCAAATCCCGCCACCACCAGTATAACTATAAGCTGCGTGATACCATTCAAAGGTGGTTCAAAACAAATTCCAGAAGTTGAACTCTCACTACTTTCCCTGCAAGGCGAGCTGCTGATGAGAAGTACCGTTTCGAGTGTGTCAACCACCAACTTCGACGTCTCTAATCTGCCGCAAGGACTGTACTTGATAAAAGGCTCGTACTCACCTGCAATGGCACCTGTCGTGGCCACCTTTATCAAGCTGGACTAGGAATTTTGAAATAGCATTTACCTGCGCGTCCTCTGCTCATTTTGCTTAGGGACGCACACATGTGTGATTGCCAGTTAAAAGTTTCCAGACTAAGCGGCATAGACTCGCTTGAAGCAAAAGGAATGTCTAGAACACTATTGTTGGCCCCAACAACCGCGCATAAACTTGCAAATTATCGTCATTATTCACCAAGCACCGTATTGTTGTGTATGATTGTTCTCGATTTAGTGCTTATCAAACCTCATATTACAAGCCATCCAAACCAATCAAAATAACGATTTGAACCACTGTATCAGTCTGTACACTGGCGAAAATGTACAAGTTGAAGCTATTCAACCTACAGTTTGTTGAATGAAATGGGAGTATGTGTATAAACTGCTAATTCAATCTGAGCCCCCTAAACCAAAAGAAAATCAGAATTCGTGGGCAAGCTAGGATTGGTTAATTGTGACTTTTTGTCAATAAACAACAACTTGTATGTCCTACCACCTAATGCTTTTGTAATTTTGCTACATAGGTCGCTTCTAATCATACTAAACCGCAACTCATGGCTCGCTTTGGACTATTCTCTAACGACGTAGGTATCGATCTTGGTACCGCTAACACTTTAATCTGGCAAAAGGGTAAAGGGATAGTTCTGAATGAACCTTCCATTGTGGCGTTCGATAAGACTACTAAGGGCATTATTGCCATTGGATATGAAGCCCAGGAGATGGTTGGCAGGACGCACCGAGAAATTCGAACTATACGACCGCTAAAAGACGGCGTGATAGCGGATTTTGAAATTGCCGAGGGTATGCTTCGGGCGTTTATTCGTAAAATTTCGGCTAGTTGGCAACCAGCCCGACGCATGGTTATTTGTGTGCCAAGTGGAATTACTGAAGTTGAAAAAAGAGCCGTGCGCGATAGCGCTGAACATGCTGGTGCAAAAGAAGTGCATTTGATTGCCGAACCTATGGCGGCAGCAATTGGGGTTGGACTAAATGTCCACGAACCCAAGGGCAATATGATTGTCGACATTGGCGGCGGTACGACCGAGATTGCAGTGATTTCGTTGAGTGGTATTGCAGCTGAGGAGTCAATTCGAATTGCCGGCGATGAGTTAACTAGCTGCATTGTAAACTGGTTTAAGCGCCAACACAACATTTTAATCGGCGAACGAACTGCCGAGATTATTAAATGTAATGTGGGATCTGCTTGGCCCCTTGAACAAGAATTAGAGATTGAGGTAAAAGGCCGAGATATGATGAGCGGGATACCCAAAGCCATCGTTGTTTCGAGTGAAGAGATTCGCAATGCTCTGAATGAAAATGTTGTGGTGATTGTCGAAGCTGTTTTGAATTTGCTGGATAAAACCCCGGCGGAATTGTCGGCGGATATTTATGACCGCGGAATCATTCTCACTGGTGGGGGAGCATTGTTAAAGGGACTGGACGAAAGACTCCGCCAGGAGACTTCGTTGCCGGTAATAGTTGCAGAGGATCCGCTAACCGCGGTTGTGAGAGGTACGGGAAAGGTCCTTGAGGATTTGACTGCATATAGTTCAGTCTTAATCAAGTCTAGACGTCACTGATGAGACGTTTTATAGAATTTGTTGTACGGTTCAAAAACTACATTGCGCTGAGTGCGCTAGTGGTTATGAGCTTTGCACTCATGAGTTTTGGTAACCTTGCACAGCTTGGTGGGTTTCGCGCCGTGGTGGTTGGTTCGATTGGTTGGATGCAGTCTTTGTTTGCGTGGATTCCAAATCCGGTGGCATTGAAAAGTGAAAACACTGCACTTCGTGAATTGAATCTTCAACTCTCTGTCGAAGCAGCCCGCACGCGTCAGGCCATGGTGGAAAATTCTACGCTTCGAACCTATTTAGAATTGCCGGAGAAAATTGATTACTCCCTAATTGCAGCCGATGTGATTGGTAAGACAACAACTCAACTCAGAAATTATGCAACGTTAAACAAGGGAACCGCCGAAGGTGTCCACGAAGGAATGTGTTGCATTACTGATGCCGGTCTAGTTGGCGTTGTTATTGGCGCATCGCAACACTTTGCGGTCGTTCAACTTCTTTTAAATCGAGATACCAGAATTTCCTCGAAGGTTCACCGGTCAAGGGTGGACGGCATAATTCAGTGGGATGGTGAATCGTACCTTTCGTTAAAAAACGTTCCCCGAACATTCGATGTAAAACCAAATGATTTGATTGTGACTTCGGAGTATAGCAGCAAATTTCCGCCACTTGTTGTGATAGGGAGGGTGCGTAGTGTGTCAGACGAAAACAACTCACTGTTTAAGAATGTTGTTGTCGATCCGGCCGTGAACTTCGTCACCTTGGAACAAGTCTTTGTTGTAAACTATATCCCGATTGACGAGAGAATAAGTTTGGAAAAAAAGACAAACGATGAGAACCGTGGTAAGAGTAATGAATAAACAGCGTGCACGATAGATGAGCCCCATACTCGACCGAGCCCAACTACAGTCGAACCCAGTTTTACGGGCTATGACCTACGTAATTGTAGCGCTAGTTTTTAGCGTTATTCACGTTGTGTTTCTGCGTTTCATTTCGGTCAGTTCCGTAACACCCGATCTCTTGTTAATTCTCACCGTTTGGATTGCGCTCACCGAAGGACAGTTTGTTGGCCTATTTGCGGGCTTTGCATGCGGACTGTTGTTCGATGTAGTATCGGCAGATGTCATTGGCACAAACGCCCTGGCAAAAACTGCGGCAGGTTTCGTTGCTGGGTACTTTTACCGCGAAAACAAAGCAATGATGTCCATTGGTAGTTATAGATTTCTACTCATTGTCACAGCCAGCGGCGTTGTTCACAATGTGCTGTACTTCTTTTTCTACGTTCGGCCCATGCAGGTCTCCTTCTGGTCATTCTTTTTGACCTACGGGGTTGCAACCACCCTATACACAACGGTGGCAGCTGTATTTCCAATGCTGTACGTAAATCGTCAAAAAGACTGGTAGTCAACCGCCTTGCAACAACGAATTGTGGATAACTCTACTTCGCTTTTGAGCTTCGTTCCTTGCATTTTTGAACATATTCTGGGCACGGCAAAGGCCATTCCTGGACTTTTTACCCATCGACACCTGTAACACATGTATTTATCTCGACTAGAAATGGTTGGTTTTAAGAGTTTCGCTCAAAAAACTGACCTTACATTTAACGACGGCATCACATCCATTGTGGGTCCAAACGGCTGCGGAAAAACCAACATCGTAGATGCTATCCGTTGGGTACTTGGTGAGCAAAAAACCTCGATGCTCCGTGCCGATTCAATGGAGCAAGTAATTTTTAATGGATCGAAAACCAGAAAGCCCCTTGGCATGTCTGAAGTATCCATTACCATCGAAAACAACAAACGGATTCTTCCAACCGAGTATACTCAAGTTGTAATAACACGGCGTCTATTTAGAAGTGGTGAGAGTCAATATCTGCTGAATAAAACGCAGTGCAGATTGCGAGATATTGTTGACCTGTTTATGGACACCGGAATGGGTGCCAACGCGTACTCTGTAATTGAGCTTAAGATGATCGAAACCATTTTGAGTGATAAGGCAGATGAGAGACGGCACTTGTTTGAAGAGGCGGCAGGAGTTACAAAGTACAAGTCGAGGCGCAAAGAGGCACAACGAAAACTTGAATCGGCGCAGCGAGACATTGCACGCGTACAGGACATAGTTAGAGAAGTGCAAAAGACGGTTAATTCACTTGGACGCCAGGCAGAAAAAGCACGGCAACATCAGGAACTTTCTGCTAAACTGCGTGAGTTAGATTCGATGCTATTCGCAATTGAATATGCTGAAGAATTTTTGCGGATTAAAGCATTCGAAGCTGTAGTTGCCGAAACAAGAATTAGGCGCGAACTAGCTGAAAAGGGGCTTGCCACGCTAGACCAGAACGTGTTAGAAGTTGAGCAGCGACATTTGGCTAGCGAGTCGAAACTGCGCGAGGCCGTGTTGAATGAAGGGCAAGTAAAAGACGCATTGGCGGAGTTGAACCAGCAGAAAAGTATTGTTGAAGAAAGAATTATTTCGGCCGACAGATCGATTGCAAGATTATCGCAAGAACAAACAGATTCAGTTAATCAAAGATCTTCAACCGAGGCTGAACTCAGGAATGTACAAGAGCGGATAAACGTTTTGAGTTCTGAAACAAGTCAGGCCTTGTCTGATTTAGAAGAAAAAAAACGAGTTGTTGCTGATGCTCAAGAAGCTGTAAGTATGGCGCGTGGTGCGGTACAAACGCATCGCGAGGCTATGAATGCTACCAAGCAAAAATTGTCGGAATTTAGAGTCACGTCGGACCGGCTTCGTATAAACATAGAATCGGTTGGACGCAGAATCAACGAGAACTCCATGCAAATGGATTCACTTGGATCGCGCATTGCCGAGATTACTTCGCAGATAGAAAACGAGCAACATTATTTGCCTGAGTTAGAAGAAAATTTAGCCAAGGCAGAATCAGATTTACACACAGCCGAAGCCACGCAGAATTCACTTAGGGCTGAACAAGAAGCATTGCAATCGGAGGCCGATACGTTTCGGTCTTCACTTGCGCATGCCTCAGCATCGATCGACTTTTTAACTGGTTTGGTAGATACTACTGAGTCGAGCAGATTTTTGTTAACAACAAATGAGTGGAATCCGAAAGGGGAAAAACTCACGTTAGCCGAAGTTATAAACGCTGCTGAGAATCACAGAGTGGCTATCGAAGCCGCTTTGGGAGATGCTGCCCGATACTTTGTAGTTGCTAACAAGAGCGAAGCTCAGCAGGCCATACGTGCGTTGTCGTCGAATAACATTGGAAAGGCTACCTTCCTATGCCGCGACACTATTCCAAACTCCCCAGAGCCCCCTGCCATAGCGCAAACTGATGGCGTTGTTGGATGGGCGAGTGAGTTGGTATCGTGCGACCAACAATTGGTGGGTGCAGTTCGGAGTATTCTGGGAAACACCATTGTTGTTCACACGGTCGAGGATGCGTGGGCGGCGATTGCTAACTTCAAGGCCTACGCGGCAGTAACGTTGCAAGGTGAAATGGTGTACAGGGCAGGCGCGGTACGTGGCGGATCGGCAACCAAGACGGAGGGAGTAAGGGTTGGCCGCAAGGAACGCGTTGAGCAATTGAAGGTGGAGCGAGACGAGTTGCAGCAGAAGTTGAACCAGGCTGATGCACGATTGCAATCTATTAAGCATGAGCTTTCTGAGATTGATCTCAGAGCCTTGGGAGAAGTTGTTAGAAGAGCTACGGTGGCAAGAAATGAGCGTCAGCAGCGAATCGAGGCTTTCAAAGGTCGAGCTGAAGATGTGGCATCGCAACTGGGCACACTGCAAAACGAAACTGTTGGATTTCAAACAGAGGTTGCTCAGAATACAGAACGATTGTATGAAGTAGAATTTGAAGTTGAAGGGGTGCAAAAGCTTGAGCGTGAATTGGAAGATGAAGGAATGGAATTACAGCGCAGCTTGTTGCAAGCCGAGGAAGTGTATAACAGACTAATTGCTGAGTTGAGAACAACGGAAATTCATGCAGTACGAATTCAAGGTGAACTTCAAAGCTTAGAGGCTGATTCATCCAGACTTGCTAATCAATCGTTGACGATTGAGCAGCGAAATGACCAGCGCGGTGCGGAGTTTCAGGAGTTAACAAATCAAGTTGCGAGCCTACGCGAACAACTTTCTGTGTTAAATGCGCAGAATGAAACCCAGGGGGCCGAGTTACTTTTAGTACGGAGCAACAGAGAAGAGATAGAAAAAAGTGTAATTGCAGAATCTGCTGCGCTACAATCCGCTGGCGAGGATGTACGAAAGCACCGGAAACTTACTGAGGCTATTGTGCAGGAATTGCACAATGCTGATTTGAAATTCAATGAGGTGCGTCTTAAGATTGAAACGATGGCTCAGCGGGCAACGGAAGAACTCGGGATCGAAGTTCCAACAGATCCGACGCTTCCTGAAACAGAAATTCCAGTTGAAACATTGCGGACTGACATACAGGAAAGCCGACGCCGACTAACAATGATGGGTAATGTAAATTTTCTTGCGCTCGAAGAGTTTCAGCGTGAGAGCGAGCGATTTGAATTTTTGTCGACGCAATTGGCCGATTTAGTTACCAGTGAACGGACGTTAAACGAAACCATTTTAGAGATAAATAACACAGCAAGAGAGAAGTTTACGTCGACGTTTAACAGCATAAGAGAAAACTTTATTTCTTTATTCAAGTTGCTGTTTAGCGAAGATGATGAAGCCGATATGGTAATGGTAGAAACTGCCGACAATGATCCTTTGGAATGCACAATTGATATCATAGCTAAGCCACGAGGAAAGCGTCCACACAGCATAGAATTGCTCTCGGGTGGAGAGAAGACTCTTACGGCAATTGCATTGCTGTTTGCCATATACATGGTTAAGCCAAGTCCATTTTGTATTCTGGATGAAGTTGATGCGCCATTAGATGATGCCAACATTGATCGGTATCTTAAGATCATCAGGAAATTTTCCGAAAACACACAGTTTTTGATGATTACGCACAACAAACGCACGATGGAGGCCGCTGATACGTTGTATGGAGTGACCATGGAGGAGCCAGCGGTTTCGAAGGTGGTTAGTGTGCAGCTAGGCAGTGATAATCCAACAAAGGCTGCGTAATTAGGGCACACATAGTTACGGCACACGCAATTCGGGTACGGATATCAAATCGATAAAGGAGTTAACGCATGAAATTAGTTTCGATCATGATTTGTTTTTTGGCAATCACGTTTGCCATACCTGCACAAGCAGGCGATGAGCCGGAGCAGTTGGTTTTACAAGAAACTGTACAGGCTTCATTTGGAAAAGCATGGGATGCAGTTAAGCAATGCATGACTAACTTTGGTTGTCCAAAACCACAGACCGAAAAGATTATTGAGCCCGACGATCCCACCGGATTCTACCGAGGAATATACGTTTCAGATTTTTGCATGATTGTTTTGGGCGAAGATTCCACTCGAGACAAAATGGAGGAGTATGGCGAGCTTCCTCGAGTAAGAGGCGGTATTTGGATAAGTGGCCGAATTCAATATAAAATTAATGTGAAGGAAGAGGGGATCCGCAATACCAAGATCACATTAAAAGCTGAGTTGAGTGGATTTGAAGAATTTATTACAAATCAAATATATTTTTGGGCCTCAAACGGGAAACTCGAGAAAGAAATGATGGCCAAAATTGTTGCCACGGTTCAACAACTCAACACGTCAGAAGATTGATTTGATAGATTAACTACAGCTTTTCAAGTTTGTAGTTTGCCACCTTGATATCGAATTCATTACCAACTGTGTAGTCAGCCGCCATAGCGCTGTAAAGCGGTTTGGTAACTCGTACAGTAGCCCAACAACCTCCGTGGAATTTCACCACTTCGGCCTCGTACAATTCTTTTTCGTTCATCGAAACAACGTACTTTTCACCTGGTAGAAATTCTTCCACGGGAACTTTATCGTGAACTGGTTTTGACTTTTCGTTGTTCATTGTTTGCATAATTGTTGATGAAATAACTCTGAAATCGGCAACGTGAGCGATGATTCGAATTGAATTTTCGCAACACATTGTTTGGAATCAACGTTAACGATATAGTTGGGAGAACCTTGCCTTGGTAGCGAAGTTATTATAGTTTTCGCTGCATTCATCCATTCAGCCGTATCGCAAAATACCGTCGTAACTGTGCTTCCACCACTCTCCACAGTTTGCTCAATAATTATCGGAAAAACGTCCGACTCCATGCCATCTATCATGGTACATTCACCATTAGGTAACGAAGCACTCGAAATGCGAATTGGAATATTCATGGACTGCGCCGGTGCAATCATTGTAGGATACAAAAGTTTGAGCCCATTATGCGCCGCAATCGATGCCTGTCTATAGCTCAAATGTGCCCGGATCCTTGTGTTTTCGCAAACATGCGGATCGGCACTTCGAATTCCTTCTACGTCAGTGTAAATCACGATTTCTTCAGCGGTAAGCAATGCCCCTAAAATCGATGCAGTCAAATTCGAACTCTCCTTACCCATGGTTGTCACTGCGCCTTGTTCAGTGGAACCAACGAACCCTTGAACTACAACTACTTTCGTCAATTCCAGAGCTGGAATCAAATGCCGATTAATCGAGTACCGAGATTTCTCTAAAAGGGGCTCAGCGGATCCGTGAGTTTCATTGGTAATTATCAACGACGTTGCATCAACTGCTTGTACCTGTATTCCTGCCGCAGATAGCACAGCGGTTGCAATATGTAAAGCCAGCAACTCACCCATGGAGAGAATCTTATCTAAGGTTCGAGCTGTTAGCTGGCGAGTGACCGATACGGCTTCTACAACGGAGTAGAGTTCCTCACTTACAGTATTGAACGTCAGTAACAAAGAATCCCTGTTTGTCGTCTTTGGGATTAGAATTTTTACCAAATTTGCATGATCGTCAAGTAGCTGCTTTATGGCTTCCAGAGCCTCTTGCAACAGCCCTTTTTGAGCCAATTTGCCTATAAATTCGAGCTTTCGTGTAGTAGTGGAAAATGCACTCACTACCACCACGCCTTGAAATCCCGACGCAATGATCTCCGTCATTTGCCGAAAGCCTTCTGGGGTACTTAACACCGCTCCACCGAACTTTACTACCTTCATTTAGCAAATCTACGGCTCGGATGCCAACCACAGCATTGTATTTTAAATGTTTTGCCTTATCTTTGTTGTTCCCAGCAAAACTAATAGACAAAAGGTGCCACAATGGCAAAAGCACAATCGTTTGGTGACAAAACAAAAAAGAAGGCAATCGACACAAAGATTGCCGTTAAAGTTATTAAAGGTTACCGATCTGAATCGGGGTCTGTTAAATTCATCGAGCGCCTTGTGAAGGTCGATGATATTAATCAGGTTGAAAAAATGGATCTAACCAGGTAATATAAAATGAAAAAAGGCATACACCCAGCATACAAAACCATCGATATCGTTATGACAGACGGTACGATTTTTCAGACTCGTTCTTGCTACAAGGGCGATAGAATGGTTCTTGAAATTGATTCTAAATCTCATCCATTTTTCACTGGCAAGCAGATGTTGCTTGATACAGCTGGAAGAGTTGAGCGATTCAAAAAGCGTTTCGAGAAAACACAAGCAATTAAAGACGCTAAAACAACTAAGTAATCTTGGACGGAGCATAACGTGGCGGTACCAGTAAACCCCAATACAATTAATTCGCCATTTCGTCAGAAAAAGGCACAACCCAAAAAGCGTAATAACCCGTTAAAGAAATCTCGCTTGATTGATTATTTGGACCCAAAATTTCTTGGGCGCTTTACAAATGATCAAGGTAAGATACTTCCTCGAAGAATTACCGGTGTAACAGCATTGCAGCAGAGACGTTTGTCTAAAGCAATCAAGTATGCTAGACACCTAGCTTTGTTACCTTTCGTTGCTCAAGATACGCGCTGATTAAGTGCTGAATTTAAATCCGGCAATATCGAATAGAATCCAACAAAGTCTAAGTATTAAAAACCCTGTCCACAGTTACCGATTTCGGTGAAATGGAGAGGGTTTTTCTCTTCGTATAATGCTGTAATCATGGATTCCATTATCACCGATTGGATCTACAGCTTCCGGTACATTACCGAAAGGAACAACGGGGAAGGAACCAACGCTACCGTCCGGCAACGTAGCCCACTTTTTATGTTGGTAAGCACACACTGCTAGACAGGCAGAACAATAGTTATTCGTAGCAAAGTATGGGAAGCACTTTCCAGTGTCCACTACATATCTGTCATTTCCAATTGGGTCGGTCCCTGCCGCAGCAGAACGCTCATCCGGAATAGCATCTGCCGGACAATATATTCTACACGCTTGGCACTTATCGCAGAACTTGCCGATTCCGATATCAAGTGGAGTGTCAGATTGAAATTTGAAATTCGTTAACAGACATCCAACGCGAAACAATGGGCCCATAGTAGGATGAATTATGCTCCCATGTCTTCCCAGTTCACCAAACCCCGCTTTTAAAGCTAAGGGTACATGCATAACCGAACTGTCGCCAATAGGGTGCTCAACCTTGCATTGAATTCCGTGGCTACGCAGAAACTCGGCTAGCTTCAAAATCGCCTCGCCCAGATCGTGATATATCCGTAAACATTCTATTGCTGCACTCTCAGATGGAACGGTTGTAAATGATTCGTACCGCATTTTTTTTCCCAGTACGATAGCATGTTTTTCATGTACCTCTCGTGAGTGATAAACGTCACCTTCGTCAATTTCGCATACGCCAACCTCGTCAACTCCAAAGCTCCGTGCAGCCCCCTTCAACCAATCGGAAGCCTGAATTTCGTTGTCGAAAGAGATCGTGTTTGGAGCTACCGGACCATCAAATCGCAAAGACTGCTCTTGAATTTTCTGCAACCACGCGTCTGCTTCGGGGATGGAGATTGTGCGACCGCCAACTGAACGGTACCATAACTCCCAGTTAAAGGCGTTAGGTCCGTCGGCTGCTCCGGATATCACTGGCAATTCTATGTAGTCGAAGTTATCTGTCATTATAATCCAGTATCTATCATTTTATCCAGTTAATCAGACTCTTTGGGCGTGTTCATGCTTTGTAAGAAAGCAGAAACACCGTATATTTGTGGCTCTATTTTATTGGGGCGTCGCCAAGTGGTAAGGCAGCGGGTTTTGGGTCCGCCATTCGTAGGTTCGAATCCTGCCGCCCCAGCATAGTCGGGTCATTGATAGCAAGGTTTGAGTGAATTCGGAAATAAAAATCGTATCGGGAAGGTCGAATCCAGACTTTGCTAACAAGATTGCTAGCGCCATGCATCAGGACCTGTCCGAAGTAGCAATTCGCAATTTTAGCGATGGCGAATTGTGGGTAAAATATGAAGAAAATGTACGCGGTGTTGATTTGTACATAGTACAATCTACATTTGCACCGAGTGATAATTTGATGGAGCTGCTTTTGTTAATCGATGCAGCGCGCAGAGCATCGGCGAGTCGTATCACAGCGGTGATACCATATTTCGGATATGCTAGGCAGGACAGGAAGGATCAACCTAGAGTTGCTATCACTGCCAAGTTAGTTGCGAACTTGCTTTCGCAGGCCGGAGCTGACAGGGTAGTTACTATGGATTTGCACACTCCGCAGCTGCAGGGATTCTTTGACATTCCACTGGATCACCTTTACGCTTCTACGGTTACGGTTCGGAATCTTTTGCAACTAGGGATGAACAATCTGGCAGTTGCAGCGCCTGACGTTGGTGGTGTAAAGACAGCCAGAGCATACGCAAGTATGTTGGGCAACGCCGATCTGGTAGTTGTGGACAAGCGACGACCAAAGCACAACGTTGCCGAGATTATGAATATAATCGGAGACGTTGATGGTAAAAACGTGATTATTGTTGATGATTTGATCGATACTGGCTCAACCTTCGTGAAATGTGCAGAGGCACTTAAAGAAGCCGGCGCAGAAACGATTGTCGGTTCTTGTACACATGCGGTTTTTAGTGGCGATGCGATAGACATGATTACAGCAAGTAACGCAATTTCAAAGTTGTATGTGACCGACACTATCCCGTTAAGAAAACAAAGTGAAAAAATTGAAGTTGTAAGTGTTGCCGGATTATTCTCAGAAGCAATAGTTCGTACGCACGAAAATCAATCCATTAGTTCGTTATTCGAAAAAGCACAATCCTAAGTGAGTAATCATGAGTGAAGTAATTTTAAAAGCAACAAAACGCGTTCCCGGTAAGGCAGCTGCCAAACTATTACGCAAAGAAGGTAATATTCCGGGTGTTTACTACACGAAAAATCAGGATCCAATCCATTTTTCTGTGAACTCACTGGCAATTCGACCAGTTGTGTACACCGCCGAAGCTAAAATTGTAAGTCTACAAGTTGATGGTAGTAAGGGGCTAAATTGTATCCTTAAGGAAGTCAAGTTCGACCCAATTACGGACAAAATTGTCCACTTCGATTTACTCGGAGTTGCAGCTGGTGAAATGATCGTTGTAGACATTCCAATTCACTTGATTGGACAGTCGATAGGCGTTCGTGAAGGTGGCGTAATTGAGCACGTTATCCATAAGGTTCACGTAAAAGTAGACCCTTCTAAGATGCCAGAACACATCGATATTGATGTTACAAATATGAATATTGGCGATGCCGTTCATATCAGTGACATTAGTGTGGCGGGTGTAGAGTTTCTTGATAAACCAGAAGCTGTAATCGCAACTATTATGCCTCCGAAGACGGCGGATGTTGCAGCGGACGCTGGTGAAGTGGTTGAGCCAAAACTGGTTGGCGAAGACGAATAACTCAAGTCAGCGACGATTTCTCGTCAATTTCCTGATTGTAATTGAATTGTAAGAGTGGCTCGCTTGCGAGCCTCTTTTCGTTTCTAGCGGTCATTATAACACGGGCTTTGGATATAAGAAAAGTGCCGTTGTTAAGTAGATGAGTCGGGCAGGATTTGAGGCGTGAGATGTTGCCATTAGGGCATAAAAAAACCCGGAGTAATAGGGGCTCCAGGCATAAGCATCAAACGTGGTATTCAGGGGAGCGAACGCCACTCAACTCGCTTGCAATATAACGATTATCTACTTGAAATCACAATACCTCGTTTCACACGTACCTGATTTACAACGGTTCAATCCACCTGCTATCTTCTCGTATCAACGCAATGAGTTCCTCTACCGCGTTGGAAGTTGGAACGTTTCGCTTCACTAACTCATGTCCACGATACAGCGAAATCTTTTCCGGACCCGATCCAACGTATCCGTAATCTGCGTCGGCCATTTCGCCAGGTCCATTAACAATGCAACCCATAATACCAATCTTCAAACCCTTCAAATGATCCGTTTTGCTTCGTATGAGCGCGGTTGTCTCTTGCAAATCAAACAATGTTCTGCCGCACGATGGACAGCTTATGTATTCGGTTTTAGACATTCGCAATCGAGTAGCTTGAAGTACTCCAAACGACACTCGCACGAACGGCATCATAACACCATTTCCAAATCCATCTGCTAGTAATGCACCTAAATCTATACTCGAATGCAAAATGTCGGTTTCGTTTGTGCAAAGAATCACAGGTGGTGCGATCGCCACTCCTCGAGTCGTTTCTAAGAACTCTCGCATTACGTGGAAGTAGTCATTCGCATCCGCACCAACAAGAAAAACCGAAGTGGGGTCTTTCGCAATCAACGCAAAATCCAATGCATTTGCAGCACAAGCTTGAATTGAAACTACGTTCATCACAGGATGTTTTTCTTTTGCAGATTTGAATTCCTCTACCGTAAAATGGGGGACGCTGTAAAACTTATCTGCAAGCGTCTTCCACACTAGCACGTCCACCACCTGACGCGTTCCTGATGGTGCAGTGAATGGTAGGGGGCTTTCCCCGACATACAAGAATTCGGCAGCTTGGTCGCGCATTGTCCATTTGTCCGTAATGGCATCATATTCATGACCGAATTCGGAGAGGTCGTCCATGTTCAGAATGGTACGACCGCTAACATCTGCAAACACGCGTGGGACATTGTCTCCGCCAATGGTTGCAACAGAGCAAGCGTGCACCCGGTCAATTTCTTGTCGGGCGTGTTGTCCTACGTATTTATCAACTGACTCATCTGGGACGTCTTGATCAGCGTTTTGACTAACGTTTTGATTAGCGCTTTGACTAACGTTTTGATTAGCGTTTTGACTAACGTTTTGATTAGTGTTTTGTGTCTTCGTGTAATAACGATTTGCTAAGGCCTGGGCAACTGGAATTTCCGCTTCGGGTTCTTCGGTTAACGACACGCGTATGGTGTCGCCAATACCGTCCTCCAGCAACGTACCAATACCAATCGCACTCTTAATTCGCCCATCGTCGCCATCGCCGGCCTCCGTCACACCGAGATGAAGAGGATAGTTGCGTAATCGTTCTTCTCGTAACCGCTGAACCAATAAACGATACGCTTGAATCATCACCAATACATTGCTGCTTTTCATAGAAAGCACAATGTTAAAGTATCCTTCATCTTCGGCAACCTTGATGAACTCAAGTGCCGACTCCACCATACCAAACGGAGTGTCGCCAAATCTGCTCATAATTCTGTCACTGAGCGATCCGTGGTTTGTACCTATCCTCATGGCTGTGCCATGTTCTTTGCAAATACGTACTAGAGGTGTGAAGCGGGTGCGAATTCTATCCAATTCGGCTGCATACTCAGAATCGGAATACTCAACAAAATTCCTCAGATTTTTGTCGGCATAATTGCCCGGATTAACACGAACCTTTTCAACCAACCTAGCGGCAATTTCAGCAGCATTTGGGGTGAAGTGAATATCGGCAACCAGAGGCGTAGTATAGCCAGCATCACGAAGCCCCTTTCTAATCAATTCTAGATTTTTGGCTTCGCGAATAGATGGGGCAGTAATCCTAACAAGTTCACAGCCGGCCTCTATCATGCGAATGGATTGGGCAACTGTTGCCTGGGTGTCCATGGTATTGGTGGTAGTCATGGATTGTACACGGATAGGGAAGGCCGACCCTATCTCCAAATCGCCTACATGAACGGTGTGCGTTGTTCTACGAAACATGGATTTGTTAGAGTTGCTTGCTTACTTCGTACAGTATCTTTTTTTCCTGCTCGGTGAGACTGTGGTAACCCGCCTGAGAAATTTTGTCCAAAATTTCATCAATAGATTCTTGGGTTACTCTATCACCGTCCACAATGAACTTGGTGGGCGTTTCGGTTTTCGCAGCAGGTACATACGTCACAGTTGGATAGACTGGTGTTGGTCGTGGTTCCGCCCTCCGTTGAGGGATACTAGGTTCTTCATCATCGTGCTGGTAAACAGAAGAATTTACAAACGGGGTTTGCCCTGGTTTGTCTACCAATCGCATAATAGATTCGCCATACTTCAACAACAAATAGCCACCAAGTGCACCTCCTAGATGCGCAAAATGTGCTACACCATCACCAGGCCCCATTAATCCTAATACCAAGTCTAGTCCTGCATAAAGCATCACGAAAATTCTGGCAGGAATTGGAAAGAAAATTGGGAACACCATAATCGGGCGTCGTGGAAATATCAATCCAAATGCTAAAAGTACGCCCATAATTGATCCGGAGGCTCCAATGGTTGGACCAAGCCCTGCAGAAAACAAAGGGCCAATTGCTAATTGGGTGGCGCCTGCAAATATGCCGGCCAGCGTGTAATACAGTGCGAATCTCCTGGAACCCCACATGTTTTCTAGTTCCATTCCAAACATCCACAGCGCCAACATGTTAAAGAAGAGGTGGCCAAGACCGCCATGCATATACTGGTAACTCACAAGTTGCCACGGTAAAAACCCTGCATCGATAGGCCAAAGTGCAAACCACTGTGTAAATGTGTCTGCTACGGAAACACCGCCCCAAGTGAGTCCATCAAAAAACATTGATGTGGCTAAATACACAACAACGTTAAAAATCATCAAGAACTTGATGAAGGGTGGAAACATTGAGAAGGAACTACTTGAGTTGTTATATGCTGACATATTATTCTAAATTCAGTGCTGTAACACCCGGCAAGGATTTCCCCTCTAGGAACTCTAATGAAGCTCCTCCTCCGGTTGAAACATGGGTGACGTTCGTTTGGTGTCCGAATTGCGAAACTGCAGCGGCGGAGTCGCCCCCACCTACTATGGTTATGGTACCGGTAGTTGTTGCATCAACCATGGCCTGCGAAACGCTCCTAGTACCATGCGAGAAATTGCTAAACTCAAAAACGCCCATTGGACCGTTCCACACAACTGTGCCGGCATTTTTTATGACCTCAGAATACAGTTTTGATGTCTCAGGACCGATGTCTAATCCCATCCACCCATCTTCTATTTCCGTAATCGAAACAATCTTGCTATCAGCATCATTTGAAAAGGAATTCGCTATCGATACATCGGTCGGCAATATCAGTTTAACATCCATAGTCTTTGCCTGGGTCAAGATTTCCGATGCAAGTTGAATCTTGTCTTCCTCAACGAGTGAAGATCCGGTTGAATATCCTAAGGCGCGTAAAAATGTAAACATCATTCCGCCGCCAATCAAGATAGAATCGCTGATTTTCATGAGTGAGGTTATCACATCTATCTTACCTGAAATTTTCGATCCGCCTACAATGATGACCAGCGGGCGCTTAGGATTCACGATGGCCTCGCCAAGATACTTCAACTCACGTTGCATCAGAAGACCAGCAAATTTCTCGTTGAAAAAGTGCGTTACACCAACTGTGCTAGAGTGTGCGCGGTGGGCGGTACCAAAGGCATCATTACAGTATATATCACCAAGCTCGGAAAGTTCCTTGCTGAAATACTCATCGTTCAATTCTTCTTCGGCATGGAATCGCAGATTCTCTAACAATAACACGTCGCCTGATTTCGATGCAGCTACCATTTGTCGTGCATCAGCACCTATGCAGTCAGGAACAAACTGCACATGTTCGTCGAGTAAAACGGAAAGCCTTTTTGCTACCACATCAAGCGAGTATTTCGCATTTGGTTTACCTTTTGGTCGACCCATGTGCGACATTAACACGGCCACTCCGCCCCTTTCAATAATAGAAAGTATGGTTGGAATAGATTCGACTATTCTTGTGTCATCGGCGATTGACCCGTCATCATTTAGGGGTACATTGAAGTCTACTCTGGTGAGTACCTTTTTTCCTGAAACATTGGCTTCGGAAATAGACAATACCATTACGAAGAAACCTTTAGCGCTAAATCTGCAATGCGATTGGAATAGCCCCATTCATTATCATACCAACCAACAACCTTTACCATGTTGCCCATGGCCAAGGTGCTAAGTGAATCGAAAATGCATGAATGTGGATTGCCAATAATGTCGGAACTTACAAGTGGGTCGGTTGAATATTCAAGTATGCCGTTCATTGCACCACCAGCGGCTGCGATAAACGCATCGTTGATTTCCTGCTTCGTAACGGTGCGAGTTAAAATGGCCGTAAGGTCTGTTACTGATCCGTCGGGTACAGGCACTCTAAACGCCATACCGTCAAGCCTACCCTTCATTTCAGGCATCACTTCCGAAACAGCTTTTGCAGCACCAGTTGTTGTAGGAATGATATTCACAGCTGCAGCTCGAGCTCTTCGCAAATCTTTGTGAGGTAGGTCCAAAATATTTTGATCGTTCGTATACGCGTGGACGGTGGTCATAAAGCCTTTTTCGATACCAAACGAATCGTGCAAAACTTTTACCATGGGAGCTAGACAGTTGGTTGTGCACGATGCATTCGAAAGAGTTTTTTCATTGCCGGTAATAATCTCATCGTTCACGCCTAGCACTACGGTGGCGTCGAGAGCATCCTTGGCAGGTGCAGTTAATAAAACTTTTTTACTGTGCTTTAAATGCTTCTCTAGATCTGCACGACTGGTGAATACGCCGGTCGACTCGATTACTAAATCAAGGTTTGACCAAGGAAGATTTTCAATAGATCGCTCTGCGCTTATGGAAACAGGCTTGCCATTAACTATTAAACTTGAACCTTCAACTGTTACAGTTCCTGCAAACTTTCCGTGAGAAGAATCGAACTTAAATAAATGACCGAGAGTTTTCGCGTCGGTCAAGTCATTGATCCCCACAATATCCACGTCAACACCGCGCTGAATGAGTGCACGAAAAACTAATCTTCCAATTCTACCAAACCCATTGATGGCGATACGCACTGACATATTTTCCTGCTAGATTAATATGAAACAAAAACAGCTTTCAAAAATACGGTTTATTTAATCAAGCTTTTGGTGAGCCCTACTCTACTGGAAAGGCGCGTAAAAATTTATTAAACGACAACCCTTGGCCAAGCACCGATATTACCACAACTACATAGGTGAGCACCAGAATTATCATCCGCTCAGGACCTGCAGGGATGGAAAGCGCCAGCGCAACAGAAATTCCGCCACGTAAACCTCCCCAGGTTAAAACCTTGGCAGTATTTTTTGGAAACGTATCCGCCCTGTATATTCCCCAAAGCGGTATCGACACGCTTACAAATCTAGAGATGAGTACAATAACTGTGCAACAAAATCCAGCGGCCAACAGTGCGAGCGAAAATGAAATCAGTAAAACCTCAAGACCTATAATTACGAAAAGAACTGCATTTAAAATTTCGTCTGTGAGCAACCAAAACATGTCGATATGCTCACGTGTTTTATCACTCATTGCAAATGCCCGACCTTGATTTCCAATAAGAATTCCGGCAACCACCATAGCAATCGGACCCGATGTGTGAAGATGCGTTGCTAAACTGTACCCCCCGGTAACCAGCGCCAATGTAATGAGGACTTCGGCCAGGTAATTGTCGATGCTCTTGAGCATGTAAAAAGCCGCTAACCCAAGTACTAGACCCAGCAGAATTCCACCAACTGCCTCTTGCCCAAATATCAATGCTACCGAAGAAAATTGTGGTGTACTACCGCTTGACAGTAAACCAAGGATAACCACAAATATCACTACGCCAACACCATCGTTGAACAAGGACTCACCGGCAATAGTAATGTGAAGTTTTCTTGGCGCATCAGAATGCTTCAATAGACTTAGAACGGCAATAGGATCTGTTGGAGATATCAGCGCACCGAACAGCATGCAGTATATAAAACCTACGTTCAGTCCAAATACGTGTAAAAGGTAATATGATGAAGTACCTACCAAAAACGTAGATAACAAAACTCCGAACGTAGCCAGAAGTCCAACAGATTTCCAGTTTTCCTTTAGCTCACTCAGCTTAACATGCTGTGCACCGGCAAACAGTAAAAACGCCAACATGCCATTCATCAGGGCTTCTTCGAAATCAATTTCTGTTAACAACCGTTGCACTTGATGCTCAAATGGCAAGCCAAGTGAATGCGTAGCGATTAAAAGCAACGAGAACAAAAGTGAAATTGCCATCAACCCAATTGTCGTAGGCAGTTTCAAGAATCGATGATTCAAATAGGCAAAAACCGCCGAAATCACTAAAAGCAATGCAATCAGATCTAACATATTATGGCAGCTTTCATTCTTTCATTTTTCACTTTAAAACTCTCGAAGGATTCGACTCGACGAAGTCCTTCCACGTTGGTTTCTTTTTACGGTCAGCAATAATTGGGGTAGGGGGCTTTCCATTTACCGCATGGCATATTGCAACAGCTAGCGCATCCGTAGCGTCAAAAAATTTATGCGTCTCATCGATCTGCAACAATGCTCTTACCATGTGCTGTACCTGCTCCTTATTGGCGGTTCCGCGACCAGTGACGCTTCGTTTCACCTGCATTGGTGTGTATTCCATCGGACTCAAGTTCGCTTCGGCACATGCAAGTACTGCAACGCCCCTTGCATGAGAAAGCTGGACGACAGAAACTACGTTTTTTGCGTAGAATACTTTCTCCAGTGCGCATTCATCTGGTTTCGTACGCGCAATCACAGCCTGCAAACGCTGGTGGATTTCCAAGAGTCGTTTAGGAAAATCTGCTTTGTATTTCTTGACTGCGATCGCACCGTATTCAACCAAGGTGAGATGCGACCCACGTACATCAATTACACCATATCCACACACAACGCTGCCGGGATCGATTCCCAAAACTCGAACTACTTTTGGGGTGTTTTTCTTCTTAGATATTGATTCAGACATTACAAACTGTCCAGTACGTCATCATCGATGTCGGCATTGTTAAAAACAACTTGAACGTCGTCGTTATCCTCCAATACGTCAAGTAGTTTTACAAGCACCCGTGCATGCTCACTATCGGTAATCTGCACATATACGTTTGGTTCGTAAATAAATCTAGATTCCTTGACGGAAATTTCTTTCGATGCGAAAAAGTTTTCACATGAACCTAGGTTGTCGAAACTACAATGAACTACGGCGCCGGATTCGATGATTTTTAAATTATCTGCTCCGCTGTCCATCGACATTTCAAGCAGATAATCTTCACTCACGTCCGACTCAATAACAAGCTCTCCCTTGTGTGAAAAATTCCAAGCCACAGAGTTGGTCTCGCCAAGGTTCCCACCATATTTGGCAAAGGCAGCGCGCACATCCTTGATTGTTCTAATTCTATTGTCAGTCGCACCAATAACTATCAGCGCAACTCCGCCGGGGCCATAGCCTTCATACATTACATCCTCAAATTGCTGACCCTCAACTCCTCCACTACCTCTTTCAATGGCTCTCTTAATATTGTCCGACGGCATGCTGAGTGATCTAGCTGTGCGTATGGCCAAACGCAAACGCGCATTGGAATCCGGATCTGGACCACCAATGCGCGAAGCAACAATGATTTCTTTTGAAAGTTTTGTGAACATCTTACCGCGACGAAAGTCGACGGTAGATTTTCGATGTTTTATGTTAGCCCATTTGCTGTGCCCGGCCATGTCGCTCTTACTTGATTAACGTAGAGCGCAACTTACCATTCTGAGAAGAAACAACAATTAGATACGCACCGCTCGACAATGCAGCAGTGTTCAATACAGCACTGATTTCATATTGCTCATGGCGCTGAATTTCAATGCTTCTGCCCATCACGTCTAAAAGTTCCAACGTCCATTCCGACGGCAATGCCGCATTAAGTTGCAACGTTACTTGTTCTCTAGCTGGGTTAGGACCAAACGTAAAACCGTTCCCGGCAACAATGTCTTCTGATACAGCAAGAGGGGAGTGGGCCAAAGGATTCTCCAAAGCCAGAATTCTGGTATTTGGTTTATCAACGCCACTAGTTACAATCATATACACTCTTCCGTCGTAGCTCACGGCTACCGATCTGATTCTCTCTAGAAACGAATCGTTCGTAAATGGAATCAAGTGGTCGGCATCCAATGCCATGGTGTTCTCACTCGATTGGGAAGGATCTGAATTAGAAATTTTTCCGCTGCCGTCCAACGCGGCAACCATTAACCCATTGCCGTACAATGTTCCAATCAAAAGCGAATTAGTCCACTCAGGAATCGCCTTTGATGAATAAAAAGCTGCTTGCGAAGGAGCTTGAAAGTACGTAGATAATGGGCATTGTATCGCATCCGTTCCCGTCTGGCAATAACCAGAAATTTTTCTCCAACCATAGTCTTTACCCGGTTCGATGTTATTGATTTCATCGTTCGCGACTGGTCCCGCTTCAACAGCGTAAATCGCACCTGGGCGCGTTGCATGTGTTGCGGGAAGTTGTGTTATACCAGATACGTTTCTGTGCCCGTAGCTATATATGTACCCCGCCAACGCAGTAGGATTATCCCACTTGTAAAACGGATTGTCCAGCGCAGCATTTCCATCTAAGGTCATTCTAATCAGCTTACCATTTAAAGATGACAGCTCAGTTGGAGCCGGCGTATCAAATGAACCTACCGAAACTAAAATCGTATTATCTGAAAGAACCGTAATGGTTTGACCCAAATTGTGCGGCACGTTGTTTACAACCAAAAGAACTTTCGGATCAACCAACTGCCGTCCATTGTACCTATATCTAGCAACGGTTAATCTGTCATCCGCTGAGGTATATGTTACAAACACATATGGCGTTCCATTGTCGATATCCGGATGTACAGCTATTCCAAAGAGTCCACCGGCAATAGTAGCATCATCGGAGTTTACAGTAAGCGGTAGGTCTAACACAACGTCTGACCAACCAAGCCCGGGGTGCACCCGAACAACCCTACCATTGTTGTGATCAGTACACCACAAATAACCGCTCGGATCTACGGTTAACTGCCAAGCATTTGCAATCACTGCAGGCACGGTTCTCACATTTACAACCGTTCCTTTACTCAGTTGAATTGTTTCTTGAGCACTTATCGCAATTGTACCAAGCAGTAGTATTGTAACTACCATTCGTAACAAACGCATAATGTAATCCTCTATAACTTGATGTGTTAACTAATCAGCATAGCAAAATACACAGAAATAGCTTGCAAACAAGAACTTTTACGTATTAATACGTACACTTTCTTTTGCAAGGGGCTTTTCGGTCCTTGTATGGACTGTATACGTTTCGGGTCTGACGACCAATATCTCGAGCCTGCCTGTCACTGAGTACATCACTTTTTTGTGGATAAAAGGTCGATCGTCCGACGGTAAACACTTGATGTGGTAAGTATTTGCGAATTTCCGACCAAGACGAATTGCTTCTTAGCCCGGGTTATTGCTACGTTGAGTTTTCTATCTACAGTTTGACCGCCAGAAGTGGTTTCCGACCGTATCGACTCGAATTCTGTTTGGTTGCTAACGGCAGTGCCAAATATTATAACATCTCTTTGAGACCCTTGAAATCGCTCAACGGTGTCGATTGTTATCTCGTCAGATAAGTGAACGGGGAGTAATTCACTAATCAAATTATTCTGGGCTCGGAACGGGGTTATAACACCTAACGTGCTGCCAATTCTTTCAAAATCTAAAAACTGTACCAATGACAGAATGAGGTTCACAATAACAGCTGCCTCATCCGCTTGTTGATCTTTTTCCGACGACAAAATTGGAATGAAGAATGCGCGAGATTGAATAACACTCCACCACGGCGCTGACGTCGAATCTTGTTGCCACGGAAGAACAGTTTTCAGTTTGCCATTATATGCTAACGTCGATGCCACATGCATGATTTCATAATGCATTCTGCCTTGCTCTATCAGGGTTCCTATAGCATGGCCCCAACCATTTTTCTTGCACAACGCCCGCATGCGTTCAAAATACGATACAGCTGTATTCAGGTATCCCAGGTTGTGCAGAATTTCAGAATTAATTTGAAGTGCGGTGGGATCTTGTGTAACAACAGCAGGTAGCTGGCATTCATCACCAATCAATATCCATCGTTTTACCCTGGGAAGTATTCCCGCAAGATGAGGTTCAAGAACCTGCGATGCTTCATCTATGATTAGCGTTGTAAAGTCACCAAATTCCCAAACCTCTGGCGATGATAGTACACTTTGTACGGTTCCTACGATACAGTGTGCCGAGTTTATTCTCGCGGCTAAAGCTTCGGTGGAAAGGTGATGCGCAAGCACGGGAATCGAACGATCGGCCGAACCTTCGCTTGCACCGTATTTGCTGCCATGGCGTAGGAAGTCAATGAACTGCGTGCTAGTTTCCAACGCGTCACAAATTTCATTGGCCGCCCTGTTTGTATAGGTTAAAACCAAGATGCGCTCTGCACTGTTCTGTACTAATTGGGCTACAATGTTTTTTAGGATGATCTGCGTTTTTCCGGTGCCCGGCGGACCCTGAATTAAAAAGTAGTCTGTACAATTAACCGCCCGTTCTATAATGTCCTTCTGGTGTTCGGTTATCTCTGGGTCTTCCAGATATAGATGTGCTGGCGTAACAGGTTTTCCTGGTGCATCAACTCCTATTATAATATTCTGGCGTGCAATTGGCGCTTGTAAAAAAGTAAAAACAGAGGCGTATAATTGTTTCAAACCTGAGTCTGAAATATCCTGTTCAACAATCCATTTGTTATGTAACAATTCTTCGTGACTGAACTGTTTGTTTCGCAAAGAAACTAAAACTCGATTTGCACGAACAGACTTTACCGACCCTTTTAAAATCTGATTTGCACACGGACTTGATGTTCCGTTTTCCGTAATCGCGTGAACAACAACATGATCCCCAATGCGAATCGATGAGCTACCTATTTGTGCATCACGCTCAAACTGAATGTGCATTTGCTGAAAGTCGGACAAATCTGCATTAACAGTCAAGTCCGTTATCGCTTGCTTCTGATCGCGCTTTTCTTGGATTGTACTCCTCCACAACGATGCTTGCAATTCCGATGCACTAACTCTCGCCGTAGCAACAAAACTCATCCAAATCTGAGCAATAGTGCGGTGAATATTCGCCGCAGAATTATAGGCATTCGAAAAGGTTGAAATAAATTGCGCCGCATACCCAGTATGATTATACTGTGCAGTGTCGGCTATTTTCAAAACACCAAAATTTCGCATTTGCATAGCGCGCTCATAAAGCACTATCCCATTTCTCACCAATAAAATTCGCTGAATATAATCAGCCTCATTTGCAACTATTCTGAATGGCTTTTCAGAAGCAGTCGAATACCAAACCTCGGCAGATTTCCTCTGGCCCGGATGAATCGCATCGTACAGTAACGCATACGCACATACCTGAGCGGCATGGTTCGACCGAATAGAATTTCTATGAATCACACCTTTCTCTGAATAACTCAGGGAGGGGGCTTTCCCAGACTTCATTTCAATCAGCCGAACACCATCGGGTTCTTGAACAACAATGTCGAATCTTCCCTGCAGACCAAACACATTAGAAATTAACTGAGGTTCGACTGAGATTTTATCAGCTCCGAACAATGTAATTATGCTTCTATATTTTGAAACCGATTCTCGAATTTCTTGAACGATGGAGTTAATCACCGACTCTCCCTCAGACTTAAACAGCGCCGCTAGTGCAAGTGGTCTACTTTGAACTACATTCTCAACAACCGATTCATCATCTAATTCAGGCAGTCCAACCAAAACATCAAAAACAGAATTCAACATTATACCGCGGACCATAGCAACACTATTCGTCCTCTTCTCAAACCGTTTAATGAAACCAATCATCGGTTCATCTCCCGTAGCATAAATACATTCCGCAATCTCTGTAACGTCGTACAATTTCTCCGGCTCCAGCACTAAAAATCGAGTACCAATTGAATCATCATGTGAGCCGATTGAATGACCACTTGAGTTGATTGACTCGCCAGTAGAACCGCATGAGTCAGAATTCAATCCGTTCGAATCGCTACGTGAGCTGAGCGTTTCGTTAGATGAGCTGACCGTTTCGTTTGCTGTGAGGTTAGGTTGGTGGTGAGTGATAACGGCAACGCTCATGCCGATGGACGTGTTGGGTAAGCCCCTTAACCAAATTGCAGGAAAGGGGACAATTTGGCGTTCACCTGTTTTGCTTTGAATTTCAATTTCCCCCTCGTTTGCGCGGACGCCAACTAATGTGCCCCTAAGCACTGCCATGTTATTCAGGTTTGACGTCCTTAATGCGGATTTGAGGCGATGACTTCCCATTAAAAAGATTTTCTTCGATAGTGTATACAACGGAAAACGGTTTACCGTGGCTACACTCGGCTATTTTGTGACCCAGATTGAAACCAATTGCATCGATTGCAAAGTTATTCTGAAGAGCACGAAACTTTAGGTGGTTGTTGCCAACAACTTTTACACCGTTTGCCGAAACTACATTTCTAGTTACAAACACCGGCCGCAAATTGCCTTGACCAAACGGAGCAAATTTTGCCAGGTACTCTAAAAATTTTGGAGAGAGTTCAGTGAGCTGCAACTCTGCATCAACTTGAATTTCAGGTGTCAACATATCGTCTGACATATGCAGTTTGGCAATTTCATTAAACCTTCGGCGGAGTTCGGGAACGTTCTCGATTTTAAGCGACAGGCCTGCAGCGTGCTTATGTCCACCGAATTCAATAATCAAATCCTCGCACTGCTTAAGCGCATTGTGAATATCAAAGTCCCGCACAGATCTGGCCGAACCTTTTGCCACGCCGTTCACAGTTGTCATGAGCACGGTAGGCACTCGATATTTCTCCACCAATCGCGAAGCTACAATTCCAATTACGCCGGCGTGCCACTCGCCCTGATGCAAGATCAGAGATCTATTTGTAGTGTCGGCCAGAAATTTCTCAGCGCCAATGGAAGCGCTCTCGAAAGTTTCCTCATCAATTACACGTCGTTTTCGATTGTCGTGTTCAAGTTCTTGAGCGATATTAAATGCTTTCCACTCATCTTCTTGAATCATCATTTCAACAGCTCGCGATGCATCGCCCAAACGTCCGGCAGCATTTATTCGGGGGGCTAAACCAAAAACAACGCTTGCATTATTCAACTGGCCAACCGTCAGTCCGGCACAGTCAATCAGCCCCTTCAAACCTGGCCTAGGAGAACGGTTTAATTTCTGCAATCCGAAATAACTGAAAATGCGATTTTCACCCTCAATGGGCGCAATGTCTGCGGCCGAGGCGATGGCAACGAAATCTAGGTAGTCACTGCCACTCTTACCAATATCTAGACGCTCGCAAACGGCCTGAATCAACTTATAAGCCACGCCACAGGCGGCAAGATGCTTAAATGGGTATTGACATCCAGGTTTAATTGGGTCAAGAATAGCAACAGCTTCGGGCAACTCTTCGGCTGCCTGATGATGGTCACAGATTATCACATCAATGCCGTAACTGGCGGCCAGAGAAACAGCTTTAACGGCTGTAATTCCAACGTCCACAGTAATAATTAGCTTAGCACCCGCCTCTTTAGCTAAGTTTACAGAGCCGGCAGTAAAGCCAAACCCTTCATCGAGTCTGTTGGGAATATGGTATTGGGCAACTCCGCCAACACTTTTAATAAAGTGTAGCATCATAGCCGTACTCGTCGTGCCATCCACGTCATAATCGCCGTGGACCCACATCATTTCCTTAGCTTCCAGTGCATCTACAATTCGATCAACTGCCAACTTCATCCCGTCCATCAACCAAGGAGAATGGATCTCAGATTTACTGGGCTTGAAAAAATCGTTGACAGCGTCTAAGGTTTGCAGGCCACGCCCTACTAAAACCCTAGCAATAGATGATGGAACGCTTAATTTATCTGTAATTTCATGTACGGCTACTTCATCAATACTTTCCCGGTAAATCCACCGGTAATTCAAAAGAATCCTGTTAATTTTGATAACTGAGACAAAAATACAATTCAGTTTGGCAACTGTCAACTTTATTTCACACCCAAGAAACCGCTTCATTGCCAAAGAAACACATTAACGCACAGCCCGATTTAGTAGATGACGATGGCGTTCGGCTGTTCTTCAAGCCTGTACAAAAAAAGGCCGAAAAGACACGTACTAAGATCAAACGAAGTAAGTCGTTAGATAACAATGCTGTTAGTGGAATAGTAGTCTCGCCGGCAGGTCCAAAATGGTGGGTAAAGGGGCTAGATGCTAGTTTGCTATGCACGGTATCTGGTACGGTAGACTGTAGTCACACCTCAACCATGGTTGCCGTGGGCGATAGGGTTTGGGTGGTACCACTCGTGGAGGACGAGGGCGCAGATGGCGAAGTCGTACACCAGAATGAAGCGATGATTGTAAAAGTTGAACCTCGTTCAACCTTGTTATCGAGGAAAGCTGCCGGAAAACAGGACAAAGAGCAGGTTTTAGTGGCTAACGTCAATCAGTTGTGCGTTGTGGTTTCTACCGTGATGCCTACATACAATAAGAGGTTGATAGACCGATACTTGATTGCTGCAGACAAAGGTGACCTGCGGCCAATAATTGTAGTGAACAAGACCGATTTGCTGGCTGATGAGTTCCAGCAGGACGTTATCGATGATTTTGATGTTTATGCAAATAAACTCGGGATTCCCGTACTAATGGTAAGTGCAGCAAAAAACACCGGCATCGAAGAACTCGAAGCGCACCTAACTGGAGCAGAGACTCTGTTCAGCGGTCCATCGGGTGTAGGGAAGTCTTCATTAATTAACCGACTAACCAAATCCAACCTTCGAATAGGCGATATATCCGAGTACTATGAAAAGGGTACCCATACCACCACGGGTGCTTTACGGATTGAACTCCCATGTGGGGGTGCCATTGTAGACTCACCGGGTCTGCGGGAATTTGCGATCTGGGACCTCGATCCCCAAGAAGTGCAATTTTATTTTGAGGAGTTTATTCCCTACACCACCAAATGTAGGTTCACGTCGTGCACGCACACACACGAGCCCGACTGTGCCGTAAAAGAGGCGGTCGACAATGGCGAACTCGACGTTGAGCGGTACCTAAGTTACATGTACATTTTACATGGAAATGCAGACGAACACGAACGATAGGTTGTCAGGCTAAATCTAATTCGTACTTTTGTGGCCCAAAGTTCAACACGGAGAGGTGCGAGAGTGGTTGAATCGGGCGGTCTCGAAAACCGCTATAAGAGCA
>JABMNI010000071.1 GCA_013204605.1 Ignavibacteria bacterium
CCGCAGGTGATTCAGCAACCGCAGGTGATTCAGCAACCGCAGGTGATTCAGCAACCGCAGGTGATTCAGCAACCGCAGGTGATTCAGCAACCGCAGGTGTTTCAGCAACCGGGCTTACTTGTGGCGGGGTTTTCGTAGCATCAGAATTTGATTCTGGTTGGGCGTTTTCACTCTGAATGTCGGACATGACGTAATACTCTAACAAGTTTGAAATAGACAACAAGCTCACCGTTCATCGGTGATGGCATTTCCCGTGTTTACTAACAATGAAAAACACAAGACTTCAAAGTTACGTCGAAAAATTTGGTGGGCAATAGCCTCAATCTATACCATATGGGCTTCTATCGACGCCATTTACGCCCTCGATACCACACTTTAGGCAGCAAAGTATTTGCACAAAACAAACCACTGCCGTATTTTAGCAGGCTAGGATTAATTCTAACTACAATTACCCTGCCGTTGGCTGGTCGCTAACGGATGCTACAGCAACCAAAGGAACCAAAATGACAATTCGTAGAGCGTACGAATCAACGTACGTTATTAATGCAGCGCTTGAAGACGCTGAAATTGAAGCAGTAAGTAAGCGCGTGAATGACTTTATCACCGAAAATGGTGGTCAAATAGTTGAAGAGAACAAGTGGGGACGCCGAAGGCTTGCCTATCCAATCAAGAAAAAGTACAATGGTTTTTACGTGTACATGGTAGTTGAACTACCAGTTGATACATTGACTGCCCTTGAGCGTTTCTATGTTTTGGAAGATGGAATTTTACGAGATCTGACCATCGTACTGGATCCGAAACTTCGCGAATTCCGTAAAGTCAGAGCGGAAGCTCAGGCTATTCGTGCTGCACAATTGGCCGAAGAATCGAAGTAACGGTTCTGGGAACCCCCCTAAAAAATAACAAGGATATAATACCATGAATGTAATACTCCGACAAAACGTAGAAAAATTAGGCGATATTGGCGATTTGGTATCGGTGAAAGCCGGTTACGGTCGAAACTATCTAATTCCTATGCAACTTGCATATATCGCATCGCCTGGCGCAATTAAAGCGTTGGAGACTGAGAAAAAGCAGTACGATGTGAAAATGGAAAAAGCGAAGCATCAGTCGGAAATAGTTGCTACTCAACTTGCAGATTTGCAAATCTCTATTCCAATGCAGGTTGGAGAAGAAGGCAGATTGTTTGGAGCTGTTACGGCGCCTATGATTGCTCAAGAGCTTGAACTTAGAGGGTATAAAATTGATCGTCGGACAATTATTATTGACGAAGCAATTAAGACTCTTGGAATCTTTGAAGTAAAAATTAAACTTCACCCAGAAGTTATTGCCACGCTAAAAGTTTGGGTAATCTCTCAAGAATGATGGGCTGGAATAATTATTAGAAACTTAAGCGCACCTCGGGATTCTGGGGTGCGTTTTTTTTTATAGAAAGATCGAAGTATGAATGTGCTGTTAGTTGGTGGAAGTGGTTTTATTGGAACGATGCTCGCTGCCAAGCTACAAATGCTTGGGCATGAGGTGACCGTTGTTTCTAGAAAAGCAGGAAGTGGCGGATCAGTCAAAACGGTTTCGTACAGCGAATTGAAGTCAAGTGTCGGCGCTGCGCAAGTGGTTGTCAACCTGGCCGGCGCTAACCTAGGTGGTCATCGTTGGACGGCGAAGTACCGCACCGAGATAGTTAACAGTCGGGTACTTACTACCAGAAATGTGGTTAATGCCATCAACGCCTCTCTTTCAAAACCAAGACTGGTAAGCATTAGTGGAACAGGGTATTACGGCAACACGCAAACGCCATGCGGCGAATATTCTGGTGTGGGTAGTACATTTCTAGCTCAAGTGTGCGAGGCCTGGGAAGCAGAGGCAAATAAATCAAACTCAAGTGTCACCATAGCACGGATGGGCGCAGTTTTGGATAAAAAGCAGGGGGCTTTACCAAAGCTTATGAAGCCAGTCAAATTGTTTGTTGGTGCGATACTTGGAAGTGGTAAACAATACCTACCGTGGATTCAAATCGAGGATGCTGTTGGCGCGTTGGTTTACTTCATTGAAAACGAAGATTGTCATGGTGAATACAATGTGGTATCGCCACAGCCTATCACTCATAAGCTATTCATGAAGACGCTGGGCAAAATATTGAATCGCCCTGTTCTACTTAAAATACCCGAATTATTTATCAGGCTGATATTGGGTAGAATGACCGATGTTGTTGTTCACGGTCAGCGCGCTATTCCGACTAGAATTCAAGGAACGAGTTTCGAATTTTTGTATCCTAATTTAGAGTCTGCATTACGTCACACTCTAAAATAACCGCCAGATCAGCTCGCAAAAAATGGTTAGTTTTGCGCTGCACTTTAAGTAATTGACGTAAAACCGAGACCGGACAATAACTACTATGAATGTTGAAGTTGTAATGCCCAAGATGGGCGAATCGATCCAAGAAGGCACTGTTCTGCGCTGGGTAAAAAAAGTTGGTGATAAAGTAGAACGCGACGAAGTCCTTTTGGAAATCTCGACAGATAAAGTCGACACTGAGGTCCCTTCGCCAGTGGCAGGTGTGATAACTCAGTTGTTAGCTAATGAAAACGACACGGTGGCAGTGGGCAGCGTTATTGCAATTCTCAACACTGATGTAAATGCTACTGTAACTGCTTCGCAGTCTGCCCCAACGCCAGCAGCAGCAGCAGCGGCAGCACCAGCTCCAGCAGCGGCAGCACCAACGCCAGCTCCAGCAGCGGCAGCACCAGCTCCAGCAGCGGCAGCACCTCCGGTGACGCCAACACAATCTGCAGCAGTGAAGCCTCCTGCGCAAGCAGCCTCATCGGCTTCCGGTACTAATGCGAATTCAGGCGCAGCAGTAGATGTAGTAATGCCTAAAATGGGCGAATCTATACAAGAAGGAACAGTACTGCGTTGGGTAAAGAACGTTGGAGACAAGGTTGAGCGTGACGAAGTATTGTTAGAAATTTCGACAGATAAAGTGGATACCGAGGTTCCGTCTCCAACAGCGGGGACGTTGATCGAAGTTTTGGCTGCTGAAGGTGACGTGGTGGAGGTTGGCGCCGTTATTGCACGACTCTCATCTGCAAGCGGTGCAACCGTAGCTTCGGCAGCACCGGCACCCGCACCAGCACCGGCGCCCACAGCAGCGCAAACAGCCTCACTTCCAGTCACAGCTCCTACAAATGGAGCAGCCACAAAAAATGGTTCGGGTGTAGCTGCATCGGCCATCGCCACGGCTTCTATTTCTGTAATTCCGCGAACTTCCAGCGGAAAATTCTACTCACCACTTGTACGATCTATCGCCTCGGCTGAGGGCATTGGCGTAGGGGAGTTAGATGCTATTTCGGGAACGGGCTTAGAGGGTCGTGTTACGAAGAATGATGTGCTTGGGTATTTGCAAAACCGAACTAGTGCGCCCGCAAAAGCTGCGGTGCCAGCTCCGGCTCCAGCACCCGCAGTTAGCAAAGTAGAATCAGCGAATACATTCCCTGCATTGAATTTGCCGGATGACTCCGATGTTGAAGTGATCCCTATGGATAGGATAAGACAGTTGATAGCCGAGCATATGGTGAAGTCGAAATTCACCGCTCCTCACGTAACAAGTGTGGCCGAAGCAGATGTTACTGGAGTAGTGCGGTTGCGCGAAAAGAACAAGGTTGCATTTGAAAAGCGTGAAGGAATCAAACTAACGTATACGCCGTTTTTCGGAATTTCCATTGTTGATGGAGTAAAAAGTTTTCCGATGATAAACGTAAGTATCGATGGCAAGACAATTGTACGTCATAAGCGTGTGCACTTGGGGATGGCCGCGGCAACGCCCGACGGTAATTTGATTGTCCCTGTTGTGAAGAATGCCGATACCATGAACGTAACTGGAATGGCGCGAGTTATGAGCGATCTTGCGGTTAGGGCAAAGTCTAAGAAATTATCGCCGGACGATATTTCAGGTGGAACAATAACGTTGACAAATGTTGGCTCGTTTGGATCGTTGTTTGGAAGTCCGGTTATCAACCAGCCTCAATCAGCAATTATTGGTATTGGTGCAATTCAAAAACGTCCGGTAGTTCGCACTTTGGATGGCGAAGATGTGATTGTTATTCGAAGCATGGTGTATTTGTCCATTACCTATGATCACCGAGTAATTGATGGTGCCTTGGCTACGCAGGCATTGGCTGCCATGGTGAAGTCACTGGAAAACATGAACGAAAACACGGTGACGTTGTAATAGAGTTACCGTTCTGCAATGATGGTAACGGGTCCATTATTAATGGATGCTACTTTCATCATAGCGCCGAATTCTCCGGTTTCAATTCTTACTTTGTGATGTTCGTCCCGCAGTAGTTCGGCACGTGCTCGAGACAAATTCACAAATTCACGATACAGTTCAAGTGCAAGTTCGGGCGCAGCCGCACCTACAAAACTTGGCCGCGAGCCTTTGTTGATATCTCCATACAGCGTGAATTGCGAAACTATTAGCAGGTCACCCTTAGCCCCCTGCAAGTTGACATTCATTTTGTTTTCCGCATCTGGAAATACTCGAAGAGAATAGATTTTCTCGACCAGCCATTCGGCCTGTTTGACAGAATCGGTGTTAGAGATTCCTAACAACACTAATAACCCATTACCGATTTGCCCGATGGTTCGATCGCCTACTAAAACGGTGGCTTCGTCTACGCGCTGAATTACGGTTCTCAATGTAAATCCCTGAATAGTTTTGTGCGAATATGTAGATTAGTGTACAAAGTAACCGAAGTGTACTACGTAACCGAGAATAATTTATGAATATCGAATTGCCGGACTGGTGCTCGACTGTAAAATTGAACGTTAAACTGGATTCGGACAATGATGCCATGCAGTTTGCATTGGATTTAGTGGAGAAAAATATTGAGAATAAAACGGGAGGTCCGTTTGCCGCAGTGATTGTAGATAGTCAAACACGCCTGCCAATTTCGTTTGGTGTAAACATTGTGGAGCATACAAACTGTTCGGTTTTCCATGCAGAAATTGTGTCGATTATTCGTGCATCTTACGCTACCAAAACTTTTGATTTGGGTAGAACCCGTCCCGTCACGTTATACACCACCGCCGAGCCATGTGCAATGTGCATGGGTGCAATTCCGTGGGCAGGGATAGGGTGTGTAGTGACCGGCGCTACTGATAGTGACGTACGCGAGGTTGGATTTGACGAGGGGGCCAAACCCGCTGATTGGCTAGAAAGTTATTATGCCAGAGGCATAGTTGTAAGAACACAGGTGCTACGACGTAAAGCCATAGCGTTACTACAGAGATACGTAAGCGAAGGCGGCAATAGGTATAATGGGAATCCCTAAAATACGATGCGACGTTAAACTACAATGACTTGTTGAATCAAAATGACTCTGTTTTAACTGTGCATAGAACTGAACGAAGATCATTAAATAACAAGTCGTCCGGCTCGGAATCATAGAGTGGTAATTCCACGGTCAATTCTTTTCCCGTCATCATTAATCGAACTCTGGTTACGCGGTTGTTATCTAACGTAACTTTTACAGGTACTAGCATTTTAAAAGATTCCGGCACTTCCGATTGTTTTACACGCATTAAAACCTTCCACTTGCCATCTACCTGTTTCTCCTTTTTCTACGCCACCGTGTACGTTGGAATTTCATTTCCATAAACCCATTGATCAAAGAACCATCGTAGGTCAACGCCGGTTAGCTTTTCAATTGTCAGTCGAAAATCGTTTGTAGTTGCACGCTTTCCTTTGAAGTCGGTGTAGAATGTTGACATCGAAGTCATAAATGGGGTTTCGCCCATCGTGTTCAGATCCAACATCATATTTCGTAACATGTGTAAAACCCAAGCACCCTTGAAGTACACAAACGTATTGTAACCACCATCCCTAGATCCCTCGTTAACCCTGCGTCCGATCGCGATAGCTGGAGGAGGCAAGTTTTTGCCAATAGTCCTCTTGCCAAAGTCCCGGATTTCGGTACTGTACTCATCAAGTAATCTGAAAAATTTTGCACCGTCTTTAGCGGCAAGTTGCGAGTACAGTAAACAGGAATACTCAGCAAATCCCTCGCTCAACCACTGGTCGCGATAATTTGCAAAATCAACGGCTACGCCCCACCACTGGTGGGCCGCCTCGTGCGAAGTAAATTGTTCGCCAAAAAAGTCATCGTACTTGGCATCTTCGTCTTTGAAAAATGCTGCCGATGACAAATGTAGTAATCCGGGGAAGGCCTCGCCATGTGATCCAGGAAGTTCAGTTGCGTTCAAATGAGTGACGGGAAGTGGTCCATAGAGTTTGGCGAAAAACTCCAAACTCTGCACAACGTCCGTTGTAACTACATCGGCCTGATCCTTTGTAAGGTAGAGCATGGTTGCAGTTGGCGATTGACTCCCCGTTTTTAGCTTTCGCTCCTTAAACAAACCAATGTGGAACGACGCGTTTCTTAAAGCTACACCGGAAACCCACCTGCTTGACTTGTACAAATCCGTTTCAGGAAGCTCGGTTTGTTTGCCAATCGACACCAATGTCATACTCTCGGGATACGTAAACGTCATGTCAAAAAATGACTTATGCCCCCAATCGTGAGCGGCGTACCAAGTGATTGAAGAATTCAGTACTGTGTAATCTTTAAAACGTTTGATCACGTCGCCGTGATATGAAATGTCGATGCTTATTTTTTGACCCTTAAGCATTGTTCTGGGCAGTTTTATCCAAGTGCTCCACCCATCTTTTGCCCGAAAATATTCAAGTTTAGTTGTACCGTACTCTCGCATGGAATCGATCTTCATTCTAGAATCCAAATTGAGGGTCAACCAAACAAGTGAATCAGATAAGATCGACATATCAATTCTATCTCTACACCACATCACTAACGACCTGTCGATCGTACTTGAAATTGTGTGCTGATGAGTTTCCACCACGTCGATTGCAGACACACCGTCGTCTCGAACTACCATTGCCTCAGTTGTGGCAGGACAAGAACTGACATTCGTAAACGGCACCGTTGTGCCAGGAGCATTTTCAACACTCAAACGATATGAGTCTTCAGATAATGGATCGTGTATGAGATAAATTCTCTTTTTGTTTACATCAACCGCGCTGCAGTACAGCAACGGCAAATCAGCCCCGGTCAGAATGACGTGTGAAAATGTTGTATCTACCTCTTGACCTTCATTCTCTAACAGAAATTCACGTAACTCTCCACCTAGTTTAGAGAAGTCGTGTTCAGGAATTAATGATATCGGATTCTCTTCAACTACTTCGGTGAATGAGTTATCGCCAAAGACAAAAAGGATTTTTCTAACGTCGTTCTGATACACATTGGAGGAATAAAATCTTTGCATGTTTGTCTTCTCGGTCTGGATGTTCGGACTAAATGAAACTGAAGCCTTTCCCAAGAATACTGCACCATATCTTTTACCGTTTATTGGCGTGTAATAGACTATCTCGCCCTTTTCAAGCACAATGGTCATTAGGTGGTCTTCAATAATCAAACCTTCCACCGCTCTGACAGACTTTGTGTCGATACTGGTGCTTTTCACGGCCTTAACTAGGAAATCGTATTCGGTAGAATCGGCAGCGAAACAAACATTGAATGCGGTTGCTGCAAGTGCCAAACAAAAAAGTAGACGAATAACCATAATGTACCCCAATTTGTATCGTGCAAAATAGTAAAGGAGTTGGATGGTTAAAACTTTTTCAACACTCCATATCTTTGTAGCCAAACCAATAGGAGATGTATGTCGGACGAAATAAGCCAATTGCTCGGAAAAGAATTCAAATGCCTAGACAAAGGATTTGTGCGACTTGTGGATGTAATGGGTGACGATCACGCAATTGTGCAGGCAGCCAGGGTCAGCTATGGTTCGGGAACGAAAAAAGTTCATGAGGATAGGGGGCTTATCCGGTATTTGCTTCGACACCTCCACACCACTCCCTTCGAAATGGTTGAATTTAAATTCCATGTTAAGCTTCCAATCTTTGTAGCTCGACAGTGGATCAGGCATCGTACAGCAAACGTGAATGAGTACAGTGGCCGATATAGCGAAATGAAGGACGAGTTTTACGTTCCGGATATTAGCCAAATCCGCGTGCAAAGCACAAGTAATAAACAAGGTCGAGCCGAACAAGCATTCCCCCCAGATGAGGCAGTAGCAATCGGCAAAATGATGGAGAATTCGCAATCGGCATCGTACGCTGAATATCAGCAGTTGCTTGAAAAAGATCTTGCTCGCGAAATCGCTCGTATTAACCTTCCTGTTTCGAATTATACAGAGTGGTACTGGAAAATAGATTTACACAACCTCTTCCACTTTTTAAAGCTGCGTATCGATCCTCATGCTCAATACGAAATTCAAGTTTATGCACACGCCATGGGCGAGATTGCACGTGCAGTTGTGCCACATGCATACGAAGCGTTTGAGGATTACATACTGCACTCTACAAAATTTTCACGGTTAGAGCTCAAAGCATTATCATCGATGTTACATAAGGTTGAATTGACCGAAGAGTATTTGTCGCAATTTGGGTTAAAGGGTAGAGAAGCTCGAGAATTTATTGATAAGTACGATCTAAAGATCAAGGACTGAAGTGTTAAAGGGCTACATCATTGCCGGCTTAATATTGATTTCAATCTTGGGTTGCACAAACCCCATGGAGGAGCCCAAAGCCCCCTTCCCAGAAATTCCGGCGCATTTACCGCCTATGCCTTTTCCGGTTGACAACCCAATAACGCCTGAAAAAGTTGAGTTGGGACGGCACCTTTTTTATGAGAAACGATTGTCGGTAAATGGAACCATTGCCTGTGCATCATGTCACGCGCAGGAGAACGCATTTACTGATTCACCTAAGCAAGTGAGTTCCGGAGTGAATGGTTCCCAGGGACAACGAAACGCCCCAACTGTTGTGAATGCTGGGTACCGTAAAGAAATGTTTTGGGACGGGCGCGCCGGTTCACTTGAAGATCAAGCCATGGCTGCGTTCTTGAATTCGACCGAAATGGCTGCCGATACTTTCGAAGTTCATAAACTATTAGCATCGGCAGAATATCGAGTGATGTGGAAACGGGCTTTCCCAGACATGATAGTAACCATGCACCGAGCTATGCAAGCAATAGGTTCATTTGAACGAACCATTGTTTCCGGAAACAGTAGATACGACCAGTATTTAAGTGGTCAGTTCAACGCATTAAGCGAGCAAGAACGTAATGGGATGCAGTTGTTTTTTAGCAACAAAGCGATGTGCGGTGCTTGTCATGGTGGGCCGGATTTAACAGACGACCTGTTTCACAGTGTTGGTTTGTTTCATCATTACTTCGACCGGGGTAGGTATGAAGTGACGAGAAATCCAGGAGATGAAGGAAGATTTAAAACTCCAACGTTGCGAAACGTTGCCCTAACAGCTCCGTACATGGCCACAGGAGATAATGAGAAGCAGTTGTTGTTGGATTTGGAGTCGGTGGTGGAACACTACGATGAAGGTGGAACACCTTTTTCAAACAAGGACAAACGAGTTAAGAAACTCAACCTAACGAAAGAGGAAAAAGCTTCGCTTGTGGCCTTCATGAAAACGCTAACGGACAGCTCGTTGATATTGAATCCAAAATTCGGACCTCCATAGCCTACCAGTTGGGCTAACCGGGTGAATGGGGAAGTCCGGCTGTAATCGCGTTGGAAAGTGGCACGTAATCGTTTTTCGGGCATCTAACGCGATTGTTTCTTAGATTTTAGCGCAACGATGTGGGGGATGCACATAGGTGCCACATCCCCCGGAGGCGTTATTAGATGGCGACTATGTTACTCGCGGTGCTTAGTGCAGGTTTTGTTACCCGTTGCACCGCAGCAATTTTTAAATTTCTTTGCTGGGTCCAATGGGCAAGGTTCATTCCGGCCGTACATCCTACCCGTATTTTTTATTGTTTGGGTAACCCCTTCGCCCCCTCCACTCGATGGTTGTTGGAAGGCACCGGCAGCTGTTGGGTGCGAAAAGCTTAACTGGCGCGAAGAAGTAACAGTTGAACGTAACGTTGGAAGTTCTTTTTCACCGTTAGAGTTTGTCTCAACCTGGTTTGCTTTTTCTTGCGCTGCGAGATTCTTCTTGTCTTGAGGAGAAAGTTGCGGAAAGTATTTGAAAGCAAAGTGTACTTGAGATTTGTTGATGTCCTTTAACAACTCAAGGAAAATCTTGTAGGCTTCCTGTTTGTATTCAAGTAACGGGTCTTTCTGGCCATACGCGCGCAAGTAAATTCCCTCTTTCAAATCATCCATTCCTCGAAGATGGTCGCGCCACATTTCATCAATAGCTTGAAGCGCAGCATACCGTTCTAAGCGGCCCATGTAATCTGAACCCAGCATAGTTTCTTTTCTATTGTAGAACTCCAACGCAGCCTCAGCTATCGACTCAACAACAGCTTCACGCGACATGTCCTTGAAGGCTTCGTCTTTGAATTTAGGGTCAGACAAAAGAGTAACACGAACAGAATTCTTTAGCCCCACAGCATCACCACTTTCGTGAAACTCATCAAACCAGTCGTTCGCCATTTCGCTGATATATTCTACAATCTCAGATTTCAATCGTTCGCCCATTAACGCGTGACGACGTCGATCGTAAATAACTTCACGCTGTTGATTCATAACATCGTCGTACTCAAGGAGTCTTTTTCTTGTTCCAAAGTTATTCGACTCAACTTTCTTTTGCGCGTTCTCTACGCTCTTGGTAACCAGACCGCTATCAATTGGCTCGCCTTCGGGAACCTTCATGCGCTGCATCGCCGAGGCAATTCTTTCACCGCCAAAAAGACGCATTAAATCTTCTTCAAGGGAAATAAAGAATTGCGAAGAGCCAGGATCGCCTTGTCTTCCCGCGCGACCCCTTAGCTGGCGATCAATTCTTCGCGATTCGTGACGTTCTGTTCCTACAATAGCTAGACCGCCATTTGCTTTAACTTCAGAGTCCAACTTAATATCTGTACCGCGACCAGCCATGTTCGTGGCGATGGTGACAGATCCTTTTCGTCCTGCATTGGAGACAATCTCAGCTTCACGTTGGTGTTGCTTTGCGTTTAACACGTTGTGTTTAATATTCGCACGCTTCAACATCTTGCTCAACAACTCAGATACCTCTACTGAGGTGGTACCAACTAGAACTGCTCTTCCTTTATCAAGCTCAGCCTGAGTAGCTTCTACAACCGCATTATACTTCTCGCGTTTCGTTCGATAAATTAGATCGTTTTTATCGGCTCTAACTATGTCTCGATTAGTTGGAATTACAACCACATCTAATTTGTAAATCTGCCAGAATTCAGCAGCCTCGGTTTCGGCAGTTCCCGTCATACCCGCTAGCTTGTGATAAAGGCGAAAGTAGTTTTGCAGAGTTACAGTGGCAAAAGTCTGCGTGTCTTGTTCTACCGTAACGCCTTCTTTTGCCTCGATAGCTTGATGTAGTCCATCCGAATACCGTCTGCCTTCAAGGATACGTCCAGTAAACTCATCCACGATTTTAATTTTCCCATCCTGCACCACGTACTCGTCATCGCGTACGTATAATGTGTAGGCCCGAAGCAGTTGATTTACGATATGAATGCGGTCAGATCTTTCCGCAAAAACCAACATCATGGAATCTTTTCGCTTTGTCTTTTCTTCGGCTGTAAGTGATTCATCTCCTTCAACCGCACTGTACTCAGAGGCAATGTCAGGCAGAACAAACATGTTTGGATCTTCTTGTGCAGAGCAGATCAGCTCTCGCCCTTGATCTGAAAGATCAATCTGATGATTTCGTTCATCGACAGAGAAGTACAGACCTTCGTCGATAATTTGCATCCGCTGACCCTGCTCTTTTAAGTAATCGAGCTCAGTCTCCTTCATCAATTTCATATTGTCCGGGTCTTGCAAAATCTTCATCAATCTTGCGTGCTTGGGCATTCCGCGATGCGACCTAAGTATTGCAACCCCGGCTTCAATTCTATCTTCTTTTTTTCCAGAAGCCAATCCTTTTTCTGCCTCACCAATGAGAGAGTTTACGAGTCGGTTCTGCACTTCAATTAATCTCTTCACTCGCGGATTCATATCATCAAACGATTGCTCGGTGCTGCCAGATGTAACAGGACCAGATATAATCAATGGGGTCCTAGCTTCGTCGACAAGCACACTGTCTACCTCATCCACAATGGCATACCAATGCGGGCGTTGAACCATGTCAACAGGATCGTTAACCATGTTGTCGCGCAAATAATCAAAACCAAATTCATTATTCGTGCCGTAGGTAATATCGGCGGAATATTCTCGCTGCCTCAATGCAGGTTGCATATTGCTCTGAATACAACCAGTCGTAATGCCAAACATGTCAAAAATTGGCTTCATCCACTCACGATCTCGTCCGGCCAAATAGTCGTTAACAGTTACAAGATGTACGCCGCGTCCGGCCATTGAATTTAGTACCAGCGGTAGAGTGGCAACCAACGTCTTACCCTCACCAGTTGCCATTTCTGCAATTTTACCTTGGTGAAGAACGATGCCACCAATCAGCTGAACATCGTACGGAACCATATCCCAAACTGATTCCTGGCCGGCCACCAAGTATTTATGTCCTACCAGTCTGCGGCAAACGTCTTTTACCATAGCAAACACTTCAGGTAGAATCGAATTCAATTCATCCTGAATTGTGGTAAACTCTTCGCGATCAATTTCAGATAGTCTTGCATACAAGTCAGACCGCTCGCTGTGGGTAAGTTCGCTGTCCTCCCTTAATCGTTCTCGAATCTCCTGCGTTTCCTGAATCAAATCGGAAACTGTGGCTCCAATCTGCGTCTTCAGCTCATCCACTCGATTTTTAAAATACTCGTCTGGTTTTTCCGCTAGTGGAGCAAAGATCTCATTTATCTCTTCCACAATCGGTCGAACTATTTTGATGTCTTTGTCGTGTTTCGAACCGACTATCGAGCGTATGAATTTTAACATGATTGACTAATTGTGGGTAAGAAATTGGCGGTCGACGATAAGAAGTAGGCTTTTGACGAATTTCACGTAGGCACATTGCCTAGAATTCCTAGTTGTGCTCAGACCTTGTCTAAACCGATATAACCCGCAAAATTATCGTAATTTACTGGCTTCACCAACCTGATTCGTATTCAATGAGTAAAGAACTAGATTTCCACGTATATAATCCCGACAATTTGCTGTTACAGTCAGAAAAGGCAGAAGTGTACCTCGGCTATAAAATTCTAAAATTTTACGTCAATGAAGCGGGAGCTATCGCTACAGAAATTACTCCTCAGTTGGCAACGTTCTTTCTGTCTCCGTCGGGTGGAACGCTGAGAGATTCCGAGCTAAACATCGTTTTGTACAGTGCTAAATTCGATAAGTTTAAGGGGCTAGGTAGACTGTGATATACCTTGATAACAGTGCAACTACTCGCATAGACGAAGGCGTGTTGGAGTCGATGTTGCCTTGGATGACCGAGAAATATGGGAATGCGTCGAGTATTCATGGACTCGGTCGGGCAGCGCGCGTTGCCATTGAGGACTCAAGAACCGAGATAGCCCATTATATAAACGCGCATCCCGCGGAACTGATTTTTACCAGTGGTGGAACTGAGAGTAACAACACCGTCCTTAAAAGCTGCATTTTTGAATCTGAGCTATGCACCGAGCTGGCAAGCCCCCTAACAGAGCATCATTCTGTTTTGAACCCAAATGAAGCAATGGAAGCTTTGGGTATACCTTGGCATAAAATAGGAGTGGATGCAAGCGGTGCTGTAAGTGGGGCAGATTTGGCCATCGTGAACAGGAAATCGGTGTTGGTTTCAGTAATGCATGGAAATAACGAAACTGGCATTGTGCAGCCGATTGGCGATCTCCGGAAAAGCGCTGCTAACGCATATTTCCACACAGATGCAGTGCAGTCATTTGGCAAGATCCCGATAGATGTCCAAGACCTGAACGTAGATTTTGCCACTATTTCAGCTCACAAAATTCACGGGCCAAAGGGAATTGGGGCAATGTTTATCAAAAAGGGAATTGATTTTAAGGCGCATCAGCAAGGTGGAGGTCAAGAGCGCAATCGGAGAGCTGGAACTGAAGCGGTTGCCTTGATAGTCGGATTTGCTGCAGCGGCGCGAAAAGCTGTGAGGGATCTTGAAGAAAATTGTCAAAAAATTGTAACTCTTAGAGACAAATTAAATTATTTATTGCGGAATTCGATTTTGGACATCCGCGTTAATACACCACTCGAGAATACTCTCCCACACATCCTGAATGTTTCATTCAAAGATGCCGAGTTTTTAGACGGGGAGGCAATTATTCAGTCGATGGACATTTCAGGTGTAGCGGTTTCAAACGGAAGTGCCTGTGTTTCGGGCAGTGCGCAACCCAGCCACGTGTTACTAGGCATGGGTCTGCCGCCCGCCGAAACGAAGGCCGCTGTCCGATTTTCACTGAGTAAATACACAACTGAAAGTGAAATTGAACAATCTGTTGCAATACTTAGTGAGATAATACGTAAATTGCGTGTTATAACATGCAATTAAATATTAAATGAGGAAGACGGTAATGATTAGAACAGTAATAGCAATAGTGGCAATAGTTGGAAGCACATTGGCAATGAATGCCGGCACAGGCATATCCGATCTGCCGGTTGGAAAGAAAAATTTCCGATTAAATAATGACATTGCACAGAATAGCCTGAAATTTATTAGCGACGCGCCCATGGAGAAAATTCATGGAACAGCGGACGAACTTAGTGGACATTTTGATCTCAACCCAGGGGACCTAGAGGCAACAACTGGAAACCTTGTGGTTAACGTTAAGTCAATGAAGACCGCGATTTCTAAACGTGACGAACATATGTGCAGTCCAACTTGGCTGGATGCGGAAAAGTACTCCACTATTTCATTCAAAGTGGAAAATCTAAGTCAGGTCTCCGTAACTAAAGCAAATGGCAAGACCGTGATTACTGCCAAAGCTAACGGCAAATTCACTTGTCATGGCGTAACCAATCCATTAGTAGCGGACATTTCAATTATATATTTACCAGAGAGCTCGGAAACTAAAAAACGTGCATCGGGTGACTTGGCAATGATCACAGCGAAGTTTTTAGTGGCCTTGAAAGACTACAAGATTACCGGTAGGGGAGACATCGTAGGCTCGAAAGTTGGAGAAGAAATTCAAATCGAAGCCAGTTTGTTTGCGAATTCTTAACAATAGTTTCGTAAAATAGATTCAGCATGCCGTATAGAGTGCGAAATTTTAGGCGAGCTTTGAAAGTGCGAAATTTTTGAAGCTCGCTGTGATTTTACGTGAAACAACAGTTTCTAACGACAACTTTCCTCTCAATGGTCGTGTTACGTTCAGCCCAACATCTTTTGTTGTTTAAGGGGCTTAATGTAACAGTTTCGCGTTTTTTGTGTTATTATATTCATTGGACTTGAAAAATTTTTAATAAAAAGGAAAGTAAACTCGTGAATTTTAAGATACTTAGACTTGTCGTATTGTTTTTAATGATTTCGACTGGCGTAATAACCATGTCAGCCAATCGCGCTGGCAAGTACGGCAGCTATCAAGCTGGATGCACCAATTGCCACGGAAACAACGCCTCTGGCAACACTGCTGTGTCTTTGACCGGACCGCTCACGGTTAAAACGGGTAGCACTAATAATTACTCCTTCAATGTTGGCCATGGCGTTAACAATTATGCGGGAATGAATGCATCAATTCGCAATAGCCAAGGGGGTGCTGCAGGTACACTCATAGCAGGCGTAGGTAGTATGAGCGTAAATGGTGAGTTGACACATAGTAACGGGCCAATAGCAATGGTTGGTGGAGTTGCAAATTATCAGTTCCAATGGACAGCACCTGACCAGCATGGATCGTATGTTTTTTATGGCGCGGGGAACGCTGTGAACAATAACAACAACGAAGCCGGAGATTTCTGGAACGTAACCGGTGCGGTAAACATTACCGTTCAGGGGGCCACAATTACTGCTCCTGCAAACGGTACTCAATTGTGCGCCGGAAGTAATTTGACTATAACATGGACTCAGACCGGACTGGGTAATCTAAGAATTGAGCTTTCATCAAACAATTTTGCCAACCTAGAAATCATTTCTACGTCGGTTGCAGCAACAGCTGGAACGTTAACGTATACCGTACCCACAACCCAAGCAGGTGCTACTTCGTATCAAGTAAGATTGGTTGAATCATCCACGGGAACTGTACTTTCCACTTCTCCGGGGTTCACCATTTCTGCCGGACCAAGCATCGTTACCCAACCTGCTTCTATTGGTGTATGTGAAGGTCGTGCAATGACATTAACTATTGGTGCTACTGGATCGAGTTTGATTTACCGCTGGCGCAAGAACGGGAACGACTTTGCTGGAGGAACCACCGCCACATTGAATCTTCCAGTGTCAACGCTTGCCGATGCAGGTACATATGATTGCGTTATTACAGGGTGCAATGTAAATGTGACTTCAAATCAAGCTGTTGTTACCATCACCACAAAGCCCTCCATCACCACTCAACCTCTTGGAATCGAACTTTGCGAGGGAGACTCGGGTTCTATCTCGATTGCAGCAACTGGAGCAGGCATATCATATCAATGGCTTAGGAACGGCGAACCCGTGATCGGCGCAGTTTCAACAACTTTGAAGTTTCCAAGTGCAACTATTGTTGACGAAGGTGAATACACATGTAGAGTGCTAGGTTCGTGCCCACCCGAAGCGGTATCAGCGAAAGCAGTCGTAAAAATGGTTGAGCGACCTGCTGTAACAACGCATCCATCAAATAAAAACCTTACCGAGGGTGATTCGTTGGTTCTCAATATTGTCTCAGCCGGAAACTTACTGTCGTATCAATGGCAAAAAGATGGGAAAGATATTTCAGGCGCTACCGATAAGTCTTACAAAAAATTGAACGTCCTGCGAGCAGATTCAGGATCATACAAGTGCATCGTAACCAACAAATGCTCGGTTGCACAATCAAATGCAGCTGTGGTAAAAGTTGCGCCTAAATCTGGCGGTGGTCAACTTAAGCTTTCCGTTTCAGATTTGAACTTTGGAAACCGAATACTCTGCGCGGATGCAGATTCGGTAGTAACCGGACTCTTGATGAATGAAGGCGGTTCACCTATAACACTTACTTCAGTTTCGGCCGAACCACCATCCAGTTTAACTGCGCTGGGTTTAACCTTACCTCTGAGTATTCCAGCTGGCGCAAAAGTAAACGTTACTGTTAAGATTTCTCCAACACAATTGGGTGCTTTTGCCGGGACGATTCAGTTCGTTTCGAATGGTGGAAACCCCACTCTAAGTGTAGATGCAAACATTACCAGCCCAGTTTCATTTCAGACGGATACTGTTGTGGTGCCAAGTGGACTGAATGGTGTGGCAAGGTGTAACTTGACCAATCCATTGGCTTGTCCAACGTTGGTTGTCAACGCTATTACTCTTACTGGACCAGGGGCTTCTACCTACAAAATCTCGCCAACGCCTACTATGCCCCTTACAATAATGCAAGGCACCACGATTGACATTTGCGTTGAGGCTTTGGACACAACGGGAGGAAACGCAGTTGTGACACTTGAAGGGGCTGGATACAAATCTACTTTTGTCGTTGTAAGACGCGTAGTTTCTTCTGTTGATGAAGATGTTCATACAACACTTTCTGATGTTACGGTTAGCCCTAATCCGATGAAAGAAGAACTAAATATCCGTGGAGAAGGAACTCAAAATATTCGAGTTCGCATTGTTGATATTACGGGTAGTGATGTTGTCTCGCTTCAGGGTCTTGGTGAAGTGCGCTGGGATGGACGCAATGCCACTGGATCTAGAGTTGCGCCAGGATTATATGTGGCAGTAGTTGAACGTGGATTCTCATCTAAATTCTTTAAGGTAATCGTTCAATAACAAGTTGTCACTTAGCAACTGCAAATGAAGTGATTCGAGCAATTTCTTCGATTGACAGTTGGCATTAAAAATAGAAAAAAGGCGAGTCGTAAAACGACTCGCCTTTTTTAATTTTATAAATAATCGAACACTTATGGGAAAATCCCCAATGACAAATACGACTGAGCAATTTTATCAACGGAGTTGATAAATGCGGCAGTTCTCATGTCCTGAATTTTCTTGTTACTTGCATACGTTTGCATTATTGAATGATAGGCCGAGATCATGGTGTCTTCTAATCCAGAATTCACGATGTCTTCTTCGTCTGCACCGCGCCCAATAAACACTCGCTCAGAAGTAGTCAGTGATTTACCGGTAAGCCCTTCAACCATATTAATCAGTCGAGTATTAGTTCCTTCTTCAAATCGCTTGTCCATTCTACCAAAGCGCACGTGCGAAATGTTCTTCAACCATTCGAAGTAAGAGACCACTACACCGCCGGCATTCACGAACATGTCTGGCATTATCAAAACACCTTTCTTCAATAAAATTTCTTCTGCTACCGATGTAATAGGACCATTCGCGCCTTCAGAAATAATCTTAGCCTTGATTCTCTTTGCATTACCTTGGAAGATCTGCGACTCCAAAGCAGCTGGAACTAAAATTTCGCACTCATATTCTAAAACACTATTTCCATCCTTAATGGTTTTAGCCCCGGGAAATTTAGTTATCGATCCTGTACGATTTCGATGTGAGTTTAACTCTTCGACGTCGATTCCCTTGGGATTGAATACAGCTCCATCCCACTCGATTATTCCAATGATTGTTGTTCCACCTTCTTGCAGGAATTTGGCAGCGTGATAACCAACGTTACCAAATCCCTGAACAATCACTCGCTTGTCATCAAAACCAGTATTCAGTTTCAATTTTTTCATTAAGCTCGTATCCATAACTGCTTCTCGAACGGCAAAGTAGAGTCCACGTCCCGTTGCAGCAGTGCGTCCGCGAACTCCCCCTTGACCTACAGGTTTTCCCGTAACGCAAGCAAGGGCATTGATGTCGTCCTTTTCAAACGCTTGATACGTGTCGGCAATCCATGCCATTTCTCGCGATCCAGTGCCATAGTCAGGCGCCGGCACGTCCACAGAAGGACCGATAAAACTTTTCTTGATCAATTCAACGGTATATCTACGAGTAATTCGTTCAAGTTCTTCAACACTGTAACTCTTAGGGTTAATGCGAATTCCACCCTTCCCTCCGCCAAATGGTACATCTACAACCGCACATTTATACGTCATCAGCGCAGCCAATGCTTCTACTTCACCTTGATCCACAGATTCTGCGTAACGAATGCCACCCTTACAGGGCAATTTATGATGACTGTGTTCTGCCCGCCAAGCCTTCACTACCTTGATGTCCCCTTTTATCCGAACGGGGAACTGCATGTAGTACACCGAGTTGCATACTTTTATTTGATCGATCAACCCTTTTGGGTGATGCGATATTGCTGCTGCTTTGTCAAAATAGTAATTGACAGATTGAAGAAAAGGTTGCGAACCATGTGGTATCACGTCCACTTTTCCCTGACTCTTTGTTTTTGTTGAAGCCATAAAACTTCCGCTGTGAAAAAAGGTGTTTGTTAATGTTTCTGATTTTAATGCGATTAGAGGTTTCCGCGACTTGCTTGCTCGCGTTCAATCGACTCAAATAATGCTTTGAAATTACCCTTGCCAAATGACTTAGCGCCCTTACGTTGAATTATCTCATAAAACAGGGTAGGTCGATCTTCGACTGGTTTGGTGAAAATTTGTAGCAGATATCCTTCGTCGTCTCTGTCTACTAAGATATTGAGTTTACGTAAATCTTCAATTTCTTCGTCAATACCGCCTACGCGGTCCAACAAATCCTCGTAGTACGTTTCAGGTACAACCAAAAATTCTACGCCTCTTTTGCGCAATTCTGAAACTGTTTGAATAATATCATGAGTAGCAACAGCAATATGTTGGACTCCGGCACCATGGTAAAAATCTAAATACTCTTCAATTTGACTTTTCTTTTTCCCCGCAGCCGGTTCATTGATAGGAAATTTAACGTAGCCTGTCCCGTTCGATACCACCTTCGACATTAATGCGGAATACTCCGTGGAAATGTCCTTGTCATCGAAAGTCAGCAACAGTTTGAATCCCATTACATTCTCATAAAATTCAACCCAGGTATCCATTTTCCCTAATTCAACATTGCCAACGCAGTGATCAACGTGTAACAGTCCAACTGGCTCAACACGTAATAGATCTTCGGCTGCTTCATATCCTGGCAAAAACACCCCGTTATAATCTTTCCGTTCTACAAAAGTGTGGATGGTATCGCCATAAGTTTTAATCGAAGAAACAACACATTCACCATTCTGGTCAGTAAGTGTGGTAGGGGGCTGAGTGCTTATAGCGCCCCGTTGCGTGGTCTCGGTCCAAGAATGAGTTGCATCGTCAACCCACAAGGCCAACACTTTCACGCCATCTCCATGCTTCCGAACGTGCTCGCTAATCTCTGAATCCGGATGCAATGGAGTTGTTAGCACAATCCGAATTTTACCTTGTTGCAGAACATACGAAGCTCGATCTCTCACACCCGTTTCTGGGCCGGCATAAGCAATCAACTTGTATCCGAAGGCGGACCTATAATAGTATGAAGCTTGTTTTGCATTGCCCACGTAAAATTCTACGTAGTCTGTTCCTAACAATGGCAGAAAGTCTTTAGTTTCTACATTAATTTCTTCGAGGGGTTCAACAGTTGTACTCATAATTTTCTTTTAGTATGATCAGACACCAATATTTTCGTTGGCTAAGTTTAAAAGGGTTTGGGTCAGGTTCTTTGTTTGTTCAATTGTACCCGTGCTAATCCTAATGCAATTTGGCAGACCAAACGCGCCAAGAGATCGGGTTATAAAACCATTCTGTAAAAGATTATAGTGCAACGCTTTCATCGATTCTGCGGACCCACAATCTATCATAATGAAATTTGCTATACTGTCCGAGGTGGTATAACGCGTAGTTACTTCCTTTAAAATTTTTAGGCACTCAGAATTTGTTTGCACCGATTGTGCTACAAATTCTTGGTCTCCTAGCGCAGCCACAGCCGCAGCACACGCCGGACCATTAGGGCTGAATGGAAGTTTTGTCCGTAACAAGTGCTGAATAACCGATTCGTGCCCAATTGCATAACCAACGCGCATGGAAGCTAATCCGTATGCCTTGGAAAAAGTTCGAAGTGTTACAACATTCTCAAATGGGCATAAAGCAGTTGAGGGGAAATCAGACAAACCACCTAGAGTGGCGTATTCATAATAGGCCTCATCCATAACCACCACAATATCCGATGGAATTGAATTCATCAATCTCTTGAATTCATCGGCGGTAATGTAGGTCCCCGTAGGGTTGTTTGGATTCGGAATGTAAATGACTTTCGTGTTTGATTTCACACTCTTTACAATAGCGTCGACATCAAATCGAAACTCAGTTGTCATTGGTGTTAAAATCGCTTCTGCACCAACAGCGGCCACGGCAATTGGAAAGCTCACAAATCCGCCTTCGGAACTGATTGCTGAATCTTCACAAGATAAAAAGGTTCTCATTATCTGATGAATAATTGCATCGCTACCAGAATTCACCGTAATGTTTCCAATCTCACAATTGTAATGTTTTGCCAGTGCCTTTCGTAATTCTAAGCCGCCATCGTTATACACGTTGGCTTCGGAAATAGCGAGTTGTGCGGCTTCCAACGCAAACTGAGAAAACCCCAAAGGATTCTCGTTGGAAGAAAGTTTCTCCACGTGATTGAGCCCGTATTCTGTTTGGACATCTGTAATAGAAGCACCAGGTTGGTATATGGGAAGGATACGTATGTGCGAAAGCGGGATTACCATGAAGGGCAAAATTACGAATTGCTGAGGCATCTCTATTTTTGTTCAGGTGCTCTTAAACAACATGAAATAAAACAATGCCCACTCTGCCTAAAGTAGTAATAGTTTTCACAGGCGGAACGATCGCTTCAAAACTCGATAAAGAGTGGGGCGGAATCGTTCCCAGCCTTTCTGGTGGTGAGATTCTAGCTAGGATTCCTGGTATTTCCCAAATGGCAGAAATCGTAGTTCATGAGTACGGAACTTTCCCCGGACCGCATATAACTCCAGATAGGATGGTAGAGATATCGAGTATTGTTCAGAGTTATTTGGACGACGAATCTGTGAGTGGGGTAGTGGTAACGCATGGCACTGATACATTGGAAGAAACGGCATTTTTTCTTGATTGCTCGGTAATGTCTGACAAGCCTGTGATAATCATCGGCGCTATGAGGAATTCAAGTGAATTGGACTGGGACGGGCCACGGAATATGCGCGATGCGGTTACCGTAGCCTCGCACCCAAGTTCAGCCCGACTCGGAGTTTTAGTTTGCCTAGGCGGCGAGATAACAGCGGCATCTGAAGCTTCAAAGACTGATACCGAAGATATTTCCACCTTTACCAGCTTAAATTTTGGACCGATTGGCCGCATTACCAACGGTCACCTCATATTTCATAGAAAACCCCTTCATCGCGAAACTTTTCGCGTGGGTCAAATTCCCGGCTTCGTCCCACTACTGAAGTGTTTTGCTGGTATGGATGATACTATTATTAACCATTGCATCGAAAGGGACTGTCCCGGTATGGTGATAGAAGCGTTTGGAGCCGGTAATGTCACACCATCAGTGTTTTACGCACTAAAACGGGCAGTAGAACTCGGCATAGCGGTTGTTTTGGTATCGCGATGCCCAATTGGACGAATCGAGCACCTTTACGCATACGAGGGCGCTGGTAAGCATTTACACGAAGCTGGTGTAATCTTTGCCGATTACATGAATGGCCAAAAAGCTCGTATAAAATTGTTGTGCGCCCTAGGAGCAGGGTGTAGTGTAGAACAAATCCGCACAAGCTTCGAGTGGATTGATGCCTCTGAAAGGGGCTTGTAGTGCGCGCTACGAGAGCAATAATCAATCTGGACTTATTGAAGGCAAATTATCAAGTAATTCGGCGCCAAATAGGTACTGCGCAAATGCTAGCTATGGTGAAGGCAAATGCCTATGGACATGGTATGATTACCATCAGCCGCGCCATGCAAATGCTTGGTGTTGATATGCTGGGCGTAGCATACGTTGATGAGGCAATTGTACTCCGAAATTCCGGTATTGTTGTGCCAATTGTAGTACTTACTCCAAATGAACCTCACGAGGCAGATTCAATTGTAGAACATAGTTGCACAGCCGTCGCGTGTACTATTAATCAAGCACGCTACCTTCAAGAAGCTGCAAGCAAAGCACATGCGTTTGTAGATGTACATATGTATGTCGACACTGGAATGCATCGCGAAGGATTCTTGGCAGACGAGGTAATTAGCGCAGCCACTGAGATTTCGAAAATGAGCAACTTGAGATTTACGGGCGCCTGTACTCACTTTGCCACGTCAGACGAACCAGATAGCCCCTTTTTCAGGAAACAACTAGCATTGTTTGAAAATGCCGTTCGTCAGATCTCAGCATTGGGAATAACATTGAAGCACATTCATGCTGCAAATACTGATGCAGTTTTTCAGGAAGTGCAATCGCACTTCACATTGATTCGACCCGGTTTATCGCTTTATGGATATTCAGCGGCTCAAAGTTCAGAAGCTTTGGAGCTTCGGCCCGTGATGTCGATGATTACCAAGGTAATTGCCCTTCGAGCAATTGGTATTGGAGAATCTGTAAGTTATGGTAGGAAGTTTGTCGCGAAGCGAGAGTCGCAGATTGCTACTATTCCGGTGGGCTATGGAGATGGTTACACGAGGCGCCAGTATGGTAAAAAGCAGTGTATTATTGGAGGAAGATTAGTGCCAATTGTGGGTGCGATTTGTATGGATGAGTGCATGGTTGACGTGACCGGAATGGGCGTAGCAATAGGCGATCCCGTGGTTTTATTGGGTACGCAAGCTGGAAGCACGGTTAGTGCAAATGATCTTGCAGATTGGTCCGACACGATACCGTATGAGATAATTACTGCTGTCTCTGGGCGGATACCTCGTATTTTTGAAGGTCAAGTGTGGAACGACTTGCAATCTTACATGGACGTTAATGTATAATATTCGGTTGTCAAATTTTGAAGGTCCCTTAGACCTATTGTTATTCTTCATAAAGCGAGATGAGTTGGATATTTATGATATTCCAATTGCCTCGATTACGAAAGAATTTCTCGAATACGTGCAGGTAATGGAGTTGCTCGATTTGGAATTGGCCGGCGAATTTGTAGTAATGGCCTCGGTATTAGTGCAGATTAAAGCACAGATGCTTTTGCCTCGGGATGAAAATGTTGGTCCTGGTGGGGAGGTGATTGATGAAGATGATCCACGAGCAGAATTGGTACGAAGGCTAATTGAATACAAGCGATACAAAGAGGCTGCCGATACAATGTCAGTGCAAGCAGAGGAGCAACGGTACATTCTTTATCGACAAGTTTTTGAAGCCGAAGAAATCCACGCCGCACAAACTGGCGCGTATAAAAATGCGACACTATTTGATTTACTGAAGGCTTTAAAACGTGCTGTTGAAAAGGTTCCGATTGTATCGGATCCGCATATTGTTGCAGTGTTTCCCATTTCGGTGGAAGAAAAGGCAGCCGAGCTGATGCACATTCTGCGTGTTCGAAAGACAATACGTTTTTTCGAACTGGTAACGGGACAAGTGCGAATTCATATTGTAGTAACGTTTTTGGCCTTGCTGGAGCTTGCAAAGAACCATCTTATTCGAGTGCAGCAAGATGAATTGTTTGACGACATTATTATTGTTGAATGGAATGAAGTTGATGTACCGGAAGAAATTCTAAACGAACAAAACGACCTTGATGAGGTACGAGAGCAAATAAATGACAACGATTGAATATAGCAGAACTGACGATGGGGTAGTAATACCTTATTTTTTCTCGCTCGAGAGATACGACCAATTGCGGGCACTTGAATCATTACTGTTTGCAAGCGATGAGCCCCTTACAGTTAAAATGCTGGACAGACTGCTAGTCCAGGAAGATCCATCGCAATCGTTTGAGGGTCAGCAAACACTTCCACTGGACGAAAACGTTGCCACTCCGTTGGTGGAAGTTGCCAGATTCGAAATTCCGAATGGATTTTTCGACACCATGATTGATGAAGTGAATTTGGATCTTGAAAAGAGTGACCGCCCATACAGAGTTGTCAAGGTTGCCGGCGGATTTCAATTTGCCACAACTCCCCAACATGGCCAATTAGTTCAACGTTTGTTGAAAGCAAAGAACCGCCGCAGGCTTACACAGGCTGCACTGGAAACCTTGGCAATTGTTGCATATCGTCAGCCAATCACCAAACCGGAAGTTGATGCGATTAGAGGTGTGAACGCGAGTGAGGTAGTTAACTCACTTGTGGAAAAAGAATTGCTTATGATGGTAGGTCGGTCCGAGACTCCAGGTAAGCCCCTTCTATATGGAACTACTGCGGAGTTCCTGCGTGTTTTTGGACTTAACACACTTTCAGATTTGCCAAAGCTTCGCGAAATTGATGATTTAATTTCTACAACAACTACGATGATAGAAATGGATGATTCGATCTCAATTACTACAGATCGAAAGGAACTACGAAGACAGTTAGCAATTCTATTGGATGACGGCACGCAAGTGGTCGAATCCGTGTACGAGTCAGAAGTTCAAACAGACGAGGTTGGGCAAGAACCGGAGATTATTGAAGTGCAGGATGCATCCGACGATCAGATTCAAGCGCCGAGTGAACCGATGACAGAAGCAAACGAATACGGAGAACCACCGGAATCGAATTCTGAACTAGATTGATTTTTTGACGTGACGTTCAGCGTGATACGAACTGCGCACTAAGGGTCCAGACTCTACTATGTCGAATCCCATTTCTAGTCCAACAGTTTCATAATGTTTGAATTCATCCGGATGCACAAACCTGTCTACAGGTAAATGGTTCTTAGTCGGCTGTAAATATTGTCCAAGTGTAAGCACGTCTACTCCTATGTCAACCAAATCTCGCATCACACTTTCCACCTCTGTCGACGCCTCACCTAGACCAAGCATTACTCCGGTTTTTGTGCGCATCCCTTGCCGCTTCGACTCCCGTAGCACTTCCAAACTCCACACGTAACGACCCTGTGGTCGCACCCTTTTGTACAAACGCGGTACGGTCTCGGTATTATGATTCAGGATGTCGGGTTTTGCATCAATAATGCGCTGCAAATTTTGTGCGTTCCCCTTAAAGTCGGGTACTAACACTTCAATGGTAGTGTTTGGAGCGCTTTCACGCACAGCATGAATTGTCTCCGCCCAAATAGTAGAGCCCCCATCACTCAACTCATCCCTATTTACAGATGTAATTACCGCGTGAACCAATTTCATCGAAGCTATAGCTTCAGCAACTCTTCTTGGTTCGTCCAAATCTATTGGAAGGGGGCGACCTGTTTTAACCGCGCAGAATCCACATGAACGCGTACAAGTATCACCATGAATCATAAACGTAGCAGTTCCCGCATTCCAACATTCGGAGATGTTAGGACAACGAGCTTCTTCGCAAACAGAGTGTAAAGCTTTTGACCTCATCATCGTCTTGATACGCGCAAAATCTTCACCTCCTGGTGCACGGACTTTTAACCACTCTGGGCGTCGGGGTGAACCGTGTTCAATTACGTCTAAAACAGGAAGGTCCATTATTTCAATCCCGGATACAATTTTTTAACCATTATTCTAACTGATTCGAGGTAGGTTGTAGGAGTTTTGTACAAATCTTTTGCCAGGTTCTCTGGATCTGACATCTTATACTCCACGCTATATACATATGCGTTGAGAAGGACACGCTCACCGCGCAAGAAAAAATTTCCTTGAACAACTTTATCTGCGTGAAGATTTTCAACGGCGGTCCAAACATCCGATTGATATTGTGCGTTTGTTGGATCTAAATTCAATTCGCTGATTGCCAAATCCACTGAATCAGGATCTACAATCACAAATTCTTTTTGATCTGGGTTTACTGAGAGTAATCCTTTGCGCAATGAATCAGCTAATTCAAAACACCAAATATTATACTTAATGGCTCCATCCATGTTCCTAAATGGCAACACCACTACACGCTGCTGAGCAAAAGAGACGTCTGCGAAGAAGCCGTATAACAGACCAATAATTGCAAATGTTATTCTTGTTTTCATAATTATCTATGTAGTCGTTTTTTCAACTCATACATTGCTTCAAGTATTCCCTGTATACGTTTCGAAGCTGTTTCCCAATCACTGTTGGCTGCATCAGACATTAGTGCAGCTCCTGCTTTAGAAAGATCTTTAAAGCCAAATTGCATAAAGGAACCCTTAACAGTATGGCCAAATCGATACAACTCTTCTGTATCCATCGATTTTGTTATGGAGGTCCATGTTACGGTTAAATCACTAACCCAAGAATCCACAAACTCCGGAAGTAATTCTACCATTACCTGTTCTGTTGGTAAGGATATTGGCAGCTCATATGTAAACAAATGTTGATCTGACACAGTAAGATTCCTGTAAGCCGAATTCTGTCTGAGTTGTGATTAGCAACCGAGGCAATTATTTATCTAGGAGTGTTGTTGCCAACAATCTCAAGCAATCTACCCGGAAAACTGTACGAAGTACCGTGGCGGACAACCACGTGCGCATAGCGCAGGCAATCCTGTTTGATCTTGCTCCACACGGGGTTTACCAGCCGAATGGTCACCCAGTTCGCTGGTGGGCTCTTACCCCACCGTTTCACCCTTACCTCACCGAAGTGGGGCGGTTTGCTTTCTGTTGCACTTTCCGTCGGCTCGCACAAAATTCTGAAACAGAATTCTGCGGTTACCGCCTTCCCGTTAGGAAGCGTGCTGTCCTATGGAGTTCGGACTTTCCTCACATGCATGCATGCGCAATTGCCCGTCGTCCCACCGTGTCGAGATCAACATTTCGACGAAATATTTTTACTATCTGCTATGCGTCTAACAATTCATCGACGCTATTTTGAATTTCTTCTGTGTACAATATCCGTCCACAATTTTCACAGGCATACAGTTTTTCCCGATTGTATTTCATTTCCATTATTTTTTGTGATGGCACGGCTGAGAAGCAACCACTGCATGAATTTCGACGAATGCCAACGGCAGCTTCCTTATGAAACGTCCGAATACGCTCGTATTCAGCTTCCAACGTGTCATCTAGTTCAGCGATTATTTTGAGTCTCAGCTTGATGTACTTTTTCAGTTCATCGTTTTGGTCGCCACTCAATTCTTCGAGTTCCTTTTCCTTATCATCTAATTTCTCACGAGCCTCACTCAAGACACTAGTTTCAATCTCTAAGGTTGCGCGCAGATTTTCTTCCTTCACATGCGACGTACGCAAATTGTCTTCCAATTCGGCCACTTCAGTTTTGATGTGTTGGATTTCCTTAGTAATCGCATCGAATTCTCGATTGTTTTTTACCTTGAATTGTTGTTTAGCAAGTTTCTGTTCTTTATCGTGCAATTCCTGTGTAGTTACGTGTGCGGTGCCGCGTAAGTGGTCAATTTCATCAAGCTTTTGTTGAGTGGCTTCAACCAGCAAGGAGCATTCCTTTACTCTCTCTTCGAGCCCCTTCACAGTTATGGGAAGGTCGCCCAATTCGTCCCGCAGCTCATCAAGATGAGTGTCAACGGTAGCAAGTTTTGCAATGAGAGTAATGTGTTCAGTCATTATTTATCCTAGAGTTTTTACAATTCTACTATGTTGACGCGGTGCAATACTGCACAGGGTTCGTATTGATTTCCGAAAGAATGAGTTGGCAATCAGCCGACAGCAAAGGGCGCAATTCTTGAATAATTCCGGCCGGAACAAATTGCTCCATCTCGTAGTGTCCTGGATCAACCAATCCAATCAAATTGCTCGCAGCATGAAACGCATGGTACTTTACGTCGGCAGTTACAAATACATCAACTTTAGACGCTACAGCTTTGTCAAACCATGCAATTCCACTACCGGCTACAATTGCTACAGTTGTGACTGAATTCGTAACACACGGAACATGTCGCACCACGCTGCCACATACTTCGGCCACTTTGTGTACAAAAGTACGGTAATCGGTGGTGTGTGGGTATCGGGCAATTACTCCGAGACCCGAGCCGTTATTGGTCGAGATTGGATCTAGCACTTCCACTGTTTCTAATCCCAGCTTGGAAGCAAGAAGAAAATTAGTGCCTTGGGGAAAAACATCAAATGCGGTATGCACACAAACCACAGCAATTCCATTCGTTACCAGCCGAAGCACAAGCTTTGAAACTCGGTCGCTACCGCTGAGCGTTTTCAACGGAGTGTAAATCAACGGGTGGAAAGTTAAAACTGTATCGGCAGACACATGAATTGCTTCGTCAATTACAGAATCGGTTATCTCCAAGCAAATCAACACTCGCTCAGTGGTACCTGAATTCGAAGCTATATGCAATCCCACGTTGTCGCCACTGACGGCTGCGGAGAACGGAAAGATAGAATTAACTGATTGGACGAAATCCGACAATAGCATAAGGCTACGAAGCTACGGAACACCAGCGGATTGCCAATGTAGAAGTGGTAAAGCCTGTAACTTTGCTATACATCCTGTATCTTGTTGCACGTCATGAATCAAATGGAAAATCAGAAGAAAAACAAAGTTCAATCTAGCCTCGTTATGGTGGCGATTTTCGCCTTGACGGTTGGGCTTGGTTTTTGTCCTCCATTGTTGGCACAGGTCACTGGTGGAGATGCTCCACCTCCAGATTCTGTTATGATTTTCACGCCGGCAGTTCCCTTACTAACTGACTACCTCGCAATATCCAATGCCAAGAATGGCTTTGGATTGGATCTTTTGTTCTCTGCATCAGGATGGGGCGCGGGAGCATTTATACACAGAAAAATTGCTTCAAATACAACGCTGTTTCTTAACACGGGTATATCCGGCAGAAGAAACACGGATGAATTTGAAAACGTTTGGTTGGGGCAGATTCCGGTTGTTGCGGGAAAAGTAAATCGACTTTTTATGATTCCAACAACAGTTGGGGTTCAGTACCGCCTGTTTTCGGGAACGTTGCAGGAGTCGTTCCGACCCTATGTAAGTGCCGGTGTCACACCTACGTACATACTTTCAACTCCATACATCCGCGGCGGACAGTATTACGAGTTTTTCAATTCGTTTGGGTACGGAACTTCGTATCTCCGTGTGGGTGCAGCCTTTGGCGTAGGAGCAATGTTCGGCGATCCGGCCTCTGGTAGTCTGGTTGGGGTCCAACTACGGTACTACACGATACCATTTGGCGGCGACGGCCTGGAAAGCATGAAGGGCAGTCCAATAAAAAACTTTGGCGGAGTTTTTATAACGCTTTCCGTTGGATCATCATATTAACAGGCGCTTAGATACCCTATGCGTTGATACCCCATACTTTAACATCCTGTTCTCTAGTACCCTTCGTTTTAAATACCCCCTCAATGAAGAAAAATGACGAAAGCCTGTCAATCTCGCCAATAGGTTTTGTTCGTACCCCATATGCTCAACCTTCAGATGCACCCCACCAGCCCAGCGTTGATGATAGGGTAGACAGCGCCGTGGTTGAGCTCTTGCCGCACAAAAATTTCGAGCAGGCGCTGGCGGATTTCGACGGTATTGATAGGATTTGGCTAATTACCTGGCTTCACCTTGTAGAGTCGTGGAAACCAATGGTGTTAACTCCAAGGGATCGAAAAAAAAGGGGCGTGTTTGCCACCCGGTCGCCGCACCGCCCCAACCCCATTGGTATGTCCGTGGTAGAATTGCAAAAGATTGAAGGATTGCAGCTATTCGTTCGTGGTACTGATTTGCTTGATGGTACTCCTGTGCTTGATATCAAGCCTTACATTCCGTATGCTGATTCGCATCCCACAAGCGGTACAGGCTGGATTCCCGCGCTAACAGAAAGCCCCTTTACCGTAACATGGCCGGTCGAAAATGTTGATCCGCACGTGAAAGCCTATGCGGAAAGGGTTCTCGCGTTCGACCCTCTGCCGCATCCCTATAAGCGCATTGCGGTTAATGGTGAAGGGGGCTATGTGTTGGCGTATAAGTGGTTCCGAGTTTTCTTTTGCTTGGAGAAACAAAGCGTGGTGGTTACGCACATCGAGATTGAAAATCATTAGTTGTTTAGTTGTTCGCCGTAGTTTTGTGCTGTATTTACAGGAAAGTTGATGTCAAAAATTGCCGAGATTCTTTCACGCCGAATAATGATTCTAGATGGTGCGATGGGCACCATGATTCAAAGATTAGGGCTAGAAGAAGTAGATTTTCGTGGTGAGAGGTTTGCTAATCATTCGCATCCACAACAGGGAAATAATGACCTGTTGGCGTTGACCCAGCCCGAGGCACTAAAAAGAATTCACTTTGAGTATCTGAAGGCAGGTTCAGATATTATTGAAACGAACACCTTCAGCAGTACCACTGTTGCCCAGGCCGATTATGGAATGGAAGATGTGGTGTTTGAAATGAATGTACGAGCTGCCCAGATAGCCTGCGAAGCTGCAGATGAAATGACGGCTTTAACACCTAACAAACCTAGGTTTGTGGCAGGCGCTGTGGGACCAACAAACAAGGCCTTGTCGATGTCGCCGGATGTATCCGATCCGTCATTTCGAGCCATCGATTTCAACACCTTAAAAAATGTATACAAGCAACAAATTGAGGGACTTATTGAAGGTGGAATTGATTTGCTGTTAATCGAGACAATTTTCGATACACTTAACGCCAAGGCTGCGATTAAGGCGTATGCGGAGTTGGAAGCTTCTGGACTGGCGCTAAGCAGAACCGCCAAGAAGGATGATTCGGGCGAACAAGTTCCTGTGATGATTTCAGGAACTATTGTAGATGCGTCGGGCAGAACATTGTCTGGGCAAACACCATCTGCCATGTGGATCTCCCTCCGCCACACACCAAATTTGATTAGCCTAGGCTTGAATTGCGCTTTGGGCAGCGCAATGATGCGCCCCTTTATCGAAGAAATTAGTCAGGTTGCTGAGTGCTACGTTTCGCTGTATCCAAATGCTGGCCTGCCAAATACCATGGGTGGTTACGATGAGACGCCTGATTTCATGGCAGAGCAGGCCTTAGAGTATGCAAAAGCTGGCTTTTTAAATGTGGTTGGAGGATGTTGCGGAACAACTCCTGATCACATTAGGGCTATTGCAGACGCGGTGGCAGACAGCGAGCCGCGCACACTGCCTGAGGGCAATCCGTATATGCAATTGAGTGGTTTGGAGCCATTGGTTGTCCGACCCGATTCAAATTTTGTGAACGTGGGTGAGCGAACGAACGTCACCGGCTCTCGAGCTTTTGCAAAATTGATTTTGTCTGGCAACATGGAGAAGGCTCTTGATGTTGCACGACAACAGGTTGAAAACGGTGCGCAGATTATTGATATCAACATGGACGAAGGATTGCTGGATTCTGAGGAGGCCATGGGGATGTTCCTTAGGCTAATTGGATCAGAGCCGGATATCTCTCGCGTGCCAGTCATGATTGATTCATCCAAGTGGAGTGTTTTGGAGCGGGGTCTTGAGCACATTCAAGGCAAAGGAATTGCGAACTCAATTTCACTTAAAGATGGGGAGCAAGAGTTTATTCGTCGAGCGAAAATTTGTTTGCAGTTTGGGGCCGCTGTAGTGGTAATGGCCTTCGATGAAAAGGGCCAGGCAGACACGTTTGAACGCCGAATCGAAATTTGCGAAAGAGCGTATCGCATTTTGACATCCGAGGTGGGATTTGCACCTACTGACATAATCTTCGATCCGAACATTCTGACAATCGGAACCGGAATGGACGAACACAACGATTACGCTGTCGATTTTTTGCGGGCAACACATTGGATAAAACAAAACCTTCCCGGTGTGAAAATTAGCGGCGGAGTGAGTAATCTTTCGTTTTCATTTAGAAGCAGTGAGCCTGTGCGGCGGGCAATGCACACTGCATTCTTATACCACGCAATTCAAGCTGGTATGGACATGGGCATTGTCAACGCTGGTCAAATTGATGTTTACGATCAGATATCGCCAGATTTGTTGGAAGCCGTCGAAGACGTAATATTCAACCGCCGAGCAGATTCAACTGAACGCTTGCTTACCATGGCGGAATCACTGCAGGTAGATGGAAAGACAGAGGCAAAAACCGAAGAGTGGAGATTGCTTCCAGTCAAAGACAGGCTAGCATATTCATTAGTAAGGGGCATTACAGAGCACATTGACGTTGATACTGAGGAGGCAAGGCAACTTCTGGGTCGTCCGATATTGGTAATTGAGGGTCCGCTGATGGACGGAATGAACCAGGTGGGTGATCTTTTCGGGGCTGGCAAAATGTTTCTTCCACAGGTTGTAAAGAGTGCTCGCGTAATGAAGAAAGCGGTGGCATACTTACAACCCTTCATGGAAGCTGAAAAACTTGCAACAGGTCAGCAACACGACTTTGCCGGCACCATATTGATGGCGACGGTTAAAGGAGATGTGCACGACATTGGAAAAAACATTGTAGGTGTTGTGCTGGGCTGCAACAATTATAAAGTGATCGACCTTGGCGTGATGGTGTCGGCGGAGAAAATTATCGATACCGCAATAGCGGAGAATGTTGACGTGATTGGTCTATCCGGATTGATTACCCCATCGTTAGATGAAATGATACACGTGGCAAAGGAAATGCAACGCAGAGGTGTAGAGTTGCCGTTGTTGATTGGCGGAGCAACCACATCACGGACTCATACAGCAGTTCGAGTTGCCCCTGCCCGAACCGGCCCTGTCATACACGTAATAGATGCATCTAAAGCCGTTCCCATTGTTGGCGATTTGATAAGCACCGAGCGTAGGCACCATTTGATGGCTTCGGTGGTGAGCGAATATGAGTCAGTGCGCACCGAGTATGCGAAGAGGTCCGACGCAAAAACTATGGTATCGATTAAAGCTGCTAGAGACTTGAAGTCAACTTTTAACGAAGAGGGAATAGCCTCTAAACCAAGGTTTCTTGGTGTGAAAGTTTATGACAATATTGCACTGACCGTACTTCGGGAGTACATTGATTGGTCGCCGTTCTTCCTATCATGGGAATTGAGAGGCAAGTACCCCGCAATTTTGACAGATCCAAAGTATGGAACCGAAGCGCAAAAACTATACAATGATGCCCAATCCATTTTAGATAAAATCATTCAAGAAAACCTGATTCAGGCAAGGGCAGTGTGCGGATTATTCGAAGCTAATTCCGTGGACGACGATGTAGTATTAAAAGATGGTCCTACCTTGCACTTCTTGCGTCAGCAAAGTGCGAAAGCCGCGGGTGTTCCACAAAAGTGTTTGGCTGACTACATAGCCCCCGTATCAAGTGGACTTCAAGATCACGTTGGGGCATTTATAGTAAATACCGGTATTGGTGTGGATGCTTTATGCGCACAATACGAAAAAGATCACGACGATTATTCCTCAATTATGGTCAAGTCAGTAGCAGACCGATTTGCTGAAGCTGCTGCGGAGTGGCTGCACGAAACTGTGAGAAGAGAAGTGTGGGGTTACGCGGCGGATGAGAGGATAGATGTTTCGGACTTGATAGATGAGAAGTATCAGGGTATCCGTCCGGCACCGGGTTACCCGGCATGTCCAGACCACACAGAAAAAGCTACTTTATTCAGCCTTTTGAACGGAGAGGAAAACGCTGGAGTGAAGCTGACAGAAAATTTTGCAATGCATCCAGCCTCCGCTGTGAGCGGCTGGTTTTTTGGACATGCAGATGCCAAGTATTTTGCTGTCAACAAAATTTCAACCGATCAAGTTGAGGACTATGCTATTCGCAAAAATATTTCGGTAAAAGAGTGTGAAAAATGGTTAGCCCCCTTGCTTTTTTAAACGGTTTTAGAATGCAACGTTGATTCCGATTGATGGCAGAATTCCAATGCTTTCTTGTGTGCGAATTGAAAGTGTTTGTTGATTCCATTGATAACCGCTTACGTTTTTTCGACCGGTTAGATTTTGAATGTCAATGTATGTTATGATTTGAACGCCGGAAAGAAACCAACGTTTGTCGATCCTAATGTCGAGGGCATAGAAAAAGGGAAGTCTACCACCTTGATTGTAGAGCGAAAAATCTCGGGAGCCAACTGGGAATCCGGTTTCGTTTGCCCGTTGTTCGTTTGTGATAAATGGAGTGTAGGTCAGACCTTCAGATGCTCGGAACTTTGTGCTAAATTCCCATTCGCCATTTGGGCGCCAGCCAATCGCTGTGGTAGAAATGAAAGGGGTATCAAATGCGCCTAGTCTGTTTATTGAGTCAGAAGCTACAAACTGTGTTCTGTTCAACGTGAGACTAATCAGACCATAGAAAGGGGAATTCTGGCTCAGCTTTTTCTGAATGAAAAATTCTATCCCATACGAGTTGCCAGTGCCGGTACTCGACAGTGGCTCTAACCCAAAGGGAATGTCGGAGTATACATCGTCGAAACCAAACGGCGACAAAACGGCCTGCGGGCGGAACTGCCGCACCGGATAGTTTGCGTACGACTTGTAATACCCTTCAACTTGAATGCGCAGATCGGGCATAGCAATCCATTCCAAACTTCCAACAATTTGGTCGGCAGATAAGGGTTTTAGTGCAGCAGCATTTGCTTTGCTACCTACCAACCAGATATACTGCGGCGCTTGAAAGTACCTGCCGGCACTTACTGTAAAATTGGTGTTGGAAGAGAGTTCGAGTAGAGCGGAAAAACGAGGCGAAAAATTAGTTGATTGGTTTACAAAGCTGAAATAATCTAAACGTCCACCAGCAGTCAGCTTTAAAAATTCTAAAGCTCTAAATGTAATTTGTGTATAAACAGCAGCCTTTGTTGCGGTAAACGAAGTGTCTATTGTAAGCGGACTAGGAACACCCACACTGTTCAGCCTGGCATATCCTGGAATAATCACATCATACTTTAGTGTGCTAGCAAACTTTCCAATCAGTCCGCCTGTAAGTTCGACGTTTGAAGATAGATTCAAAACAATATCTGCTCGTAAAGAATTTTCACCTTCGGCAGAATTTGTTTGAAAAATATTTGTCCCTAAACTGTCTTGTTGGATAGTGCTAAAATCGCTATACCACCGTCCGAACGTAACGTTCGAGTATCCGGCAGAAAACAAATGTCGCCAGGTAATTCCGGTGAAATATTGATTTTGTGAGGGGGCTACAACCCTACTGTTTTTGTACAGATTTTCAGCAGTGTTGTTGAACTTCACTTTGTCCAAGGCTCCAATACCTACAAACGAAATCTTGTTAAAATCATCCACTTCATGAGTAACTTTCGTATTGAAATCCCAGTATTCAGGTATGAAACCCAATCCCGCCAACGAAAAAATGAAGTCGAGGTAACTCCTTCTAACCGAGGCAAAAAATGTTGTGGATTTACCAATTGGACCATCGGCCATAACCCCAAAGCCCGTTGCCGAAAGATTAATCTCACCAGCAATTCGTACAGAGTTTCCATCCTTGAGTGTCAAGTTCGTTACTGACGACAGCCTGTCCCCAAACTTTGGTCCAAAACCACCCGTAGACACGCTGACACCGTTCACGAGAGCCACATTAATAAGTGAAAGCGGACCACCACTAGAACCTTGGGAACCGAAGTGATTGATGTTGGGTATCTCAATGTTGTCAACTATGAACAAATTTTCAAAAGGGGCTCCCCCCCGAACTGCCAAATCGTTTCGACCTGCGGTTGTAACTGCCACACCTGGCACCAGCGCAATGGCACGGATTACATCTTCCTGAACTCCTGGGGCTCTACGAACTTCTTCAGCCGTGAAATACGTTGTGGAAGTGATTGACTCCGTTTCGCGTTGGAAAGCATTTGCTGTCACAACAGTTCCGTTGGATTCCAATGTCGATTCTTCTAACTCAACGACTATTTGGGACGGTTTGCCGGAACTTATCACAACGTCTGGGATGATACGTTCAGTATATCCAATAGAAGTCACACGCAGAATTACAACACCAAGCGGGACCCCTTTGATATTGAATTTACCGGCTGAGTTTGTAATGGCTCCAATAGTAGTATTTTGAATTCTAATCGTGACGCCTGGAATTCGCGCCTTGTTAGCCTTATCTACTACCAATCCACTTAGCGTACCAACTTCTGCCGAATCTGCATAGTATGCCGTCGCGGTTGAACAATCTAGCAGAAGAAATATAAAAAATGTAACGATTGCGATTTTCATGTCTTGTGTTGTTAGTATTTTGAAAGTGGCGGAACGCGAGATAGTTGTTAATAACAATCCCTTGAATATACCCCGTTGGCGTTTTAGATTGAGCATATAGAACAATGCAAAAAATCCAAATCGCAATTTTAGGATCAGGCAGCGGCACAAATGCTCAATCGATAATTGAATATTCGTATGATGAGGCCTGTGGTTACAGTGTTGGACTGATAGTAGCGTCGAAACCTGGCATCGGAATCATTTCTGTGGCAAATGTACATTCAATTCCGGTGTATGTTTTGGACGGAATCCCTGAAAACAGGGTATTGGAAATTACTAGACAACTTCAACTTCATTCGGTTAAAGTGATTGTTCTGGCTGGTTATCTACTCCTTTTGGAAAAAGAAACCATCGGGGCAGTGAAAGGTAATGTTTTAAACGTACACCCAGCTTTACTTCCAAAATACGGAGGAGTGGGCATGTACGGTAACAGGGTTCACGAGGCAGTACTTGCCAACGGGGATCAAGTTACAGGTGTCACAGTACATTTAGTCGATGAAGAATACGATAAGGGTCCAATTGTTGAACAAGACTCCGTAATTATACCTGAAGGCATCACTGTAGAAGGTTTACGAGAACTAGTTTTGAAAATTGAGCACAAAGTTTATCCGCGTTCTATAGACAAATTTGTTAAGACAAGGTTCAGTTTTGGGTCTATTGTTAGATGAAATTCATTCGAATTGATTCAAGAAATTTGAGTATTTTGATGAGAAGCAGAGCGTAACGTATTGGGGCAGCTTCAGTCAGACAAGCTACTTGAAAGGTACAGCAAATCGAAAATGTTGAAAATTATTCTTGCCTATGACAAATGATTTGGCCATTTTAGGGGCTTACAACCCTTCCTACGTGAAGGCAAGGGTGGGTTTTGCATGGAGTTTACATAGATAATTACATATACTTATTCACTGTTAAATTGAGGTTTTCATGAGCAGAAGACTCTTACTTCTCGCTGTATTGACTGGTCTATTGGGCGTTTCGATCGCCTGGGCTGGCGATGGCAATGATGGAGAGGATGTATTGCGAAAGAGTGGTCCTAGGACGCCTGTGGCTTCTTATCCATTGCCTTTTACAATTACTTCCGCGAACTCCCGGACTTCTCCGGCGATTTCAACAGGGTACTATTTTGTGGATTCGGATGACGAGGCGCCAGATTTTTGGCGTCCCGATCCTTCACAATTTATTGATACCCTTACCGAGCCAGGAACATGGCGTCGAATTGTTTCAGGAGCGAAGCAATTGCCTTCGAACTACTGGACCGATCCAACGTTAAACACGTATGGTGGTCATGCATATTTCCGTAATCCGGGTGCAGCCACTGACAGTACGGATAATGCATTTGCGGGGCCAATTTCAATTGGTTTCCCATTCTTTTTCAATGGGGTTCGCTACGATAGTTTTTACGTCTCTACAAACGGTATTATAGCGTTAACGAATCGCAGATACTTTTACGAGTACGATAATAACGGATTCCCAACTGTACGGTCGCTTACCGAGCTTTCGCCAGGATTGTTTTCAATGTATGATCCAATGTCGGATGATACGAGAACCAGAACTGGAACAGGAAGTACTGATTTAACGACAGATGACTGGGGATATCAGAAGGATGCTTGTGGTGTTTCACCAACAAATGCAACTTCCGGAATTAGAACAACGGTTAACACTCAGTTGGACGAGGTGAGCCTTTTCAGTGGTGGTGCTTGGTCTCAGGGAACACGCCCTGCATTGATTGCTCCATGTTGGGATGACCTTCAAGTTTCTGTATTCAATAACAATGAAAGCGCTGTCGACAACTTTGGTCGTGTTTACTATAAGCGAGCACCATCAAATGACAAGCTAATTGTGTATTACGTGAACCTTACTCCTCGCGGTGCGAAAACTGCAGTTGTGGGTGGAGTTACACACAACGTTACGTTTGCCGCCGATAACCGTCCGGGTGTTGGTGAGCACTACAGCTTTAGCTGCCAGGTAACTCTGAATCGTAACGATAGTTCAGTAGTTGTTCAGTACGAGAGATTCTTTGGTATCGCACCACGTAATGCTCTTCAGCCGCACGCTGCTACCGTATGGATGCGTTGTAACTCAACTGTTGGAGTTACCGGTCCTTCAAGAAGGCTAAACTGGAGCGGTTATCCTGCTACTATGCCTACAGTAACATTACTGGATTATAATGCTCCAAAGTATACTCAATCAACCGAGTATTTGTTTGATCATTTGCGTCCAGGTTGTAATGTTTGCGGTATACGCGCTACTTCGAACCGTAACGATGATAACACAACGCCTAAGGACTTCTTAGCGATTAAATTCAAGCAGTACAAGAATGTCCTGCGCGTTATTAGCGTGTTCTACCGTGTTCGTGCACTAAACGCTAATGCAAACTTGGCATTTTCCGTTACAATCCCTACACAAACTGCAAATAACTACGAGATGCTTGCAGGTGATGTTCGATTGGGAGCAATTCAGCCGGTAGCGATTGTACAAAACTTGACAAATGATATTCAAGGCCCGCAGGGCGTGAACTTTACTCGTCAAGGCATTAACTTTAAAGTTCGTTTTAGAATTATAAACGAGGCGACTGGCAAGATTGTTTACAATACATCAAAGGCTGTCACAGATGCTACGATTCGTGACTCCCTGTTAACCGGTGTGGTACTTTGTGACTATAACGGAAATTACCGGGCATACACAGCACCGCATTTTGTTAAGCCTTACGAGTTTGTAAGGGTAACGTTCCCTGCATTTGAGCCGAATGAATTTATCGAGGACAACATTGGTAGGATGATTTCTTCAGTGATTGCTGAACCAAAGGACTCTGCCAACTTTGCAATCGGTGACCAATGGCCGTTTGATGATACAACTGGATTGCGCGTGTTTGTAATGCGTCGCCTTACTGATTTCAACGATGATGTTCGTGAATTCCACTTGGTAGGCGGAGCAGCAATGCCTTCCGTACTTAAGTGGGTAAACATCGAAGCTGACGTTGTTGACGGTGATGAAGTAACAAACAACCCTCCTCCTCCACGTGGAACTTTCAAAGCAGCAAACTCAAACATCTTTAGTTTGAAGTCGCCGGTTATTCGTTTGAACCGTGTTAACTCAAGTAATCAAGATATTCCTCCTGCTGGACAGTATGGTGGAGATGAAATTCGTTCATTCCCGATTAACTTGGTGAATAAGCAACGCGCCGTTCTTTCCGTATCATATCAGCGTACTGGTAAGCTTACAACTTTTGCCCGTGGATTCTCAGACAACCGATTGATCGGTCCTGAGCATCAGGTAAATATGAGAAGCGTAAACGGATTTACTCCCGGTTACAGGAACCCAGACAGATTGTTTATTGAGTTCGCTACACCATCGAATGATGGTATTAATGGAATCACTAACATTGCTACTTGGGTGTTTGACCCGCAAAAAGTTGGCGGCTCGTATTTGCAACCATTCCAGGTTTGGGGTGGTGGTGGATATGCCCGTGGATTTGATATCGTGTCGTACAACAACCAGTTGACGAATTCTTACATCCCGCCTGCTGGTGGTATGCGTGAAGATTTGTATGATGATGGTAAGGACATGGAGTACTACAAGGTCACTGTTCCAATTCCAGATACTGTGTTCAACTGGGCAAATGAAGGTGCACGTAACTTCCGTTTCAGAATCCGTGCCCGTTGTTTGAACAACTCAACTCCTCCACAGCCATCTGATGATGAGGATAACTTCTTCGTGGACAACGTTAAGATTTTGTTCCCGAATGAGGTAACTGATGTTGAGTTCTCAAATATTCAATTGATTTGGCCATACACAATGGCTCCGGCTTCGCAGGCAACAAGAATTCCTGTTAGGGTAAAACTTGGCAATAACACAAACATTGCTGCCCCTGCATTCTCCGTGAGGATTCAGATTAAGCCAGAGGGAAATGAGGATCAACAAATCTATTGCCGTACAATTACGGTACCTACTCTTGCTGGAAATCGTGAAGTTCTTCTTCCTTTCCCAGACGCTAACTTCCGGGTTACAACACCGGGACGTTACAAGGTTACAGGTAAGATCTTCTTCCCAGGAAATGACTTGGATACTTTGAATGACACAACATTCACAATGTTCACGATGACTTTCGGTCCTTCGTTCGCTTATGAAGTGAATCCTTTAAACCCTACGAATGACGTTCCAAAACTTCAATTCTCAGGGGTAACAGGTAAGGGTCTTAGCCACAAAGGTTATTCAAGCGGGTCAGTAACTTCGGGATGGCAGTCTCCTTTAGTTGGACCTGGAGCTCAGTACACAGCGGGTGCACAGTGGGGAACTTTCCCGGGTGGCTTGACTGCTGACGAGATGTTTGGTGCCGACGCAGGTAACTCATCTGGTCAAATGGCTATGAGATTTACTCTCTTCTCGCAAGATACTGTTCGTGGATACCAGGCTTTCTGGGCTGAATTGAACCAGGATGTTCTTAACATTTCGTTTGCACTTTACCTTGATCAAGGTGGGGTACCTGGAGCTCAGAAAATTGCCAACTCACAAATCTTCCGCCGTCGTGGTGAAGATGAGACTGACAATACTCCAGATCCAGTGTTTGGCAAGTATGTAACGTACTTGTTAGCCGATCAGGTTGTATTGGCACCAGGTGAATACTGGGCTTCAGTTGGACAAAGAGGTACTGAGGGTTACGAACTTGGTGCATCTGAGTCACGCATGGGTATGGTAACTACATTGTACTCTGATATTCCAACGTTTGGTGTTGGTAACAGAACACTAATGGTTGATAAGAACTTCCGAGTTCTGTCACGTAACAATGCGTTGCTTAACGACAACAAATTTGCGTATGAGTTGACGCTAGGTAGCGGTGACTGGGTGCCATTCATGCCTACGATTGGTAATCCTGGATACGCTCACCTTAACGCTATGGGTACAAGTCTTGGATACGCCACGTTTACACGTGGATCATGGATTCCATTGCTACGTCCATTCTTTGGCGATCGTTCATTTGCAAATCCGCCGATCTTCGTACCATGTATCGTTCCGGTTGAGCTGACCTACTTTGATGGTCGTGCTAGAACTTCAGGTGTTGACTTATTCTGGGAAACAGCTTCCGAGAAAGACAACTACGGATTCTATGTAGAACGCCGTTCTATCAAAGAGACTACTGACCTTACAACAGGTAAAACTGGTCTGTCTTGTCAGGACTTGGCTTATTCACCGAATGCTCCATGGTCTATACTAGGCTTCGTTCCGGGAACAGGAAACTCTTCTCAGGCCGTTAACTATAAGTATTACGACAAGGATGTTAACTCTGGTATGAATTATGAGTATCGCTTGCGTCAGAAAGACCGCGACGGTCGTGAGTCTTTCTCGAATGTAATTAACGTTGTATTCGGTGACGATAACTCAGTATCTCTGCACAATAACTATCCAAACCCTGTAAATGAAAAAACAACCTTTATGTTCCGCGTGCCTTACCGCACGAACGTGAAGCTAGAAGTGTTTGACATGATGGGTAACATGGTTAATACTTTGTACAATCAAGACGTTGCGGGCTCAAATGGTGACTACGCAATCGAGTGGAACCTTAGAAACTCTGCAGGTGTGGAAGTTTCTTCAGGAACGTACTTGTACAAACTAACAGCCGGTGAAGTTGTTCTTTCTAAGAACTTGACAATCGTTCGATAAATCGAACACGACTGAATAATTTCAAGCCCCCATTGGCAATGCTGATGGGGGCTTGTCGTTTTTAAAAATACTTTAGTATGATTGCATCTGTGAAAAACGTACTTACTACCGCGCTTGAAGCGATTGCCAAACAAAAAGATTCCCTCGATCTCTTAAAGCAGAGTTTAACTCTCGATCTTGAAGGGGCTGTTTCAATCTTGAAAACTGCCAACAAGGTGATTACGACTGGTATTGGTAAATCTGGTTTTGTGGCTCGAAAAATGGCAGCCACGCTTACCAGTATGAAAATCCCATCCGTCTACGTTCATCCCGTTGACGCCCTTCATGGAGACTCTGGAATTCTGGAGTTAAATGATGTAGTTGTGAGTTTTTCCAAAAGTGGAGAAACCTATGAAGTGCTCCGGTTCTGCGAACTGGCAATCGAAATGAGCTTGCAAGTTTTGAGCGTTACTTCTCGCTCAAATAGTTCACTAGCCACACTCTCTACAGCGCATATCTTAGCCCCTTACATAAAGGAGTATGATTCCGCCAATATTCTGCCTACTACGTCCAGTACGTCCGCCTTGGTAGTCGCCGATATACTTGCTGTAGTAGCAGCTGAGGTGCGAGTAGATATCGAGGCCGCTTTGCGGGAGTCTCATCCTCAGGGAATGATCGGACAGCTGATTATGCAGTCCGTGGAGGACGTAATGCATACGGCCGACCAGATTCCTCGAGTTCAACCGAACGATCGACTTATCGACTGCATAGGTGTAATGACTGCAAAGTCGCTCGGCTTGGTGTGTGTGTGCGATGCGGCAGGGGGCTTGGTGGGCGTGTTAACCGATGGGGACCTGCGCCGACTCATAGAAACGGGAATCGATATTCAGAATTCAATTGTGAGTTCGGTTTGCAACACTAGCCCTGTAACCGTTCAGCCCTCCGATACCCTCCATACCGCTCTAACTCTTATGGAGAATAGAGAGAAGCAGATATCAGTTATTCCCGTTGTTAGGGATGGGAAGTGTGTTGGGGTGATTAGAGTTCATGATATTATTCGTGCAAATATCTGAGCTCACCGGATGCTTTACACATCCTCTTTTTCGTGACTATCGAGGATCTCTGTTCGGCACCACCGGAACGCTTTGCTTTGGAGCGGGCGTGATTATAGGGATGGAATTTCGACGTGTACTTCGATTTACCGGCGGCGCTTTAGCCCTTTGCTGCGCCCTTCTATAGGTCTGTTGTTGAACTCTTTTTGGCTCAGCAACTTTTTTTATGACTACAGGCTTTGATTGTGGTGCTGCCGATGTGCGAGGTGCTGTGGTTGTGCGAGGTGCTGCCGACGTGCGAGGTGCTGCCGTTGGATTAGGCGCTCTACTAGTACTAGTTGATGTAGTAGCAGGCGCAGCTACCGAAGTGGGCATTGTAGGCGATTTGAATGCATGAGCCGATGTTATGGCCTCCTTCTGCGTTATCTGTATCAGTCTTACCGCTTCTCCCGGTCTGCCGAACATAGGCAATGCACTTCCGTTCCGGGAAAATTCTACTCCGCCGGCATTGGATAATGAAATCTGAAAATTGTCTTTAGCGCTCCATCTTGGCTTGTCGCCCGGCATAAACACAGATTGGTTGGTCGTTTTTCCGTCCATGGTGATAGTCAACCACACGGTATCAATTACCCGTGCCGTTAGTATTATGCTGTCTGCTTCTATAGAATTCCCCGAAATTGCATCAGATACATTCAACTCAGGAATAGAATTTGGGTCGGTAGTATTTGTAGACAAAGTTTCATCTCCGCTCAATAGCTTCCACAAACCAACTCCAGCAACTAGCAATACGGCTATCCCAATAACAATCAACAACCGCCTGCTAATAAAGCTATTAGCTCCCCCAGCTATCGTCTTAAGCCCATCAACAGACGCATTGACCGCTGTTGTCGTCAATTTTGTTACTTCTTTAAGGGGGCTAATGTGGCTACTCGCAGGACTGGCTGCGTTTGTAGCACGCAGTCTGTCAGAACTCTCGTTGTGGGAATCAAAAACGTCATCCATCAAGGCGTTGATTTCAACCGAGGAAATTCCTAACGAAAGAGCCACGGTACGTATGAACGACTTCACGTACACGGCAGGTAGAACATCGTATCGCCCATTTTCTATGGCTTCAATGTACGGTTCGCGTATTTTGGTGGCTATAGCCAACTCCCGCAAAGTTCTGCCCTGATCCTCTCGTGCGGATTTTATTCGTTCGGCTATTGGGTCCATGGTGGGAGCGTTCTTAAGAATCGTGTTTTGCAAACTTCAGGTTTTTTACAACCATCAGCAACGGAATTTAACTGAAAATTGACGGAACGATATTAATTCACGCGATTTACGTTGCATTCACCTTCAATTGCCTCTTTTTCGGTGCTCTTGTTTTTAGACAAATTTCCGATAGTATGAAGCTTCGGGAGTACGCTCTTGGCGAAGATCGAATTTTACTTTTCGACCCCCGTGCACTGGCCGTGGTTGCCTGCGTAATGGTCGTTGCCGTTATATCGTGCATGCTCTTTTTGCAAATTGACAAACCTGCAGTGTTCCACTACGCATTCCCTTTAGTTATTGCTTCGCAGGCCGTTCAAATGGGCTTGAGGGTTATGTTTCAACGAACTCGCATAAAGACAGATGCCGTGATGGTTAGATCGGTCCTTTCCGAGCGCGTCTACATAGCCCCCTACAAGAATTTAGTGGCTGTTGTGATTGGCGATCAAAATTTATGGTTGAGAGTTTCGCTGTTACTCCCCTCGGAGGAAATTACGTTTCGTATTTTTCGGTCTTCTAAGAAAAATCTCATTCATATTCTCGAAGCTTCATGTTCGGTGCCAGTGATGATTTCAAAGCAAAATCAACCAAATGAGGGCTCGCGTAAAACGGATAAAAAAATAGATGAAAAAAACGATTAGAATTGCATCAGGTCAAGGATTTTGGGGTGATTTACAGAGTGCGCCGCTTCAGCAGGTTTCTAGGGGACCCATAGATTACTTAATGATGGATTACTTAGCTGAAGTAACCATGTCTATCATGCAAAAGCAACGTATGAAAAATCCGAATTTAGGCTACGCCAAGGATCTCATTGAAGTTTGTGAAGAAATTCTGCCGTATTTAGTTGAGCGAGGCATTAAACTTATTACGAACGGCGGAGGAGTTAATCCCTTGGCGGCGCGCGATAAAATTTTTGAAGTTGCTAACAAACTTGGAATAAAGGGTCTAAAGGTTGGAGTGGTGCTTGGCGATGATATTCTGCCGGACATCGACGAATTGATTAAAGCAGGCCACCCGCTGAAGCATATGGAGACCGGAGAAGGAATTGAGGATGTGCGAGAACGATTGTTGAGTGCTAACGTATACACGGGTGCTTGGCCAATTGTAGAGGCACTACGGCAAGGGGCTCAGATAATCGTAACCGGGCGGACAACCGATACGGGTTTAACGCTGGCTCCTATGATTCATGAGTTTGGTTGGAAAGAAGATGATTGGAACCTAATGTCAGCAGGCACAGTGGCTGGGCATATCAACGAATGTGGTGCCCAAGCGTCGGGCGGTAACTTTTTGGGGGATTGGCGTTCGCTGCCCAACATGCACGACGTGGGATTCCCAATTATTGAAGCAAGTTCCGATGGAACGTTTGTGGTAACAAAACATGAAGGAACGGGTGGCCTTGTTTCGCGGGAGACCGTAAGCGAACAGCTGTTGTATGAAATTGGCGATCCTCAGGAATATATTACGCCGGATTGTGTGGCAGACTTTACGTCTATTCAGCTGGAGGACTTCGGACCCAACCGCGTACGAGTGTTTGGTATTACGGGTCGGCCCAATACACCGTTTTTCAAGGTCAGCGCCAGTTACTTAGATGGTTTTGTCTCTTTTGGCGCTTTAACGTACTCAGCTCCTGATGCGTACGAAAAAGCTAAGGCAGCCGATGCGATACTGCGGGCAAGACTGGAAGCGCTAGGCTTGACGTTTGATGAAATTCGAACAGAATTTGTTGGAATGAATGCTTGCCATGGTCCGCTTGCAGCACCGATCGAGCCGAACGAAGTCACCATGCGAATTGGCGTTCGCGATAAAAACAGAGCAAACATTGAGCGTTTCGGTAAAGAAATCGCACCATTGATTTTAACCGGTCCTCCAAGTGCTACGGGGTTTTCGGGTGGCAGACCCAAGCCTAGTGATGTTGTGGCCTATTTTCCAGCCCTGCTTGACAAACGGGTGGTAAAAATGCGCGTGGAGGTAAGTGAAAACTAATTTGTGGTTCATCACATTCTGTTTGTTATCTGCTCAGATACCAATGTTGTGCCTTGAAAATTTGACCACCTATAATGGTGTCTCAGTTTTTGAAAATGTAACTGTTGGTGACAATTTGAACACTCGTAACAATACTACCGCAAGTGATTATGTAACGGCTGGCGAACAAGTGTGGGCCGGTGAACACAATGCTTGGGAAGATCTGGCACCTGACACTGTCGAAACAGACACCTCTCGCATAGCTCAGGGCGATTTTATGTATGCCGACAACCCAAGGTATACCTTCCTCGGAAAAACTCCTTACAGGGAGTCTGAGTTCCAATTGGCACCCACTATAGCCTTAACCGCGGCTTATGCCACGGTGGTGATTGCACTGCATATCAATCAATCGAACGCATGGTGGAAAGATCCGGCAGGTGGTTGGAGCATAAAGGAAGACTTGCAATATGCTAGGGGGCTTGACAAGTTCGGTCACATTTTCAGTAGTTACTTTGCATCTTCCATCAGTAGTGATGTTCTTTTTGACTGTGGCGTTGAAAGAAAAACGGCCGTCATGATAGGTACTGGGATGGGAATTGCGTACACGTTATATGTTGAAATGGAAGATGGCTTTGCTGCCAATTGGGGGTTCTCTCCCAGCGATGCTGTTGCCAACTTTGCCGGTGCGTATTTCTATTTAGCTCAACAACACATTCCATTCCTGCAGAATTTTTCTCCAAGATGGGGCTACGTCCCAGTGCAGTGGGTGGGCGGTAATGACATAAATGAAAGACCCAAAACTTTTATTGATGACTATAATAGTACAACGTTTTGGTTGGCATGCAACGTAAACAATATTCTTCCAACATCTATGGATAATTACTGGCCTGATTGGCTGCAAATATCCCTTGGGTATGGAATTTCAAATTATGCTGTGAATGATGCGGCGGGAATCCCGTTGCAAGTAAAAAGGAAATTCTTAATCGGATTGGATTACGATTGGGTAAAAATTATTCCTGAGTCGTCCATTGGTTTATTGAACTATTTGAGGCAAAGTTTAAACCTACTAAGATTGCCTGGACCAACACTTGAATTTGGTGATAATGGGGTGAAATTTGGGATCTTTTATCCTTTTGCAATAGTTGTGCGAATGTAAGTATGACTCCCAATTCAAAGCCAATCATAAGCCTTATCATACCTGTCCTTAACGAAGAAAAATTGCTCGAAGCCACACTTGGTTTTTACACGTCCGAATTGAAATCGGCGTTTGGAGTTGAGATTGTGGTGAGCGATGGTGGCAGTACGGACGAATCGATGGGCATTGCTGAACGTTTAGCGGATGTAGTAGTAAGGCACAGCTCCGGTAAAAAACAAACCATTGCAGAAGGCAGAAATCTAGGCGCGGAACGAGCATCGGGGTCTGTTTTAGCGTTTATCAACGCAGATACATATCCATATAATCCACACGATTTTTTTACACAGATATCGAAGTTTGCGGAAAGACAAGGCAAGTATTCAAAAGCTTCGGCCTTGGCTTGTCCGGTGCGATTTGCGCCGGATCAGCAGAAGTTCAAAGACGTTTTGTTCCATGGTTTTTACAACAACTATGTTTGGCTTCTTAGCCTGTTCCGCATTGGAGCAGGGCGAGGGGAGTGTCAGATAGTTCGTACTGATGTATTTAAAGCCGTCGGCGGCTACCGTAGCAATCTAGCCGCCGGTGAAGACTTTGATCTGTTTGCGCGCATTGGTATGCGGGCACGCGTAAGATTTGCACGAGAACTTCTGGTGGTGGAGTCTCCAAGGCGGTTCAGGAAGTTTGGATATTTTCGTGTTGTACTTTGGTGGACCCTAAACGCTTTGAGCGTGATGTTTAGGGGGAAGTCCTCCTCTGACGAGTGGGAACCAGTACGTTAGTTTAGCCCCCTTACCGAAAGAAAAAATGGACTATAAATCATCGGGTGTTGATATCAGTGCCGGCGAGGCGTTGGTGGATGCAATTAAACCGTTCGTGAAAAAAACTCGTACCGCCGGTGTTATGTCTGAAATAGGTCTGTTCGGGGGCTTCTTCGACGCACGATTCCCCGGTTATGAACATCCAATTCTTGTTGCTAGCACGGATGGTGTGGGCACCAAATTGAATGTTGCTATTATGGCTAATAAGCACTACACGGTGGGGCAGTGTCTGGTTAATCATTGCACCAATGATATTCTAGCCTGTGGGGCCAAACCGTTATTCTTTCTAGACTATTACGCCACGGGCAAGCTAAATGTAAATTCTGCTGTGGATGTGGTAAAGGGGCTTGCCAAAGCGTGTGAAGAGAACGGTTGCGCGCTTCTTGGTGGTGAAACTGCCGAGATGCCATCGTTGTATGCCGAGGGAGATTACGACATTGCCGGAACGATTGTAGGAGTGGTTGACAAACCAAATATTATTGACGGTAAGAAAATCGCTCACGGAGATGTGCTGATTGCGTTGCCTTCTACCGGACTTCACACCAATGGGTTTTCACTGGCGCGCGCGGCGTTGTTCCCGAAATACAAAATCGATCAGTACGTTGAAGAGCTTGGAACTACAATTGGAGAAGCTCTCTTAGCTGTGCACAAGTCCTATGCTATGCCGTTGCTCCCCATTATTGAACGTAGGATAATTTCCGGACTTTCTCATATCACAGGCGGCGGAATTGTAGGTAATACAAGTCGGATTTTGCCAAAAGGATACAAGCTGAATATTGATTGGGAAGGTTGGGATATACCCGCAATTTTCAAGTTGATCCAATCTGCTGGGTCAATTCACCACGACGAAATGAGACACGTTTTTAACCTAGGAATTGGAATGCTGGTAATTGCGAACGAGGAAAACGCTCAAACGATCATTAGTGAGCTGAGTTCTTTGAATCCGTTCGTAGTTGGGAATATTAAAAAGGCTTCGTAACCAAGTGAATTGGCGTATCAATATTGCATTGCTAGTTTCTGTCTTCGTTCTTCAATTTGTAGGAGCGAGCGCACAGTTGAGTTTTTCCTTCTCCGCCGATTCCTTAAATCTTGGTGATGTATTTCCGTGTTCTGCTGCCCGAGATTCATTTTGGGTGACAAATGCTGGAGTGTATATAATTCCCTCGCCGGCAGTCAGTAACGTTTCAGGATTTACTGTCACCGCAGATTCGCCGGCAAACATCGTGCCTGGAGAGCGACGAAAATTGTACGTCGAATTCAACGGAAACATATCACGGCCGTTTTACCGCACGCCGTACATAATGACGATTAGGGTAAGCAATCAGACCGCTTCCGACACTATATGGTTAATTGCGCGGAGGCTTCCGGGAAATTGTTGTGTGTTTGTTATTGATACAGTTAAAGGTGCAGCGGGCGAGCCGGCATCCATCGTAGTTCGCCAAGACAGAACTTCCCCTGGTGTTAATATTACCGGAATTGAATTGGCGATGGAGTTGCTTTACAATCCTACAGTATTAGTGCCCCGCAGTTATCCTAGTCAAGTCACGATGAAAAATGTCGGTTCAGTTTCGTTTCGTGTACCACTGCTGAATTCCGATGGAATTCTTTTTGAAATGCCATGTACGATAACGTTGGGTAACGAAGACTCTAGCAGACTGGGTCCAAAGTGGTTTGGCGTTACCGATGGTAACGTAACTCATGAAACCTATTCTTCAAAGTGCATCGTGACCGGAGTCTGCCTAAAACCAATTGCCCGCTTGTTCGATCCCACCAAGGCTCTGCAACGAGTTAGCGTTTCGGCAAACAGCCACAGCATCAACGTAAGGTTCACAGGCAATTCTTATAGTCCCTCTGTTGTGGCAATTTATTCGGTGACTGGCGGTAAGGTTGATGAAGCTGTTGTGAATTCACCCGGAAATTCCGCAGAGTACTCAACTCGCGATCTTCCTTCGGGATTGTACCTTGTAATGATAGATGGTTATTCCTCCGATCCCGTTGTAGTACTACCATGACGTCAGTCGAGTACGCCAAGAAACTTCTGAAAGAAAGATTCAACTACGACGCTTTCCGTCCGGGGCAAGAAGAAATAATAGGTGCCATACTTGCCGGTAACAATGTTCTAGGGGTACTTCCAACCGGTGCCGGAAAATCGGTTTGTTATCAAATTCCCGCATTAATTGTCGAGCACACCACACTTGTGGTTTCGCCACTTATAGCTTTAATGAAGGATCAGGCCGACGCATTAAACCAAAAAAATATTTCTGCTCGTGTATTGCATTCAGGAGTAAACTCTGGCGATTCCAATAACATTTTGTACGAAGCAAGTCGCGGGCAGATACGAGTGCTCTTTGTGGCTCCCGAACGACTCGAGAATAAATCATTTCGTCAAACATTACGCGACATACCAATTAGCCTTGTTGTTGTTGATGAAGCTCATTGCATCTCCGAATGGGGACACGATTTCCGTCCCGCATATCAAAACATCTCTACAATTTTCGAACACATTCCACTAACTCCCATACTAGCACTCACGGCTACCGCTACACCCGATGTTAGGACGGACATTCGGAAAAGGTTGCTCTTAGAGAAGTGTGTTGAAATTGTAAGGGGCTTCGACAGACCCAACCTAGCGTTTCAAGTAGTCAATACGTCCCACAAATCCGAATTTGTAGCCCGTTCTTATTACAATCAGGCTTCGGGTGCTGTGATTGTGTACTGCGGCTCACGTCGCAAGGTTGATACCATGTACGAGGAACTTAAAAAGCGAAAGTTGCCGGTGCTTGCGTATCACGCCGGCATGCCCTCAGATAAGCGAGCCAGTGTACAGGAAGAGTTTATTTCAGCAGCAAGCCCAATACTCATTGCTACAAATGCATTTGGTATGGGTATCGACAAATCGGATGTTCGCCATGTAATTCATGCCGACCTGACACTAACACTTGAAGCTTATTACCAAGAAGCCGGCCGTGCTGGCAGAGACGGCCAGAAAGCTATCTGCACGTTATTGTTTGAAAAGCGTGATCAGCAGCTGATGAATTTCTTCATTGATTGTGCCAACCCGGATATTTCCAAAATCAACCAAGTATACTCCTACTTGTACGATCGGTTGCGTGTTGCCGTGGGCGGTGGTAGTCCCGAGCCGATACAAGCTGACGACGCTTCTATTGCCAGCGATCTCGACACACCGGTACAACTTGTGCGAACTTGCTTAACCCTACTCGCGAAGTACGGAATTCTCATTCAACAAAGTGAAAGGGGTTATGCACAAATTGAAATTCGAACTTCGCGTGAGCGAATGGCGGAGTATGAATCGAATTCCCCGTTAAGCAGACAGAAGTTAATTCAGTCGCTACTAAGGTCACTTTCTAACCAGGCGTATTCGCGTGCTGTGGATTTTTCTGTGCAATCGTTTTTAATGGAGAATGGTTTTTCCAACAAGGAATTTGCCGACGCTATTGGAGCACTGCAGGTTGCAAGGTTAATCCGTTTCAAACCTCCGGCACTAGGGTCAAGTATAATTCTTTTAAAGAACCGAATGCAAAGCGTTGCGAGCCTATTGGATGTGGATTTATTGGTAGAGAAGCGGAAAAATTCCATTGAGAAATTACATGCTGTATTGCGCTACGTTGAAACAAATCAGTGCAAGCGAAACTTCATTCTTGGATACTTCGCCGATCCAGAAATTCATGGAGACTGTGGCAGATGTTCGTCTTGCCTAGCTCGAAATTCAAAGCATGTAAAAGTGCATTCAGCAAGATCTAAACCTATAGTTGAAAGTCTGATTAATACCGCAGCCGAGCTGGGAGGCGCATACGGTAGAAATGTAATTGTGGATGTACTGATCGGTACACCTTCGGCAAAGGTTGTTGCGAATAGTCTTGATCAGTGTTCAGCGTGGAGTAAGCATTCGTCCTCAAGCAGAAGTGAACTCCTGCGCGAACTCGATGGAGCTGTTTCGCGGAATGAACTTATCAAAACGTCCGACAGGTATCCTGTAATAAAAATCGGACCCAAGGGGAAAGATTTGATAGGCGTGCTACCAAGCCCCTTACAGTTTAGAAAGAAATTTACTCGTGTGTCTGATGATGTAGAAATTAGGTTGCAACAACTGAGCGTATTGCGAAGAGAAATTGCGACGGAAGCCAGTGGCACCGGATCGGCGGTGCTGACGGATCTTCAGTTGTTGCGCATTGCTAAGGATCATCCAAGTTCGCTGAGTGATTTGAAAGCCGGAATTCATGGAAGTGGGCTTACCCTAGCGCGATACGGAGAGAGAATTGTTCATGCCATTTCTTCGACGTCATCTATGGTTCAGGCCGACGCTCCAGTTGCTTCGATGGATACTGATATTCGAAAGTTGATTGAATTGGTGCGTCCAAAGCGTACATTGGATGACGTGGCAAAACTTGCCGGTGTTACTAAGGCTACGGCGTCACAGCTACTGCAGCGAGCGTTAGAAGCCGGAGTTGAACTTGATATGGGCGCGATGGTCGACGAAATTCTTTTTTCAAATGTGTTAGAGTTTATGCGTTACAATAGATATGCGAAGCTGAGAAATGTTAGAGAGCATATCGATGCAGATGTTGAATTGCCAGAGTTACGATTGGCTGTGGCCTTTGTAAGACGTTTGTTAATGAATGAGGTGCAGTAAAATGAAAAGAATATTTGTCATTGTTTTTTTATTCTTGATCTGCACTACACAAAGAAATTTAGCTACGGAAACACTCATTGTTACGTTGAAGTCGAGTAACTCAGTAGCTGCATTTGTAAAAAACGGAGCTCAGGCGGTAATAGCTCCCGAAGCAATTTCTAATAGCAAATTACCCACAGTGCAGACGGTTCAGTTAACGGCCGCACTTTCTAAACTTAAGCGCCACGTTGTGATCGATTGCTCAAACAATGTGAACCAGCAAATCGTTGACTTGCTTACCGATTCAAGAGTAGAGTCAGTGAAAAGAAATCACAAATTCAAAATTGATGCAGATGAAATCACCAACGATTCTTTATCAGTGAAACAGTATGGATTAAGAATTGTAAACGCAGCTAAGGCTTGGAAAATAGCCACGGGAGTAGGGTCGGTTGTTGGGGTGTTAGATACCGGTTTCGATTGGGATCATCCAGATTTGGTCTCGCAGGTGAGGGTCGGCATGGCAGAAGATGTGAATAAGAATGGCACCTTCGAAGCTTGGCCAAGCACCGTTCAAATCGGTGGTAAAGATGGTGATCTGGATGGAATTGATAACGACGGCAATGGATTTGTAGACGATGTGATTGGATATGATTTTGTTGATCAATCTGTGCGCAATTTAGGTGACGATCGAGACCGCGATCCGATTCCATTTGATGAACAGGGTCACGGAACGTCTGTTGCCGGAGTAATTGCAGCAACTGCAAACAATACAATTGGAATGGCCGGTTTAGCATACAATGCAAGACTAGTTGCACTGCGTGCCTTTGATGCAACTGGAAATGGTGAAGAGGATGATATTGCCACTGCTTTAGTTTATGCAGCCATGAACGGAGTTCAGATAATTAACATGAGCTTCGGCGATGGTGTAGATTCGCCGGTGTTGCGCGATGCCGTAGAATTCGCACGCCAGATGGGCTGTGTGTTAATAGCTTCGGCTGGAAATACCGGAGTAGTATCAAGGCAATTCCCAGCCGGTTACGATGGCGTACTAGTTGTTGCGTCCACGAACGAAGATGATGTTCGATCTCCATTTTCATCAACCGGTTCCATTGTGAATATGTGCGCTCCTGGTGAACGCATAGTTACGACCGCTATCAATTCACGATACAGAACCGTGAGTGGAACCTCATTCTCAGCACCACTTACTGCGGCAGTAGCGGCGTTGTTGCTAGAAAAATTTCCGGCGGCAACAGCGTCTGAAATTACCTCAACGATTCTAGAGAACACAGTCGATCTTGGTGTGGTTGGTTGGGACAGTGATTACGGTGTAGGAAGACTGGATGCGTTTAACTTAGTTTCTGCCATCGGCCTATCAGATGTGTTCCTTTCACGCCCAATCAACGAGGAGCAAGTCAACGTCAAGAAAAATAGCATACTCCAAGTTGAAGGTTCTACACTTTCCACAATGTCGGTTGGATACGAATTGTTCTGGGGGCGCGGATTGGAACCTGTCCAGTGGAATAAATTTGGCGAAGGTGGAACGAAATATAAATCAACATTGGGTAGTGTTGATTTGTCGGCATTTAATTCCGGCGTCTACGTTATCAGATTAGTTGTTCGTCGTTTGGATAGTCGCACAATAGAGATTCGAAAGCGCATTAATGTTTCCAACGACGATACACTAAGAATTCTAGAATCAAAAATCGAGACTGCGTGGATTGATGATTTGAAAACCGGCGTACTTACCATTGAAACAAATCAAAATACGTATTGCAGTGTTGAAATGAGGAGCAAGGGCGATTCAACACAACTGCACGTGACAGACATAAAGCGTTTTACACGCCTTCACTCACTTCCACTGGATGGTGTAACCGCTGGTGATTCAGTGTTTGCAACTGTTACCTGTGTAAGTGGTAGCGCAGACACTGTTCGCACGACCATCTCATTCTACTTGCAAGCAATAGCAAGCCCCCTAACCACTTTCAATGTAACGCAAACAGTTCCACTGGCCGGATACGTGCTGAATGACGTGCGAGATTTTTATTCCGATGGCAAGTCGACCTTTGTGATGAACGATGTTTCAAGCGGCTCCTTTGGATCGATAGTCACAAAGCAGAGAGATGTTCTTGGATTCAAAAGCAAGGATTCACTTTCGAAGGTGTGGATACCGCGTGGCGTGGGCGATACCGATGGTAACGGCCGCCTAGAAGTATTCGCTCACGTTGTTGGAAGTGCGATTTTATTTGAGTCGAGCACGGTAAACGGAAATCCATTTGAAGTGATACGGTTTGCAGATTCTACAGGAAAACTGAACGCAACAGCAATGGCCGACGTAGATGGCGACGGTCGCGAGGACCTCATTATGCTATCGGATTCCGGCTGCGTGGTGTACTCGTGGAAGGATGGGAAATATGCGCTCCTTGCCACTGCGCTAAATGTGTCGACACCGCCAATCGGAAATTTTGCCAACAGAATCGACGAGGTAAGTGTTGGCGTAGGAGATTTTAATGGTAATGGTCAAACCGAGATTGCGTTTTCAGATACCGACGGTGATCTGTTAATTTATGAGTTCGACGGATCGAAGTTCGTGATGATGTTTATGCAGGAAAATAGTGGGGCAGGGGGCTCTGGGTATGTAGCTAGTGGAGATATAGATGGTGATGGAAAACCGGACATTGTACTGGGTATTCCGGATTCTGTTCAGGCCAGACCCGACGGTGAATACGGAAGACAGATGTGGACGTACAGATTTTTCCGTAGCACCAACTTGAATGCGTACGAAGAGTTTTGGACAGAAAGAATATACGGTGTCAGGTACGGAATTGGATTTCGCAATGGTGTTGAAATTGGGCAGCTTGATATGCGTAATGGCAGCGAGGTAGTGATTTGTGCCTTCCCACGGCTGTACATTTTTACTTGGGATAAAATTTCATCCACAATGTTGCCCTTCTGGTACAAACCAGACGTGGTGTCGCCGAGATTTTTAGTACACGATTTCAATAGTAACGGTGTGAACGAAATAGGCTATGGCACAACCAGTGCAGAGTTGGGTTATATGACTCAGTTTGCATTTGCCGAGGCGGACACAACCACGTCCGGATTAAACTCACCCGCGGGGCTTAGGGCAACGCTCCAGAGCGACACAACAGCGGTCATCAGCTGGATGCCAGTAACGGGCGCTCAGGAATATGAGGTACAGAGAGCCACGTCCAATAATCCGATTTTCAAAACTTTCATTACAGTTTCTAGTGTGACGATTAGAACAGACTCGTTAGAAAAAAACAAGTTGTATAAATTTCGTGTTGTTGCGATAGCTAGCAACGCAGCTCAAAACAGCCGACCCTCTGCGGCGGTGGAGGTTTTTACGGGCCAGCAAATAATTGCACAAGCAGCAGTGCCCGACACTAACGTTGCTACAAACAATTCAAATTCTGTTCAGATTCGCGTGCGATACAGTGGTGCGATAAACCAACACATCACGCAGCCATCGGCGTTTGTACTAATGACGTCGGCAGACTCAATATTGGCCGTTGGTTCATCGGCCGTTGCCGCGACCGACAATGAGATAATTGTCGGGTTCAGACTAGCATCATTATTTCAAGGGAAGGCAGACCTTTTTTGCGGCGCCATCCTTGATGCGAACGAAGTTCCCACTTTAACTTCTAGACTTCCACTCACCATAAAAACTGAGCGCGCTGAAAAGCCCCTTATCATAAATAATTTTACGTTGAACGGATCGAATGCTGCAACACTGAGTTTTTCGGAACCGATGGATGTGAATGGACTAACGGATGCTGCGAATTATTTACTAGCACCTACGGGCAAGATTAGTTCGGTTTCAATACTTGATGATTCAACCGTGCAAGCAACGTTCGGGACGGATCCTCCATTAGCTGCACTTGGCCTGACATATTCACTAACCGTGAGCAGCGTTCGTAGTAGCGGGGGGGTGCCGATAACTACGGGTGCGGGGAATACCGTGCAATTTGTTTTAGCGTCGACTTCGGCGAATGACGTGTTTGTGTATCCGCATCCAATCACATTGTCTACCGACAATTCCGTTACGTTTGCTAATCTTCCACCCAAGGCCGTGGTGGAAATAATTGACCAAAGATTCTCACCGTTACAGTCGTTACATGAAACAGATGGAAATGGGGGAGTGGAATGGAACCTACGTACATCTAAGGGTGAGGCTCTAGTTCCTGGCGTATACTTTTATCGCGTGACCGGTACAACGTCTTCTGGTGCCGCGGTAGACAGTGGGTTGCAAAAGTTCTGGGTGAAACGATAAACTATTTTCCGATTGATGTAACAGCATCCCTAAAGCCACCAATATTACCGTTGCTCAACAACAGAATTATATCAGTTGCTTGCACCTTTCCCGACAGAAATTCTTCAACATGAGCTCCCCACGGAGTTTCGGCAAATGAAGAATCAATTTGCGTTGCATTTATCCCGCTGCTGATGAGTGCCGATATTATAGCCTTGGTATCAAGGCGGTCTTCCACTGCGTATCGCTCTGGTCTGTTGATAGGACCAACGCAGACAGTGTCTGCTCCATCAAAACACTCAGACAATTCCTTCTGGAAAAAATTTCTCGTGGTAGTGTTGGAACGTGGTTCAAACACTGCATGAATTTTGTTGTTTGGATACATATTGCGAACCGCCTTTACCGTAGCGGCAATTGCCGTGGGATGATGTGCAAAGTCATCAATGACTAATGCGCCGTTCCAAGTTCCAATTGCTTCTAGTCTTCGTTTGGGGGCGATAAATGATTTGAAGGCAGTCTGTTGTTCTTGAGCGTTAACACCAACAAAGTGAGTTGCTGCTATTGCCATTACTGCATTCCGAACAGAATGTTCGCCAGGCATGTTAATTGTAAAGTTGCCATAGTGTAATCCGTCTCGATCGAGATCAAAACTCATTTCTCGAGAGCTCTGTAGCAAATTCGATGCTCTCCAAAAAGCATCTTCCGCTAGCCCCACACTTTGAATTGGCGCAAAGCTGTTGGTACTCGCAGCAGCTACGTTAGCATCGTCGGAGTTGATTAGTACAATTCCATTGTCGGGCACGAGCCGCAGCATGTGCTTGAACGATGTAACAATAGCTCCGAGGTCATTAAAAATGTCGGCATGATCAAATTCAATGTTGTTAACAATTGCCACTGTGGGGCGGTAGTGAACGAACTTGCTACGTTTGTCGAAAAACGCCGTATCGTATTCGTCACCTTCCGAAACAAAAACCCCTGCTCGCGAATTGTTAACGTCCTTCTGTAACGCCCTACATCCCACCGGAAAGTTTAGCGGAACTCCCCCCATCATAAAGCCCGGTTGAAACCCTGCACTTTCTAAAATCCAGGCGGTCATAGAAGTTGTGGTGGTTTTGCCATGAGTGCCGCTCACAACGATCGACGTGTTTTTGTCGATCAGTACCTGCCCAACCAACGCTGCCATGCTAGTCATGGAAAGTCGGTTGCGAAGTACGTATTCCAGCTCAGGATTCCCTCTGCTAAGCGCATTACCTACTACGAAGAGGTCTATTGGAAGTGATTCAAGCCTGGCCGAGCTGTAGCCTTCGTACCACACTATTCCAGACCCACTCAGAACTGTGCTCATCGGCGGGTACACATTTGAGTCAGAACCAGTTACATTATGTCCCAATTCCGAGCATGCAAGCGCTACCGAGCCCATTGCGCTGCCCCCAATACCAATAAAGTGTATGTTCATATTGCTAACTAACTTCGAGAGAAAGTGGTATCTTTAAACTTGCTCAAAAATACTCATCGAGAATTCATCATCTAAGGAAAGTAATGTCGAAATTGATTTTAGTGGTGTTATGCACTATCGTTTTAAGTTTTTCTGCCGAAGCACAATTTTGGAAAGAGACCACTCCTTTTGGAACGGTTACTGAATGTTTAGCCTCGAATTCAAAGGGCTGGGTTTTTGCCGGCGCGGAAAACAGTTCTGTGTATAGGACAAAGAACCTAGGAGCAACTTGGGAACGTTTTAATAACGGCTTGGAGGATGGCGGGCCTAACTTTTTCACCGTTAGCTCACTCAGTGTAGGCGTGAACGACGAACTGTACGCAACAATGAATGGAAAGGGGCTTTACAAATCCACAGATGATGGTGAGAATTGGGCTGCGCTACCAATCAATATTACGATAAATCCTGCTGCGAGAATTGTTGCTAGTACTAAGGTTGTTGAAGGAAAAACAAAAATATTTTTGTGTTATGATGGCGGACCGAAATTCTTGTTTCTAAGATTGTCATACGATGGCGGGGCAACATTTTCTACTATTCCAACTTCTGGACTGCCGGGCCTAATGTCGAGCTTGTTCTTTACGTTTCAGAGTCCAAATTCAAACCGGATTTTTGTGTCTGTTGCGTATAACAAAGGGTTGTACAAATCCACTAACGACGGTATTAATTGGACCAGAATTGATTCCGACCCGAATTCGGGCGAAAGTGACGATAATTTTATAACCATGGCAGCGGCTCCGAACGGAGATCTTTTTGTTGGAAGGAACTCACTTCCGGCCTCTACGAAATCACAAAATGCCTGCATCTTCCGCTCTAAGGATGATGGCCTTACTTGGACGTATTTGATAGAGGGTTGGGACAAAAGCAACATCACAACAAACAAAATTACCGGCATAGCCTTCGGTAGTAATAACATGGTTTATGCTACCACAGAGAAAACTTCAGGTACGTTTATTAGTACAAACAATGGAGATTCATGGGTAAGTGAAAACACCGGAATAAGTGGCGATGGTAGCGCCCGCGCAGTAATAGTAACGAATAGAAATCACGTTTTTCTTTCTGAAAAGGGGCCTTCGGTTTATAGCCACATTGATCCTACAATGTCTGTAAACGACAATGAGAACCGTTCTGCTTATCTGCATTACGCAAGCCCCCTACCTGCTAATTCAGATGTAGCAATTGTAGTTTCGACTGTTAGTAGTGCAACCTTGCGTTTGCACGTTTATTCTGCGCAAGGGTTGGTTGTTCGTCCCGAAGTTAAGAGGGAAGTAAGTGCCGGAATGCACAGAATGTCACTAGATGTAAGCGGATTGGCTAACGGACTGTACGCCTATCAACTATTTGTTGATGGTGTACCAAGCGTAGGAACGTTTATTGTTTCGCACGACTAGTCTATTGTTTTACGCGACTAATAAACCACAAATTGTTTTGTCTTTTCGTGTTGAAATATAGCTTGCGATAGTAGTCTAGCACGATGGTTACGCTGTGTTCTGAATCGGACGTAGTATCAACTTGAGCACCTGTTATTGGAAAGTCTACCGCCTTTTCCCAACGCTGCAGGTCGTCAGCTAATTCATACTTCTCAACAGCTAGTAGCTGTCTGCCTGATGAGTGAACCATTAGCTCTGCGGCTGCCCGGAGGTTATTGGAATCGAGCTCAGCCTTCCATAGACGGATTACACTAACAGAGGAACGTTGGCTGAGTTCAACAATTTCCGGACCTGAACTTGTAGAGCCAATCTTGAAAAGAGCACAAGAACTTGTGCTAATGGCTATCAGTAAAATTAGAACCGTATTTGAGGTTGATATCATGAATCCAAAAAGTGAAGTGTCTCAGAAAGTACCTGATTGAATGCGGGAGTAGTTCCAACAAACGGGTGTGTAATTCCAAACGTGTGCGTGGACCCCGGTATTATGTGCAGAGCCCCCGCGTTTCCCGAGGTTGCAACAAGATTCTGAATCTCTTTGATGTTAACGGTAATGTCGCCATCGGCATGAATGTACCTAACACTATTCTTCAGTTCGCGCGCCGCGCGAACTAGGTCGAACCGCTCAAGGTTGTCATAAAGGTCTTGCACAGCTACAAAGTCTAGGCGCAACTCCTGACCTGTTCTGGTGTTTTCCATTCTAATTGAACCTGCTTCTTTCCATTGTTCTATTTGTCTTTTCGACCACCTATTCCACTTGCCAACGGAATTCCAACAGACGCATTTACCAAGTTTGTTTTTGTCGGCGTTAAACATATCACGCATTGCTAATTGGGCTATCCCACCGCCACGAGAATGACCGATAATATGAATTGTTCCGTTCCACAAACGCAGCAGCTCACCGTTGATTTGCAAGTTCTTGAGTCCGCTGATTACAGAATGTACGTCTGCTAGTTCCTGAGATATGGTGTTATTCGCAAAGTCATCAACCGATACCACACGTTCATCTGTGCCATTCATTCCGTTCATCGATGTATCAATCCTTGCGGCAATAAAACCAGCCTCAGATATTTTCCGAGCTGCATACGGAAAGAAACCCCAACTCCGAAACCCCTTGAATCCGTGTATTAAAATAACCAACGGTAACCGTGCAGATTCAAATGTAGAATCATCAGGAACGGTAATTGTGGTATAGATCGGCTTTTCGGCATTTGATTCGAATTGAAGTTCGTATTCCATCTTGTTATTCACCGGTTTCGATATTGTCCAACAAATCTGGACGACGTTCCTTGGTCTTCAGTTCAGACTGCTCGGTTCGCCACTTTTTAATCAGAGCATGATTTCCACCTACCAACACATCAGGAACAGAAAGCCCCCTAAACAAAACTGGTTTAGTGTAATGTGGTGAGTCTAACATTCCCTCCATAAAGGAATCGTCAAGGACAGACTCCGCATCGCCTACCACGCCTGGAATGAGCCTAACAACGGCATCCGTTAGCACGGCAGCAGCAAGTTCACCGCCGGTCAGCACGTAATCACCAACTGAAATTTCGCGCGTAATGAGTAGGTCTCGAATTCTTTGATCAATGCCCTTGTAGTGTCCGGCAAGCAGAATAATATTCCGCAATGTTGAAAGTTCGTTGCAAACATGCTGCTTTAACGGTATACCATCTGGCGTGAGATAAATTATCTCATCATATTCACGCTCACTTTTCAACCTATCAATACAGGCAAACACCGGTTCGCACATGATAATCATTCCGGCACCACCACCGTATGGAGTGTCATCGATATGCTTGTACTTGTCAGAGGCGTAATCGTGCAGATTGTGCACAACAATCTCAACTTGACCGCTCTTTTGCGCCCGACCAACAATACTCGTCGAGATAAACGAATCGAGTGATTGTGGAACAGCACAAACAATGTCGATCCGAAGTTTAACCTTACTCATCCATGTCCTCGGGCGGAGAATTTTTAGCTAGTTCCGATAGCCCATCCATCATATCAATCACGATGGTCTTTGTGGCAACATTCACAGATTTCACAACCTGATCTATCACCGGCAGGGGAATCTCATCTCCATCGGCAGTTAACAAAACCCAAACGTCGTTTGCCGGCAATAACCAGACTTCCTTAATCTCACCAAGCTTAACATCCTGCCTGTCGTACACCACGCAGCCTTCAATATCAGCCACGGTATATCTGTTGTCTGTGTCGGCCTTTATGTGTGAGGGGGCTACGTAGAGCGCATGATCGACTAAACTCGTCGCAGTTTCGGGGGTAGTAATCTCTTGGAACCGGACAATACATCGTTGAAGCGTTTGTTTGAAACTTGCAATGGTGTAAACGCGACTGAATTCCATGGAATAACCAATGGCTACTGGGTCGCCGGCTTTGAGTTCCACGGTTACCGAAGGAGTATCACTAAGAAGCACCGACCCGTCAACTCCATGAGTTCGAGAAATTACACCAATGTATTCGGTTAACTGAGTCATAAAATTCTCAAAAAAAAAGGCCGGGTAAACCGGCCTTTACATATCTTGCTCCGTTAATGCTACCCTAGGTACGAGCGTAAGCTTTTCGATCGGGAAGCGTGTCGTAAACGTCGAATAGCTTTTTCTTTGATCTGACGTACACGTTCTCGAGTCAGATTAAACATCTCGCCAATTTCTTCCAAGGTAAGTGCTTGCTGATCATTCAAACCGAAGTACAACCTAATTACCTCAGCCTCGCGTTCGCTAAGTGTGTTAAGCACTTGTTGAACTTCAACTCGAAGTGATTCTTGCATTAGCTCGCTATCAGGCGGCGGTTGCTGATCGTTTGGTAGAATGTCCAGTAGTCGGTTGTCCTCACCTTGAACAAATGGAGCATCAACAGAAAGGTGGCGACCAGAAATCTTAATTGTTTCTGAAATCTCAGCGATCGACATTTCAAGTTGTTCTGCTAATTCAGCGGCGGTTGGTTCACGCTCGTATTGTTGCTCAAGTTCTGAAAATTTCTTTCCAATCTTGTTAAGTGCACCAACACGATTTAATGGAAGGCGAACAATTCTTGACTGCTCGGCTAGTGCCTGCAAAATTGACTGCCTAATCCACCAAACGGCGTACGAGATAAATTTAAATCCACGAGTTTCATCGAAACGTTTAGCGGCCTTGATCAATCCGAGGTTCCCCTCGTTGATTAAATCACCAAGTGACAGACCCTGATTTTGATATTGCTTTGCAACCGAAACCACAAATCGAAGGTTGGCTTTAACCATGCGCTCAAGTGCAATTGCGCCTTCGGGTCCCCCACGTCTAATTGCCTGTGCGTGCGTGATTTCATCGTCACCGGTTAGCAGGTCTACTCTTCCAATTTCTTGTAGATACTTATCGAGTGACTGGCTTTCACGGTTTGTATATTGTTTGGTAATCCTCATGTTAGAAGGCCTACTTGGGTTTAGTTGGTTGAAATATAGCGCACGTGTGACGTACCACTTTAATGGGTAGTGTCGAACACAGGAACTGCAAATTTACTGATCTGGTCTGGAATGCCCCGTCAAAATCGCATTATAAGTTACTGGGACCATCATATCAGTAGCCTTCTGAAGGGGTACATCTATCTGCAAAAGCCTTGATATACGGTCTTTTTCAGTACCAAACCGCACTCTAATCTCTATTTCTAGCAGTTGGTTAATGGTACTAGAATTCTGTCGTAATGTCTTCCATACGTCAGATTCGGCAGATTTTTCCGCCTGCTCAATGAATTTTATAGTTACGCCATTTAAGCCATCTTTAGTTGCTTGAATGCGAGCCGTTGCCAAGTTGTTAAGCTCAGGGAATTTGATGGATTGCATTTCCGTCTCGACGTATTTGAAAAATAAATCCAGCGTTTTTTTAGAGATTGAAAAGTCGAAAGGCAATTCGTTGAGCACTGCCGAATACTTCGTGGCAAACTTGAATATGGCCCCCGATGAAATCACGTGTCGAACAACCCCAGCATATAATGAGTCCTGAACAATTACATCGGGTGTTACTCCATTATGGTCTAACACCAATCTTCCATTCGCTGTTCTAAACTCATTCTTATCAAATTGCGGCAGTGCTGCCGTGGGCAAATCGGCCCTCTGACGCTGAACTAAATAATCAACTTTTTGAACATTTCTACCACTTGGGGTAAAGTACCGCGCGCTGGTAAGCTTTAACGTACCCGCATCAGGTAGCGGGTGGATAGTCTGGACCAGCCCCTTTCCAAAAGAATTTTCGCCAACAATAATTGCGCGATCTAAATCTTGAAATGCTCCGGCCAGAATTTCACTTGCGCTGGCGCTGTGACTGTTAATAATTATCGATAGCGGAAGGTTTGGGTAAAGGGGCTCAGAAGTAGTTCGATAATCAGAACGTCTACCGTTTCTTGAAACGGTCGAAACAACTAGCGTCCCCTTTGGAAGAAAGTTTTCGGCAATCGAAACTGCTGCGTCGAGCAGTCCGCCTGGGTTATCGCGGAGGTCTATAACGAATGATGTAACCTTGCCCATGGCTTGAAGATTGTCGAGCGACTCACGAACGTCTCGCCCCGCACTGCGCGAAAATCTGCTGAGTTTTAGGTAGGCAGTCCCGTTTTTCATGAGGTGGTAATACGAGACGTTTTCTACGGGGATGTTGGCGCGCTGAAGTGTTACAACTACTGTGTCGGCCAATCCCAAACGCACAAGTTTTAACACGGCAGTTGTATTTACCGGACCCTTTGAATATGGTTTTAGATTGCTTGGGTAAACGGTGTCTACTCGGTTTGAATTGATATATGCAAGAACATCTCCAATGCGGATGCCCGACTTCTGTGCAGGATAGCCCTCTCGCAGATCAATAATTGTTAGCTGACTATCGCGCATACCAACGGTAAAGCCAAAACCAACGTATTGTCCGTTGGTTAGCACGTCAATGTCATCGGTATCATCGGTTCGCATATACGTCGAGTACGGATCGAGATACTTCATCATACCTTCAATACCGGCTTCGACCAATGGTAATGGGTCAATGTCATCAACGTACGTACTGGTGACTTCTTTGAACACATCGCCAAACTTCTGCATAGAAGTTCCAATGCGTTTGTAATCTGTTCCTCCCGTTTGTGCACTAAGGCTTACGGTGAAAGCTAGGAAGACAAGAGTAGTTATGTTGATTCTGAAATTCACGGTTTCAGTCGACGATGAATTAGGCTAACGAGTGCATCGATGTTTACACGTTCTTGTTCCATAGAATCGCGGTACCGAATTGTCACAGTGGAATCAGACAACGACTCACCATCAATTGTTACGCAGAATGGGGTGCCTACTTCATCTTGTCGTCTGTAGCGCCTGCCAATAGCCCCGCTTGTATCGTATTCCGTTCTGAATTCTTTGCGCAGATCATCAAACAATTTCTCAGCGAACTCCGGCATACCATCTTTATTTACTAACGGAAACACAGCAACCGTTGTTGGTGCAAGTTCGGGCTTAAATCTTAGCACAGTACGAGTCTCCGAGCCTCCATCCGCATTAGCTACTTCCTCTTCCGAATACGCATCACATAAAAGCGCCATGAACGTCCGAGTTGCTCCGGCCGCAGTTTCAATTACGTATGGCGTGAACCTGTCCTTCGTAGCTGTATCTACATACTCAAGTTTCTTCCCAGAAAATTCCTGGTGCTTATTCAAATCAAAATCTGTTCTTGAGTGGATGCCCTCTATTTCACCCCATCCAAACGGAAAAGCGTACTCGATATCTTCGGCTGCCGTGGCGTAGTGGGCCATTTTCTGATGTGGTTTTCGTTGCAACGATTCGGCCTTGATACCCATCTGCAAGAACCAATTCCAACGCTCTTGACGCCAGTACTCGTACCATTCTTGCTCTTCACCAGGTTTCACGAAAAACTGCATTTCCATTTGTTCGAATTCTCGAACTCGAAATAAAAAGTTCTTTGTGTTAATCTCGTTTCGGAATGATTTACCGATCTGTGCGATTCCGAAAGGGGGCTTCATGCGAGCCGATTCCATGACGTTTTTGAAGTTGACGAAGATTCCTTGAGCGGTTTCCGGACGCAAGAATACCGCGTTGGAGCTATCATCTGTGGGGCCCACAAACGTTTTGAACATCAGATTGAAATTCCTCACTTCAGTCCAATCTGTGGTTCCGGAAACCGGATCCTTAATCTCGGCATCAATTATAATGCTGTGTAAGTCTTCGTTGGATTCAGCCGCAGCTAAACGCGCAGTAATTGTGGCGGCATCGCCGGTTTTGTTCTTTTTGATTAGTCGTTCTATATGCTCTTCAATCAGGTTGTCGGCCCTGTACCGAGCCTTTGATGTCTTATTGTCGATCATCGGATCAGAGAACTGCTGAATATGCCCCGATGCTTCCCAGGTGCGCGGGTGCATTAGGATAGACGCGTCAAGACCTACAATGTCCCGACGGTAGGTCATAGACTTCCACCACGCATCCTTAATGTTCCGCATGAGTTCAACGCCAAGGGGACCATAATCCCAACAGCCATTCAGTCCGCCATAGATTTCTGATGACTGAAACACAAATCCCTTGCGTTTCGACAGTGATAAAATCGCGTCGAGCGTTGCTTTGTTACTCATAAATATTCGATGGGGTTGGATGGACTTCCAGTGAGGACAAAGATACGAATTGACTGTGTGCTTCGTATGTTAGGAGGTTTTGTGATAACAACTGACAATAGTCCAAGAATTGACAATGCTAAGTTTAAAAAAATCGCGCTCCATTTTCTCGATAATTCTTTTACTTATGATGCTCTGCCATGTGGCGTTGACGGCGCAGCAGGGTAGAGACCATATTACATTCCAAAAACCGCCAGTTTACAAGGTTACTGCGGGTGATTCAATCACCATTGTAATTAAGTCAAAAATTGACAAGCATTGGCATACGTATGGTCTGAAAAGGGTAGTTGGCGCCGATGGATTTGGCCCCGAACCAACGGTGTTAACGGTGTCTGGCAAGGACGTTGCAAAGAGGATTGGCAAAACCTCGTCAACAAAGGGTCATGTGAAGTACGATTCTACTTGGGGAGCAAGCGTAGAAGACCTTTCCGGCAACGTAGAATTCATGGTCCCCGTTCGGATTCTTTCAACGTTGAAAAAAGGAACGTATAAGGCCGAGGTAAAGGTTGAATTTCAGATGTGCGATACAACATCATGTCTGGCACCAGATGACCTGACTATCCCCGTAGAAATAAACGTTGTTTCCGAAGCTGATCCGAAAGCTTCGATACCAGTTGATGTAGAAACTCCCGACGATAGTCAGCTAGGCAACGGAACTGCAGCCACAGGAACCGCAGGAGCAAACTCCGCAATTGTGAGCTCCGATTCCGGAAATGCCGACGCTGCTATAGATTCTCAAAGTGAAATTGGAGCCGAAACAGAGAAGGGTCTGTGGAGCTTCTTTCTGTATGCCATGGGTGTTGGATTTTTAGCATTGCTTACGCCATGTGTATTTCCAATGATTCCAATTACGGTATCATTTTTCACAAAACGATCGGAGAAAAACCGAGCGCGGTCGCTGCGCGACGCATTGTTGTTTACGGTCGGCATTATTTCAACGTTTACCATTGTCGGACTTTTGGCGTCGCTGGTATTTGGCGAATCGGCACTGCAAGACCTGTCAGCTAACGGATACTTAAATCTTGGAATCGGTTTGTTGTTTATCATTCTTGCTTTCAATTTGTTTGGCGCATTTGAAATTCAAGTTCCGATTTCCATTCTAAATAAATTGAACAAGAAATCTCAAGGTTCAGGAATTGCCGCCGTGTTCTTAATGGGATTTACGTTCAGTCTAACATCATTTACATGTACGGCTCCATTTGTTAGCACGGCACTTACCCTCACAGCTAAAGAGGGCGTGAGTTTAGCTCCAACAGTTGGGATGTTAGGGTTTTCTACCGCATTTGCACTTCCATTTTTTTTCCTAGCGCTCTTCCCCTCACTCCTAGTGGCTCTTCCAAGGGCAGGGGGCTGGATGAACAATCTAAAAGTTGTAATGGGTTTTCTGGAAATTGCTGCCGCAATTAAATTTATCAGTACGGCAGAATTTGTTTGGAACTGGGGAGTGCTACCACGCGAGCCGTTCTTGGCTATATGGTCGGCAGTCTGTTTATTGATTGCGTTATATATCCTTGGCGTGTTTCACATGAAGTTAGACTCGGTGGTGGAACGCGTTAGTGCTATTCGTGCAGTTTTTGCAACAATCTTTGTAACCATGTCTATCTGGTTTATGGCGGGCATGCTGGGAAAGCCCCTTCCCGCAGATATCGAGGCATTGTTACCGCCGGACAACTATAATGAAATCATTAACGGAACGGTTGGAACCTCGAGTCCCACTAAGGCGGGGATTGATTTTCTGGGAACAGAAAAACCGACTGATGAGCTAACCTGGTTGTCAAATTTAGACGAAGCCAAGGCAATTGCACTTAAGACAAACAAATCGATTTTTATTGATTTCACAGGGTTCGCCTGCGTGAACTGCAGATGGATGGAAAAATTTATGTTTCCTAAGGAAACTGTTCGGCAACGCTTTAAGCAAATGATTCTGGTGCAGTTGTATACGGATAGAAAAACCGAGCCCTACGTTACCAACCAGAATATTATGAAATCATACGGTCCGGTTGCTAACCCTATGTACGTGTTGCTAACACCCGAGGGCAAGTATATTGCGCAAAAGGGATACACGCGTGATGAACAGTTGTTTCTGAGTTTCCTCGATCAAGCGTTGTAGAAATGTCTGCTACTGAAATTATTCAGCTAACACCTGACCGGTTCTCTGATTTTATCGATCTGGTGTTTGCACTTGCGGAGTACGAAAAGTTAGATGCGCCTAATGCCGCGGCTGTAGAACGTTTGTATAAAGATGCATTTTCTAAAAACCCTCGTTATGAAGCCTTCCTTGCCTTTAACGGGGGCAAGCCCGCCGGATACGCAATTATATTTGAAACCTATTCCTCGTTTTTGGCTAAGCCAACATTGTACCTGGAAGATTTGTTTGTGTTGGAAGAGTGTAGGGGGCTAGGTGTTGGCGGTGTTTTGTTTAACCACGTAAAACAAATTGGGGCACAACGGGGGTGCGGCCGCATGGATTGGCAGGTGCTAGATTGGAACAAAATCGCTATCGATTTTTACAAGCACAAAAACGCAACGTGGCTGAAGGAATGGCACACGTATAGAATTACGTTCTAGCCGACTGAGTTTTTCTCTCCAAACTTGTTTACAAATTGAGCGGAACGTTGAACAAGCAATTGTCGACCAAACGCGTTGCGCCCATTCTAACGGCGATTAATAAAACAGCACCCTGTTCTGCGTCCACCACCTGCATCGACGATAGCGTATATGGGTCCGCACACACCGCGTATTCAATTTTTAATCCAGTCACGTTTTTCAGCATTTGCTTCATTACATCCTCAACTTCGGCCGTGGTTACTTGTTTCGAAGCCGAATCAAGAAGCCCCTTACCGGCCAGCAGTGCTCCGTAAATAATGGCAGCGTCTTGACGCTCTTCCTCAGTTAAGTTTTTATTCCTGGAGCTCATTGCTAACCCATTTGACTCTCGTAAGGTGGGCATTATCGATATTCTAACCGGGATTAAAAGGTCTCGCACCATATTTCTGACCACCAAGGTCTGTTGGTAGTCTTTTTGGCCAAAGAAGGCTTCGTGGGGCATCATTGCGTTCAAAAGCTTGCATACCACCGTGGCAACGCCCAAAAAGTGACCCGGACGCTGGGTGCCCTCTAACGCATCGGCGATTTTTCCGACATGAATCTCCGTTGAATACCCTCCAGGATACATCTCAGCAATAGTAGGTGCAAACACGTGTGTGCCGCCATTGTCGCCGATAACTTGAATGTCGTGTTCGAGAGAACGGGTATACGTTGCAAAATCTTCCGTCGGGCCAAATTGCGTTGGGTTAACAAACACCGATACAAAAGTTGCCGAGTGTTTGCTAGCCGACTCAGCAATAAGGCTGGCATGACCCGCGTGCAGCGCTCCCATGGTGGGTACACAGCCAATGGTGCGGTTTGCCAAACGCATTTCCATCGACAATTCTTGCATTTCCGCTACACTAGTTATCACTTGCATGTCACACTCTCCAATGATTCTGCCACGAAGTTACTGATAGGTTTTTTGTGACTGAAATCTTAGATAGTATATGACATTGTTTTCAATTCGATTTTTAGTAGGTACAGCGCTTTTGTTAACGGCGAGTTCGCTCTGCCATGGGCAAACGTTGCGCCCGACGTTTGGAATTGATGACACCACCGACGTTATCGACCACCACCGTTTCGACTCGCTGTGGAACGCCAACCTGCAGCACGGTAAAATCAACACGCGCGGAATATTTTCAGATGCGTACTCGAGCTACAGGGATGCTTTGAAAGGGGCTTACCCAGACGGATTTCTGCCCGATTCGAGATTTGCGTTCTGGGTAAATGCATACCTAGCGTGTCTGTACCAAGTGATTCATAAAAAAGTTGGCTATAGGTCGACAGTCTGGGATTCAACGTTTTTAACTCGCGATACTTTCCTGGTGGCGCACAAACCGCATACGCTCAAAGCCATGCAAGACTCCGTGCTGAATGTGTCGAGAACTGTGCGTGCGGCAGTGTTTTTCTGCTCTGGGAGTTCCACATCGCCCCCTTTCCCAAATCATGCGGGGTTTGCCAAAACAATTCGAAGACTTATGAGGGATATGATGCGGCGGGTGTGTCGAAGTGAAAAATTTTTACTGTTCGATCCGGCTGGAGGCGTGCTGCAATTGGCGGCTTTTTTTGAGCGTTACGATGGTCCAATGCGGACTGAAGCTAGATCTGTAGCCCAATTTGTGCTGCCGTACTTGACCGAAGCGGTGGCGGCGCAGCTGGCGTTGCGAATATCTACCGTGTCGGTTATATACTCCAACCGCATCGAAACTTGGAGGAGGGCACGCTAACTAGTGTAGTTCCCGTAAATTTGCACAATGACTATTCCAATCGATAGAAACCCGAACCCCAATGTAGATGCCCTTGCCGTTGAAGCTGGCAAGGTGAGTAATGTGCATAGCGATCACATGTTTATCGCAGAATACGCCCAGGGTGAGTGGCGGAAGGCTCGTGTGCAGGCGTTCAGACCCATTCCGCTGTCGCCTTTGGCGCTCGGACTGCATTACGCACAAATTGTATTTGAGGGTATGAAGGCATACCGTCAGGTTTCTGGCGAAGTTGCCGTTTTCCGTATGGAGCGTCACCACGATAGATTTAACAAATCGCTGGTTAGAATGTGTATGCCCACGGTTTCGTACGAATTGTATTCGGAAGCAATTCGCGAGTTGCTGAAGACGGACAAGGATTGGGTACCGCCCGGACCCGAGGCGGCGTTTTATTTACGACCGTTTATGATTGCAACCGAAGAAAGAATGGGTCTGCATGAATCTCGAGAATTCATGTTCATGGTGGTGGGAGGTCCGTTCAAACCCATCTACACCCGACCGCTAAAAGTAAAAGTTGAGGTAGAGTTTTCGCGTGCCGCCTCTGGCGGTGTTGGTGCCGCAAAGTGCGCCGGTAATTATGCTGGTGCAATGTATCCAACACGTTTAGCGCACGAACAGGGTTTTGACCAAGTTATTTGGACCGATTCTGTGAACCACACAAGAGTGGAAGAATCAGGCACAATGAACCTTGGCTTTGTGATTAATGGAAAAGTTGTGACGCCGGCATTGACAGATACTATCTTAGATGGCGTTACTCGCATTTCCATTTTACAAATTGCCGCCGATTTGGGTTATGATGTTGAAGAGCGTGTAATCACGGTGCAAGAAATTCTTGAAGGAGTGCGGGATGGTAGTGTTTCGGAGGCTTTTGGAATGGGCACGGCAGCATCGGTTGCACCCATTGGCATGATAGCTTTTGGCGATGAACAAATCGAACTTTCCGATACCAATCAAACGGTGGCGTCACAAATCAAGCGCCAACTAAATGGAATTAGATACGGAGAACTAGCCGATCCTCGCGAGTGGATGTATCGAATAGAGTAATTGACCATCCACTATGAGTGAGTCCCTCGAAAACAAGAGAATCCTGCCGTTGCAGTTCGTAAAAGGCGTTGGTCCTCGTCGTGCCGAGGCGCTCGCAAAGGAAGGGATAGTAGAGTACATCGATGCTGTTTTGCGTGTGCCAAGGGGCTACGTGGAACGCAGTGCAGTAAAATCGATAGCCGAGGTACAACGAAACGCCGGACGCCACCACGACTCTCCTATGAGCGAGTTAACCGAGCTGGTAGTCACGGCCGAAACCTCCATAGTTGCCGAAGTAACAGACGTAGAAGAGCGTACCGTAGGCAGGAACCGTAAGATGTTGGTGGTTATGGTTACTGATCCTACTCGTGAATCTCTCGAACTGATCTACTGGAATAGAATTCCGTACTTCAAAAAATACTTCGAAGTTGGAGCCATCTATGAGATAAGCGGAACGCCCAGCTATGAGGGTCGGCGAAACACTGTTTCGTTTACGCATCCGGAAGTAGAAAAAATTACCACCGAAGATTTGGAACTCTATCAGCAGGGAGCCATCCTACCGAAGTACAGTCTCACGCAAGGGATGAGAAACGTGGGAATCAATTCTAGGCTTCTCCACTCGATTGCCATGCAGGTCCTACCTGAGGTAGAGGCTGAACTTCGGGAGACTCTTCCTGATTCAATTCGCGCAAAACATCGTTTAATGAACCTGCCCACGGCTGTCCAAGAGTTGCACAATCCTACATCCATTCACAACATCTCGGTGGCACAGTACAGAATGAAGTTCGAAGAACTGTTTTACTTCGAACTGATGTTAGCAACGCGTCATAATTCAAGACAAAACCCGGAGCGAGGGTTGAAATTCAACTCGCAAAGTGCGCGTGCTAGAACCTTGGTAGACAATTTAAAGTTCACGTTAACAAAGGCACAACGCCGGGTGATTAATGAAATCGTGAGTGATCTATCTTCCGGGCTGCCCATGAACAGGCTGTTGCAGGGCGATGTAGGCTCGGGTAAGACCATTGTGGCGCTGCTGTGCATGCTGTGCGCAATCGACAACGGATATCAAACCACGATAATGGTGCCAACAGAAATTTTGGCCGAGCAACATGCAAACACGATTAAAGCATTGGTAGCCGGACTTGATGTAAAGGTGGTAGAGCTGACCGGCGGCCAGCGCAAGAGTCTACGTAACGAAATCAAGAGCGAAATTGCCAGCGGCGAGGCTCAAATAATTGTGGGAACCCACGCATTGTTCGAAGCCGATATTGAGTATCACAAGTTGGGTCTGATTGTAATTGATGAGCAACACAGGTTTGGAGTTGCTCAAAGAAGTTTGTTAAAGGGGCTAGGTGTTCGCTCCCACCAAGATGATGTTCGCTCGCCACATATTCTGGTTATGTCGGCAACGCCGATTCCTCGAACACTTTCAATGACGTTGTATGGAGATTTGGATGTAAGCATTATTGATGAGCTTCCGGCAAACCGAAAACCAATTCGGACCTCGGTAGTTTTTGAAAGTTCATTGTCGAACATTCATCAGTTCATTCGCGAAGAAGTGCAATTAGGAAGACAAGCCTTTGTAGTGTATCCGCTAGTTGAAAAAAGTGAAAAGATGGAGTTGAAAAGTGCGGTTGAACATCATAAAATTTTACAGGAACTCACGTTTCCAGATTTGAAGGTTGGGCTACTGCATGGACAAATGTTGTGGTATGAAAAAGAAGATGCCATGCGTGCGTTTCTGAATAAAGAGTACGATGTTATGGTGGCCACCACCGTTGTGGAAGTAGGTATCGACATCGCAAACGCCTCCGTTATGCTGATTGAAAATGCGGAACGGTTCGGGTTGTCGCAACTGCACCAGTTGCGTGGACGCGTGGGGCGTGGCGCCGACCAATCGTATTGTTTTTTGGCCACCAAGGACCATTTTAGGTACCAGATCTCAAAATCAAACACATCCGAAGACGGCGCGAAGGCTGCCACCAGATTAAAAACCATGGCCGAGACAAATGACGGATTCAAAATTGCCGAGGTTGATTTGGCGCTTCGGGGTCCAGGCGATATGATGGGCACCCGCCAATCAGGTCTGCCGGACTTTCAATTTGCAAATCTTGTAACCGATGTTCCAATAATAATCACGGCTCGCGAAGAAGCATTTGGGATGGTAGCAAACGATCCTAAATTGGCTCAAACTGAGCACCGTGCAGTTCGAGAAAAATTGATTTCGTACTTCGATACTTCAAGCTTTTATTCGGTAGCGTAATTTTGTCAAATGATTAGTCAAATTCCCAAAATAGATGTGAATGTCAATCCGTTACGGGAATCCTTCAACGTAAGCGAGATATTTTACTCAATACAAGGCGAAGGAAGTCGTGCGGGTTTGCCCTGCACATTTGTTCGACTTCAAGGCTGTAAACTTCGATGTACGTGGTGCGATACACCGTATGCGCTCGATCATCGAAAGCAAGAAATGATAATGTCGGGTCAGCAGATCCTTGACCGCATCAAAGAAATTGGCTGCCACTTCATTGAGTTTACTGGGGGTGAGCCCCTTGAACAAACAGCATCCATTCCGTTAATGAAATTACTGTGTGATGAAGGGTATGTAGTAGCGGTTGAGACAGGGGGCCATGTGGATATATCACATGTTGATGAGCGCGTGATTCGAATTTTGGATGTGAAGTGTCCGGATTCGAAGATGGACAGCCTTAACTTTTTGCCGAACCTCGACGTTATTTCGCAGCGTGATGAAGTGAAGTTTGTGATTGCATCGAAGGCTGATTATGATTGGGCAGTGGACATGATGAACACGTACAAACTGACATCAAAGGCCGGGGTGGTACTGTTCTCGGCTGCGTATCCTACACTTGCGCATGTGGAGCTTGTGCAGTGGATGTTAGCCGACAAGTTGCCGGTACGATTTCAACTTCAGATGCACAAGTACATCTGGGATCCAGCTACGAGGGGCGTGTAATGAGTAAGATGAGTGTTATGAGAAAGATGCGTCTGCCGCTATTGAGTTTTGCGTGTATATCGATGGTTTGCCTTTCAAATCTTAACGCGCAGACAATGGTAAATGGTTCGGGTTTGTTGGCGGATTTCATACAGCCGGAACCTTATAGTGCGTTGAATTCAACGGGGGATGAATTTGGGATTTCGTTCGATGCGGCGAGTGGTAACATACTGTATACCACCACGGTAGGCGGAACCTCTTCGGTTTGGAAAGTAAAATTCAGTAACGAAATCGAAATGGGACAGCCCCTTTCAGGAAATTTTAACAGCAATGGAGCGCATCGCGCCTGCGTTTCAATGGGTACCAATGGTGAAGGCGTGGGTGTGGCATTTACGTCGGGGTTAACTCAAGCTAATCCCTCGATTTATACGGTTTTGAGGGAGAACGGCCACTTCAATCTTGGGCACGAAGTTGTTGAACTCGCGTGCGATTGCTTTACGTCATTCCCAACGCTTTCTCCGGATGGAACGCGCATTGTTTTCGCATCAAACCGTAACGGCGGGGCTGGTGGGGTTGACCTCTGGGTATCGGATAGACGATCAGGATTAGATTGGTCCCCGCCGGTATTACTCAGTTCTTCTTTGAACTCCGTTGGCGATGAAATTTCGCCGGTATTTGTTTCGAACGACTCCTTGTTGTACGCATCCAACGGGTATGGCGGCAAGGGTGGCTTCGACATCTATCTCAGTGTCTTGCGGGAAGGGGCTTGGCAGGAACCGGAACCCCTGGCGTGGTTGAACTCGGAATTCGATGACTCCGATTGCATACTACTTCCTAACGGTGCGCTAATGTTTGCATCCAACCGGCCCGGGGGGAAGGGTGGATTCGACATTTGGATTGCGAGAGTTAGGAATTAAGAATTAAGAATTACGAGTCCCGAGCGCGACGAGGGACGAACTTTCAATCATGGTACCGTACTAGCGCATAACCTTTCGCTGCTCATCAATTAGCATGCGCTCGCCATAAACCATTCGCATGCAGCTCGCGCTAAACTGAGTGGCCCATGTACGGGAAGAACGTGATCGAATACTAAGGCTACAAAAAAAAAGGGTCAGCGAAACGCTAACCCTTTTGAAAAAATCTATTGCGAAGAAAATTTAGCTTACAATTTTGTACTTGATAACGGCAGTTCTATAGCCCGGTATATCGAAGCCGAAACCCAAGGCTGCAACAGTGACCGTGGATGGCTGTTGTATTTGCTTGACCAAGCCGACGCCCTTACCCAACCAAATTTCAGATGAGAAACTAACAGGGATTGGAACAACGGCAATGCCGATATTGATGTACATCGTGATATTGTACGTCATTTGATACTTAATGGTCTCAACCAATGCTCCATTTATCGTAAGGTTTTCAGTGCCATTCTTTTTGCATTTCACTGAAACACCAACGTCAGCTTTCAACGCCGTACCATTGTAGTCTATGTCTAGGTTACTCACCGAGTCAGTAATAGCAGTCCATTCAGCAGTAGCGTTTTGATCAGCGATAAGCGTCCATCTGGTGCCAAGACTAACGCCATCAACACCAGGAACCGAAGCGGCAGATAGATCTAAAAATAGATAAATCTTAGCGCCATCTTCAGCAACATAATTGGTATCAGTAGGTGCACCGTTTAAGTATGTAACCATCACAACGGCGGTTTTCGTTAAACCCTTAGAGTCTGTTTTCGACTCCTTGCCAGTTACAACCGTACTGTCTTCATACGGCTCAACTTCACTTACAACACCAGTTGCGCTGTCCTTTTCGAGGGTCACGTTGGAATTAATGAAATACGTGCCAGTTGTGGAAACTAAGTAAGAAGAAGTGCCAGCTGGTGTGGTAGAGCTGCTACAGCCAGCTATAACTATAGCCGCAAATGATACAGCCAATAAAAAACGAAACATACAATCTCCAATTTAAAATGACGTGGGATGACCTACTGGTTTCGTAGGGTTGTATACGCCTGACGTGGGATTGTCAATCTCCAACTACGTAACAAATTCGCGGAGGGCGAGGGAGTCGAACTCTCACAGGCTTACGCCCGGCGGTTTTCAAGACCGCTGCAATACCATTATGCGAGCCCTCCAGAACCGCAAATATACGGAATTTGTTAAAATGAAAACGAAAATGTAAATGAAAATGTTTGGAAATGGGTTTGAGAACGAGATTGAGAAATGGTAGAGATTACAGATTCAAGAAATCACGGACTGTTCCCGAAAACAATTGTTCCTTGGTGACATCTGACAAATCCGTCATGTGTTCAATGAACTCACCATGGTGTAAGTCGCCCAACGGGAAAGGGTAGTCCGTGCCATAGGCTATTCGGTTTGCACCCATTACAGAAATCAAGAATCTTAGTGCATCGGCATTATGAGTTATGCCGTCAACATAAAACCGCCCAATGTATTCTTGTGGGTCGGAAACATCATGCACGTTGCACAGATCGGGGCGGGCGTGGTAGCCATGTGAAATTCGACTTACAGTAAAAGGAAACGTTCCACCTGCGTGAGCGAACATCACTTTGAGTTTTGGGAATTTGTCAAACACACCGCCAAAAATCATCGAGGTGATTGCCAATGTAGTTTCTGCAGGCATGCCAACCAGCCATTGCTGAAAGTAACTTGAGGTTCTGTCTGCGCCTAACATTTCCCATGGGTGTACAAATATCGAAATGTTGTTTTCTTCAGCCGCCTGCCACAGCGGATGAAAAATTGGATCATCGAGGTTTTGACCGTTAATATTCGATCCGATCTCTACTCCGGGGAAGCCCAGCTCATTCTTACATCGCAACATTTCCTGTATGGAAAGATCGACGTCCTGCAACGGAAGCGTACCCAGACCAATAAATCGTCCCGGGTGGTCCCGCACAACGCCAGCTAGATGGTCGTTCAAAAAACCAGACCACCAAGCACCATCGGCGGGCTTCGCCCAATACGAAAACAGCACGGGCACTGTGCATAGGACCATGGTGCTGACATTGTATGTATCCATGTCGACCAAAATGGATTTCGGATCCCAACAATTTTCTTCGATCTCCCGAAAGAACAAGCCATCATCTCGCATCATGCGAGCCTTTCCCTCAGCAAAATGGTCCAGCGTAATAAACCCGCCGTACCCAAATTTGTCTTTCAGCGATGGCCATGTTTTTGGCAGAATATGCGCATGCGAATCGATTTTAATCATGCTTCGGCCTTGACTGGGGCCTGTATTACTGTCCCACATTTTTTGCAGGTACAGTGCTCGATATTGTTGTAAAACCTATCAAACAACGGCGGCAGTTGCGTAACAATATTCTTCAACGGCAAAAACTCTTCATACAATTTCTCGCCGCAATTCTCACAGAACCACATAAACGCATCGAGCTCTTTTTCTTCGCGTTTTCGCTCGATAACCATTCCAACTGTATTAGCCGGACGCTGTGGAGAGTGCGGAGTTTTAGGTGGCAATAAAAATATTTCACCCTCCTTTATATGTATGGTAAGGGGCTTTCCATCTTCAATCACATTGACTGAAATATCCCCCTCTATCTGAAAGAAGAACTCTTCGCCTTCATTATAATGGTAGTCTTTCCGAGCGTTGGGTCCGCCAACTACCATCACCATAAAATCCGTGTCTTCGAACACCAGCGCATTACCAACAGGAGGTTTTAAAATATCCCTGTGTTCATCAATCCATTTTTTAATGTTCATTGGCCGAGCAATTGCCATACGATACCTCGTTCAGATGATAGTTTTGTCAGATGATAGTTTTGTACTATTCAAAAGTATCACTTCACACAGTACTACGAGTTAGGAAAACAATGGCAATGGAATTAACAGGCTACAAAGCCTTGGTGGGAGGAGCCTCAAAAGGCATCGGGAAAGCCTCGGCAGAAGCACTTGCTGCCTCTGGTGCGTCGGTTACCTTGATGGCCAGGTCGGCTGAAACACTTCAACAAGTGCTGGAAGGGTTAGACACCTCCGTTGGACAGAAACACCACGCGTTAGTGGCAGATGTGTCGGACCTAAACGGACTCACAAGTGCTGTGGAGAAACATGTGGAAAAAATCGGATCTATCCACATAGTTGTTAACAACACTGCCGGACCGCCTGCTGGAAAGCTTGTGGATAGTGATGTGGACAGCATACAGCAAGCCTTTAATAATCATATCCTTGCAGCCCATGTATTAATGCGATTATTGGTACCGGGCATGATGGTGGAAAAGTTCGGGAGGTTTATCAACATTATATCCACATCTGTTAAACAACCGATTGCTGGATTGGGTGTGAGCAACACAATTCGAGGGGGTATGGCAAGTTGGTCAAAAACGCTTGCAACAGAGTTGGGTCCACACGGAATAACCGTAAACAATGTATTGCCTGGGGCAACTGAAACCGAACGCCTTGCCAGTATAATTAGCAAGCAGGCCAGTACACGCGGAAAAACTGAGCAGGAAATTGTCGAAAAAATGGTACTCGACATTCCAGTTGGTCGTTTCGCGGCGGCACACGAAATTGGCAACGCAGTGCTATTTTTAGCATCACCAAATGCGGGCTATATCAATGGTACGAGTATACTTGTCGATGGCGGACGCACCAAAGCCTTAAGCTGAACCCACAAGTTATTCACTTAGTGTGGATAACTGGTTGAATAAATATGTGCTTTTTAACCCTCTCTATGTTGCTTTACGTTCCAACAAACTTTACCTTTGCGATGGTTGTAAGCCGTTGCAGATAGAAGGGATATCAACTGCCGGTCAAGAAAACTTGACCGGGGGGAAGCAGACGTCTCGGTGAAGTTGTCCACAGGTGTGAATAACGATACCGAGTTATCCACAGGGAAAGGCATGTATGATTAGAGGAAGTAGCAGCACTATTTCTACAGGTGGTCGACGTCGATCATCGGGGGTTGTGTTTGCGCTACTCGTTGTTGGGTTTCTGGGGTTGGCTGCTGGGCAGTGGCAATCCAGGCAAACAGTACGATCTGTCGAATTTGTCGGCGTCAGTGGCTTGAGCTCTAGATTATTGCACGCACAGGTCGACACCCTGGTTGGAGTCGAACTCCGAAACGTCTCACTAGCCGATGTTAGAATCGCTGTCGAGCGCATTCCCTTCATTGCTTCTGCCACTGTTTACGTTACCGGGGTGAGCTCCATTTCCATTGATGTAACAGAGCGGCAGCCTGTCGCAATGTTGATGACCAATCAAGGTTGCCTTTGTTATGTGGACGTTACGGGCACGGTACTACCTCATACCGATGCTACAAATGTTCATGATGTTCCCGTTTTGTGTTGTACTGATGGTTTGCAACTTTCATCAGCTCAAATTTGCACAGCCGCTAAAGTCTTAGAAGCCGCAACTAATAATCTTGATCCATTGTTGTCGGGTACGATTTCAGAATTGCGCGTGCACGCGGCCTCCGGACGAATGATGATTACAACAGACAAAACTACTTGGAAGTTAGGATCCGTTTCAGTTGACAGAATGCAACAAATGTTTGCGGATCTCAACGTGTTTTGGAGTGGTACCGGACGACATCTCGACAACAGAGTTTATTCGACCATCGATCTACGATGGAAAAATCACGTTATAGTTCAAAAAGCTAGTTAACAATTGCACACCCAATTGTAATGAATTCATCCAGCATACATGTAGGTCTAGACATTGGTACTACCAAGGTATGCGTAGTTATAGCCTCAGTTGACGGAACGTCGGGTCGCGTTGATATTATCGGAACTGGGATAGCCCCCTGCGATGGATTAAAGCGCGGAGTGGTAACCAATATTGGAAAGACTGCCGATGCGATTAAGGTTGCGCTTGAAAAAGCAGAGCAACAATCGGGGTATCAAATTGGAAGAGTAGTGGTTGGTATTTCGGGCGATCATGTACGGTCTACAACCACACGCGCAATTGTAAGCACTAGCTCGGCTGAAGTGAGCGACAAGGACATTAACCGATTGCATCATGAATTGCGGCAGGTGCGGATTACGCCGGACAGGCGAATACTGCACGTGATTCCGCAGGACTACATCATTGATGGGCAAGATGGAATTTCGGATCCGCATGGAATGAGTGGAAAGCGATTAGAGGCACTAGCGTTAGTTATTACGGCTGCCGAAAGTGCCGTTGAGAATATTTACAAGTGTTGTGAACGCGCCGGAGTAGATGTTGATGCCGTTGTGCTTCAGCCCCTTGCCAGCGCATTAGCAGTGTTGGAAGATGTTGAACGAGAAGTTGGTGTTGGGTTGATTGATATTGGTGGTGGTACAACCGACATTGCAATTTTTAAAGACAACGTATTGCGAGCTTCATCGATTGTTGCGATTGCGGGACAAAAAGTAACGGATGATATTACGGCGGTGTTGGGAATACGAAGTATCGATGCCGAGAAAATTAAAGTTGAACAAGGGCACGCGGCTTCCGAGAGTATACATCGCGATGAATATTTTCAAATTCCTGGAGTTGCAGGCAGATCGCCGCAGGAACTTTCAAAGTCGGTACTGTGTCAGATAATCGAGCCACGAGTTGAAGAAACATTCGAGCACGCGATTGAGAAAATAGTGAAAAGCGGCTACGCCCACAGTCTATCGGCCGGTGTTGTTATTACTGGCGGCGGGGCTTTGTTGAAAGGCACCGATACGTTGGCGCAACGTCTGTTTAGAATGCAGGTAGCAATTGGAATTCCGCGTGGCTTTAGTTCAGATGCTCTGGCAAAAGAAGTTAGTACACCGTTGTATGCAACTGCAGTTGGCTTAACTCTTTACTCAATGAAACATTCGAGCGAGTTCGAGCAATTGAACATTTTACAAGAAAAACAATCCACAAATCAAACTATCGAAACAATTCCTGACGAGCCTAAAAAGAGGAAGGGACTACTTGGAAATGTTATTCAATGGTTTGAAAATTTATGATCTCAAATTTTTTCCCAATCGGGGGGAACCATGCCGATTGAGTTAGATATTTCTCAAACATACGACGCGAGAATTCGCGTAGTTGGAGTTGGTGGCGGCGGTGGGAATGCCGTGCGCACCATGATAACGCGAGGCCTGGATGGCGTTGAGTTTGTTGCCGCGAACACTGATCGGCAATCACTCATGAGCAATCCGGCTGGCGTGAAAATTCAGCTTGGAAAGGAAGCTACTCGTGGCTTAGGCGCCGGTGCAAATCCAGAAATGGGACGCAAGGCTGTCGAAGAAAGCATCGACGATATTCGCGATGCGATAACGGGTAGCGACATGATATTTGTTACAGCCGGAATGGGCGGAGGTACGGGAACCGGAGCAGCACCGGTTATCGCACGCGTTGGCCGAGAGTTAGGTGCCCTAGTTGTTGGCATTGTCACGAAGCCTTTCAAATATGAATCGAAACGTCGCGAACAAATTGCCGAACATGGCATCAAGGAGCTACGCGAACACGTAGACGCATTGATCGTGATTCCTAACCAACGAATCCTTTCCATCGTCGACGAAAACGTTTCGTTCGTAGATGCCCTGGCTATGGTAGACACCGTCCTTTACAACGCAACCAAGGGTATCGCCGATATTATTTCGGGCGTTGGTTTCATTAACGTCGACTTTGCCGATGTTCGCACTGTTATGTCCAATATGGGCGAATCGCTCATGGGTATCGGTACTGCACGCGGAGAACATCGCGCACTAGAAGCGGCCCAGAACGCACTTAATTCTCCCATCCTCGAGGGGATGCAGATTTATGGGGCTAAGGGGCTTCTCGTGAACGTAACCGGCGGAAGTAGTCTTGGTATGCATGAAGTTAACGAAGCAGTGTCATGCATTGAACAGGCGGCCGGAGATGACGTTAATCTTATCAACGGTGTAGTGATAGACGACAGAATGGGAGACGAGATATCCATTACTGTGGTTGCTACCGGATTCCGCAGAACAGAAGATGCACGCAAGACCACCATGGTCAGTGTTGCCACTTCAATCTCAGATGCATTGCCATCCGAAGAGGAAAAATCACGACCACGAATTACAGTTGATGAGGATCCGGAAAACGAAATTGTTAGGCCAGTTAGAATTGAGATCCTAAGCGGCATACAGGACGTGGACGTAAATGACGTGGATGCTCCGGCATTGTACCGCAAATCGAAACGAGTGGAAACTGAAGACAGTAATTCTGAGTACAATGTAAGGACGTTACCTCAGGTCGGACAGCCAAGAGCTGCCGTTCCTACCAGCGGTGGAATAAAATCCAAAACCGACTCAGAAGCAGATGCATCGAAGAGTGGATTCCTTACTCCTAAGGCAAAACAAGCAGGTGCTTCCGGTGGCACTCCGGCTTTTCTTAGGAAAATAATGGACTAACGTGTACATAGTAACAAAAAAAATGGCCACCCTTGGGTGGCCATTTTTTTTTTATATTTTTCGACTAGCAAGATCGAATGGAATGACCGCCAGTCCAGAATGACTTCCACCGGTATTTACTAGTACATTTACCGCCGATCCAGAAGCTATGTAGTCGACACCTCCTACAACCACTATATTGGTATGTTCAGTTTCGATAATCGAACCAGGACCCAACGGTCCCATACTACTGTCATGCCAACGTACATTTGCCGGAGCCAACGTTGTATACTTTTGCAACATTAAATTAGCCTTTCACACTTAGGAGCTACATGGAAGAGGTGCAATTTACCAAGATTACAGCCAATTTGGTTTGGTTCTGCGTAATTGCGCACACATTCAAGGACCCTTTTGTAGTGCAGCCTTAACCACGGCAGGCTGCTCGAAGTTATGCCAACTCCACATCAAAACGTATTAATGCACCGCATTCTCGGCTTCCATAACTGCCTTCTTTACGTTAACCCGCATGAGCAAAACCATGCCCACCAGCAAGAATATTATTAACGAAAAAACTGCAATTCTGTAACTGCCGGTTAGTGTTAAGGCGAGTCCAAAAAACAGCGGACCCAACCAAGAAGTCCCCTTATCGCTTATCTCGTACAAAGAAAAATATTCGGCTTCCTTACCAACGGGGATCATCGTTGAAAAAAGACTTCTACTCAGCGCCTGCGTTCCGCCCAACACAATTGCAATTACCGACGCCAAAATATAGAAATGCGTGGCAGTTGTAACCAATGCGTACCCCGCCACCAAAACTCCAACCCATCCAAACAACGCAATAATTATCGCCTGCTTTGTCCCAACCAAACTTGCAATTCGCTCGAACATCAACGACCCAATAATCCCAACAAACTGCACAATTAAAATCGCCTGCATTAGCACGTCCATCCCCAGCCCAATCTCTTCCTGCCCGAACTGTGCCGACATTGTAATCACCGTCTGAACGGTTTCATTGTACATCAAATACGCAACAAAAAACAACAGCGTCTGCGGATAATATCTGAGCGTTTTAAATGTGTGATAGAGTTGCCCGAATGACTGTTTGAGGGCAGGGGGCTCACTGTTTTTTGCACGCGGAAACTTCATCAACAACAATGGTACGAGTGTAAATAATCCCCACCATATTCCAACTGAAGCCAAAATTGTTCTGATTGCAAGTTCTACAGAGCCCCCTTCACTTTCGACCGAAGAAAAATACATTAAGTGGACTGCCAACAGGAGTCCACCACCAAGGTATCCAAGGGCCCAACCTCGGCTGGAAACTTTGTCGCGATCGGCTGCGTTGGCCAACATTGGAAGGAACGAATTGAACACAACAATGCTCGCTCCGAATGCAAGATTTGCAATTACAAACAGCAATCCACCAAGCATATAATTGCCGGCCGAAACCGAAATCATGTACATGAATGTAGTTGCAATGGCACCCGTAAAGGCTGTTGCACTGATGAGAGCTTTTTTGTTACTCCATGAATCGGTGATGGCACCAATCATGGGAAGAATGAAAACCTGCATGATCACCGATGCCGAAACAACAAATGAAAACCACGAGCCGGGGTGGATGGTCAGTCCGAAGGGATGGATCATTCCAGACGCGTCGGCGGCTGTTTTTGCTACCGATGTTAGGTAGGGTCCAAGGAAAACTGTAATGACCGAGGTGCTAAACGCACTGTTCGCCCAATCATACACATACCATCCAAATCGTTGCTTGCGAAGGTTCGACATTCGTTGCTCCAGTAATTAAACGAATATACTCATCGAACTACGGTATTTTAGCTGCGCGGGAAGCTTCGCGGGAAGCTTCGCGGGTAACTTTGCGGGTAACTGCGTGGGTAACTGCGTGGGTAACTGCGTGGGTAACGTTGCGGGTAGCTTCGCGGGTGACTCCGTGGGACGATGGAATTTTAACAGGACTTGAAATTAAATCACATATATAGTTTAGATGCGAATGAAGACACTGGGTCCCAAAAAGAATTTCTTGGCTATCGATGCCCCACATTGCGAATTGGAAACTGCTGCAATAGCCATTGTTTCGGCGCCGTACGAACACACCGTGAGCTATGGTGGCGGCACAGCAAAGGGTCCACGGGCTATCTTGGATGCAAGTGCATTCGTGGAATTCTACGACGACGAAACAGAATTGGAACTTTGTTTTTCAAAAGGCATTGCAACCGTAAAACCTATTGACTTCGAAAAAAAAGTCGACAAAGCGGCGCTCGATGTAATTGAGCAACAAGTAAGGGAACTGTTATCGCAAAATAAATTTGTTGTCACACTAGGCGGCGAACATTCAATTTCTACTGCGCCAATCGCGGCACATTTTGCGCACTATCCAAAGATGAGCATTCTACATTTCGATGCGCATTCAGATCTTCGAGATGAATACCAAGGTTCGAAATATTCACACGCATCCTTCATGAGTAGAGTTGCAGAGTTTTTTCCGCCCAAACGCATTACGCAAGTTGGTATACGTGCGCAGTGCGTAGAGGAGGCTCAGTTTATCAAAACGAAGGGTGTGAAAACTTTTTATGCGTCGGCTTTGCGCAGAGGTCTGCACCAAAAAAATTGGCAGAAGTCCGTAGTTGATACGCTTAACAAACACGTGTACATCACCTTCGATGTGGACTACTTCGATCCCGCCATCATGCCTGCCACAGGCACTCCCGAACCGGACGGATTTCTGTACAGTGAGACACTTGATGTTTTCCGCGAGATAAAGCGTCAGGGCAAACGCATTGTTGGTTTCGATGTAGTGGAGCTTTCTCCGGTAAAGGGGCTTTCCCATCCTGACATTACAACGGCGCGTCTAATTTATAAAATGCTAAACCTAGAATTTCAGACTAGAAAGTAAACAATGTTGGAATTACAACTTCGAATTGAAGAACTATTTGCACTGCCCATTCAAGAGTTTAATGCCCACGATAACGTGGATGAAATTCTTGAGGATTTGTTAGAGGGTTTGAACGATGGTACTGTGCGTGCTGCAACGCCTACGGCCAACGGAGAATGGCAGACGCAGCGGTGGGTGAAGCACGGAATCTTGTTATTGTTCCGTCGGGGTGTTCTGATTGAAATGCACAGTCAGCCCCCTTTCAGATTTTTCGACAAACACACACTGTCAACCAAACATTTTACTGTTAAGCAAAATGTGCGCATTGTGCCCGGAGGATCGGTGGTTCGAAATGGGTGTTATTTGGCGAGCGGGGTGATTTGTATGCCGCCTATGTATATCAACATTGGGGCGTATATCGGCGAGGGGAGTATGGTCGATTCTCACGCACTGGTAGGTACGTGCGCGCAAGTGGGCAAACGGGTTCACATCAGCGCGGCTGCACAGATTGGCGGCGTGTTGGAGCCAGCAGGAGCGCGTCCGGTGGTTATCGAGGACGATGTTTTGGTTGGCGGGAATTGCGGTGTGTACGAAGGTGTTTTGGTCCGCAAACGTGCTGTGTTGGGCAGCGGGGTAATTCTCAACGCATCTACACCGGTGTACGATTTGGTCAACGAAACTATTATTCGAAGCAGCGCAGAAAATCCTCTAGAAATTCCCGAAGGCGCAGTAGTAATTGCAGGTGCAAGAAATATTCGGAGTGAATTTGGTGCTCAACACGGACTCAGCGTTAGCACGCCGATCATCGTTAAGTATAGAGACGAAAAGACCGATGCCAGGACGGCGCTGGAAGAAGGCCTTCGGTAAATGTGAAAATGTGGAAATTTGAGAATGCCAATATTTCAATCTGAAAATCCTAATTGCACCTACCGGGTGAAAATGACCGGGTGAAAATGACCGGGTGATTCCTGAAATGATTTGCTATCATTTGAGATTGGCATTCTCAGATTTTCACATTTTCACATTTGTATTACGAATTTTTAATTCGAAAGCGTTGGGTCGCCCTTGTCCCTATTCAACTTCACAGCTTGGCGCACCATCCGTTCAAAAACATCGCGATGAACATCCTTAGCTGAACGCATTGTTACGTGGCGCATCATGGTCACATCGCCTGTTAGCAAATTCAGTTCGTCATCGAGCTCGGTGCCTCGCCAAAATCCAAAGTTTACGTGGTCGGAAAATGCTTTAACGTAGCACATTGGACCGTTGTAAGCGAATACTGGTTGCGACCAAAGAATGCTTTCTTGAGCTTCGGGCGCATTAGCCTTAATAATTGCTCTTACTGTTGTTACAACCTCACGCTGCCATCCTCTAAGGTGAGCCACGTAGTCGTCAACATTTATAGCGCGATGCACTTCCTGCTGCACCGGCGCAGATTCTGTGGCTTCTTCTTCGTGAGCTCGCTGACCTAACCTTGCGGCTCGGCGTTCAAGAACTGAACCACGTTTAGGGCGTTCTGTTTTCTCGGCTTGAGGCTTGTTCCTGTTGTCTGGACGGTTGTCCTGACGACGTCTGTTACCACCTTGCGGCTGCGACTGAGACTCTTGTGGGTTGCGTACGGCAGCTTGTTGACCTGGCGAGTCGCCACTTGAACCTGCATCCGTTGTGGTTGCGCCAGCGTTTTCACCTGCTGGTGCATTCCTATCGCGGTTACGACCGCGCCCACGTTGATTTCTGTTCCTGCCTGAGGGTCTACTAGCGTTCTCGCCAGTACTTCCTGAAACGTCCGGGCTACTGTCGCTTGCACCAGAAATAGATCCAGCGCCTACACCAGAATTTGAGCCACCACCTGATGGCGCTACAGAATTCGGATTGGAAGGTGAATTAGTCGGTGAGTTCGGAGGGGAGTTTGATTGATCACGAGATTGGCGTGGTTGGTTCCTGTCACCACGAGGACGCTGGTTGTTACGCGCGTCCGTAGGTTGATTGGAATCACGACCAGCACCTGGTTCACGACCAGCACCTGGTTCACGACCGTCTGTGGAATTATTCGGATCACTAGCTGATGCACCAACATTCTGATTTGAAGGCTGGCTTGCATTGGCAGGTTGATTTGTATTTGGTGCGGCGTCTGTTCCAGGCGGATCCGCTTGATTGCGGTTTTCGCCTCTGCGTCCACGCCCTCTGCGACCGCGACTTCTGCGTCCGCCCGATTCCAAATTACTTTCTGACCCGGCTGGGGTGCTCGTCTGTTCTGGGTTTTGATTTTCTGACATGAAGACCGAATTGTCTATTGCACATATTAAAACACAAATATACGGGAACGAATTGTGGGCAAGGGGCTTACCCAGTACCCACGATTGTTCCGTTAGGTGTTTCTTTTATTTAACTGCGCTTATGGCCGCTAAATGGGTGATTGTCTATACGATCAATCTTACGATTAATTAGTCGCTCGATATCGCGTAGAACTCCTCTGTCTGAATGTGTAGCAAGTGTTAGAGCGGTACCCGATTTACCTGCACGACCCGTACGACCAATTCTGTGGACGTATGTTTCGGCCGTATCCGGCATGTCGAAATTCACTACAAATGGCAGATCAGTAACGTCGATTCCGCGTGCAGCAACATCGGTTGCAACAAGAACTCGCATTTTGCGACTCTTGAAATCATCCAATGCACGTTGGCGTGCGTGCTGTGATTTATCACCATGAATTGCCGTCACACGGTGACCATTTTTATGCAATTCCTTGGCAACACGATCGGCACCTCGCTTTGTACGAGTGAATACCAATACCGAACCTTCTAGTTCCTCTAGTAATAGGTGATTAAGCAACGCACGCTTGTTCTCAGTTTGAACCATGTACAATTGTTGTTCAACCACTTGACTTGCAGATTTAACCGGTGCTACTGAAATGTTCACAGGATTGTGCAACATTGAATTAGCAAGTTTCTTAATCTCATTTGGAAGAGTTGCAGAGAAAAACAGTGTCTGTCTGTTTTCAGGCACAAGGGACACAATACGTTTGATGTCCGGCTGGAATCCCATGTCGAGCATTCTATCGGCCTCGTCTAGCACAAGTGTCTGTACGTTGTTTAAACGTAAAACGCCTTGGTCAACTAAGTCTAATAAACGACCCGGAGTTGCAATAACAACGTCGACACCTCTACGTACGGCTTCGATCTGCGGACGCAGACTCACACCACCATAAAGAGTCACGTGACGAAACTGCATGTACTTGCCATACGAACGAAAACTGTCACCGATTTGCACAGCGAGTTCTCTTGTGGGTGCAACTATCAAGGCGAAAGGTCCGCCCCGTACTTTACCCATATCGAATACCTGCGACAAAATTGGCAATGCAAATGCCGCAGTCTTGCCAGTACCTGTTTGTGCACAACCGAACACGTCTGCGCCCGTTAGCACTACTGGTATAGCTTGTTCTTGAATTGGAGTAGGCTGTGTATAGCCCGCATCCTTAATAGCACGCATTAATGGCGCGCATAGCGAAAAATCCGAAAAGGTCATTGACCTTCCTTACAGTATGTTGGAAAATGTACGGTCAGCCACCCTCGCGCAGGTTATAAAAACCCACGACATTCTGCCATACAAAACCATCAATCTAGTATAAGGAAGCAGGAGGAATGAGAAACCGAAGAAAAAGCGACCACGCAATAAGCGAGACCGCTGTTTCTCTACTTCGCAAATATACGACATTTTTTCGAGAATACATAGGTACTGTGTTATTTGGTAGTAGAATGAAACCCGTCGTAGTTTGCATGTCTTATACAACAACACCGCCTTGCGTGCCTCAAATTTTACCACAAAGCCCCCTCCATAACGTATTATTCTCAGCTCGGGTAACCGCAGAAAGATTGGGTCGAAAAAGCTTCAATCCGAATTCCGTGTAAAAGAGAATGTATAGTTGAATTGGAGTTTGTTTTGCGCCAGAACATTAAGCTCTGGGAGAAAATCGAAGCCGCTAGTAATACGTCTGAGCCGTTTTAAACGCAATTAATGCCAAAAGAATGAAATACTATGGAAAACTCTACATATATGAATGAAATTGTAAAACCAACTGATGCAAATGCGATTGTAGTTGATTGGACCGATAATTACCACTTTATTGCATCGCAGCAAGGCCAAACAATCCACTTGGATTCGAAGGTGAACCCCGAAGATGAACTACGAGGAGTCAGCCCAAAACAACTTTTGTTAACGGGGCTTGGTGGTTGCATGGGGATGGATATTGCCGGATTGCTACCCAAAATGCGCGTGCCGTTCTCCAAATTGAGTCTCGAAGTTACGGGCACGCTTGCTGAGGATCATCCTAAATACTATTCGTCGATAGTTGTGAATATAGTTGTAGATGCTACAGAAGAGTTCCGCCCTCAGGTAGAGTCAGCCGTTCATAAGTCACGAGATAAATACTGCGGTGTGAGTGCTATGCTCAGCAAGGTTGCTGATATTGAATACCGAATCACGCTAAATGGCAGCACGGCTTCTGTATGACCCAGCTAGAGTTCGTAACCAAATTCGATTGTCCCGTCCATGAGGTTTTCCAGTTTCACACAGATGTTCAAAACCTAGGCAGAATTACGCCGTCCAATATCAACGTTGTTCTACTCCACGCTGATCCATTTGCCCAAAGCGCTGAAATCATATTGAAGATTACACAGTTCAATTTTCTTTCTGTGGTATGGCATTTACGATTTGCAACGGTGATAGAGAATCAGCAAATCACGGATGAACAGGTAACGGGTCCACTGAAGTATTGGCAACACAACCGCTATTTTTCACAGCAACAAGACCATCAACTCGGCTACTCCGAAATGCGTGAAGTGTTGAAATATGAATTGCCGCTAGGTGTCTTGGGAAGAATTGCGAACGCTCTGGTGGTAAAACGTATGATTAAAAAAATGTTCAAGCATCGGCAAGAAATTACACGTGAAATTTTACAGCACAGTATCTAAAAATTCTAACGCCTGCAAAAAACGGAATGAAATACGAGGTTAATCATGTACCAAGTTTATCTATACATAATGATGGGCCTAGCCGTACTAAACGTGGCTCTAGGAATTGCCGCTACCAGGTTTGTGTACAAGGCACTGGCGTTCATGCTTCCAGAGGCTGACCGACGGGAAGCGGTGCTGAGTGTGAAGCGTCCTACGTCAAAGCGGGTCCCAGAAAACTACTTTACCCAGCCCGGAATTGAGTTTGCCAACTCTGGCATCAAGCTGGCCAAACTGCAACGATTTGCCTTTTTCGGCGCACTACTGTTTTTAGTGTTGGCGTTTTTTGGATAGTGAGAACTAAAGGGAAAGAGAAACCAACCAACATTGGTTTGAACTTGGGTCCGAAAAGCACGGGTTGGCTTTCTGAAATAGGAATATCAACGCTAGCTGACTTGCAACGCATTGGTGCAGCGCCGGCATACGTTATGCTATTGACACAACTGGGAAAGCCCGTTTCCAAAAACCTACTGTACGCGTTGGAAGGTGCACTGCAGGGCCGACATTATAGTAGCTTTACGGCGTCTGAAAAACGGCGGTTGCGCGCAGAAGCTGAACTTGAGTTGTAAATTGCACCGCAAATTCAGGTGCACCAACAACGATATGTTCGTAACGTAAATGCTAAAAAAACTCCTACATAAAATTACCAGTAGAAATAGTGGCGGCTATTCACATCTCGAGGAAGAGCAACTAATTTCCTCGTATTTGCAAAGCCTTGGCGTCAGGAGTACTGCGGCAGTGGACATTGCAGCGTTCGATGGGGTAACCATGTCCAACACGCTCGCGCTTTTTGAAAGGGGCTTTTCAGGACTCGCTGTTGAAGCTAACGTAGAACGTTTTGCAAAAATGGCAAAGCGCTACTCAGAGTTCCCGTTGGTTAACCTTGCTAGATGTTACGTGACCCCGAACAATGTAGTTGATTTGCTAAAGGGGACGTTTGTTGAAAAAGAATTTGGATTCTTGAGTCTTGACATAGATGGGTATGAATTCTACGTGCTCGACAAAATCCTAAGTGAGTATAGGCCTCAACTAATTTGCACCGAGATCAATGAAAAAATTCCGCCGCCAATAAAGTTCACTGTAGAGTATTCTGACAAGTATGTTTGGAATGAAGATCATTTTTTTGGACAAAGCATTTGTAAGCTATACGAGCATTGCGAAAAACATAACTACAAACTACTTGAGCTTCATTACAACAACGCGTTTATGTGTCCGAGCGAACTAACAGAACTCCCGGGTTTACTCCCTGAAACCGCATATAATAATGGTTATCGCAACAAGCCCGACCGCGCCAAGAGATTCCCGTGGAATAAGGATGTTGATCAGGCTTTGAGTATGACACCAGACGAATCACTCGCATTCTTCCAAGAATACTTTGCCAAGTATGCTGGACAGTTCACAATGGAAAAATGAGATTCGTAACAGGGCACTAAAGTTAAAATCCGTAGTTTTCAACTGGGTAAGCTCCTTGCAACCCATTACAGATTGGATGTCGTAACTGATAGTTTGAAGTCGACATTGCCTCGCAGTAGTTTGTCCATTTCCACATTTCCGTAAAGATTATTATATGAATAACATGAACAACTTGAATATCACGCCTCCAAAAATCAAGCTAGGCTACGTAATTGCAATAGCTGGGTTTCTAGCGCTTGTAATTCTTTCGTTCAAGATGACTCAAACTATTGGAGGGGGCGAAGCAGGCGTGCTATTCCGAACTTTCGGCGGCGGTATTGATACGGAGAATACGTATGGTGAAGGCTTCCACGTAATTGCGCCTTGGAATAATTTAGTCGTATATAATGTTCGGCAACAGGAAATGAAAGAAACCATGGTAGTACTTTCATCTAATGGACTGGAAATTTCCGTTGATGTTTCAGGGTGGTGCCAAGCCCCTTACAAATATTTACCCCAGTTGCACCAAGGTAAAGGTCCAGGGTATTTAGAGACCGTTGTTAGACCTTCCATTCGCTCAGCCACAAGAAGTGTAATTGGCCGCTACACGCCGGAAGAAATTTATTCATCGAAACGCGATGCAATTCAAGATGAGATTTACGCAGAGACCAAGAAAATATTAGATAAACAGTTTGTGCAAATGAACGAGATCTTGGTGCGCGATATCACATTGCCAAACACGCTGAAAACAGCTATCGAGAATAAACTCAAGCAAGAGCAAGAATCACTCGAGTATGAATTCCGTTTGGAAAAAGCAAAAAAAGAAGCTGAGCGTCAGTTGATCGATGCCGAAGGTAAAGCCCGCGCTAACCGCATTCTAAGCGCGTCGCTAACAAGTTTAATCCTTCAAGAAAAAGGAATCGAAGCAACGTTAGAACTTGCGAAGTCGCCAAATTCTAAAGTAGTGGTGATTGGGAACAAAGATGGGATGCCGTTGATACTAGGCGATAAGTAAAGCAAATGTGTAAATGTGGAAATGTGGAAATGTGAGAATGACAATATTTAAATGACAATTAGAAAATTTGCCTTATTGAGATTCTCAGATTTACACATTTTCACATTTTACAGGCTTTTTGTTTTAGCTGCCAATTCTTTGGTTGTTTCATCATGTTCGTTTATTTCCGGAGCGGGGATGTTCGAGAGTGTTTGGGTTAATGTGCCTGAGGGCACTGTTGTACGGGATGTGCACACTGGCGATACGATCGTGATTGAAAAGGTATTGATTGACTCATTTTTTTTCAATTCGGTTACGCTCAGGAATGGCCGACGCCACGCATTGTCGTTTACAAACGATTCTTCGATAGCCTATCAAACCACCAACCTCGCGCGCAACGGTTGGACCATGTTCAACTTGTACAACTATGGTATTGGTTGCATAATGGACCAAGCGCTTGAAACCAGTTACCGCATTACACCAAAAGCTGTTACTGGGTTAGACTTTCAAAAAATATCTCCGGAACGACGTCAGAACATTGAAGATTCGTTGCGCAAAATTCAACGCTACTCGATTCCACATTCAATAATCGACGGTCGCACAAACTTCGTTGTTTCCATGTGGGTGTCTATGAGTATTACCGGTCCGCAAGCCGGCCAGTTTGCATTCTTCAACATTTTCAGTTACGGAATTGGGGTAGCCCCCTTACCATATATACAAGTGTTTTACGATGTGAACTCAATTTTTACGAGTAATCACAACTGGCACCCGGATAAATTCGAGATAATTAGCCACAACAATGTTTCTCGAAGTTTTGGGGTTGCATTGCAGGAGCCGCGGTACGGTCTGTTTGGTGCTTGGCGTTACGGACTAGGCAAAATAAATTCCTACAGTTCTTTAGAGGGCAAGCCCCTCGTGTACAGCTCCGACCTCACAACGTACGCCCTTTCGCTCGGCTTCTATGGTCAGTGGGGCAAAATCGAGTACCGCCACATGCGCATCACCTCGTTCTCAAACCCTGCCACACTATTTTACATCCCCGACATTATCAACGGCGTGTACTGGAGTTTGCAAGTGATGTTGTGAAGTTGAGCCTTGTAGCATTTTAGGTTATGTATGCAACGCAACTACAAAGTATATGTTTGTAAATTACTGAAGTGTCCATTTATACTAAACCAGCCCATATTTGTGGTTGAGCTACTAACGGTCATACTTCACCTGTTTTGATTTGCGATTGAGACGATGCAGCGGCAAGTAGGCCAATCAAGTCTTGTCGTCTAACAAGCGTTCTTCCGCAAACATGCACAACTGGTATTGTACCATCCTTGATGAGCCTTGAAAGTGTAGGAAGACTGATACGCAGGAATTGCGCGGCTTAGTGGCGTGTTAGGACGCGATCTTCGGGTTCAGTTGGAGGCTCGGGCTTGCGTTTGTTGTTTGCTGACTCAACAGCGGAATTGATGAGTTCTCTTAGTTCGTCAGGAGAGATAGACTGGAGCATTGTGGTTGTATTCATGAGACACCATATTGATTAATGATAATGGTGCAGAATTACGAACCCCTCGTGTCTTTCCGTGGGAGATTTGTAACGCAACGTGCGTCGGTATCAATGTGTGATAGTAATTGATATTCTTGCTTTATCAAGCAGATAAACAGTGTGGCGAAGAATGACGGGTACGTTGCATTCGATTCGTGTGGATGCTGCCAATCTTTGTTTACGCTGCTAATTATGTCACGAAGTCATTGGTTTGACTCCAACCAAATCGCTTTTGACTTGAATGTATGTGAGTTGATGAGGAATCTCAACTATAAAGAATGTTGAGAGAATGAACTTGAAACCGACAATCATTACTTACAATTGCCCCCATGCTTTACAAACTGCATCGCGTACAACATCTGGCGATGGTTTTGCATAGTGTTTCGACATTACGTCGGATGATTTGTGCCCCGTAACAAATCGAACAATTTCGGATTGAAGCCCAAACTCAAGGCTAACTGTTACGAAGGTTCGCCGTGCGACGTGGGTTGTGAGTGCGGTGTACTTTGGAACGGTTTGTTCAATGCGACTTCCGCCCTGACTGTGACCAATGATTATTGGAGATGTCAATCCGGCACGTTGGCCAAGTTCCTTGAGATACAGGTTCGACTTTACGTTACTAGCAAATTCAAAAATGAGACTTGGAAAACGTTCTAAAACTTGAGCGAGTGGGGGAGTTATCGGAATGATGGGTCAGGTTTCGGTTTTCAAGATCGGTACGTGGATGAATCCGTTCTCTAAGTCGAAGTGTTTAGGTTCGAGCGTGATAAGATCACTGTACCTGAGGCTTGTGAAAGTTTGTATCAAAAAGTGGTCTCGTATGCGGGCGAGTCGCGGACTGTCAGAGAGGTCAACGTCTCGAATCATACGTAGTTCTCTTGCTGATAGCGCAATGGTTTCGCCTAGGGCTTCGGGTTTGTAAAACTTTTGGAAAGCTGTGTTATTGTGCAGACCCAAATCCATACACCAGCGCAAGAATGTCTTTAGAACTTTTATGTGATTGCCAACACTTGAGTCACGAATGTTCTTGTCTGTGGAAAGCCAACCTACAAATTGTCTGTAAAAGTCATTATTAACATCCTCGAAACTCAATTCAACCCTTCGTTCCGTAGCAAATTCTCGAAGACGTTTGGCAACGAGCCGATAGCGTCCCAGCGTTTGCTGGCTTGGTCGATTATTCGTTACCATAGCGTTTCCGGCGGATATGCAATACTCCACAATGAACCTGTCAAACTGTGTTAGTACGTTTCCGCCTTGCTGATTTTTAGGAGTCTCATCCAAGAACTCCTTAACTCAATCTTGGAACGACTTCAAAGCATCCTTGCTAATCACCTTTCCGTCAGATCCAAACGGTATTGAGTGATAGGCGCTACGAATCTCAGCTTCAATAGAGTCTAGCTTTTTCATATAGGCCGAACGATTGCGTTCGCCTGTCTTTATCTCTTGCTTGTCGTGGTTCCAATGAACAGGGGAGACACTCACTCCAGTGCTAAAACGAAAGCGTTATTTGCCATAATTGCGGAAATTGGCGCGGTTGGCCGGTCAACGTAAAATGTAATATGCATAAAAAAAACGTCAGCAGTTGCGTGAATGAACCATGATTAAGATGGTGTGCCGCCGATACTGCTGACGGTTTTATTGGATTCTCATGGGGCCTATTGATACCACAACTTTACTCACGTTGACGTAAGTCTTTGATTCTAAAGAAGTAAAGCGTGTTTAAAAGGTTCAGAAAAAAATCACTAGGTAACGTCTCAGCGGCCTCGAGAGGACTCGAACCTCCTGCCTACGCTTTAGGAAAGCGTCGCTCTATCCGGATGAGCTACGAGGCCAATACTTTTTTGTAGGATTTGTTGCGTGTCGCGATTGTATTTTTTCGCTGCGCTTGGTGCAAGCATTTAGCGCTAGTTGTTGCGTTGCGTTAGTTTATGGATTCGTTGCCGCTGAGCGTTCGGCGACTTCCAACTTCGGGCAGGGGATGCTGATGCATGATGTACACAGCAACGAGGGCGCGAATTTCAGGGATGCCTACTTCGGTCTCTTCGCTCATTAACATGCAACGTTCAAGAATTTGTTCCACGTCTTCGTTGGTTAGAAAGCCGAGGTCGACGTACGATAACAATACGCCCCAGGCGTCGGGTTGGATGGTGTCGGATTCGACGCGATGCAATATGCGAAATGAATTTTCTTTCGAAGCGGCCTTGTCTTCTTGTGTTAGCACGGCGTCGCGTTCCAAAATCCACGAAAGCGCTGCCGAAATTTCAGATTCCGTGAAGCCCCTTAACTGTAATGCATCCATGTTGATTTTGGAAAGGGGCTTGCCAGAGCTTTTCTCTCCAATTACGATCGAAATTATTTCCATGATGCGTTCAACTGTGTATCTATCGCTCATAGGCTCCAATAAATCTGTTTTCTAAATCTGTCATACGTTGCCGGCCTGCCGGAGTGGCATCGTCGAACCCAAGTAGGTGCAACGTGCCGTGTACACACAGCCTGCAAAGCTCGTTTTGGAGGGTAACGCCGTACTCTTCCGACTGCTGCTTTGCCACGGAAAGCGAAATATACACTTCTCCGTGCAATGGCTCGCTATCCAACGGGAATGTGAGAACGTCTGTAGTGTAGTTGTGTTGTAAATACTGGTTGTTCAAACGCTTCATTTCTGCGTCAGTCAAAAACACAATGTCTACCCGCGCCGTGTTGATTTTTTGCGATTTGAACGTCCGCGACACCGCCGCTTCTATCTGTGGTTTGCCTCTATAATGCAGTCCCGACGCATTGGTTATTGTGATTTCAATTGGCATTCTCAGATTTCCACATTTCCACATTTGTCTTATTGGCATTCTCAGATTTACACATTCTCACATTAATATGGCCTCTGCAATCGACAACTGCATGGCCGCCATCAGCAGCGATGGGTCGAGCGTAGTGAAATCGGCGCGGAGTAGGGCGGTGCTTACGTTGGCAAACTGGGAGCAGGTGCACGTTTTGCCAACCACTAGACCCGAAAATTTGTCCGCCTGTTTGGCAATGAACATCACTTCATCGGGTTCAATCAACACAAAGCCCGTTACCGAATGCAGCTCAATGTAGCCCTGATGGGTCTGCACGGAAATTACGGTTTGAGAGGGGGCTTTACCGGCGGGTTCGCCAGCGGTTTCACCAGCAGTTTCATCGTCAACTGCGCCGGTTACGGTGGTAATGGTGAGCGCCATTACACGGTTTTGGGCTGTGTTTTTGATGTTCCAGAACCATGTGGAATCTGACGACTGGTCTGGAGCGCCAATAACTTGGGCGATAGCTGCTATGTCGGAGGCTGAAAACGTCATTCACAAAAATACGGAAATGACCGCACCCAAATACACGTTGCGTAACTTCGTCACCAAGCGGGCTGTTTTGCAAGGGGGCTTTCCCAGGTTTTTGCAAGCTTTGGTAGGCATTCTCGGGCTTTCCAGGCATTCGCACGCTGTATCACTTTTCCGTAGACCCATGATTAAACTGAAATCCATACTATTTCTGCTAGTTTTTGCCGTTGCAATGCCGGTTATGGGCGTTGCGCAAAAACTGCTTATTCCAATGGATTTGACGCAGACCAATCATTTAAAGGCGTATGGAATTGCGTTTATGGTGCTTACCCAGGACCAACCGGTTGATTGGCTGCTGAATTACAGGGGCGGTTCATTTATGATGGACTTCTCAAACCAGATTGCCGCCGAGTGTCGGATTCGTGGCGTGAGTTTTCAGGAATTAGATGGTGCTTCTGCCGCCGTGGTGTATGCCGATGTGCAAGCCGAAAAAAATAATACCGAAGTTGTTAGGCTTGAAAAAGCGCCTCGTATTGCGGTGTATGTTCCGCCGGGATTTAGGCCGTGGGATGATGCAGTAACGCTGGCCATGGAATACGCCGAAGTGAAGTATGACAAACTTTGGGACGAAGAAGTAATTCAAGGTAAGCTAGGCGAGTACGATTGGCTGCATTTGCACCACGAAGATTTTACCGGACAGTACGGCAAGTTTTTTTCGTCGTCGGCAAACGAAGCATGGTACGTGCAGCAAGTTGCGCTCTTAGAAAACACCGCAAAAAAATTGGGCTTCAATAAAGTGAGTCAGTTGAAAAGCGCCGTCGTAGAAAAAATTCGCGACTTCGTAACCAACGGTGGCTTCATGTTTGCAATGTGCAGCGCAACTGATTCGTACGACATTGCACTCGCTGCCGCCGGCCTCGACATCTGCGACGTGATGTACGATGGCGATCCCGCCGACGCCAACGCAAACAAAAAACTCGACTACTCGCGCACGTTCGCCTTCGACAATTTTCAGCTCCACATGGACCCCTACGAATACGAGTATTCCAGCATCGACATCGATGCCAACATCCTCCTCTCCACACAAAACAGCGACTACTTCACGCTCTTTGATTTCTCCGCCAAATACGATCCCGTCCCCACCATGCTAACGCAGTGTCACGTAAATGTGGTAAGGGGCTTTCTGGGTCAAACAACAGCGTATCACAAAGATCAAATCAAAAACCACGTCACCGTCCTTGCGCTCCGCGAAGGCACCGACCAAGTAAAATACATTCACGGCAACGTCGGACGCGGCACGTTCACCTGGTACGGCGGCCACGATCCCGAGGACTACCGTCATGCCGTTGGCGATCCTCCCACCGATCTCTCGCTCCATCCCTCATCACCAGGCTACCGTTTAATCCTAAACAACATCCTGTTTCCAGCCGCAAAAAAAAAGAAGCAGAAGACGTAAGAGCCGGATACTAGGTAAGCTTTGCGGCTAGCTTTGCGGGTCGCTTTGCGATAAGCCCCGGAGGGGCGACATTATTATAGCAACGCGTGCACAGCCACCACTCCCACTCCAACTCCCACTACAAATCACACTCCCCCTCCCA
>JABMNI010000072.1 GCA_013204605.1 Ignavibacteria bacterium
ATTCGTAATTCGTAATTCGCAATATTTCGTTCGTCCCTCGTCGCGCTCGGGACTCGCAATTCGTAATTCGTAATTCGCAATATTTCGTTCGTCCCTCGTCGCGCTCGGGACTCGCAATTCGCAATTACTAATTGTAAAAAGTTTTTTCGAACGCCGCCGTGCGTTTCCTACCCAGTATCACGCGCATAATTACAGCGCGAGTAAAACCCATCCCATAGCCGACGTGCTGGGTGATTGAGGTGCATACGCTAAGCAGGCCCAATTTGATTGAATGAAATCGGATTAGCGAATCAACAAATATTGCGGCGATGTACAACAACAAAGGGAATAGTGCTAAGTGTCCTTCCGGAACAAACACAGTGTATACTAAAGCTACAACTATGTAAGCCAAAAATGCCGCTGGGAAAAAATGCGTAATCTTTAGCGAGGATGGATGCAGTAGTGTAATATCTATGCGAGCCATTCCGGAATTGTGTACTTGCTTGAAAAACTTTTTCAGATCTGCCCGACGCTTATGGTACACCCAAGCAGCCGAAACTAGTTGCACTGTAAAGCCCCCTTCAATCATTCGAATGCTGAACTCAACATCCTCGCCGAAACGCATGTTGGCAAAGCCGTCGGTCTCGTTGAACACATTTCTTGAAATTCCCATGTTAAAGCTTCGGGGGTGAAAGGCGCCTCCAACTCGGAGTTTACCACCACGAATTCCGCCGGTGGTGAGAAACGAAGTCATGCTGTAACTGATGGCTTTTTGAATGTCGGAGAAAGAGTCGTCCTCTTTGTCAGGTCCGCCAAAGGCATCAAGTTCGCGTTCTTCTATGGCCTCGTGGACGGCCTGCATGTAGTGTGGTGGGATGGTGCAATCGGAATCGAGGAATAAGAAAAAATCGCCACTGGCGCGCCTACATCCGTAATTGCGTGAAGGCCCTGGACCCGAATTTTCTTTAAAGTAGTAGGCGATGGATAATCTATCGGAATACGCATCGCAAATTGCTTTACTGGTTTCAGTCGAGCCATCTTCGACGATTACCAACTCAAAATTGGTGAAGGTTTGCTTACACAAACTCGATAAAAGTTCTTGAAGTTCGGATGGGCGATTGTAAACCGCGACTATAATAGAGTAAAGCATAATTGAGTGACAAAGATACGGCTGGAGTGTTTGTAAATTTGAAGCTTAGAAATGAAAGCTCCGATGCCTAATATCACGCCAGAATTCGTGTCGAAAATTAATGAGATGAATTTGCATCCGCGAACGTTGCGCAATTTGCGAATGCAATACATGTTGGCCAATGACACGTTAATACCGTGGTTGCGCGAATTGGATTGTCTGCCAGACCACGCACAGGTGTGCGAAATTGGTTGCGCCGAAGGTGGCGTGCTTGCAGCGTTTGTAAATAATGGGTCGGCCTACGCACTTGGTACCGACATTCAGGGTGCGCTCCTGGAACAAATTTCCACGCCGGTTATGCAGCGTTTAGAACTACCTATGACCTTTACGCAACATGACGTGATATACGAGGACATCCCAGAAGATTGGAGCCATCGGTTTGACGTGGTGTTGCTGCGTGACGTGATCGAGCACCTCGACGATGTACAAATCGCCCTGAAAAACATCAAGCGTCTTCTGAAACCATCGGGCGTGGTGCTTATTACGTTTCCGCCGTACAGCTCGGCATTTGGCGGACACCAGCAACTGTTGGGCACAACCGCTGGCAGTTTCCCTTTTGTGCACTTGCTTCCAAAAACCCTGTTCTTCAAAATTATTGAAGGGGGCGATCCGGTAAATCAAGAAGAGGTGAAACGTCTGCACGCTCTTCGCTGTTCCGCCGCCAAGGTAATCAAGGGCGCGCAACTTGCAGGATTAAAACTCAAATCGGAACGGTACTTCGGGCTGCGTCCGGTGTTCAAATGGAAGTACCAGCGTAGCATTCCCGTGCTTGAGCTTACATGGTTACGCCATCTGCCCTTTGTTCGATCATTGGCAATGGAAGCCGCCTTTGTGTTCAAGGCAGATTAATGAAAAACGTACTCATTGTAGCCTATCACTTTCCACCTGGTGGCGGCCCCGGGGTGCAGCGCGTACTTAAACACGTTACGTACCTGCGTCAGTTTGGATGGAATCCAATTGTACTCACCGTTTTGAACGGCGACTTCCCCGCCAGAGACGAAAGCTTGCTGAAAAAAATCCCTTCCGACGTTGTAGTAATTCGCACCAAAATAATTGAACCGTACTCTTTGTATCGGAAATTTATTGGTGGGAAAGGGGCTTCGATAGACGTAAACGTAAATAAAACTGCTGATCAACGCACGGGCTTCAAAGAAAAATTTGCCGAGTGGATACGAGCCACTTTCTTCATTCCCGATGCACGAATTGGGTGGTTGCCAACGGCGAAAAAAAGTGCCTTAAAGGCTATTACGGATTACAAAATCAGCGCAGTATATTCCTCATCGCCCCCTTACACATGCGCCTTAATTGCACGTTCAATAAAGCGTAAAACAGGTCTGCCGTGGGTTGCTGGCTTTAGAGATCCGTGGACTAATTTTCTAACCACTCCCGAGCGATGGTTTGTGCCGGCAATGATTGACAAAAAATTGGAGCGCACGGTTTTCGAAGAGGCCGATGCAGTGGAGTCGGCATGGCAAGGCATTACCGAGGATGCATTGCAAAAGTATCCGCACCTAAATAGAGAAAAATTCCACCACGTCCCCAACGGATACGATTCGTCCGATTTTCCGGTAGTACAATATCAGCGGACTGATAAGTTTACCATTACGTATACTGGTTCGTTGTACGGACATCGGAATCCGGCAAGTTTTTTGGCTGCTTTGGAGTTGTTAAACAAGTCGGGCGTTTTGGATGTTAACAAAGTGAGTCTTCGATTTGTAGGCAGGTTTGGAGCCGAGGTTGATGCGATGTTACAATCGACATTGTTTGCACCCGCCGTAGATCGAATTCAGTATGTTCCGCATGAGAAAAGCATTGAATATGCGCTTACTTCGGATGCACTATTGATAATAGTCGACGATACCAAGGAGAGCGCAGAGATTGTCCCAGGTAAGGTGTACGAATATCTAGGCGCCGGACGCCCGATAATCGGAATTGCCCCCAAGGGAAGCGCTATAGAGCGGTTAGTGCATGGGGTGAACGCCGGGCGCTGCACAAATCAAGACGATGTGTCGGGTCTGGCTGAAATCATCTCTAATTTGTACAAGCATTGGAAAAACAACACAAATGCCTTTGAAAGAAATGAAACTGAAATAGAAAAGTTCGAACGCAAACAATCTGCCGAACAACTGGCACGTATCTTGGATAAGGTTACTCAACTATGAAAAAATTTCTCGCCATAATACTCGCACTCGTTATTGCATATTTCGCCGTCAACGTTTTTTGGTGGGTTATTAGCAATGTATTCAGTTTAATGTTCAATATTGCAACCCTGCTACTCATGGCGGTTGTAGCAATTCCGTTTTACTTTATTCTCCGAAAAAAATTATCATGATTAGATTTCTATCACGAGTTCTCATTTTGTTCGTGGTTCCAGCAATGTTGCCTGCGCAACAATTGTATGTACCGCTGAATGTTGATATTACTCGAGCCGTTACCAAGGATTTGTTCGAGACTAATGCGGTGCCCTACATTCAACCGATGGTCACCACACTAAATGCTACTTCGAACGCGCGATTTTTCGATCAGGCCTATGTTCCAGATACTGTTAGCTCCCCCTATTACAAGGTTAGTCTGAATGGTATGTATGGACAGATTTTGGAAGACCAGCGTTGGTATACGCCGAGTATAAATTTTGGACCTCGGATTAACGTTGCATCGGAGCTGGCAAAGTATGGCACCATTTCGTTGGTCGACGGAAAATTCCAATATGTAATAGGCAATACATATAACGACACGTTGGGATTAACCACGAGTTTAGTAAGGGAGTTGCTGCGCGATGCCGTTGATAGCTCATACTTTGTTTTGCCAGACTCTGCCGCTACGTTGTTCGGCAATAAACCAGATGCCAGGGTGTTTGTCCCTTCTAATTCCAAACTGCTATCGCTCCTACACCAACGGGCTGAGTACAAGATCTTAGATAGTGCAGCCAGAGCAGGGTTGGATACGCTTATAACAAAAATGTCACTCCCGCCATATTTAACTTTGCCGCCAGGCGTGGATATGTCCGCCCTCATTGCGGGCGTGCCGCAGCTGGAAATTGGTTCACTATGGGGCACTGAACTACTGCTGAGGTTCATCCCACCAGTAGAGTTTGATAGAAATGTGGGCAAGTTTTCGTTTTGGGGCGTTGGACTGAAACACTCTATTAGTCAGTATTTCCCCGAACGCTGGTTCGACCTAGCCATTCAGGGTGTGTATCAGGGCACAACACTTACAAACACTGTGGGCTTCACGGGCTCGAAGCTAACGGCCGATGCTACTATTTTGAGCGGAAATATTCATGCTAGTAAAGAAGTGTGGGGTTTCCTCTCGGTGTATGCCGGTTATGCCTACGAACGCATCGACGTAGTATCGACCTACCAATATGTTTTACCCCAAGAAATTCAATTAGCCCTGGGTCTGTTACCACCAACTCCCGCCGGACAAGTAGCTGTGCCCACACCTGAGCAGCCCGGTGATCTTAAACCACAGATTAGTACAGTTAATGCCTTTAATACAAACGCCAAAATCACCATGGGTTTTTCGGCCTTCGTCGGACCCATCCGCCTTGCCGTCGATTACAGCGTCAGCCGTTTCAACGTCCTCTCAGCCGGCCTGTCATACACGTTCAAGTAAGCCCCTTGCCACTAACTGAGCCAGATAGCGTGTTTGCGCTGAGGGACTGAAAAAGCGTCACCGAGCTTCAAACCGGATTACGTAAATAGGAAATAGCTGAATAGTTTCGGACGCAATCTACTGGCACGTAGTTATAGGAAGACAGACATGCAAATTGGTGAGGGCTTCACAAGAAAATGTGAAAATTTGGAGATTTGAGAATGTCAATTCATCCCGTGTTACGCATTAGCCCGTAGGTTGGTTCTGAAAATAGCGCTAAACAAAAAAAGATGAGCGTGGTTTACCGAACTTTGGAATTATGCCATCGACTTCGAATACACGTTCATAAACTTTAATGTGTAATCCGGGTATAGTTATAACACGCATTACAACACCGAACTGTGCAGGGAATTTAGACGTCCTCCGTTTGTGAATACTCACCCACTCAACCCACTTTCGTTGCCGAGATGAGGGTTGCTGAAGGGTGTGACTAATGACTCGCCAATTTCTCTCATTTGTCCATGCATGTAACCAATGCAAAAAGCTTAAGTTTAGTTGATTAGTGTATAACTTTAACCACCAGGAGTTGGTAATGGACAAAATAGCTACGAAGTTTGTCGCCGAGAGTCGCCGAGAGTCGCCGAGAGTCGCCGAGAGTCGCCGAGAGTCGCCGAGAGTCGCCGAGAGTCGACGAGAGTCGCCGAGAGTCGCCGA
>JABMNI010000008.1 GCA_013204605.1 Ignavibacteria bacterium
CCGGCTTCTTCCCCGGCTAAAGTTCCCCGGCCAACCCGCTTCTTCCCCGGCACGTTCTCCCAGATGCACAAACACAAAGCCCCTTGCCAGAATAATCCGGTAAGGGGCTGCATGTTTCAAGCGATTGCTTGCGTTAGAGTTTCGAGAGATTACTTGGCTGTTGGAACCACGGCTGTTGGCGCTTCGGCGGCGTTGCCCCAGGCACTTAGGGTGACATCTGGATTGTCTTCGTTAGAAGTTTTGAATGTGATGGTACCGGAGATTGGACCGGCCTTTGTAGGTGTGTATGACAGTACAAGTTCGAGTTTTTCGCCGGCCTTGATAACTGTTCTTTTGTTCACGTTAAGAGTCATGTTGGGTTCGACATTAAAATCGCTGATTACGAGATCCTTCGTGTCGGCGTTTGTAACAAAAACGGTCGACGTGATAGGTTGGCCCGAAACCGCACCGTTAAATGCGAAGTACGGCGACGGCTCGATGCGTACGGCACGATTAACATCGGCCTTCAACCAGATTACTAACACGCTATCTGTTGCTGAGTTGCTGCGAACAGTAATGCTTTTTGTAATAGGACCAGATTGAGTTGCGGCGATATTCAATGTAACGCCCATGGTGCTAATCTCGCCGGCTTTCAATTCTGTTTTATCGGGATCGGTTTTTGTGCAACCGCATCCTGGCTTGATTTCGATAAGATTCAGTACGCCCGTTCCAATATTCTTGATTTGGATCTTGGCTTCAAGGTGACCCGATGTTGGTGGTTTTACTGAGCCCCAATCGTAAGTGTTGCCACCAACAATTTCAATTTTTGGTTGAGCAAATACTGTAGCTGTTAGTAGAATGGTAGCTACGAATAGTGCGATGAATTTATTCACAATGTACTCCGAAAAAATAATGATTAATAATCGTTGAGTTGATACTCGTTGTTAGATAATTCGTTGAGGTGTTACTCGATGTAATTCTATTCGACAATAATTTGACGAACCACGTGCTCGCCCTTGGTTGTTGTTATAGTAAGTAGGTAGAGTCCGGAGGCCACGCCATCAAACCGCAGCGGCAACGTATGCGTGCCCGCGCCATACTCTTGGCGTGCCGTAAGATCCGTCACATAGTTCCCGGCAGAACTGTACAACGACACACTTAACGTTGTAGTTCGAAGCAGTTCAATTGTAGCGTTGCCCACCGTGTGCACAGGATTCGGCTTCACGGTAACGCTGCGAATACTTGCAGCATCTAAGCGGCACATATCGAAATAACTTTGCGATTGCGGCAACGCCTTGCACGCATCGGCAGGCGACATGCAACCACGCTGAACTTCCGAAAGCAAATTCAGTTCGATCATCAGCGGCACTCGGTAACGTTCCGGCAAATACGCGATAAGCAAACTTGTAGGCTTGTACCAAGTAATAGTTTCGGTTTTTGAATTGTTGTTCGTGGCAAACACTCTAACCGGAATGTACAGTGCGCGCCTTTGCACAAACTCTTCGCCATTGTATGTAACGTCGGGCGAATCTGTAGTAGGTATCAAACATTGAATTGATCGGGTGTCGGTAGTTGTGCCATCGGTAGCTGTTAATCGCACTCTATGCGTAACAATCTCCGGACGCAAATCACGCGGCATTTCATCAAACTCAACCTGCGTTAAATCCAGATACCGAACTCCCGCAATCGTAGCCGATGCAGCTCTATTGGCTGTTAGGGGGCTTTGTGTTTTAGTAAGTTTCTCTGCTGCGAGTTTATCGGCATTTGGTGTCTTGGTAGAATTGGAAACCGATAGTGCACGGTTTGAGCTACTAGCGCTGTGTGTATCTCCGCTTGGTGCTGCTGCATTACTGGCTTGAGAGGCTTCACTGTTTACACTTGATTGTTCAGTGTTTTCAGTTGCTGGCTGAGCATTGACATCAGGAGATGAATTTTGTTGTGCAATCGAATTGACACGTTGTTCTTGAACGTCTGTCTTAGCCCCTTGCAAAACAGAATCATCGTTTAACGATGAAGAATCAAACAGCGAAGTGTTGGTGGCAAGCCACAAAGAAAGTACGGCAATGATAAGTGCTGAAGTAACCAATGCGCCGCGACGAAATCCGGAGGTGCTTTTTTTGGCAATGAGAGAACTATTTTCGGCAACGGGAGACCTGTTGTTTTGAATAGGAGAAGACTCATTTGAATGCTGAGACTTACTCGACAAACTGGACTGTGAGGCATTAAGTAAATCAGGAATTTCTGATGCATTAATAAGCGGTTGTTTTGGGGTTGCGTTGCGAAGTGCATCGAACGCATTTTTCGACGAATGATTTTTCACACTAGCACCTCGCCAATTGGTTTAACTTTAGGAGTGGGATTGTTACGAGTAGGATCTGTTAACAATTCGCGCAGTTTTTTTCGAGCGCGGTGGAGCCGGACTTTTACGGCGACAGAGGTACTGTTTTGTGCGGCTGCGATTTCCTTAACGTTGAGACCCATTACTTCGAACATTACAATAGCTTGATGTTGATCATGCGGCAGCAAGGCCATTGCCTCATACAGCAACACCACGTCGGTATGAACATCTGCTTGCAACGTGGTGCCAAAAATCTGATCGAAGGATTCGGGTTCGGTGGCTACTTGGCGCCGGCGGGTAGACACTGTTTGTTTCCAGGATCTCGATGCAATGGTCAACAGAAAACTCAAAAAGGCTCTTTCATCTTTTATGGTGTGGAATCGTTCGTAGGCAGAAGCAATAGTATCGGCAACCAGTTCACGAGCCTCATCGCGGTTATGCGTTAAGTGCAGTGCAAATCTTTCCAGCGAAGGCTGGATAGGGCGTAGGGCCTGCATGAACTGTTCCTGACGTTGATTATTCAATTGCTTCTAAGTGATTCGAGTGGTAGGTGGGAGAAGTACGGCAAAGGTTACAGTTCAATGTGAGAATGTGAGAATTTGAGAATGCCAATTGGTCAATGTGAGAATTTGGAGATGTGAGAATGCCAATCAGTAAATGTGATAATGTGAGAAGCCAATGTGAAAATGCGGAAACATTTGAATGCCAATCCACAATTGCTAATTGCTAATTGTCTAGCGGCTGACAAATACCCCTTATAATGTTACCATGCAAATTAATACGTAAAAATTCAATCTGATTTTGTGATATGTTCGCTGGTTGGCCGAACGGTAAGTAAAAACTGGAGGGACACCAATTTGAATTACGTGCGCCTTTGTTTGTTGTTTGTTATTGCTATGGGAGCAGCGGTTTCCGCGCAATCCCAATTGACCTCCACACTATTTGTGGTACCGAACTGGAGCCCGTACCTGTACGAGTGGAAAGGGCATCCCGAGTATGTTCAACTTCTGATTATCAATCCATTCCCTGAGCAGATTCTAGTTAGTCTGCAGGCGGAAATTCGCATTGGCGATCAATTAGCTGCGAAGTCGAAGACCGGACAGCCGGTTCCGTTTTGGATTCAGCCAGGCCCTACCAGACTTACCGGTAATGAAATTGTACGCTTTGAGGACATGGATTATGTACGGGGCTATAGGGAGCAAGCTTTAAAAACAGGGATGTTGCCAGGTGGTGGATATACTTTTTGCGTAAAGATTGAGGGCATTTCCAAACCGGTGGTAACTGCCGCGTGCCGACCCATGCAAATTGGAAATTCGCGACCAGCAATGTTACTGCAGCCAACAGATGGTGGTCAGATAATCACGGCCATTCGGCCAGTTTTCAGATGGATTTCTCCTACGCCCCTTCCGTCGCCTCCGGCGGTGTACGACTTCACCTTAGTAAAAATGATGCCGGGCCAGACATCGGCTATAGATGCGTTTCGAACTAACGCACCGCTTATCACGCGCAGGGTAACACAAACCCAATTGCCCCTTCCCGCAGAATTACCACAGCTCGATACGGGTGTTCAATACGTGTGGAGCGTGAAAGCGGTAAACCCTGCTACTGAAATGCCACTTTCGGAACCCGACGGATGGGCAAAACCATTTACGTTTAGTATGAAGGGTCCACCGGCTATTCCGCGGCGCGACGATACCACGAACATTACGAAGAAGGACACAACAACCACTAAGTTGAACGATAGTGGAACGGTGGTTAAGGATACTGGAACAGTTGTTAATGACACTGCAAACAAGAATGCCCTTCCTCCACGAAATTCTACGTCTTGCGGATCGTGCAATGTTGCATCGGTCACTAACACTACGCAGCTTGATAGAGATTTGATTGTTGGTGATACGGTTCGGATTGGTGACTTTGATTTGATTGTAACTACGCTAACCAATGCTAGTGCCGGCAGTGCCGAGGGTACAGGGGCTGTTGCAATTAGTTGGTTGTATTCGAGCGTTGAGGTATCGTTTAAGAGTCTTTTGGTGAATACCAACATGCAAATGGTGAGTGGTACGGTGAAGGCAGTGCGCGATGACGATGCAGGTGCATTCCCAACACAGCTTGCAAAAAATACAGCTCTGAGTTCTGCATGGACGAAGGAGAAAATTGCAGCAATGGATTCGTATGTGTCCGCGAAAGGAAAAATTGTAAAGAAGGCGGAGGGTCAGATTGCGGCACTAAAGGTGCCAATAGGAATTCAGAATTTGCAGGGCTTCACAATTGCAATTTCTGATTTTGAATTTTCTCCCAAGTCTGCATACTTATCTGCAATGACATCGGTGCCAATTCCGGGGTATAACGATACAATAGCATTCGGTTTGTCGGGTATGGAATTCTGTAAAGAAGGAATTGCCAAGACTGCTACGTTGGAGCTTTTGCAAGACTTTGAGTTGCGCGGAATGAACCCAACGGCAAATTCATTTGTAGTTGTATTGAAAGGTAGAAGCAAGGATAGAGAAGGGTGTTACATATCGTGGAACTGTGGCAGCATTGATACAATGTCTATGGACGTTGACGTGCGCCTACCACGAACCTGGCTGCTGCCACAACCCGACACCGATCCAACAAAACAAGTTATTGCAAGTTTTGCCGCGAAGGTTGTTGAGTGGAAGGACTGGTTGTTGTCGGGCTCACTTTCTTCTTGTACCATTCCAAACACAAATGGAATGGGCTTGGAGATTAAAGACCTTACGTTGGATATGAGCGACATTGAAAATCCGAACGGAATTGAATTTCCAGAGAATTACGTGGGTGAGCAGTCGAGTGCATTTCGTGGACTCTACGCCAAGAATATCAAGTTGCGTTTACCAGATGGCTGGAGAACTTTCGACAATCCAAACGCAGCTCCGGAAGTTGGAGCGAAAAATTTAATTATTACTAAAACGGGCTTAACGGGAATATTTTACGGTGCCAACGTAATTCAATTTCCAAATGCAAACATTGCACGGTTATCGGCATCGGTTGATACAGTTGGTTTAGCACTTGTAAGCAGTTCGGTTAGCGAAGTGTTTATGAAAGGTCGGGTGATACTACCGATAGTTGATGCCACCGATGAAAGATCGGCACTGGTGTATAAAGCAAGCTTTAACGTGCGCGATAAAAAATTCGACTTTGCAGTGTACCCCGAAGAGGATATTGTATCGAACCTTTTTGCGGGTGCTCAACTGACGCTAAAAAGCACTTCCACGTTCTCGATATCACTAACAAAAACCGAAAAGAATTTTGCGCTGTCGTTGAACGGTTCGGTGGGATGGAACGACAAAACCATTCAAGTACCAGGAACTTCACGCAGTATTAAAGTGAGTTTTGCACCCGAGTTTCAAAATTTGGGATTTGCGTATAACGATATAGGGAATACCCCACCGCCCCTTCCCGGTGCAGGAACTACCACGTCGGGGAAATTTCGAATGTCGAAAGGCACGTGGAGTTTTGCAAGTCCCCAAAAATCTTTGTCGGGCTTTCCGGTAACCATTAAAGGACTGTCGTTCGAAGGCGTGGCCGCGCAGTCATCTGAGCTATGCCGGGCGCAAGTGAAATTCACTCTCGCGGTAAATCTTCTGTCGGGCAAATTGAGTGGCGACGGTGTGTTCAGAATGGTGGGAGCAATTGATAAATCCAACTCAAGCAGTACGTTTAAATTCTTGCCAAAGTTTAAAGATTTTGCGGTAGATAAAATTACAGTGCGCGCAGATCTCAGTGCAGTAAAAATTGATGGCTACTTAGAGTTCTATAATTCTGATCGCACTTGGGGCGACGGATTTGCAGCCGGTATAAAGGCACGATTCAAAGCCGTGGGTGCAGACCTTACAGCCAACGCACGATTTGGAAGTGTGTATGGCAAAAGGTATTGGTATATCGAGGCCAAAGCAATTCTGAAACGTGGAATTCCATTCATGACAGGCTGGGCATTTTACGGCGCCGGCATAGCCGCATGGCAAGGTGTCAATGTTGATATGTCGCGCGCAAAACCAAGCGCCACCGCTCCAGATGGATCAAGTGCCTCGTCGGGCGCGGTAATGCGCCCAGACGGAAACGTCGGCTTCGGCTTTAAGGTGCTAGGAGTTATTGGCACCTCGCCAGATCCCGCAAGATTTAACGCCGATATTTCACTCAGTGGACAGTTCAATAGTTCAGGGGGCTTATCCAAAATTGCTATCCAGGGTGATATGTGGATGATGGCAACCTTTACTGAGAGGAATTCAGCCCCAGTAAAAGGAAGTGTGACCATCAGTTATGATTTTGCAAACGAGATATTTAATGTGAACGCTAACGTTAGCGTCAACCGTTCTCCCATTACCGGAAATGGTACGTTGGCTGCCTACGTGAACGGAAGAAATCGGACATGGTATGTAAAACTTGGTGAACCAACAAGGCGAATTACCTTGTCGATGAATTTGTTCACCAGAGTGAATTCATATTCGTACTTGATGTTCGGTAACAGTATCTCAGCACCAACTGGTTTTTCGCAGACAACCATTAACGGACTGCGAGCTGCAGGCTGTTCAATAAATAGCAGCATGCTCTCCGGAGCAACCAGTAGTGCCAAATCAGGTCCAGGATTCGCTGCAGGTTTTGCAATTGGATTTCAGAAAAATGGCAGCATCAATCTTGGTGTAGCAAGTATTGATTGGGATGCTCGCGCCGGTGCAGAGTTGAACTTGTTGTTGAAGCGGGTAGAGGGCAGACCGTGCACTGGCTTTACAGGATATAACCAGTGGTACATGAATGGATCTATTGCAGTTTATGGTGCCGTGTCTGTGGTGTTGCGAGCAAAGCCGTGGAGAATTCCAAGTGTTAATATCCACCACCCTTGCTGTGGCAATCCATTCCGAGGTTGCTTCTGGGATTGGAGTTGTTATTGGACCTCTCCGTCAATATGCCTGCACTGCTGTTCTGGTGGTTGCTCGTATACGCTAGTTAGCTTAAAAATTGGTGCCTACCTAGCCGGAGGAATACCAAACCCCAATTGGGTAAGTGGAGAGGTGGCTGGCCGGTACAGTGTGTTGGGCGGACTCATTTCTGGATCGTTTAAGGCGAACTTTTCTCAGGGGACAAGATGCACACCATAAAATTATTTCTTGTTTCAGTCTCATTTCTACTTGCTTCGTTATCCGTAGTAAGCGTTCTTCTTTTTCCGTCAACCGATGTTATTGCGCAATCTGACACACGGGTTAACGCAAATAGTAATGCACCAGTAGACGGTGTAAAAGTTTTAACGCGTAGGGTAGACAGCGGTGCAATTGTTCGTTGGGCACCGACATCAAGTAACGGATTCCAACGCGGCTTGAACGAAGGGTATTTGGTTGAACGGGCTGAAGCGGATAATTCTGGTAACCCCATCACTGCGTTTCAGAATGTGCGCGGCGGAACAACCCGTGTAATGCCGTTCGACCAAGATGTGTTTATGTACTTCGCGATAAACAAGCAGAGTGATAAAGAAATTGTAACGTCGTACCGCCACTTTGCATACAGCATTTTATTCGACTCTGCAGATGCTATTGCCACCGAAGACCAAGAAGAATCGACGTCGATGCGTTATGGCTTGGCAATGTTAGCTGCCGACCGCGACACAATTTCTGCCATGGCCTTGGGCCTTGAATTTAACGATGGTGAAGTGCAACTCGGTAAGCGATATGTGTACAGGGTTTCTATTGGAAACCCCAACGACGCAAACTACATGTTAGGACAAGGCACCGTGGCGTCTGCGATTTACCAGATTCCCAACAGACAAGCCTTGGGTACGGTGGTAGATGGTGATACCAAGGTGACTATTAAGTGGCCAATCTTTAATGAGTTCTCGGGCTACCTCGCCGAACGTTCCAGCGATAATGGTGCAACGTGGACATCTCTTTCTGATGCGCCGATGATTACGCTGATTACGGGCGATACCATTCCTGAAGGCGAGTTTCTTGCAGATACGGCCCTGGAAAATGGTGTGGTGTATTTGTATCGGATATATGGTTTAACTGCGTTCGCAGATCAGGAAATGATTGGCGAGTACGTGGGACGTCCGCACGACATGACCGCACCCGACCTTCCACTCTACGTTGAGGCCGATGAAATCAGTCCAGGCGTGGTTAACATCCGCTGGCAATTCGATCCAGAAAGTATAGCCGATATTGCTGCCATTTACGTGGCTAAAAGCGCAACAAATGAAGGGGGCTATACCAGGATATCACAGAAACTCTTGGCAACAGATACATCGTACACCGACAATTCTGGAGAGTATTTCCAAACTACGTTTTACGCAATTCAAGTTGAGGATGCATTAGGAAATATTTCTGAATCGTTTCCAGCCTTTCTTGTGGTAGCTGATTCAACACCAACATCAAAACCAGAGCTAATCAAAGGCACAATAGATACAAATGGAGTTGTGATAATCCTGTTTAAGCCCCCTTCAGAGATTGACTACATGGGGTACAGATTGCTGATGGCGAATGATACTACGCATGAGTTTAGTGTGGTACTTGAGAGTTTTACGAACGACAGCGTGAACTTTTCAAGGGATTCGATAGCGCGAGATTCGATTGAGCTGAACACGCTGACTAGTCATGTATACTACAAGATGGTTGCGCTGGATTATCATCATAATGAATCTGAACTGAGTAACATGATACAAATGCGTAGGCCGGATATTGTTCCGCCGGAGACGCCAGTGATATCTGGTTCGAGAGTTACGGATTCAACCGTGGTGTTGGATATAATTTCAAGTACAAGTCCGGATCTCGCGTATCAGATAATTTATCGCGTGCCGGCTGATTCTGCGTTTACGGATTCGATTGGGGTCCACACGGGTGAGACGCTATCGTTTGTTGATGCAACCACAGCGTTAGGTGGCGAATATGATTACGCCGTTGTTGCGGTTGATAGTGCCGGTAACCGTTCGCAGTTTTCTAATTCGGTTCGTGCAAAGCGGTACGACAATGGAGTGCGTCCCATAGTAACAAACGTGTCGGCGGTTTATAGTGCGGCAAACAAAAATGTAGAACTCAAGTGGGACTACCCGAATAATTTTAACGACGTGCAGTTTTTGGTTTACAAGGGTGAAGGCGTTTCTTTGAAAAGTTATGCGGTGGTTGCTAGCGCTACCGATAGAACTTTTACAGACGCAACCGCAGAATCACTCGATAGTTTGAGATACTCCGTAAAAGTTGTCGCTGCGTCGGGCGCCGAATCGGCACTTAGCCCTCCGGTACAAGTTAGTCAGCGATAAAGGACCACGCATGATACGTTGGATAGTACTCTGTTTAGTAGTTACATATTTCTCAAGTGTAGGTGCTGTTGCTCAGTCGGTTACAGACCAGCAAGGCGTTCCGTTTTTCAAAATGACGGGCTCGATGTCTACCACTGCCGACTACTACGGTGTAAACTCGTCACGCGATAGTGCTGGCAATCCACTCTGGAAGGCCCGGCAGCCCGGCAGTATGTACAGGTTTGTAATTGCACCAACGTTTTCGTTTTTCGATGCGTTTGTGATTCCCGTGTATGCTTCATTTACGTTAACCGAAACCAACACCATTACGCCATCGATTAGTTCGCCGACTATCACCGATTTTTTGCAGAATCCGTTAAACACTATAAGTATTACGGTAAAGCCTGGAGTTGATTGGGCAACTGTTCAACTAGGTATGCATGTGCCGCAATACTCCGAACTGGCTGGAAGTCAGTCGCAAATTTTTGGATATGGCGCAAGAGTAACACCGCTGATTTTCAGAGCTGCATTTAACCGAGGAATATTTCAACGCGCGGCACCATCAGATACCGTAAAAGGAATTGGCGGAGCATGGCAAAGAAATTTGACGTTTTTCAGTGTAGGATTTGGAAAGCAAGACAGCACGTATGTGGACTTGAACGTTGTGCGAATGACGGAAGACTCGACCAGTCTTGCGCCAGGACGCAGACCATTAAGTAGGCAGATCTCAAGGTCGGTTGAAACACCAGAGCTACCTGCCCAGCCCATCTATCGCGAGACTGTTGTATGGGCGCCGAAAGCCATTAGTGAAGGACTTTTGTTGTCCATCAACACCAAGGTAAGCTTCGAAGAAGGATTGTATCTATTTGCTGAGGGGGCTGCATCATTCCAAACGAATGATGTGAAGTCTCCCGGTTTGGATATTGGAATTTCTCTGCCTTCGTACATACTCACCCCGCGCGAAAGCACGCATGGAGATGTGGCCGCTTTGGCCGGTCTTGGATTTAAAGCTGAGGATTGGGGGCTGATAGGGAAGGTGAAATACGTTGGGCCCGGCTTTACATCTTTTGCCACACCGTTTCAGCAATTTGATTTTCTCGATTTTACAGTATCGCCCCGACTGCAGCTTTTCAATTATCATTTTTTCTTCGACGGAACATTGGGATATAGAATTTCCAATTTGTCAAACAAGGTTGGTGAATCATTAAGCCAACAAATAGCATCATTAAACGCAACCATAATTCCTATTGATGAGCTAACAATATCGCTCGGATTCAACAACTTCCAACTTCGCAACTCCGTTGTTAATGATACAATGCGAATTCAAAACGTGTCGAGATCTATATACATGTCAACCACGGCCATGATTCCAAAAGGCAAAGCCATGCACACAATATCAACTACTTTCTCATTAGATAGGTATCAGGATTTAAATGTGATTAGTAGTGCGTTGACTGACAATGACACCTACTCGGTTTACGGACAATACTCGTGGATGTTAGGAACCATTCCGCTTACATTAAATACCAATGCAAACTATCTGACCAACACAGCACCAAATTTCGGATTCACTCAAGTTTCCGGAGGGATTGGCGGAAGTTATCTCATGTTCGACAATGATGTAACGCCCAGTGCTAGCCTACAGTATTCAATTACAACTCAAGCCGAAGGATCGAAGGATCATCAAATAGTAACTCGCTTTGGTTTACGTTGGAGTATGATGAAGAGTCTTTCCATGTCTGCCGATGCCAGCCTAAACGTATACCGATACGGTGCATGGCGCAACAACGGTTCCTTCACCGAATCATTCCTACGTATTTCGCTTACGCAATCATTGTAGCGTAAACAACTTTACGTAACGCAAAAACTCTTAACATCTCCTTTCTCAATGAGAGTTAATGTCACCTGTCAGACACAACACCCGCCTTATTTCGACCTCAACTATTTTCGACTAATTATTCGTACAGATTTTCTTTATGTTCAAGAAGCATGCAAAAGACTGCTGTACTACTTTGACATTAAAGCGCAAGTGCGAGTTGAGCGTGCTACGAATAGCAATTGAAAGTATCAACCGATCGGGGATGACGGCTGGTCATAGATGACTTGTATAACAGCGACTTGTATAACACAATTTAGGAGATTGCATGACGCGATTTATTACGTTATTGTTTGTATTTGCCATGGGGGTTGTTACCGTCACCGCCACCGATCTTGCTTTTGGCAAGTTGATATTTCCAGATGGAGATATCAAACATGGAGATGAAGTACAGATAAAATTCAGGAATGATAGTCCTAACAATACGGGTCCGGTACAAGCGGAGTTAAGGATACAGTGATAATGAAGAAGGTGGTGGTAAACCACTAGTTAAAAAGCCTTACATACCACTGGTAAATTAGCCTTGCTTATCTTAAGCAGGTAAACTCACACAGAATGCCGCAAAGTTGAGTAACAATGCCTCACGGCTGGTGTCTGTCACATTTCTAGAATATCACCGATTTGCCGGGAGTATCCCGCTATCGCAGTAAACGGAAGGAATCGCTTGATGAAAATTTTTTGGTTACTACTTTTTACGACCTTTTCGATTTCAGTTACGCCTGTGCATACCCAGGCGCAAATAGATCCAACCTTCATTTTCCCCAAATCTGAAACTAATCGTCAATACCCGAAGGTTAAACGTGGCGATGACGGTACGTTGGTTGTAACGTACGTTGAATTAGTAGGAAATGTAACCACGGTGTATGTTTCTATCAGTACTGACTCTGGCGAGACCTGGTCGGAACCAACTTCGCCCGGAACTGTTAAATACGCGAGCATTGGTTTGCAAAGGCAGCCTTACACGATTGTCGACAACACAGGTGTGCTACATGGTTTGTGGGAGAACAATGAGCATGCTGGCAATCTGCTGTTGTATTACACTCGATCTGCCGATAACGGCGCCACTTGGACCACTCCTGCCAATGTGTATGTACCCACGCAAGGCACGCAGGACTTTTCTAGCATAGCATCGGACAGGGATGGAAACATTTACATAACCTATTTAGCCTACGAAGAGAAATTCTCGGATGGTAGCAAGCATGTTTTTATGTTAAGATCTTCTGATAGGGGGCTTTCCTGGGGATTCCCAGTTAGAGTAGATCGATTTATTGTAGGGGGCTCATGCGAGTGTTGTATTCAAAACGTTGCAACATCCAGTAGCGGTGAAGTAGCTGTAGTATTCCGTTCGAACATTTCAAATCGTAGAGACATTTTTGTTTGTAGATCTCAGGATAATGGTGCCACATTTGATGAACCCGTACTAGTGCAAGATGAAAAATGGATGATTAACGCTTGCCCATCTACTGGACCAAGCCTGGCGTACGACGGAGCAGGAAATTTGCACATAGCTTGGCGAGACTCTCGAAATGCAGTTGGCCTTGACGCGGCATACTATGCACGGGTTCCATTGGGAAGTAGGGAGACGCCGACGAATATTAGTTTGAGCGCTGGTTTTAGTCAGACGGCTGAGTATCCCGTACCGGCAGTATCAGATAAAAACTCCAATGAAGTTATGGTGGTATTCGAGTCTTCACTTGGTGTAGCTTACGCGTATTCGCGGGACGCAGGAGAGTCATTTACCACGGAAAAGTTAGATCCACTAGTGGTTCGTAGTTCCGGTGTTGCGGCTGTATTTACAGATGAACATAAACCACTAATCCTATGGCAGGCTGATCGAGATGGAGTGTTCGATATAGCTATGGCCCAACCTGAAGAATTTTTACCAGTTTCCGTTCAAGAAGAGTCTGGAAATGGACTCTCAAGAATTTCTTACGTTGATGGGAACTTAGTTAGTAGTTCTCCGGACAGCTATATCAGCACCATTAGTATGCACAGCTTAACAGGAGAATTGATATTTACCACAAACACTACCGGCAATGCCTTTTCAAGGTCAATTCCAATTAATGGAGTTGCTTTTGTAACAGTTCAACTATCAAACGGCGCTCAGATTCGCCGAATGGTGATCAGGGAATGAGTTGCAAATGGAATCTAGGGATCAAGACGCAATTCGCCGCGTACGCAGTTATATTGCACTACGAATTACATGTTCTCGACTTACATTTTCGAATAATATTATGAAAAAACTTGTACTCTCCATGGTAACGCTTTTAATGAGTGTTAGCCTTTTTGCTCAATCCCCTTCCGTATCGTTAAACATACACGGATTATGTGCCGGGAAGCCCCTTGTACTAAATTCAAATGTTGCTTCGATGAATGATTCGTACTACTTCAGCATTTCAATGATGCGGTATTACATTACGGGGATCAGTATTATTCATGATGGTGGACAAATGGATGTTGTTCCCGACGGTGTGATACTTGTAGATGAGGCCGATCCAACCGTGGTGAACCTAGGAAGGTTTCCTGTGAAAAACATTGAAGGCATCAAGTTTTTTATCGGAGTTGATCAGGCTAGAAATCATTTAGATCCTACAACGTATCCGGAGGTTCATCCGCTGGCACCAAAGAACCCAACCATGCATTGGGGTTGGACCCCAGGCTATCGGTTTGTAACGTTGGAAGGTAAAGCGGGTAGCTCTCAAATGAACGTTAACACGGGATTTCAAATTCACTCGTTGGGCGATGAGTTGTATGGATCGGTAACCGTTCCGTTGCAATTGACAGTGATGGGAATTCAAACCACGATTGACCTTTATGCTGAGTATGGAAATCTGTTAAAAGGAATAGATGTTACGCAGGGTCCGGTATCTCACGCATCAACCGGCATTTCAAAAACACTGATTACGAATTTTCTATCGTCGGTGTTTTCATCTAGCAATACCGCGGCAGTTAACAAAGATGCTACCCAAATTGTAAGCGTGTTTCCGAACCCTTCGGCCGATCAGGTTGTTGTAAATGCGCCCGACGTTGTGGGCGTTGCAAGACTTGTGAACGCTGCAGGCGTGACGGTACAGACACAGAGCTTTTCGGGTGAAGCTACTTTTAACACCTCAGCACTGAGCAACGGTACGTGCACAGTGGTTCTTCAAAGCAAGCAAGGCGTGGTGAGTACTCATCGTGTTGTGGTTGCAAAATAAATTGTGGCTACGTAGTAGTCTGTGGCAACGCAATAGTTTGTGGCACTTGTTTGGGCTATACGTTCTTTGCGCAGTATTGCCTGCGTGTTCCACAGCACCTGATGCTGCTCAAACGCCATTGATTGCTGTTCCGCTGGGCTTGACCGAGCAGAGTTATCCGAGTGATAATGTTCCAACAGCCGAGCGCATTGAACTTGGCAGACAGTTGTTTTTCAGTGCGGCGCTCTCGCGGACGGGAGAAATATCGTGTGCCTCGTGCCACCGTCCAGAAAACTTTTTTGCCGACAACAAGCCAACGTCGGCCGGTGTGGAAGGCCGTCCCGGAACTCGAAACGTACCATCGCTGATCAACGTTGGGTATCAACCCTACATGCTTCGCGAAGGCGGTGTTCCAACTCTTGAAATGCAAGTACTCGTGCCCATTCAAGAGCACAATGAATTCGATGATAACATTTTAGTAGTGGTGGACCGGTTGGCCAAAGACACAGCAATAAATGCCCAGAGTATCAGGTGCTACAATCGTAAAATCGACTCGTACTCGTTAGTGCGCGCAATAGCAAGTTTTGAACGGTCGTTGGTTTCCACTACATCTAGATACGACGAGTACAATATTCGAGGCCGGGCAGCGGTGCTTACGAATGAAGAGCATAACGGACGCAACATTTTCTTTGGTGAAAAGGGGCGGTGTGGAACTTGTCATAATGGAATCCAACTAACAAACTTCTCATTTCAAAACAACGGACTCTACGATGTGTACCCAGATTCGGGTAGGTTTCGGGTGACAAAAAACGATGCAGACATTGGAGTGTTTAAAGTACCAAGTCTGCGTAACGTGAGCCACACAGCCCCCTACATGTTTAACGGTTCGGTTGCAACGTTGGAAGAAGTAGTGCTGCATTACAACAGTGGTGGAAAATCGCACGTGAATAAAAAGCCGATATTGAAGCCGTTGAATCTTACAGTTGAAGAACAAAAACAACTGGTTGCATTTTTGAAAGCGTTGTAAACGGTGCATCATCTCAACAGATACATTTTGATTGCTTAGTTTTAACACAACCTGTTCCCGTTTTGTTGCAAACAAATCGCTTATAAAACCTATGAAATTTCAAATCGTAACACTTGCGTTAGCCGCGTCACTTTTTGTGTCTTGTTCGAACACCACAACCACGCCGGTAGAGCCCCCTAAATACGATGCCACGCCCTACTCTTTTGATGCAAAGGGGCTTCCTGTTCCAAAGTTGCCGGTAGATAATGCATTGACGCAACAAAAAGTGGAACTGGGAAGAATGCTGTTTCACGAAACGATGCTCAGCAAGGATAACACGCAAGCCTGCGCCAGTTGCCACAAACAAGCCGATGGCTTTAGTGATATCCGCCAGTTCAGTATTGGCGTACAGGGTCTGCCAGGCAAACGCCAAGCCATGCCGATTTTTAACATGGCGTGGCACACTGACGGATTTTTCTGGGATGGCCGCGCACCGTTGTTACGCGACCAAGCACTGCGTCCAATTCAAGATGTGTTAGAGATGAACGAAACGCTCCCCAACGTAATCAAAAAACTAAGCGACACCGAGAAGTACCGGTTTCAATTTATTCGCGCCTTTGGTAACGACACAATTAACGAGCTAAAAATCTCGCTTGCGTTGGAACAGTTTATGTTGACGATTGTTAGTGGCAACAGCAAGTTCGACAAAATGAACAGAGGCCAGACAGTGTTCACTGACCAAGAGGAACGCGGACGCAAACTATTCTTTACCGAGTTCGATCCGATGAATAAGGTGAAGGGGGCTGAGTGTTTCCACTGTCATGGAGGAACAAATTTTACAAACAACAATTACATAAACAATGGTCTTGATGACGATGCCGGAATTACGGATCTCGGCAGATACGAAGTAACAAAGGTAAAACGCGATTGGGCAACCTTCAAGGTGCCATCTTTGCGCAACGTTGCACTCACGCCGCCCTATATGCACGATGGCAGGCTAGCAAGTTTAGAAGAAGTAGTAGATCACTACGCCACTGGCGTAAAGAAATCGATTAGTGTTGATTTTCAAATGCAATACAACCTGCAGCCCGGCGGATTAAAGTTGAGTGAGCAAGACAAAGATGATTTAGTTGCATTTTTAAATACACTTACCGATGCCGACCTCGCCGCAAATACAGCATTCGGTGCTCCGAAATAAACTCGCACTACATCCAAAAACAGGCAACCCGATGTTGACAACATGTAGTCGACTTTACTGTGAATCTTTTGATTGTGAATTCTTGGTGTAGCTCGCCATTTCCTCGCGTAGGTGTTGCACTTCGCTCTGTAAAGTTTGAACCTGGCTAACCAGTTCAGTGGATTGGTCAGGGGGCTTTGGGGTTCTTGTTGTGGTGCCTATTCCAAGCAGCAACCAATCAATGCTAATACTGTGTTCCCGGGACAAATACAGCAGTAATTCAACTCCCACATTCACCTTGCCGGTAATTACTCGAGATATGTACGATCGGGTCAAACCACTGCCACGGGCTATATCAGCGCCCGACAGACGCAGCATATTTTGCACGTACACAAAACGCTCATTTATTTGACCTCTAACTCCCTCCACGTGTGGAAAAGAAGCGGGTCTTTGTTTATTATTAGTTGACACTATGTTGCTTATGGTTGACTATATTTGATAGAGACGGTCCATTGGTTACTCGTAACACGCTGAATCCACTGCTTGTAAATGCTATCAGGACGGTAAGTCTTGATAATTCATTGTGTTAACTATATGTAACAATGTCAACAGCACGTCAACTATTTGTCAACAATTTAGTGCAAACTCGTGGCTTCTTCAACTGATGCTGCATTTAAATCGCTTTGCGATTTGATGGACACCACTCCATTCAACAAAAATCCATACCGAGGCATCCTTACCCGGGTTGGAGAAGCTATAGGGTACAAAGGCGGTAGGCGCTCCGTTTATCAGGCAATTAAAGTAAACCGTCAACCAAGCGTAATGATTGCAGTAGCCAAGGAGATCCGCGAAATCGAAGAGCAAATGACAAAGGCCTTGCAACGCTGATTATCATGCCGGGGAAGAAGCCGGTTGGCCGGGGAACTTTGGCCGGGGAAGAAGCCGGTTGGCCGGGGAACAACAGCTCAGAGGCTGTTAAATCGAGAAATAACGCTATTTTATAGGTTATGCGAACTGTCCTTTTCTTGTTCTTTTGCGTTTGTACAACAACCGTGTTAGCTCAGGGTGATACCTGCGTTAAACAGTTGTGGGCGAACCTACCTATTGGCGAGAAAGAGCTCTTGAGCGTTAAGACAACTTGGCCCATTGCATCGGCGGTGGCCGAGGGCACGAGGAAGGATGCGTTTTTACGGAGCACGGGCTACACAAACCCAGAAGGGGCGTTGCCACAAAATGTGGTTGTGTTAGTCATTTCAAGCTGTGGCAGCAACGGTAGAACACTCGAGCTTGTGTATGTGAAAGGTCAGGAAGGCGAGCGAGATGAAAACGTGTACTTGGTTAGCTGGATTGGAGACAGTGTTGCGTCGAGGTCATTGATTGCCAGCCTACAAACAACGTGCGAGTTTACGTTCTTGCGTGCTTGTCAGGTCGACGCTAACGGGAGTCTAATTATTCAACAGCTACAACATAATTTTAATTGCGAAACCGACGAGTTTATCAAGACAGATACATTGCCATCCTTCGTGGTGGTTTTAATAGAAGACAAAGAAATTCAAGAAATAGTTGAAGAGTTAAAAGAATGAAACATTACCACCTGCGAGTTTTACTGAGCCTTGTGCTTTTGTGCTGCATTGTTTGCACGCTGAGTGCGCAGCAGCAGTTACAGTTATTTACACCATCGAATAAACCGATGGAAGTGCAGTTACATCACGCGGCGGAATTCATCAAGGTTGATCGCGGAGTGTTTGCATCAGCACAAACTTTATCGGTAGGTCAAATGATTCGGGTCACGGTTCCTCTGCCGGACCACGGCAACGTTACCGCTGTCGTTTCGAAATTCGAAGTTTTTTCAAGCACAGCTACCATTATTGCCGAGACAAAAAATGGAAAGGTAAATGTGGCGCGTCCTGTTAGTTTACTACTTCGAGGGTTCATTCCATCGATACCTGGATCGTACATCATGCTTGCTGTGTATTCAGATTGGTGCACAGGTTATATCAGTGTTCCGAGCGGTACAGAAACTAAGCGGTATTTGGTAAGCCCCCTAAAAGAAATTGGCAACACTGAAGGGGGCATTGCAGGGCAGACAATGATTGTGTACGATGAGTTTTACGGAGTGCATCCGCAGGCTTGGCATTGCGCGGTTACTGATGAGGGAGTTGTGCAACCGCGAAAGAAAAATGGGGCAGCGCAAACGCAGGCAACCTATGCAAACGTTGAACTAGCTATCGAAGCTGATTATGATATGTACTTAGATCATGGTGGGAACACCACCAAAACAACGGAGTATGCCGAGGCAGTTGTGGCTGCTTCGAGCGCTATTTATTCACGGGATGTGAATGCTTCGTTCACGATTGTGTACTATAAGCTTTGGACAGTAGCAGATCCGTATACGGGTACAACATCAAGCACCTTGTTATCGCAATACCGAACATATTGGCGCAACAACAACAATGGAATTGCGCGAGATATTTCAACGTTATTGAGCGGAATAAATAGTATTGGTGGAGTTGCATATTTGGATGGAATGTGCGGAACAAATCAAGGGTATTCAATCTGCGGTTTGAATAATAACATTACGTATCCTGCTACGGGATATGCTTGGGACACCGATGTGGTTTCGCACGAATTAGGACACAACATTGGGTCGCCCCACACGCACTCGTGCACGTGGTCGCCAGCTATCGATTCTTGCTATGCAGCTGAGGGCAGTTGTTTTTCTGGAACGAAGGCGCGCCAAGGTACTGTAATGTCGTACTGTCACCTAACCACATTTGGCACCAGTTTAGAATTTCATCCAACGGTGCAAACGCTATTGAAAAGTAAACTGCAGGGTGGTGCCTGTGTAGCCATGATAGCAGCTACCACTGTTAACGCCGGTAAGGATACCACCATTTGCAATGGCGCTTCGGTTCAGTTAACTGCAACAGTTTCAGGTGGCGTATCGCCGTACACATTTGTGTGGACGCCAACCACGGGCATGACGGGATCAACAACGGCAACACCAACGGTTACGCCCACAGTTACAACATCATACATAGTTGAAGCAAGAGACAAGAACAGCGTATTGGCAAAAGACACGGTAAAAGTCACCGTCAATTCGTTGATTACCATTGCAATGCCCGGCAAAGACTCCATTTGCGCCGGCACCGTCCGCGCCTACACCTCATCTGTAGTTGGCGGCACACTTCCGTATACTTTTTCATGGCGTCAAGACACCAGCACCTACGTTACAACATCAGCATCAATCACGTTTGCACCTCAAAAAACTGGAATGCTTTATTTAACCGCCACCGATGCAAAGGGTTGCAAAAGGACCGACAGTGTAAACATTAAGGTGTTTGAAAAACCAATTGTCTCAATCACAAACAACGATCAGTTACTCTGTCCAAGTACACTTACCACCTTGGAAGCCGTGCCTACGGCTGGTAGAGCCCCCTTCACATATACATGGTACGAGAACACTTTTAGGGTAGCCAATACGCTTCCGCAACACGTTTCGGTGCCCGCCACCACAACTACGTATCGAGTGATTATCGTGGATTTAAATGGTTGCGCTGACACGGCTGAACGCCAGGTCACGGTACGCAGTATTTCCGGAAAAACAATTCCGTCAACACTTCCAATACCCAACCTAGCCGTTTGCGACGATGGATTTTCTGCTACCGTTGCAATTGAAAATACCGGCGCCGATACCATCGTGATTTCAAGTGTAAAAACAGGCACGGTGGTTGTTCAAACTTCCGATTTGCCTACAACTATTTTTCCAGGTCAACAAAAAACCATTGCAATGTTTATCAAGCCAAATGCGGCTGGACAGATAACAGATACAATTGTATTTGCCGAATCGATTTGTAACAAAAAATTCACTACAATTTTATCGGGTAAGGTAGGGGGCTTTGTGTTAACTAGCTCAATACCTGCAGATTTTCCCGCTACAACATTTTGTGTTACTCCTGCACCAAGACGAACGTCCGTTACGGTGTCCAACACCACGGGTCAGCCGGTTACCATGCTTACGGTTTCGTCGGCAAAATTTCCGGGACTCGTTACGTATGGCACAACCGACCTTACAATTGCACCTAATACTGTGAAGAGTGTTTTGTTACTTGCTAATGTCTCGGTACCTGAGGGAGTTTTTAACGACACGCTGAAACTGAATTTTCTTACAGGGTCGTGTCAGTCATCACTCAATGTTCCAGCGAAGTTTACCACCACCAAACTCACCGTTTCCATTCCTGAATTAATTTCATTTGATACGGTGGCGGCGCAGAATTCGCCAAGTGTTACTAGGTCGTTTACAATACATCCCGTTGTGACTGGATTGTCATCAGTTGTGGTGTCAGCAGTAACAATTACTCCGCCCTTCACAACCAAACTCACACCCGGCACAATTTTAACAACGAATGCCGATAATACTTTCACGGCGCAGTTCAATCCGTCTTTGGCAACAAAGGTTGGAAACATTACAGGAACACTTACCCTGCGTTTAGACTCTTGTGGAACTGACTATGCGGTCGCATTGTTTGCGAGAATTGGAATTGTTTCGGGCGTTGACACTGAAGGCGAAGATGAGTTTGATCGGATGTTGACAGTACACCATAATGAGATTGTAACGGGCGATGTAATTGCAAATCTGCGCGTACTTGATTTACGTGGCGCATTAATGTTGGAACGAAATATCGAAGGAAAATCAACGATCGATATCTCCAACATTCCGTCGGGCGTATATGTTGTTATGATTAGGCGAGATCTAGAAGTGCATTCAAGAATCATCTCACTGATACGGTAAGTTTTGCAGAGACTTTTGGATACGCTATTTATGCGTGTCGATTGATAACCCATGCCTCGTTAGGAATTCTTCATCTCGATTGAAATTCCTAAACTCAATTTGAATGACAAAAACATCCCTAAAATCAATGTTTTGTGCGGTATGTACCATTTGTTACGCAGCTTCACTTTTTGCACAAACCGGCGCAAACACACCGCCCCTTTCCATTAACGCAGTACTCTCCACGTACTACTCAGTTAGCTCGCTAGGTGGAGGCGATCACTCGCGGAGTTACACAACCATGCCGGCGTTGGACCGTCAGATAAGTATCGATTTAGCCCTCGTAAATTTTGCGTACACATCTCCGCGGGTTTCGGCTGTTTTGGGATTGCAAGCAGGAACGTGGGCTAACGCTAATTATCTAGGGGCAGACGAAGGTTGGAAGTATGTGCACGAGGCCTCGGTGGGGATGAATATCGATTCGTCGATTTGGCTGAAGGTGGGAATTATGCCGAGTCACATTGGACAAGAGAGTTCCGTTAATAAAGACAACATGTTGTTTACGAGGTCGATGATTGCGGATGCTACGCCGTACTATTCCACTGGACTCCAAATTGGCTCGACAACTTCGAACACTTTCAAATTTTATTTCTACGTGTTGAATGGCTGGCAACGCATTACCGAAAACAACAACGATCTTTCGTTGGGAAGTCAGATAGTGTACACGCCCTCGAAATCTGCCACCATTAATTGGTCAACCTACATTGGAAACGATGAGCCCTCGGGCACGGAATCGCGCACACGAATTCACAACGATTTGTGGTGGAGACAAGTTTTTTCGGATGCGTTCGAACTCGTGGCGGTGTTCGATGCGGCTGCAATGAAATCGCAATTCTCAAACACTGTTGACAAAGCATATTACGGCGCCCTCAAGGCACGCTATGCGTTGTTGGATGAATTGAAAATCAATTCGCGAGTTGAATACATGCACGATCCGCATTCAATACTTACCGCTTCCACCGTCCCATTTAAAACTGTAGGGGGCTCTGTGGGTCTCGATTATTCACCAACATCTAACCTCCTCATCCGCGCCGAAGGCCGGGTGCTCCGCTCAAACCAAGAAAGTTTTCCGATCGGCGAAAACTCAAAAAGGTTGGATGCGTTTTTCACGGTCGGGATTTCGGTCTGGAACTGATTTAGTCAATTACGAGTAAATTCAATTGCGAATTACGAATTACGAATTACGAGTCTCTGAGCTCGACGGGTGGCACGTTTCGCAATTCGCAATTCGCAATTCGTAATTGTCAATTCGCAATTCGTAATTGTCAATTGATATTGAGTTTCCAATCGTATTCACCGTACTCAATCTTCCACTTGCTAGAATATTTAGCAAGGCTTTCGGCTACCAATGCAGGGGAGTACTTGCTAATGTATTGCACAATCTCATCAGAGTTTGCACCAAAATCAGATGCATACCATTCAAATATTTTCGACAACGTAGCACGTTTTGTTTTGGCTTGGGTCGCCCATTTTTCGGAGAATGGAATTCTCAATCATTTCCAGCGTGTAGGTTTTACCGTCGATCTTAAATGAATATTTATCCCACACCTGACCACCCTCGATATCCATGATGGATTTTACAGGATAGCAAGGAATTATATATCTGTGGAGTGCCTTCATGAAATTACTTCGATCCACTTATAAGTCAGGAAAGTAATTGAAAAAGAAAAAAAGAATTTGGAAAAGTTGGGGGGGGGGGTAAATTAAGAGAAAGATGGCCAGAGTCAATTGCAATAACAATCTCGGTCATTACGACCTGTTCGGAGAATAATATGCTACGAGTACTCTTACTATTTGCAGTGCTAGTTTCAAGTACGGCAATGAATTCGCAACCTTCAATAGGGCTGCCGTGGGAGCCTCCCACAGATTTCGAACCGTGTCCGATTGTGCAAGGTGGCTGTCCTGAAGCTTGGTCGGCACTAAAATCGAAAGTGATATCAATCAGTTGCGGTGGTCAAACCTGCTCTGTCACTGTATATTTCAAGTGTCGTCTTGCATGCGGTTCGTTTATGGATATAAGTATTGGATGGATTGATGGCTACGGAGCATTCCTTTGCGGTCCATGCATGAGTAGTGTAAATCTGATAGAAATTGCTACTGCAAAGCTGCTTCAGTCTGGTACGTCCTTAGGTTGTCCGTTCGTATATCCGATCAATAATGACGAATGTATAACTACATATCGAGCTCAATCTGGTGCATGTTTCGTGCAAGGGCCGAATCCATTCTCCAAGCCAATTGAATACATTCCGGAGAACTATTGGTGGCTTCCATGTAGGGGAGATGTATGCTGTGTTAGAGCTTGGCAAGTTTGTAAACGGTTTGGAGCACTGGTCGCTACACCTATTGGTGCACCTTCTTCGAATGCAAATCCAAATTGCCCGGCCCCAGATCCAGAGCACTTGGAGAACAACTGTTACAGAATATGTGGAGAATAGAAATGAAAGTAATAATTGCAACCCTTGTGACTATCCTGGTCATTCTTTTTCAAGTTACGATTTTGTACTCGCAGGTGGAGGGGAAATATAAGTATGTTACTTCGGAAGGTTACGTATTTACATCACCGGATAAGTTGCATTGGGAACTCGTAGACCGAATCGCAAATTTGGGTCGGTGCCCGTTGTTTTACAGTCGCTCAGGTTATGATTGGATAAAGAAAAATGGCATCTGGAGTTTAATTAGAGATTATAGGCTCAATTACAATGTCAATGATGGAGTTACTAGAAATGATAAAGTCCCAAGCCAACAATTATTTCGTGTATCAATTGATTCGCTCAAAAACAATGAAGTAGCCAGTATCACATTGTATAACTCTATAGGTCAATCGGAAGTGACATTTCTATCACTGGATGAGTATATTCGTCACGATCGTTCAGCGTTTCAATTCTACTACCCTGTTGTACGACTCATTAATGGAAAACAATTGATAATTGAATCACGATAATAAATCACACATTCTTGAGAACCATGCGTAAACACATGCCACACGTACTTCTATTTCCAGTATTCATCCTTGGTGTGTTTTCTTGTTTTAGTGCTGATGGTGAATTTGTTGAGATTGAAAAAGCGCGTACCTACTTCCTACCGTGGCAGGGAAATGTTAGTGGTGTACATTACAATTCAACTACAAAGACGACTATTGCTGTCTTGCAAACTGGAATGAAGATTTCCAAGAACGATGAAACTGGAGATACTGATTTTAAATTGGATTTCATTCCAGAGCATGTCTATTCGTCGATTGATGAAGTATCTGAAGCAATTGTTTACTGTACTGAGGCAGGGTGGATTTACAAATTCGAACCAGGCCTAGGATCGACTAGACTGAATAATCTTCCATTTGAGAATGTTAGGTCGATCTCAGTTAGGAGAGGAATTCTGTATGTGCTTCACGATAGCATCTCTGTTCTGAGCGAAGGTGCATGGAGGACAATTGTAGATGTTCCCTATTCCTCAGATGTGCAGTATAAGTTTAGTGACTCCGTACTCACCCTTTTCAATAAAGTCATGGGGTATTTTGTTTCATTGTCTGACTTCAGAGTAGAGTCTGTAACGCTGCCAAGCTTGAACTTAAGTATAGTTGGCTCAACGGATAGTGAAATATTCACATTTAGTGATAGTTTACTCATCGTGTGTAAACGAGAAATGGCTTTTGATACCATAAATATTGGCTTACAAGCTAGCGTTGCTGTCAATCGTATAGGAAACTACTTGGTCATGCTTTTGCAAGGTAAACCTAGTGGACTAGTGAGAAAAGTATCATACAACACGAATGATCGAAGTATAACAATTCTCGGTGCAAATATCATTTCAGATGGGACAATACAAACGTACCAAAAGGATAGCGTTGCGATTGTGTTTGGAGGCTTAGGCTATGTTGAGACTATGAGTTTGCGATCGGATGGAAAGTGGTCGACAAGCATCGGGGTAGTAAGTGAAGCCTGCATTGTTCATTGTTTTCTACCTCATCCTAGTTCGGATTCAATAAATGTAGTAATCCAAACGCAGCCACATTCTTATAGTGGTTTGTCACCAGCTTCGTTAGTAGTTACGGTTGGGACCATACCTTTAAGTGGGGGGGTCGTAAGTCCGATCAGTGTGCTGCAACTAGATGATGACGAGTCGCTTCAGAATGGGATGCATGCTTGCGATGGAAAACTATTGATCGGGACGACAAAAAGGATTTATTCAGTTAGCCAGTCTGGTACTTCGGTGCTTTTGGAGAGTAAATCGCCCATACTTTCAGTTGTTGTTATGAATGATACACTGTGGTATTCAAACTTGGAGGGAGTATGGCAAATGAAAATTGGAGAGCAGCCATCCAACATTATCCAATATTCAGGTGACTCATTCTATAGTTATGACTTGTACCGTGCTAGTGGTTGCCTAAACTTTATTCAGTCAAAATTTGCGTCGCCCCCTATTAGAAGACTGGTTCGAAATTGTAATGGAGTATCAACTCGCGTTGATACGGAGGATGTCATTGAAGCCACTGGACAGTTGTCAGTTCGAGATTCCACTTTTGTTCTGCGTAAATCGTGGTTAACAGGTATTGTTGACTCAACACTATTGATGATTTGTACAATTGCAGAAAATAAACTTATTGTCCATAATGAGGCTTTGTTTGAAGGGTCGCCTCTCCCAATGTTTTCAGAATATACTCATGGGTTATGCACCATTTTGAGAACTTTAATTATCGGGATAATCGACACACGAAGCCTCGAACTCCTTCAATATGCGCGGAGAAATAGTATCGAGCCGACCTACTCTTTTGTAGCTATTAGTCAGTTGGGCGATGAGACATTTATACTTGCAAGCAGTGATCACAATATTGTACGAGTTCGAATTGCTGGTACTACTGATGTAAAGCAATATCCCCGATCCAGCCCTAGTGAGAAAATTGAATTGCGTTCAAACAACTGGGTTTTGTCGGCACATGGCCTATCATTTGAAGATGCTTGTACTATTTATGAGTTTTCTACGGACGGTCGAATGATTTCATCTCGGTCTTTGCAATCTGCATCCTCAGAACGCTTATCTGTGGAGGCCGGTAACTATGTTTACGGCGCTACGAGACATCGTACTACTCCATTGTATCTTGTTGGCTCTGGCGGTCAACTTCTTGAATTGAAGTAAGTCAAATTGACAAGTTGATACTTTGAACGTCTTCAGGAATTGTAAACTCATCAAGCGAATTTGATGCCGCATCAAAAGTTTACTATTGTGAGTTCAACGCCCAGTTGTACTCGGTGAATGCAAAGACCCACATTTTAGAATCTACGACGAGACTTCTCGCTACTGGTTCTGGAGCATATTTGCCAACATAAGTCAAAATCCCCTTACTGCTTGCACCAAAGTCAGATGCATACCATTCGAATAATTTCGACAACGTAGCACGTTTTGTTATGGCGTTGAAGGAATTTACCGCTGTGTTACTTAGAAAAGTTTTGGCTTGATCTGTTAGTTGGAAGTCCAAGCGTGCGGCGGTGTAGGCTTCGGAGCGTAACGGTGGACAACTCATGGCGGCACACACAAGCGCGAAGTGAATTCGGGCGTCGCCCATTTTTCTAAGAATGGAATTCTCAATCATTTCCAGCGTGTAGGTTTTACCGTCGATCTTAAATGAATATTTCTTCCACACCTGACCACTCTCGATATCCATGATAGACTTAATCGGATAGTTGTCGCAAACTACTTTCAGCGTAAACGCATTGTATGCGTTTATCCAAAATGCCATTTCTTCAGCACCCTTTAACGCAGATGTTTCGCTCGCTTGAATTTCTCGCAAGTACGCCGGTAACCGATGGTCACTCTTCAGTGCGCGGTAATCAACCAGACCCTTGCTTACGTGCGCCTTCAAAACTGATGTTAACAATGCGTGATTGGGCTGTCCTGCAATTGCAACACCGGCACTATTGAAAATCAATACCAGAATTGCCGACGCGACCGACAACAAACTTTTTAGTGCGCTCATTTGATAAATGGTTGCTGTTCTTGATGGAATATTTTTCTTATGTATCATTGCACGTGAAATTACTGCGAATAATAGTTGTCGTTACTTTGATTTGCTTTTGGATGCCGACGCACGCCAAGGGAACCTCCGATTCGCCTAACAACCCATCTCCAGCAAATTCTGAAAACCGCGGGTCAATTACCGGAACTGTGAGGAGCAAGGGAACACAAAGCCCCCTGCCGAATGTTAGCGTGAATGTTGTTGGAAGTGTGGTGGGAGTGGGTGGTGTGGAGGGAGCTAAAACGGATTTGCACGGACGCTACACATTACGCGATGTACCGCTCGGAATTGTAAGTGTGCGTTTTTCTGCCGAGGGTTTGTACTCGTATGTGGCAACCTATGTGGCTGTTGGCGCGGATGCGCCGGCGGTGTTGGATGTGGACCTGCGTGATGATGTAGCATCGGACACGGCGAGCGTTTCCGCCGATCTTTATTTTGGTGGTAGCATGGCAGCAGATTTGACGCTGACTGAGCAAGAGGTGCTCCGATCGCCGGCCTCGGTGAATGATCTGAATAGAGCGCTAATGATTTTGCCCGCAGTGACATCGGTGGAGGACGCAACGAACGATCTGATTATTCGTGGGGGCTCGCCCGCCGAGACCGGCTACTACGTTGATGGAATGTACATGCAAAACATTTCGCATTTTCCGCAGTTGGGTGCGAGTGGTGGGCTGATTACCATTTTGAATATGGACTTCGTGCGCAGTGTTGATATTTCGGTAAGGGGCTTTTCAGCTTCCATGGGGAATGTGATGTCGGGCATTGTAGATATACGGCAGCGCGACGGTAGGGCGGATGCCTTGCACGGTCAGTTGGATTTGAATGCTACGGGCTTCGGTGTGAACATCGAAGGACCCATCACGGCTTCGACAACAATTCTTGCTTCTGCACGCAAGAGCTACGTTGATGCATTAATTGCGCTTTTGAATGTTGGTGATGCGCCAAACTATTCTGATGTGCAGGGAAAAATTGTACACAAGTTTTCTGATGATCATTCGATGGCGTTGATGGGAATCTATGGGTACAACAATTTTAACCGGACACCAAGTAGTTCTGCCGATGATAATTTTCCAACGTTCGGTACTGAGAACTATAAACAGTTAACAGCAGGTGCAACGTTCACGGACATATGGAGTACAGACTTCAGCTCACAAACCACGGTGAACATTCAAAGCACTAACGCGGGGTATGCGTGGCAGCGTCTGACAGATAGTGTGTTGGTTGACAGTGCTACAACAACCAACACCTTGTGGAACCTGCGTCATGTTAGTACGCTTCAAGCTACCAGCAACGTAATGATTAGCGGTGGCATTGAGTTCCGAAACATTGCAACTGCGCAACAGAACCTACAACGCAGCTCGTCTGCCAACTCGGGCTTCATGGCCGCGTTTGCTGATGTCACAATGGGCGACGATAACCTTGGTGCGTATGCCGGTGTTCGCATGCAAGCATACACCAATTCCGCGCCTCTCACACTCGACCCACGATTGCGGATATGGATAGCCCCTTTCAATAAAATGCTTTTCTCTGCGAACGCTATGTATGTTTCGCAAACATTACCAACCTACATCGCGTTGGGAAGTGGAAATGCGTTATCGCAGTCCACGCCGCGTTGCTTGCATTTATCTGTGCAGGTGGAATACTCGCGCGTGCCGGGTGAGCGAATTACGCTCAGTGCATACAGCAAGCAATACACCGGTATGCCGCTAGCAGCGGCTGCACCTCAGAGTTTTCTGTTCGACCAAGTTGCGGGCACGCAGCTAACGTTTTCAACTTTTGATAGTGTGCAAACAAGTGGTACCGCTCTGACAAACGGAATAGAATTGTGGTATCAAAAAAAACTCAGCAACAATTGGATGGCCAATGCCGGAGTGTCGGTTTTTGAATCTACGTATCGCGATTGGAACGGTGAGCAGCGTGACCGTTCGTTCAACAACAGAGTGGTAGCCTTTGCCCAGGTGGCGTGGACACCAACTGCCAGCATTACTGTGAGTGGAAGATATTCATTGGCAGGGGGCCGACCCTACACGCCGATAGACCGCGGCGCCTCGGTTGCAACTGGAAATGAAGTGCTGAATTACACCTTAACGAATCGACAAAACTTACCCACGTACCACTCGCTAAGTATGCGCGCAGACAAACGTTGGTTTTACGAATCGTCATCGCTCACTGTGTATCTCAGCGTGATGAATTTGTTAAACACGCAAAATGTAAAAGGCTACGTGTGGGATTCGGTTGAGAATAAAATTAAGGCGAACCCAATGTGGGGAATCATCCCCGTGTTTGGCGTAGAATTCGATTGGTAGAATCTTTAAACGACCGGGACAAAACGACCGGGTCAAATTAACAGAAATAAATTATGAAAACCGTTCTTCACAAAGCAAACACGCGCGGCCACGCCAATCACGGCTGGCTTAATAGTTTCCACACCTTCAGTTTTGCTGAATACCACAATCCGGAACGAATGCACTTTGGAGTAATCAGAGTATTGAACGATGACACCGTAGCAGGGGGAATGGGCTTTGGAATGCACCCGCACGAAAACATGGAGATAATTTCCATTCCATTGGAAGGTGACTTGCAGCACTCCGATAGCATGGGCAACGCCACGGTAATTCGTAACGGTGACATTCAAGTGCTGAGCGCGGGCACCGGCATAACACACAGCGAGTTCAATGCAAACAAAGAAACCCCAGTAAAATTTTTACAGATTTGGGTGATTCCAAATAAACGAAACGTTGGGCCGCGGTATGGTCAAATATCGCTCCGCGACATCGCCACGAAAAATTCTTTCTACCAAATTCTCTCACCATCGCCCGACGACCAAGGCGTATGGATCCATCAGGATGCATGGTTCCACATGGCCGATTTTGATAAGGGGCTAGGTGGTACATACACGTTCAAAAATTCAACAAACGGTCTGTACATTTTCGTGCTCAGTGGCTCCATTACCGTCGGCGATGAACAATTGGAAGCACGTGATGGTTACGGGGTGTGGGATGTAGATTCGGTACAGATTACAGCAACTGAAGATACTCACGTGTTACTAATGGAAATACCGGTCTAATGTGGAAATGTGAGAATGTGAAGATGTGAAAATCCTTAATTCTTAATTTTCAATCCTTAATCCTTAATTGCTTGTCGACTTCTTAGTCGACAAGCAGGCTGTCTGCAAACTTCTTCGAAACCGACTTATGAGGTTGGTTGCCGATTTTCACCACCAAGGTATCATCGAACTCAATTCGATCAATCACCTTAATCGACGTGTGAATATTTACGCCGAGCTGTTGTAGATATTGAAGGAAAATTGGTGAGGTGTCTTTAACGGCGACTACCTTACACGACTTACCGGTAGGCACATCCGAAAGTGTTGTGCGCACCGTTAATGGAATTTTTCCGCTGCGCATTGGTATGGGATCGCCATGCGGGTCGTACTGAGGATTGCCAAGAAACGTATCCAATCTATCAGCCAACTCAGGATGTTTAACGTGTTCCAACTGTTCCGCTATTTCGTGAACCACATCCCAAGAATATCCGAGTTTCTCTAATAAGAATACTTCCCACAGACGGTGGTTGCGCACAATTCCAAGTGCTGTTTTAAGCCCCTTTGCAGTTAGCTTCATGCCCGTGGTTTTATGATAGGTGATTAATTTTTTGACCGTCAGTTTTTTTATCATGTCAACAACCGAGGCTGCATTCACCTGCAGGTCGTCAGCCACCACCGTAGGGGATATCTTACCTGCATGACTCAATGAGAGCAGGTAGACAGCCTTTACATAGTTTTCTTCCGTTAAAGAATTCATTTAGCAGCCATGGTTACGTTGAGTAAAGATCGACAACCACAAAAATACGAGTTGCGTTGATCTACCCCACAAAATTAGACGAGTCTAACTATTTTAGTATGGTGTATCAAACATATGTAGTATGTTTGCTCGATCAACATGAATACGACTTTTACAATACCCCATGTGACAAGTAACGTGATTGCGATGTTTTGCGCCGCAATACTGTTAATCGGCTGCGATGCCATATTGCCTTCGGCTCCGAATGATGCCGATGTGTTGGATGGTCCGGTCGACGCACTATCGTCTGCCCAACATGCGCAGTTTTTACGCGGTGACGTGGCGTTTAATGATGATGTGTTTACGGCTGCAACGGGTTTGGGACCCATTTTTGTTGCCACGAGCTGCGGGTCGTGTCACGCCGGCGATGGTAAGGGGCATCCGTTTACCACGTTAACACGGTTCGGTCAGGGCGATGAGAATGGAAACGCGTATCTCGACCGCGGCGGACCTCAGCTTCAGAACCGCGCGCTACCCGGATACACTCCCGAGCAAATTCCTGGGGGAGCCCCTTTTACAAAACTCACTCCACCGGCAAATACCGGGTTGGGTTTTATGGAGTTGGTGAGCGATGCGGATATCATTGCAATGTCGGATGAAAACGATGCTGACGGCGATGGCGTTTCCGGTGTTCCAAATTGGCGTCCACTTGTATCGTATTTGAGCGCTCATCAAAATTCAATTCCAACTAATGAGCAGTACATTCACAGATTCGGAAAGAAAGCCGCTGCGTACAATTTATTGCACCAAACGGTGAACGCGTACAATCAGGATATTGGGATCACTTCAATCTTCGAACCGAAGGATGTGTATAGTGGCGTAAACATCGAACCCGAAGTCAGTGCAAGTGTAATACATGACGTAGTGTTTTATTTGCAGACTCTAAAAGTGCCCGTTGAAAGAAATCCGAATGATGAAGCAGTGAAAAACGGCAAGCGGTTGTTCATCCAAATAGGTTGCGACAATTGTCATAAGCAAACATTGAAGACGGCGTATTCACCAGTTGCAGCGTTACGTAACAAGGAATTTCATCCATATACGGATTTGCTGCTGCACGATATGGGAAAGGGGCTCGATGATGGTTACACCGAGGGAAGTGCAAAGACGTATGAGTGGCGAACGCCAGCGCTGTGGGGGTTGGGTCTGTCACAAAACTCACAAGGCGGCGAGTATTTTTTACTCCACGACGGACGTGCCAAAAGCATCACTTCAGCCATCGTGATGCATGGCGGTGAGGCCGCAATGAGCACACAGAAATTTCAAGCGCTAACTGAGGCGGAGAAACGCGACATATTAAAGTTTTTGGAGCAGTTGTGAAGTTACTGGAGCAGTTGTGAAAATGGATCGGAATATGTTTTTGAAGAGTTGTGGAGTGGCTTGCGTGAGCGGTGCTGCAATTACTGCACTTCTTGAAGGATGTACTTCTGCGAACTACTATGCAAAAACATTGATAGCTGGAAACAAAATAGTAATTCCAAAAACTGAGTTCGAATATGTTGATGATGGACAAAAAATTAATCGACAGTTTGTGTTGGTTCGGTCCGCAAAAAACAAGTATCCGATTTGCGTTCATAACAACAGCACTGGTCAGAGCATAGGTGATTACAACACTGCGGAAAAAATAACCGCTGAACAAAAATTCGCCGATCATAAATCTGCTGAACTATCAACTGCAAACACACCATATACGGCACTGTTAATGGAGTGCACACACAAAGGTTGTGAGCTTCGAGTAAATGGCGAGTATCTTGTTTGCCCGTGCCACGGCAGTGAGTTTACTAACAAAGGGGTTGTACAAAATCCTCCTGCCGAAAAAAATCTCCGCACATTTATCGTCACTGCCGACAATGAGAATATCTATGTCGAAGTGTAAGATCCTCACAATTGTATGCCTCTGCAACGCCATAGTTTTCATGCAATGGCCTAACGCTACAGCGGCCGGCGCTGCAGATTTTACGCAAGCAAATTCCACGCGATCTGATTCCACGCGATCTGATTCTACGCAAGCAAATTCTATGCAAACTGATTCTGCACAAATATTCAAACGAATTCCTGTTGACACAGCGCCCGACAAACTGAATATGGACGCCGTGTACAACCGACCGTTTCTCACAGCGGGTGTGCTTCCTGTTGCGATAGGGGGCTATGTGGAAGCAAACACAAATTACCGACAGACCAACGGAATCTCAGAAGGAACTTCATTTCAAGCGCGACGCTTTACGTTGTTTGTTTCGTCGACAATTGCCAGCAGAATTAAACTACTTACCGAACTTGAGTTTGAAGATGGAACGCGAGAAATAAATTTGGAATTTGCGGCGGTCGATTTCGAATTTCATCCGCTGCTGAATTTGCGTGGTGGAATTTTGATGAATCCTATAGGAGCGTTTAATCAAAACCACGACGGACCGAAATGGGACTTCATAGATAGACCACTTTCAGCAACCACGTTGCTACCGGCTACGCTTTCCAACGTTGGTTTTGGACTTCACGGAAAGCATTACCAACACAACTGGGTGTTGGGTTACGAAGCATATTTAACAAATGGCTTCGACGATAAAATAATTTCCAACACACTCAATCGCACTTCATTACCCGAAGGCAAAATGAACCCGGCGCGGTTCGAAGAAAACGCCAGCGGTCTGCCAATGTATACCGCAAAGTTTGCCGTGCGCCACCGCCAGATTGGTGAGCTCGGACTTTCCGTAATGTCGGGCGTGTACAACAAGTGGAAATCCGACGGCATCGTACTCGACAAAAAACGCTCCGTCACCGCTCTCGCCCTCGACTTCAACACCACCATGTTGTCTGGCGATCTCTACATCACTGGCGAAGTCGCAAAAATATTTATCGACGTCCCCGACACGTATTCACAAACTTTTGGAAGTGAGCAGTTAGGGGGCTTTGTAGACATTATAGGAACAGTTTTCAAAGGCTCGATATTCGATTGGGAAAATGCAAGACTCAACCTCGGCGTCCGCCTTGAGTATGTCGACTACAACCAAGGCACCTTCAACGAAACCAACGGCAACATCGCCGACGATCTATGGTCGATAATGCCAACGTTTGCATTCCGTCCAACCGCGACCACCGTTCTACGCCTCAACTACCGCTACCAACACCAACGCGACCTGCTGGGCAACCCACCCGCCAAAACTGGTGCCATCCAGTTCGGAATTTCAACGTATTTCTAAACTCCGTCTTTTCAGTCCTGGTAGACGTATTTCTAATGCCGTCTTTTCAGTCCTGGTATAGTTTACAGGGTAGTTTTCTACTAGTCTGATATGAAACTGTGGTTATATTTGTATTCCGACCGACGGGTCGGTTTAACACCACAATACATCCTGAGGCTTATGAGACGCTTTCGTGTACTACTTTCTGCGCTGTGCTTTTTTGCATTACAAATGAACGTTTTTGCTGGTACGATTACCGGCACGGGGAATGTCCAAAAGCTAGTTGAAATAAAAACGAGGTTCGAGCTACGTCGTAGATTAACGGAAAGTAAGCCAATAATCAACAACAAGCAGGAACCTCATGGACGAACATACAAAACCCCGCGGACTTGAATGGCTGATGAAGCAGCCACAGTCTACACAAACGGCGATCATTCAGGATTTATTAGAATTGGGACGGATAGTTGCGAACGGTGTTATGCAACAAGAGGTCTCTAGTCTGGCTGGTGAGCGGTACACGCACGAGAAACCACATGACGGGAGATACTCACGGCACGGAACGAATCCGGGTAGCATTCAGATTGGGAATCAACGGTTGCCGATCGAGGTGCCACGCGTGCGTGACACGAGCAACGAGGAGTGCATACGGCTTCAGAGCTATGCCGAGCTTCATAAGGCAGACCAGCCAGGAGAAGAGTTGCTCAACGCCATAGCTCTAGGTGTGGGTACACGCAACTACCGATCGATCGTGGAGACGACGGCCGATGCCTTTGGTTTGAGTAAATCACGAGTCAGTACGCTCGTGGTTGAACAGACAGCGGCGGCATACAAACACTTGCAGGAGCGGTCACTGAGCGAGCGAACATTTGTAGCATTGATGATCGATGGTAAAACATTCCAGAGAGAGCAGATCATTGTGGCCCTCGGCTACGACCTCGATGGGGTGGGGCATGTCTTGGACATGATACAGACCAGTACGGAGAATGCACGAGCCGTCGGCGACATGCTTCGCAAACTTGTACGGCGAGGAATGAAGCATGGCACAGGTATGCTGGTGGTGTCTGACGGAGGTAAAGGCATCATTGCGGCGATGAAGTCCGTGTTTGCCGGAATGCACGTGCATCAACGGTGTCGTTTTCACAAAGCGGAGAACGTGGCATCGTATCTGCCCGAGGCAATTCAAGCAGAATGGAAGATGCGGCTTTTCACCATCTGGAAGATTGACGATTACAATGAGGCGCGTGCACAGTTGCAGCAATGCGTAGATCAACTGAGCCTTATCAACCTCAGCGCGGCCAACAGTCTGCGCGAAGGGTTCGAGCAAACGCTGACGTTACAACGCATTGGTATGAACAAGCTCTTTGCACGGTCACTCGGAACTACAAATCGTATTGAAAACCTCAACCGACAAATGGCTAGATTGACACGAAATGTAACCAATTGGTGCACGACAGATCAGCGTCTGCGTTGGGCTTCATTTGCAGCATTAACAGCCGAACGACGAATGAACAAACTTCACAATCACAAACACGTTAAAAATCTAGCGAACTCTATTTCAGAATTTCTTCGTAAATCGAAGCGTAGTAAAACCTCGTGATATTTCAACTAAGATTTGGACACTACC
>JABMNI010000073.1 GCA_013204605.1 Ignavibacteria bacterium
CTTTTACACTCATCCCAGGGGGAGGGGGTGGGGTAAATTACTCGTAATACCCTGGTGGGGGTGGGTGTAGGCAAGGTACAACTAGTGTGTTTTTATATCGATGCCAAAAATTCTAGCAGGGAAATCGACCCCGTCCTGAAGCAAACCATGACGGTATGTATAATAATAAGTCTATCCAGATCAAGCATACTTCCCAGCACTAATGGTAGTTTTGTAAAGCAGGTGTTCTGGATTCAATAGCAACACCGTAAAAGAATAAAAGCAAGATGAATCAAGTCAATTTCAAACACTACAATTTAGCCGCTACAAGTCAAGGCTTGAAGGTACACGGGGGTTTACAAAGGGGGTTCAATTCCCTCCCTGACCACCAAAGAACCCCACAGCCCCTTTCAGGTAAATACTTGTAAGGGGCTTTGTGTTTGTGGCAAGAGCTAGAACACCTGGGGCGGTATCGGCTGAGCATTTAGGCTACGTGAAAAATGCCCGGCTGGATAAATTGTACTCTGTAGAAATCTAAAGTAGCAGTTTGAGTTTTCACTGTGTAACTCGTTGTAATATAAGGCTATAGACAACATTCATCTAAAGTATAGTTACTTTATCCGTAAATTGCCGTGTCATGGTACCTAAGCTTTACATACCGTTTCCTGCATTCGATTCCGTGCTGGTAAAGAATATTCTTGAGTTAGAAAAATTGAAGGTGCGGCGTCTGGGTGGGACCACTCCGCCGGGGTTGTTTTTCCAGATAAAATCTGTGTATCACTTTTTGGAGAGTCTGAACTCTGCCCGAATTGAGGGAAATCGGACGACGGTTGAAGAACTGGTTGAGGCTAGAATTCATGGTGAGGAAGATTCTACTGAAAAGTTGCGTGAGATAGCGAATATTGAGGATGGGATGAAGTGGATTGAGAGTGAATTTCTGAAGAGCCCATCTAGGGAAATTGATGCAGCATTTTTGAAGGAACTGCATAGGTTGACGGTGAAGAATCTGAGAAGGCCCGACGAAGGGGGTGAGGGGGATAAGAAGCCGGGGTACTTTCGAAGCTCTGATGTTGTAATCACCGGTACGCATTTCAAGCCACCAAGTGCTTTTGAATTGGGTGGTTTTATTGATGAGCTGGTTGCGTTTACAAATCAGACTCCAGACTCTCGCTTCGACCTATTACGAATTGCGATTTGTCACCATCGTTTTGAACTCATTCACCCGTTCACGAATGGAAACGGTAGGGTGGGGAGATTGCTTACCTATGCCATGTTGATTAAAGCCGGGTTCCGCGTGGAAGACGGCAGAATTCTAAATCCGTCGGCAGTTTTTTGTTTGAATAGAGATGCCTACATGCTCGGACTCTCTATGGCCGATTCGGGCAGTCAAGACGGACTGTTGCAATGGTGCGATTTTGTGATATCGGGATTGCGTAGAGAAATAGAAAAAATCGACCTGCTGTTAGACGTTGAATTTCTTCACTCAAAAATTCTTGTTCCCGCGCTCACGTACGCGTACGAAAGGGGAAACATTTCTAAACTTGAGTTCGACATTCTACGTGCGCTGCTGAATAGCAAACAGTCCGATGCCGCCGTGTTCAAACCATTCTTCAAAGGTCGCTCAGCCAGCTCCGTCTCACAAGTTATTGCCCGTTTCAAAACGCACGGTCTAATAGCCTCCTACCCCAACAAAAATTCCCGCACCTACGTTGTCAATTTTTGTGGCAAGGATCTGCTACGCGCCCTAATATCAAGTCTCGATAACGCGGGCTACCTTTTGGCCTGAGCAGGTTAGCCCCCTTCTACACCCCTAGTAACCAATGCGTTTCACGTTGCGTCTGTGCCGGCGCGGGTGGGCGAGAGATACGGTGCAGTGGTTGGTGGTGTAATTTTCTTTGGACCCTATTATGTGGAAATGCAATGTGTTGGTGTTTGCTGTTGTTGCACTTATGCACGCTCAGTCGAGCGCGCAGAGTTGGCAGTGGGCGGTGCATGGGGGCGAGGTGGGGAACGCCCGGGTGAGCGCGCATACGGTGGATGCAATGGGGAGTAGTTATGTGGCGGGCACGTTTTCTGACTCAATAAAAATTGGTAGTACCGTGCTTTTTAGTAGCGGCGTAAAATCCGCGTACGTGGCCAAGGCAGATGCTGCGGGGAATTTTTTGTGGGCGCGAATTGCTGCATCAGATTCGGCGATATCTGTCAGCGGAATTAATGTGGACGCGGCGGGCAACATTGTGGTGGGTGGACAATTTCTTAACACGGCGCAGTTTGGCGAGCCGCCGTTTACTAAACTGGTTTCATCCGGCAGTTACGATGTGTTTGTTGCGAAGTATAGCGGCGTTGGTGATTTGGTTTGGGTTAGAAAGTTAGACGGTGTGGGCATCGATAATTCTGGTGGAGTGAGCTCCGACCAACAAGGCAACATTTACACCACCGGCGACCTTCATATATCTGTGTTTCCGTATTCGTCATCGAAAATATTTGTTGCAAAATTCAGTGAAGGGGGCACTCTGGTTTGGTTAAATACGGAACAGAATAATGGTTTTTCGCACTTTGCAAACAGCATTGTAACTGATGCGGCAGGCAACAGCTATGTGACCGGGGATTTTTTCAATACCATAAAGTTTTCCGATACCGATAGCCTTGATGCAGGAAATGTTGAGTCGAACGGATTTCTCACAAAATTCGATGCAACTGGAAAAGTTCTCTACTCACAAAAAGTCGGCGCAGCGTCGGGCTATTGTGTAAGCAAGTTCGTTACCGCCGATGCATTAGGCAACGCCTACATCACCGGATCCTTTCATGGTGCCATTGCCGTTGGACCATATACTATTGTGGGTACATCCGGCATGGGGCACGAAGTGTTTGTGGCTAAATGCAACGCCAGTGGTCAATTTGAATGGGTAAACAAATCCGTTGGACTAGCCACCGCTACCGGCATTTGTATTGATCCCCAAGGTAGGGCTGTAATTACCGGCGCGTACAATCAGCCAATAGGTTTAGGAACATACTCGCTAACTAGCCTAGGCAGCAACGATGTGTTCGTGGCTGGTTTGAACGCATTGGGTGAGTTCGCGTGGGCGGTGTCGGCCGGCGGACCCAACAACGACTACTCCGTAAGCGTTGTACCAAACTCAAGTGGCGTATTGGTAACGGGAAACTTCAACGGCATCATTCAATTCGGTCCAACAGTTGAACTTCAAGACAGCAGCGCAATCACCCCCGACATCTTCATTGCCCAACTCAGCACCATCACCAACGTGTATGAAAACACCCACCACAATTCCATCCCCGTTTTCCCCAACCCCTGCACCGACAAATTTTTTATCCGCTTAGATTCCATCTCCACCACTGCCACCATCTCCCTGCTAGGCGCAGATGGCACCCTCATTCACACCCAAACAGAAACCAACGCGCAAGAAATCGAAGTCAACACTGGCCACCTACAAGCCGGAGTGTATCTACTTCGCGTCACAACCGACGCCACCTCTAACGTAAGAAAAATAGTCGTTCTCCACTAGAACTCTCAAGCTTTTTTGAGGGTAAAGGGCTTTGTGTTTCAGCCACCAAGCCCCTTTCAGCCCAGACTACTCATGATTTAAAAAAAACTGAGCAATACTATACTGTAAATGAGTGGCGGCGGTGAATTGGGGGTAGACCGTACTCTCGGTGCTTGTCGGTTTGCGTTGCGGTGTTGTGCACTAAATTTGTTGCGGACGCGAATTAGGGACTGGTAGGCTAGGTAGATCGTGAAAAGACGATGTTATAAACTTGTTGGGATTTAGGAGAAGTATGGACATCGCCATTATAATTACAATTTCGTTGCTGTTGTTGTTAGCGTATTTGTTCGATGTGAGTTCGAAGCTCACTAAGATCCCGTCGGTGATACTATTGCTGATGCTAGGATTCGCCGTTAAGCAGGCAACAGATTTTTTTTCGATATACCCACCAGACCTTAACCCGCTGTTACCGATTCTTGGAACCGTTGGTTTGATTTTGATTGTATTGGAAGGTTCGTTGGAGTTGGAGCTCAATAAATCGAAACTACCATTGGTTAGAAAATCTTCCATAAGTGCATTTGCACCGATGATAGTGCTTGCATTTCTGTTCGCATTCGTACTTCAGTATTTCACACAAGTGCCTTTTAAAATGGCGTTAGTAAATGTTATTCCTTTGTGTGTTATCAGCAGCGCCATAGCCATACCAAGTGTTAAAAATCTAACTGTATTCAATAGGGAATTCACGATTTACGAAAGTAGTTTATCGGACATCTTTGGAGTACTGTTTTTCAACTTCATTGCATTGAACGCGGTAATCAACGTCGACTCATTTGGATTATTCGCCTTGGAATTGGTGCTCATAATTGCCATCTCGTTTGTATCCGTACTGGGTCTGTCATTTTTACTTAGCCGCTTAGAGCACCACGTAACCTTTACCCCCATCGTAATTATTGTTATCCTCATTTACGCCGTCTCCAAGGTGTACCACCTTCCAGGCTTAGTATTTATTCTTGTGTTTGGTCTGTTCCTTGGAAATCTGGATGAGCTGAAACGATTCAAGTGGATAGAGAAGTTGAGACCAGAAAAACTTGACGTGGAAGTCAAAAAGTTCAAGGAGGTTACAATCGAAGCCACCTTCATTGTTCGTTCCCTTTTCTTTCTGCTGTTTGGATATTTATTGGAAGCAAGCGAGATTATCAATCTCGAAACCATTCCGTGGGCGTTGGCCATAGTTGCTTCAATTCTGCTTGTGAGATGGATTGTACTTAAGCTTGTTAAGATTCCCGCAACTCCTCTTTTGTATATCGCCCCTAGGGGATTGATTACCGTGTTGCTCTTTCTGGCAATAATGCCGGAACAGTCAATGACTATGATTAACAAGTCGCTAGTTGTCCAAACAATTGTTCTGTCTGTCCTAGTTATGATGTTTGGCTTGTTAACAATTCGGAACCATCCGGAGCTTTTTGCCACAGAGGCACAGAACGCAGAGTTGATTGGCGAAGAATCGGACTAAGAATATGAATGGCAAAAGTGAACAAGAACTAGCCGACGTCGAGACTGCGAAAATCATAATAGATATGTGCAATGCTGATTTCGAACTTCGGGAACGGCTTTTGCAACAAGGCAAAATGTCAGCCGGGTACAACCCAGAAATGGAAGCATTGCATAACAGGAATGCAGATGTATTGAACAACATCATAGACGAAACTGGATTTCCTACTGTGAGTAGAGTTGGCAACGACGCAAACAGAGCTGCATGGATTATTATACAGCATGCAATAAGCAAGCCCGCATTTATGAAAAAGTGTGTTGAGATGATTTCCTCTCTTGTTGGTGAGAGTACAGCAAGTAAAATTCAGTTGGCATATTTAAATGATCGAATAGCCATGTTCGAGGGCAGACCCCAGCTTTATGGAACGCAATATGATTGGGATGAGCAGGGGATACTGAGTCCTTATTTGCTTGATGACATTGAAAAAGTAGATCAAAGAAGACTCGCCATGGGTCTTAACACAGTTGAGGAACAAACAACAATAATTCAGCAAAACGCAGAAATGGAAAACCAACAGCCCCCTTCAAACCCAATCCTCAAGCGAAAGGAAGAGCGAGATTGGAAAAAGCGTGTAGGGTGGATAGAGTAGGAGCAAGCGTAAACTAGTTTTGTACTGTAGGTGCGAGATGTTGCAAGGGGCTATATGGATATGTAGTATATCGCAATTAGAAAACCGTACGACCGTGGCGGATTAGACATTAAAATTGTAACACTTCCCCCCAACCCCTATGCACCGAAAAACCGCCATTAAGATTTTGTTAGGAATTCTCACCGCCGTGGTGATCTTCCATGTTGGAATTATTGCGAAAATTATTCCGCATGGCATTGCGTGGGGTGGCCGTATCGAATCAGACTCCGAGCTCTACGTATTAGAATTCATTTCAATTCTGGTTAACCTGTTGCTTGGTGTTGTACTGTTGCTGAAAGGCGGCTATGTACAACACAAGATTCCTGCGCGTGTGTTGAACGCCGTGTTGTGGGTATTTCTTGTGTTGTTTTTGTTGAATACAGTGGGGAATGTGTTGGCAGAGTCGGTTTTGGAGAAGTGCTTTGCTGTGCTGACGCTTGTGTTGGCGGCGCTGATATGGATTCTGTTGCGCAAGAACAAAAACTAGTGCGCTGGAAAGCCCCCTAACAGTAACAAGTTACTTTTACACTGTAAGCAGCCGAACGGGAATTGAGTAAATTTCGATGTCGAATTCTCTGTTAGTGAGCCAACTCTATGTTAAAACATTTCAAATTGATGTACACTTTGTGCTCGTTGAGCATAATGTGCGTTGTGGGAACTACGTTGAGTGGCGCCAACACGCGCGAATTATTGGGCAGCACTTTTTTGGATTGTGCAGATTCTACGCGGCAACGCATAAAGGACGTGTTGTACCATGGGGTGGAGATTGTTGACACTGTTCGGGTGTTAAGAAATGTGCCTACCCGACAGGTGATTCGAGGAAGGGAGTCGAAGACTGAGAAGGTAGAAGAAAACACGTTTGATGTGATAACCACGCTTACCACGAAACGTACCGACACCTTGTTGATTCCAGACACGCAGTCTCAGTTTCCCACTCCAGTTTTTGGTGTAGAAGTGGAGGCTATAGATCAGTGGCTTGGTGGTTTGACTTGCATGCCGTTCCTGCCATTTGTTTTTTTCGACGAAAACAGCGCAGTGATTCCAAATCGTTATCTGGACGAGGGTGAACAAACAAAAACTACAGTATGGAATAGGCCTGACTACTTCGTCCGGCTTCAGAACGAGGTGTTGATGAGATTAGGTAAAGCGCTACAACTCTTACCGGAATGTACAGTGACGCTTGTTGGGTGCAATTCAAACTTCGGACTGGAACGAGAGAATGAAGAATTATCGTACCGAAGAGCTAATTCAATTCAACATTATCTACACGAGAACTTCAAGATTGACAAAAGCCGTATTTCTGTTGAAGCGCAGAACCTCCCGACGTATGCCTGGGATTCAAAGACTGAGTCAGGCGCTGCATTTAACCAACGGGTTGAACTGAGAGCTAGTTGCACGGATGTTTTAAGTGTGATGGTTGAGTTTCAAACACATGAATTGTCCGACGTAGATAATTTGAAGGAAGTGTTGCTTTTTAAGCCGCGGATTTCAGCCGGTGCAGAGTTGACATTTTGGGAGCTCAAGGTTACACAGGCAGAAACGGTGTTGAAATCCTTCAGCGGGAATACTAGCATTCCACAACAATTGGAATGGGTATTAGATAGTGCCACGGTTGGTAGAATATCTTCTGATGTTGATCTGACGTACCAGCTAACGGCGAGAAACAATAGAGGCGAAAGCGCTAGTTATTCTAACTCTATACTGGGCTTCAATCAAAGCGCTTCCGTCTATTTAATACCCTTCTACGACGCCTATTCAACGCAGGTGCCATCGGGTTTGGATTCAATGTTATCGGAAATACGGAGTACCGCAAAGCCAGCTTCCACAATCAGAATTACAGGGTATTCAACCCCACTTGCAAATGAGCCGTTGAGTAAGAAAATTGCGTTGGAACGAGCCAACAATGTGCGCCTGGCGTTGGACTTTAACAATCAAGACGGACAACATAAAACTCACCGAGTGGTGATTGATGAAAAGGCAGTACCACACTCTTTCAACACGCCAGATGAACGAATCATTTTTAACGCCGTTCGCGTTGTAGTTTGCACTGAGCGGAAGTAGTTAATCACATTATCACATTGACATTATCACATTGACATTCTCACATTTCCACATTGGTTAGTATGCTTCGGATTTTGTTGTTAGTGTTAATTGTAATTGCTGTTCTTCTTGGTAGTTGCACACCGCCACCACCGCCGCCCCCTCCACCGCCACCGGTCACAGCCAGCGCTGATCCATTTCAGGTTAACGTTGATCTAGTTGGACCAGGCACATAGAAGTATTCAATTTTCGTGAAGGCAACCCTAATGCGAGATACGCTTGCAAAAATTACGCTGGTCGAAATGATTTCGAACACCGAAGATATATGTACCGGTACCATTTCGTCGATGCCATTTGCCGGTGGATGGACGCGTGATGCCACTGCAAAAACGTTAAAGTGGACGAATACCGTCAGCGGGACATCGAACGTAAAACTCGATATCACCTGCGACAAAAACAACGGTCCGGTGTACTTCCGAATTCGTGGCAGTCGAGATTCATCCGATGCCAACATCGAGGAACGCATTGTGGGCCCCGTGGCGGGTCCAGTCAACTGATCTTCTCCGGCTAAAGTTCCCCGGCCAACCGGCTTCTTCCCCGGCTAAAGTTCCCCGGCCAACCGGCTTCTTC
>JABMNI010000074.1 GCA_013204605.1 Ignavibacteria bacterium
TGCATATTCTTAGTTTGCTGTTTCAGTTTCATTTTCAGTTTCAGTTTCAGTTTCTGTTTCTGTTTCTGTTTCATCTTCATCAACAGCAACAACACCCGAATCTGTGTCTTCTAGTTGCTTCAAGTAGTCTTCGTCTTCGCGTTCTTCAAATTCTTCAAACATTACTGAACGCACGTGAAGAATTTTTTCTTTCGACGTGATAGTCAATAGTAGTTCAGGTTCGGCTTCAAGGAATTCACGTGCAGTATCAATTCCTGCATGAATAAGTTTATCGTAAAGTTCTTTACCTAACTCATCGCGGAATTCAATTAGCTCGATATCTTCGGCGCCTTCTTTAACTAACGAAAGTGAATAACCCGTTAGCTTCGAAGCAAGGCGAACGTTTTGTCCGTTCTTTCCAATTGCCAAGCTCACTTGATCATCTGGCACAATTACCGTTGCCTGACGCTCATCGTGGTTGATTTGTACGTCGCGCACTTTTGCCGGCGACAACGCACGCGCAATAAACAAACGGGGATCATCGGTGAATTCGATGATATCGATATTCTCATTGTTAAGCTCACGAACGATCGAGTGAATACGAATTCCCTTCATACCCACGCAAGCTCCAACCGGATCAACACGTTCATCGTAGCTTAATACAGCAACTTTTGCGCGCTCGCCTGGCTCGCGTGCAATGGCTTTTATCTCAATAATACCGTCGTAGATTTCAGGGATCTCCTGCTCGAACAATCTTGCCATATACGAGTCATCGCTACGACTTAGAATAAGATCTGGTAAGCCCGTTGCCCCACCCGATCTGCGTACCTCTTTTAGAATTGCTTTTACTTGCTGGTTCTTTTTCAGACGCTCGGTAGGGATTTGCTCTTCGCGCGGGAGGCGCATTTCAACTTTGTTGTGCATTACTAGAATGTTGTTCGGACGCACCTGGTAGATTTCGCCGATTATTACTTCGCCAACACGCTTTGCGTATTCTTCGTAGATGTTGTCTTTTTCTACGTCCCGAATTCGTTGGTTTAATGTTTGAATTGCTTGGGCAATTAGTCGGCGTCCGAATGAGTCTGCGATATTTTCAAGCGTGATCTCTTCGATCAACTCATCGCCAACTTCTATTTCGTCGCCCTTGATTTTTCGAACGTCTTCTAATGAAATTTGTGTTTCAAGATTTTCTACTTCTTCAACAACTTCTTTCATCAAGTAGATTTCGATATCGCCTTTTTCCATATTCACAATGATGTCGAAGTTCGACTCTAGGCCGTGCTTCTTTTTAACCATCAGTGAAAGTGTTTCTTCAACGATTCCTTGTAACAAGTCGCGATCGATACTTTTTTCGCGCGCCATCTCATTGAAGGCCTCGATTATGAGCTTCTTATTGTCGACTTGCTGTTTGACCTTGCGTCGTGCCATGGTGTTGTCTAGTTATTCTTAATCAACTCGCCCCGACTAAACCGAGCGGACTGACCAGTGGATAGGTTGTTTAGAACTTTATTACAACGTGTGCTTCTTTAACGTCGGCACACAAGGTAACAATTGAACTTTCAGTTTTCTTTTTAAGTTGACGTAGTACTATTTTCTCATCATCAATTTCAAGTAGCTCACCTTCGCATACTTCGTTGTTGTTGAGAGTCAAGCTTACTACCCTGCCAACGTGCTTGTTAAGTTGCCATAGAAATCGCACCGGGACATCGGCACCGGGCGAAGAAATTTCGACAGCCTGAAGGCGGTCGAACCATTCATCATTCTCAAGCCGCTCGTCAATCCCGCGGCTTACGTGAGCGCAGTGCTCATGCGTTATTCCATCTACGGCATCTACGGATATTTCAAGCTTAAGCTGACGGTGCTGTCCGCGCACCAGCACCGATATAACGCTAACTCCAGCAGCCTTACAGCTTTGCTCGATTGCTTCTTCTATATGGGCCGGAACAACGGTCAGTGCCAAATCGAACGATCGGTATGTAAAACAAAAAATGGGCTACAAGCCCATCCTCTTCATCTCCGAACAACAAATATAAGAAGTTTTTCCACAGGAACCCCCCAATTGTTTATATGTGTAGGTTACCCTTCACGCCGAAATCCTTAATTTCGTTGTCTGTTCCATTTAGCCCCTTACCAAATAGTACTTTTATGGCTTTCCAATCCCCCGACTACCTGAATCTTGATGAATTGCTGACCGAAGAAGAGCTTTTGGTCAGACAAACCGTGCGTGACTTTGTGGATAACGAGATTTTGCCGATTATCGAGCATGCAGCTCGTGCTGGCGAGTTTCCGCTCCATTTGGTGAAAAAAATGGCCGAAATTGGCCTTTTTGGCATCAATTTGCCTCAAGAATACGGTGGAGCGGGTCTAAATAATGTATGTTATGGTCTGGCCATGCAGGAGCTCGAGCGCGGCGATTCCGGCATACGCTCGTTCGCTTCGGTGCAGAGTTCGCTGGTTATGTACCCGATTTATACATACGGCTCGGAAGAGCAACGGCAGAAGTGGTTGCCAAAGCTTGCGGCGGGCGAAGCCATTGGCTGCTTTGGACTTACGGAGCCCGATGCCGGTAGCAATCCCGCCGGAATGCTCACCAATGCTAAGCGTGTTGAAGGGGGCTTTGTGTTAAATGGCGCTAAAATGTGGATAACAAATGGAACCTTGGCCGATGTGGCGGTGGTTTGGGCCAAACTTGACGGCGTAGTGCGCGGATTCTTGGTTGAAAAGGGAATGAAGGGGTTTTCAGCCCCGGAAATGAAGGGCAAGCACTCGCTGCGAGCGTCGGTTACATCTGAACTGGTTTTTCAGGATGTGTTCCTGCCCGAAGAAAACATTCTTCCAGGCGTTGAGGGTTTGAAGGGTCCGTTGGGATGCCTCACCCAAGCACGTTTTGGAATTTCCTGGGGAGTGGTGGGCGCTGCAATGGCATGTTACGACAGCTCGCTCAACTATGCAAAGAGTAGAATTCAGTTTGGAAAGCCCATTGCCGGCTTCCAGCTTACGCAAGACAAGCTTGTGTTTATGCTGAACGAGATCACCAAGGCTCAGATGATTTGCTGGAGAGTAGCAAAAATCAAAGACGCCAAAACGTTGCGTCCGCAGCAAGTCTCACTCGTCAAACGCAACAACTGCGAAATGGCCCTCACCATAGCGCGCATGAGCCGCGAGATTCATGGCGCCAACGGCATCCTAGACGAATATCCAGTAATGCGTCATGCGGCTAATCTTGAATCAGTGAAAACCTACGAAGGCACGCATGAGATGCACACGCTAATCTTGGGGCAGGACATAACGGGAATAGCGGCGTTCGAGTAATAGTCAATTACGAATTAGGAATTACGAATTAGACGAACAAATAAACACCGTTCCGGCGTTCATTTGTTCGTGGAAGCCGAGGACGGGGAAGAGACTACGATTTAATGTTTATGAACTATGATTTGACTATTTGGAGTTAGCCGAGGACGGTCGTAGAGATCGGACGGATTTTGTAATTCGTAATTCGCCATTCGTAATTGACTCAGAGAACGTGCTACTTCTGAACGATCAAGATTCTAGCATCACTGATGCCCTTGTTTCGCATAACAAGCAAATAGTTGCCGGAGGCCACCTCATCCAACTCTAAAGTTACGGTTTGCAAGGTTCCAGCTGGGATATTGAAGTCAACTTTTTTTGTGAAGTCCTTAACAACGGCACCCGACATGTCCACCAACTGCAACTGTGTCGAAGCTGGATCTGCCGTGTTGTGTCGGCCAAACTGCAGAGTTGTTTTTATCGACGCCGGATTGGGGTACAATTGATCTATGTACACATGTATGATGTTTTGATCGATCGACTCAACAGAAGAAACCTGTGACCGCTTCAGTGAAACCGTGTACTGCACATTATTCACCGCAGAAGCAACCACAAAGGTTGAATCATCTACAGTATGAATATCAGATAAACCAATGTCTGATACGGTGCTCGTTGAATCTGAAGCAATACTTATTGGTGCTGTTTCAAAGTCAGAATGCAAGGTGGAAAACTGTTGGTCTGTGAGTCTGTATAAGCCGACTTCTCCGTTAAAATTGAAGGTGCGTAAGCCGGTTGAAGGCGTCGATAACTGGACGACAGATGAATCTAACTCTGTTGTAATTGGATCTACAAAAATCTGATACAGGCTTTTCACAACTCCAGAATTGACGTTAACGCCTTCCCAAACATCCACTCCTACCAAGGTAATTTTTCCATCAATTAACCCTATCAATTTTGGAGAGAAATTCCGAGCTGAATAAGCTAACTGCGTTGCTGTCACCGTGTCCGACTTCAGAGGCAAGTCAACATAATACAGGTTGAAATAGTCCTTTAACCACAGCCGATTCTCGTTGGCTACGGCGGATTCGACGGACCACTTCAGTCCGTTAACGACTACGTTCTTCCACGTTTCCTCGTTGTCTGTCGAGAACATTATCTGCCCACCAATAACAAACATACCTGGGAGAGGTTGATGAACACTTCCTGAAGAGATACGTTTAGGCAAGAAGCTACGCAGAAGTTCCCACATCTGCGCTTTTTTTGACTTTACTACAATCTCTGCGTCGGTTACTATGATTTCCGTGCCTAACTGAGTCTCATACATCTGAACTATTCGGCTGCTTTTAGTTGGAGATTCAGCATTGAATTCGCCAAAAGGAAACACAATGCCTGCTGAATCAATGTATATCAAGGATGCTGAACCCGATTGATTGCTGCCTTTTGTAGTGCTGTATAGGGCGGTAGTGACGAATTTTCCCTTATGTAAAATGGTACTGATGTTTCCTAAGCTTGACCCTTTTGCCAATAGACCTTCAGCAATCGCAACCGTTTCGTCCCTAAGTCGAGAAACGCTACGGTCAGAGTAGGTAATGTACGTAGCATCAGAATCACCATAAACATTGTTGGCTCTTACACTGTGCTTTTGAATTGAATCATTGGCTTGTATTGCACTCCCATTACTGTCGATATAATAGGTTTGATAATTTCCGATGGAAGCGGATTGGGATGTGAAGTATAGTCGCGAGTCTTTTTGATACCTAGGTAAACACCCCAACGTTACTAGGACCGTAGTGTCTTCTCGAATAGGTTCCCACTTTTCTTTTAACAGACTATTCGCTGGGGCAAGATATACGTATGCTCCATTTGACATAATGAGGCGATTTCCAAAAAGTGTATTGAAAATCAACTCGCCACCGAATATTCTTGATTCCCCAACTAGCAAACCATCCGAGTAATAACGCAAAGGAGAGTCTTCAGATCTGAACGATAAAAGAATCGTATCCCTAAGAATTGCAAATCTGTCAACAGAATCTGCAAATGGTGCTTCATATCCAGTAGATCTCACGCTCCATTCGATACCAATGCGCTCGAACGTGCTAATTCCGGATTCTGAAAGAACGTACGGTTTCAATTCATTATCAAGAAACACGCGACAATTACCGAAACTAAACCTTTGCCAAATTCCACCAAGCCCCTTAATCAACATCTTGTTATCACTCGTACGAAAGAATAGGTCGCCACGATATTCAAAAGACTGCTCAATCAGCATGTTTCGTACCTCGGCCAATGAACGCACGAATTTGAGTGTCGAATCAAACACACCAACGGCACCACCCTGATATACTACGTACTATGAATCGTTATACGGTGTCAAGCTGACAACTTGGGCAATCCTAGCGCCTAATAAGGGCGATACCGTTGTTATTTGCTGAGCGTGACTAACACACAGTGAGGCGAGTAAGATCGCGAATAATAGTGTTTGATGTTTCATGGTTTACTGTTCCAAAACTTTTAGACTCAAGGTTCTAATTCTAGCTTCCGCAATGATTAATGTTGCAGTCTAAATCGTGCGGATAAACGGGGTCTATGCATGATGGACCGGTTAGCGTACAGCCTGCAATAGTTACCATTGGCTCTGCCGTGCAAGGATCAACTTCATTAGGAGATATGCATACGGCACAGACTCGCTTACATACCACTTCACTACACGGGGCTAACTGCCAAGTTTGATACTGAAACGGCGAAACCCCTTCAGTAACTAATACCCACTTGTAGCATGTAGCCGCCACTTGACCAAAAATGACAGTAGACGTAGCGGGGCAAGTTTCAAGTGGCGGGTTTGCTGTCAACCAATGCGCGTAGACAATTTTTTTTCTGGCCCATTCGAAGAAATTGTTGGGTATGACTGGAGGGGGGGGAATTAGGGTTGATTCCCCAGCACCCAGCCCCTAATAGTGTATAAGTTCCCATTATCACGTCATAACTAGTTGTAGTACCCTTTTCACAATAGTCAATTCTAACCTCGCAACAATTACCATTGTACTGGTAAAAAACGTTTATTGACTTTGGAAGATACCCAGGTGGGCAGCCTTGGGCTATCAAATTAGGCGTTGCCCCTGCAAACAGCACAAATAGGCAAAGACTAACTAATAAGCGAGTGGCCGAAAAATAACATGATACCTCAGAAAAAAATAGTTTTTTAACTCCGTAGTTATTTCTACGTACGTATAAAATACTGCATCTGAGGCAATTTGTCAAGTATAATTTTCATTTTTGAAATTGAGTCAGTCAAATTCTACAACGCAAAACAATACTCTTGTTTGAGAAGACGACTAAAGTTGTCTCAATGCAAGTTAGTAAAATTGCAGGTTCCGAATTGTGGTATTTATCAGTTACGAATTGACAGTTACGAATTAGACGAACAAACAAACACCGTTCCGGCGTTCATTTGTTCCTGGAAGCCGAGGACGGGTGTGAGTTTCGTAATTCATAATTCGTAATTCGCAATTGATTTATTCCATAGTTTTGCCCTCTTCAATTGCAGCATAACACAAACGATATGTATACTGAAATATGAGCCACGGCGCAGCCGAGAAAAATGGTTCAACCGAACGTTCGCGTTTAACCAAGCTTACCATAGCCGCTATAGGCGTGGTGTATGGCGACATCGGGACCAGCCCCCTTTACGCAATTAAAGAGTGCTTTTCGCCGCACTATGGGTTGGGAACGGGTGAAAACGAGGTTTTAGGAATACTATCACTCGTATTCTGGGCACTAACACTTATTGTGAGCATAAAATACCTTGTTGTAATTATGCGCTTCGACAACAAGGGTGAAGGTGGTGAGTTAGCTCTTATGGAGCTCGTTACGCCGCTCATAAAGAACGCTAAGTTTATTCCAATCGTGTTTGCACTAGGCCTCTTTGGCGCGGCATTGTTGTACGGCGATGGTGTTATAACGCCTGCCATTTCAGTATTGTCTGCAGTTGAAGGACTAAAAGTAGCCGCACCTGGGTTAGAATCAATTGTTGTACCACTGACGTTGATAATTTTATTCGGTCTGTTCTACATACAGAAACGCGGAACTGGTGGAATCGGGAAGATATTCGGACCCTTCATGATTTTATGGTTTTGCGTACTTGGAACTTTAGGTGTGGTCTCCATTATTAACGCACCCGAAGTGTTGGCCGCTGTTAACCCTTACTACGCAGTTCAATTTTTTATGCTTCATGGTTGGACCGGTGCCGTTGTGCTTGGTAGTGTATTCCTTGTGGTAACCGGCGGTGAAACCGTGTATGCCGACATGGGGCACTTCGGTGCAAAACCAATACGGTATGGTTGGTTCATCTTGGCATTGCCAGCACTAATGCTGAATTATTTTGGGCAGGGGGCTTTGTTGTTGCGTGAAGGGGATGTCGCGTCAACGGTTGCGAGCCCGTTCTTCCACATGGTGCCGTCTTGGGGAGTAATCCCACTAGTTATTCTTTCCGCCTTCGCCACCGTAATTGCTTCGCAAGCGGTTATTTCTGGCGCATTCTCGATTACTTGGCAGGCGCTTCAACTTGGCTATTTACCTCGAATGTTAGTCAAGCACACTTCAGGTGAAGAACGGGGTCAGATATACATTCCTTTAGTCAATTGGATTCTATTTGCACTTACCGTCTTACTGGTAATTGTTTTTCAATCGTCCGGAAATCTGGCCGCGGCGTATGGTATCGCTGTGTCTACAGCCATGGTGTTAACAACAATTTTAGCATGGAGAGCAATGCGCGATATTGCTAAGTGGGGCGTGGCACTTACCCTTGTTGCATTTACGATTTTTCTGCTTTCCGACCTGTCATTATTCATAGCAAATGCTTTGAAGTTTTTTGATGGTGGATATGTGCCTTTAGTATTGGCAGCCGTAATATTTATGATTATGATTACTTGGCGCAGGGGACGCATTATGTTGCGCGATGCAATTGAACGACGCAACATGTCGCTCAGTGAAATACTCACTTCGCAAATCGATGCCTACAAAGTAGTACCCGGTACCGCACTGTACATGACCGGATATCCAGATACCGCGCCACCGGCATTAGTGTCGAACTTGAAATACAATCGGTGCCGTCACGAGACCATCGTACTCCTAAACGTAAATATCCTTCCCGACGCCCACGTTGACCATGCCGATAGAATTCACGTAAAGCCCCTTCCAAAAAACTTCTACCAAGTTGTGCTCAACTACGGCTTTATGGACCAGTTGAATTTGATGGAAGATTTAATGTATTTACCTGAGTACGACATCCCGGTCGATATTACCGATGCGATTTTTGTGCTGGGTCACGAAACGCTCACCGCAAAAACCAAAAAGGGAATGCAGAAATGGCGCAAAGAATTTTTTGTGCTCATGCATCGGAATTCCCGCACACCATCTAAGTACTACGGCGCACCGAATAAGAGGGTGCTGGAGGTTGGGAGCCATATAGATATCTAAAGGCAAAAGCTGAAGGCAAAACCCAGAGGGCAAAAGCTGAAGGCAAAA
>JABMNI010000075.1 GCA_013204605.1 Ignavibacteria bacterium
ACGCTCACTACGTTCACACTATGTTCCACCGATATTCCTACTTGTATCGCTGTATCAATTGTGACTGGCCCAAACTATAGTACCACTTGAAGCGGAGTTCTTACACAGAAATGTGACGAAGTATACACCTGATTCCGCGGGTAAACCTGAATCAGAAAGCCCGTTCCAAGAATATACCATCAAATTGCTGTTTGAAATTAATGATTCCCTCTTGACTACTCTGCCGCCGATATCAGTTATTTGTATCAACACGATTTCGCCAGCAATGGTATTTGCAGTTACAATGGCTTCGTCGTGGGCTGGAAGGGGTCTGACGGAAGCTTTCGAGATAACAGTTGCCTCATACACGGAGTTTGGGGGGTTCACGATGATTTTTATTGGGGTCAACCAATTCCAAATATCATTTGCATCTCGGTTACCGTTTAAGTTAACAGCATTGCCAACGGCGTGTAGGTAGTACTCGCCAGCTTGTGAGGGGGCTTTCCATTTAAAGGCAAACTCTACGGCTCCATTAGTTAGTGCTTTCGGGCCATCATGTGTCAGTTCAGGTCCCTGCAGATGCAGGCCTGCCCCGGGAATCCTTTCAAGAGTTCCAATATCAACACCACTTTGAAGCATACTTTTCACGGCGATATTCACTCCGGCGGCTGGACGTTGCGAATGCGCAACTTTCAATGTAAGCGTCAGCGTTTGACCTGCATCTACATGCAACTCACCGGCAACTGCTTCCAAGATGCTTAACTGAGTTTGAGTGCTTGCCACTGTATTGTGACAGCCTCCCGGACCGCAGCCTCCTTGACTGTTGAGTGTGCGCATTGTAATTCCGGTTGAGGTTGCAAACACGGGTACATGTAGGATAAGAAGCAGTACAACTACTGACAACAAAAGGTTTCTAATGGGGTTCATTTATTTACTATCAATATTTTATGATTAAAGGTTTACTGATTATCAACTCAACTTGCAAGTCTGCGCGTAGTGCAACTTGTTACAATTCAAACTCACAGATTGCCCACGTACTCTCAAAATTCCATAACAGTCTTATGTGTTACAGTTCAGCTAGGTATCCCTAAAAAAAAAGGGCGCACATAAGTACGCCCCAATTTTTTAGCCTTAGCACCAGTAAGAAGTCTTACTGACGAACCAAGCGAACGGTCCAACGATGATTACCCGTTGTTACTACAACGTTATAAACTCCGCTTGCTAGCTCGCCCATCGTTAGCGATGTGCGGAACTGGCCACCATTTGACATTTCATTAGCTGTAAGTACCAACTCGCCAACTGCGTTAACAAGTTCGATACGTACTGGACCAGCTTCAGTGATTACTGTCTCTACTGTGAACTGACCACTTGTTGGATTCGGGAATACGCGAAGTTCCGCGCCACGACCTGCAACAATATCGTCTTCCACATTTGTAAGGACTACTTCATAATCATCAGAAACTGATGCGCAAGTATTCAAGTCAGCGATTCCAACATTGTAAACACCAGGTAATCCAACTACCAATTTGACATTTACAGCACCAACAATAACATTTCCATCGCGATACCACTGGTAAGTAGTAGCATCAAGAGAAGTTACAGTTAGTGTATCGCCTCTTCTTGAAATTGTTGGGCGAATTGGAAGGTCGTTAACAACAACAGTAGTAATTGAAGACTCGATTTGACATAGGGCCTGATTTGCTGCGACTACCTTGTAATTACCACCATCTTTAACGATGATTTCGCGAGTAGTAGCTCCATTTGACCATAAGTATGTTGCATATCCTGCAGGTGCACTAAGCGTAACTGCACTTCCTGAGCAGAATGTTGTTGGGCCATTTGCCATAACAACAGGCTTGATGATAGGATTCATCTTCACCTTAACTGTATCTGAAGTTCCAATGCAACCATTCAAGTCAACAACTCTACAGACCACAGTATCAGATTGAGTAACCTTAATCGTGCGAGTAGCAGGGTAGGTTACACCTGTCTTAGATGTCCAAGTATATGAAACGTAACCAGCTGGAGCTCTAACTTCAACTGAATCACCATTACAAATATTGGTTGCACCGATTACAGTGAGAACTGGGGCAGGTTTTGGATTCACGAACACATCAACTTCAGTTGAAGTTCCGGTACATCCATTACCGTCTGCAATTGTTACAGTATACGTACCTGTTTTAGTTACAACGATTGACTGTGTTGATTGACCTGTCGACCACAAGTAAGCTGAGAAGCCTGCTGGTGCCGTAAGGGTCACACTTCCATCTTCGCAGAACGTAGTTGGAGCATTTACAGTTATGATTGGAAGAGTGCTTGGGAATACGTTAACAACCAATGTATCTGAGCTGTTTGAACAACCGTTTGCATCAGTTACACGAACCCAGTAAGTACCGGTGGAACGAACAACTATGCTACGACCTGTATTTCCAGTTGACCATACATAAGAGGCAAATCCAATTGGTGCGGTAAGGGTAACATCGCCACCTTGACAGAATGTTGTCAATCCAGATGCTGCAATTTTCGCAGTTGGAAGAGCATTTACTGTCACGGCAATTGCGTTACTAACAACACATCCAAAAGTGTTAGTCTCTGTCACTGTAAGCGTATAAGTACCAGGCAAGGTCCACTCAACTATAATGTTAGGAGTTCCCTGACCACTACGAATGATATTTCCACCTGTTAGAGTCCATACGTAGGCATTACCTGGAAGTCCAGGCGTGCTATATGTATGAATTGCGTTCTGACAAACTGAACGTACACCCGTAATAGCTGGCTTCGGAAGCGGATTAATAGTAACCGCGAATGAAGCGCTGCTAGTACAACCGAATGTTGAAGTGTGTGTAACGTTAACAGATCCTGTAGTTGGAACTGTTGATGCGTTAGCCCATTCAACACTAAGCACTGTAGATCCTTGACCACCAACAATTGTTCCGTTCGATGAAACAGTCCAGTTGAAAGTCACACTACCAGGATTACTTGAAGTGTAAGTACCAACGTTAACAGTTATTGGAGTTGTTGAGCTATCTGTTGCACAGATAACTGCAGATCCAGTAATAGTAGGAACTGGTGGGTTTGGACGAACTGTTGTGTTAAGAGTAAAGCTAGTCAGGCAACTTTGATTTGGAAGTACATCAGTTACCCACTCAGTTACGGAAACAGATCCCGCAATTGTGTTAGGCCATACTGGCGACTGCCAAGTAACTTGAATTGTGTCCACGCTTGTTTGAACAAACGATCCGCCAACAACAGTCCATAAGTAGCTGTTTCCGGCAACCAATGGAGTTGTGTACACTTGTACACTTCCACCACATGGGTTCACCTGACCAGTAACGTTAGGAGTTGGTTTTGGACGAATATCAATTGTATCTCTCTTAGTAGTCCGGCAATCAGATCCAGGAACGGTTTCAGTAACCGCTATACTACCCAATCCAGATCCACCCCACGTTACGTTGATCGTGCTGGTATTCTGACCAGTTACAATCGAACCACCAACCACTGTCCAGTTAAACACGTTACCAGGAGTTGCAGTTACTGCATACGTGTGATTGCTAAGAGCGCAAACGATTCCCGGACGGCGACCCACAGGGTTTCCGTATCCAGTAGTTGACGTGATAAACGGAGTAGGAATATCATTAACAAGGATTTGTTGAGTCACAGTAGTGAAGCAACCACCTGCACCGTTAGTCTCAGTAAGCGTAATTGTGTGCAGACCCGGTTGGATCCACTGAACAGTTATGTTATGTGAGTTTGGATATCCACTGATATTTGCAAATGCAGTAGTAGGAGTAATTGTCCACACATAATTACTACCGCTCACAGCAGGAGTTGTATACGTGTGAATCTTATTCGTACATACTACAAAGGCGCCGCTAATATTTGGAGTTGGCTTGTAAGTAACCGAAACATTCTGAACAGCTGTTTTAGAACAGTTAGTTCCTGTTGTTGTTTCCACAACAGTTAATGTTTGAGTTCCAAGAACATTCCAAGTAACAACAGCTTGGTTAGTAGTAGTCGAACCAACAAACGATCCACCAGTAGCTGTCCACAAGTACGAAGAGCCCGCATTAGATGGAGTTGTGTATGTGATGGTTTCGCCTTGACAAGCTTGTCCAACACTACCCGCTGGTGATGTTCTAGAGATTGCTGTAGTTGTTGGAGTAACTCCTACAGATACAACTAGTGAAGTAGACTTGAAGCAGTTACCAGTAGAGTTAGTTTCAGTAACCGACACCGTTTGGTTGCCAGATGCCGTCCACAATACTGTAATTGAACTTGAAGCCGCACCGCTAGTAATTGTACCGCCAGTTACTGTCCATGCGTAGCTGCTACCAGCGTTCGATGGAGTAGAGTAACCGTAAGAAGATCCCGTACAAACCACTGCCGGTCCAGTTATAACCGGATTAGGTTGGAATTCTACAGCGATATTCTGTGACAATGTTTTAGTACATACTGTTCCAGTTGTCGAAATGTTAACACTAACAGTTTGGCTTCCAAGTGCAGTCCACTGAACCGTGATTGCATTTGTTCCAGCACCGGCAGTAATGTTACCACCCGTTACTGTCCAAACGTAAGTCTGACCTGCGATGCTAGTCACACTGTACGCTTGTGAAGTTCCGTTACAAACTGTCGCAGCACCTGCGATCGAAGTTTGTGCCGGAGTCTGATCAACTACAACAGTCAAGTTGGCTGTAGCAGTACAGTTACCTGTAGCATTTCCCTGAACAACAGTTACAGTTTGTGAACCAGCTGTGGTCCAATTAACTGTTAATGTGCTTGCAGTTGTGCTGCTGATAATTGTTCCGCCGCCGCTGATGCTCCAATTATAGGTATGTCCAGCAACCGCAGTCACACTATATGTGCCATTAGTACCAGAGCAAATTGGAGTAGGGCCAGCAATTGTAGGAGCTGGTTGGTCTTCAACGGCAACTGTTTGTACTGCTGTTTTCGAGCAAGTTGTACCAATTGTTGTTTCAAGAACCGTTAGAGTCTGATTTCCAAGTACCGTCCATTGCACTGAAACAGCATTTGTGTTATTAGCACCAGTGATTGTACCACCAGTTACAGTCCACAAATACGTACTTGTTCCATTATTTGGAGTAGTGTACGTAATTGTCTGACCATTACATGCCTGACCCAACGTTCCCACTGGGGAAGTACGAGCGATTGTAGTTGTAGTAGGCGTCTTACCAACAGTAACGTTTAGAGTTGTGGTAGCTGTACACAGTCCGTTTGTTTCAGTCACTTCAACTGAGCGAGCACCCGAAAGTGTCCACTCAACTGTGATAGTGTTTGAATTCACGCCCGAAGTGATGTTTCCACCAAATAGAGGCAATGACCAAGCGTATGTGCTACCGGCAACATTTGCTGTAGAATACGTATAAGTCTGACCAGTACACGGTGTCGCGTTTCCAGAGATTGAAGGTGTCGGCTTGTAAGTCACGCCAACGTTCAATACTGATGTTGCGGAACAGTTTCCGGTAGCATCTTTTTCTACAACCGTTAGTGTTTGAGTTCCAACGTTAGTCCACATCAATGTTACGGTTGGAGTAGTAGCACCTGAAGAGATAGTACCACCAGTAACCGTCCACTGATAGGTTGAACCAGTATTTGTGGGAATCGAATATGTAATCACATCATTGTTGCAAGCTTGATTAGCAGCACCAACTGGAGTCACGCGAGTAACAGTCGCAACTTGCGGCTGGTACCTGATGGCAACTACTACGTTAGCATTACCAACACATCCGCTTAGAGTGTTAGTCTCAACAACAGAGATAGTTGAAGCAAGACTTCCACCTGGCGTTGGATTGTCAAACAATACTACGGCAGCGTTTGTTGTGCCACCAGCTGTAATTGTTCCGTTAGCAAGGATCGACCATTCATAGGTGTTACCAGCGATGTTAGCTGTAGAGTACGTTTGAGTACTAGTACCGCACACTGCAAGTGGACCCGAGATAGCCGGTGCCGGAGGATTAACAATTGTTACTGATTGAGATACCGATGTTGTGCACTGAGAACCTGTGTGCCACTTAGCTAGTGATACCGAGCCAGTTCCAACAGTATTCCAAGTAACCTGAACAGTCGCAGCCGAATTGCTTCCTACAATCGAACCGTTGGCCACAGTCCACAAGTAGCTGTAGCTAGGGCTAGCAGCAACTGGATCAGAGTTACCATACGTAATTGATTGGTTCAAGCATGCACCACCAACGGATCCACCAGCTGGTGAAACTCGAGTGATGGATGGATTTGGCTTTTGAAGGATGGTTACAACTTTGTTTACCGTCTTAGTACATGTAGTAGCTATGATGGTTTCTGTTAGTGTAAGCGTGAACGAAGCACCGCCGCCAATTGCACCAGTTAACACAGTAGAAGTTGCTTGGTTAGGACCACCAGTAATGGTTGCATTACCAGTTACTGTCCACTGATATGAATTTGTCGGAGCATTGTTCGCAGTTGAATAAGTGTAAACGCTGTTGTCGCAAGTAAGGTCGGCACCATTAATAGATGGTGTTGGAGTTGGATTGACCGTAACAAAGAAGTTCGTAACGTTCATACATCCAACTGCACTTACCTGAGTTAAGCGTACGTATGCATTTTGATTTGCTTGATCCAACCAATTAACAGTGATTGTGTTAAGATTAACACCACTGCGAGTTGCTGGAGAAGCAATTGTTCCTGCACCTGCACCACCTACGATAGTTCCACCAACAACTTGCCAGTTGTAAGTGTCTGTAGCATATATGTCTGCAGTGTAGATAGTACCTGCTTGGTTTTGACAAACCGAAGCCGGACCATTTACAACCGGTACCGGAAGTGGGTAAACCTGAACATCAAACGTGCTGGTTGTTGCACATCCACCATGAGTAATTGGTAGAGTCACTGTACAAGAAACAGTTCCTATACCAGTACCACCGGTAGTATTCCATTCAGAGATGATCGAAGTTGTATTCTGACCACTGCGAATAGTACCACTTACTGTACCTACCGGCATTGCCCATAAGTATGTAGTTCCAGTTGGGAACACACAAACGCCCGGACGTGCAATAGTGTACGTCTTAAGGTGTGCTTCAAAGCCACCATAGATACAAGCCTGAAGATCACCACTAATTGCTGCATCGTTAACTGTAGGCTGCACGGTAACGTTATGGAACGCTGTGTCAGTGCAACCATGTGAATTCGTTGCAATCAATCTAACGATGGCTGCAAATGGGTTATACGTACCATCACAATTAAGTAAATGAACTCCCCAGTTTACTGTATACGGGTTAACTGTTAGGTTACCAGTATTATTAGCCGTCATTGGTGTGGTTCCTGAAGGCGCACCCGGAACCGGCTCGATTCTCCAATCGAATGTTGAAGTAGGAGAAGGAGTTACGGCAGCGGCTGTGTAGTTGGCAGTGGATGGTCCACAAGCAACTGCACTACCCGAGATTGAGGCAACAGGTTTTTCATTAACTGTAATGTTGGTCGAACCGTACGTTGCAGGACATCCGGACGGAGGTACTTGACGTGGGTACGTGCCATTCGAAATAAGAACAGCCTGAACATTTACATTGTTTATAACAACGAAGTTTGAAGGGTTGGCAGCTTGAATCAAAGTGGAGTTAAACACCAAGTTCTTAGGATTACCATCTCCAAATATGTATTGAACTGGAGACAATGAAGTAGCTCCAACCTTTACTTCGTAACGCACGCCTGCTTGAGTTGAAGCAAGGTCTACAGTAATGTTACTTTCCCAGCAAACTGGGTTTGGAACAAATGTTACTGTAGGGTTAAGTGGATCAGCAAATATTCTAGCAGTGGGAATCTGAGTCATTGTGGTTGCGCATCCACTACCTGGCGGGAATACCGCATTGCACTGTGCTGTTGGATCAATTGCTCCAGTAACTCTGTACTGATAATTATCTGCATTCAATAGCGAGTTAGTGCTACCGATGCCTGCAGTCGAGTTGTCAGTCATTGTCAAAGCGCCATTATTACCACTCAATGTTTGGATGTTAGTCCATACACCAGCTGGAATTGTACTGCGCTCAAGAGTATAAAGTACGGTCGGCTGAGATGGCTGACCAGCTGTACCAACAGTTAATGTAACGTTGTCAACATCGCAAGTGATAGGCGTATTGTTTACAACCGGAATATCATTTGGTTTGTCAAATACATGATAGTCAACGTTGCCTGTTACTGAAGTGCGAGTCCAGTTACAAGCTCCACCCGCTGGCACAAATGCAAGGTCCATCGAAGTAACTCGAAGATCGTGATGCGTACAAGTAGGGGCTGGGTTAACCGAAGTCAATACCGAAGCAGGAATTGTAATGTTGATTGCAGCACCGGTACCCGCAACCTGCGTTACAGCAGCTACGTTAGACCATGTTGCACCATTCCACTCTTCAACTCTATACGTAAGTCCAACCTTCGAACCAGAAAGTTGCACAGTTCCAATTGCGCCTTCGCAAATATCAGCCAGTCCAACAATCGAAGTTGTGAAGGTCAGAGGCCAGTTTGGAATAATTGGCAAATTGATGTTTGGCTCTATCGAGGTAGCAAAACACGGAGCAGGCAGCGCTACGGCCGGATCGCTAGTGAATACTAAGTATTTCACTTTTCCAGGAGTGGCACCTGTCCAAACCACTTGAATTGAAGTTTGGTTCAGTGTTGCTGTTGTGTTAGTTCCTTGAGAAATATTGCCACCGTTCACTATGAAACCGTTAGTTACATACCACTGATACCAGTGATTAGCCAAAGGAGTAGGAGCGGCATACGTGTATTTCTGGGCCGTAGGGTTAACTGCAAACGTAGCAGCAACCGGATTTGCAAAGTACTGAGAGTCAATACAAGCATTAGTTTGAGGCGTAGGAGCTGGCTGCGGATTAGCAGGAGCAGCTACAACGACTAGTGTGTAAACAGTTCTGCGCAAGCATCCCACAGGATCCGTAGCGTCGATTTGTACTGTTTTCGTTCCAGCAGCACCCCAGTTAGTAACTGAGATTGCAGGTGCAGCACCTAATGTTTGTGCCGTACCGTTTGTAGTTCCGCCACCACCTAGGAGGGTGATTACAATGCCGGCAGTCGTACCTGCACCAGTTTGGTATAGATAGGCGCCGTTATAGTTTGTTATTGAGTATCCCTGAGGATAGTTACCAGCACATACTGGAGTTACGAAATCAACTACTGGGCGAACCGGACGGGTATTAACTGTCAGTGGTGCCGTTACATTCGGAACTGTAGTACAGCTTGCTGCACCAAGAACATCAGTAAAGGTTGTAGTAATAGTATATGTACCAGCAGTTAAAACGTTTGCTAGTGAAGAGTCACCGATAGTAGCATTGAAGTTAAATGTTGCCAAGTTAGATACCGTTGGTCCGATAACTACCACTGCTGAGCCTGTGTAGGCTGCAACTGGAGTGATCGTAACTGTCCAGCTTCTTGTAACTCCACCACCAGGGTAAGCTGATCCGTTTGCAACGTAGGCATAAGTACCACCAACACAAACTGGAGTTGGAACTGTAGGTGCAGCCGTTGTTGGCGTAGGAACAACTTGAAGTGTTGCGTTAAACTGTACTGAACATCCACCAACACCAGGGTTAGTAACTGTACATATAATGTTACCAGCAGCAATACCAGGTCCTGCGTTAACACCCTGAGCGGTAACACTAGGGTTAATTATAGAACCAATGTAGGTAACGTTAGCAGGAGTTGTTGTTGTCCAAGAATAGGTTGCACCAGGTAGAACCGTTCCACCCGTTGCATTAAATGTAAATACTGCTGTGTTGCCGTTACAAACCTGCGTTGTTGCAGGCGTGACATTACCCGTAGGTAGTGGGTTTACAGTAATATCAAACTCACGCTCAGTAACGCAAGCGGTACCAGGAGCTGTTGTTTCCGTTACTCGAATACGAGCTGTTGTTACAGCCGCGTTATAGGTAACACTAAATTGACCGTTTGCTGGGTTTAATGCGACCGAAATCACACCGTTGTTAACCATCGAAACGGCGAAGAGGTTCGTATTTGCCCAAACACCGCTCAGTTGGTATACATGAGGTCCGGTGCCTGCACAAGGATTTGCCGCGACAACAGTAACATAACCAGGACCCGCGATACTACGTGGAGTAGGGGATGCCGTTACTGTAGAGTTTTGGTTTAGCGTTTTAGCACAACCAGTTGCTACGATGGTCTCTGTTACAGTTACGATGTTTACACCGGCTGCAGACCAACGAACTGTCGAAGTAAGAGCAGAAACTCCTGTAATGTTAGTTCTGTTTGAAGTTCCAGTTTCAACGAAAATACCGTTTGATACTGTCCAATCGAATCGGTTGGTTGAACTTGTAGGCGTAACTGTATATGTATACTGAACAAGGTTCTGACCATTTTCGATTGGTCCACCAATGTACGTACAACCTACTGCAGGATTTAGTGCCCAAACCGGAGCAGGAATAGGATTCACTGTAACCGGTACACCCGTATGTACACGAATACAACCACCGGCTGTAGTTTCTGTACAGTTTACCGTGTATGAACCTGATAGGATCCAGTTAATCGTAGCTGAGTTATTGTTTGGAGGAACACCAGTCGTAATAGTCCAGTTTACTGCTGCTACACCTGGCGTTACCGTCCAAGCATAGGTTGAACCAGCACGTAACGTTAATGTGTACGTACGGTTATCACCGGCACAAACTGAAGTTACAATATTTACCACTGGAGTTTCAGCCGCTGGTACACCATTGATGTTTACCGTAGTTGAAGCCGAGGCTGGTCCAGCACACGAACGAAGTGTTCCAGGCGAGCCTGCAGAACCACCAGTACCGTTCGAGGCCGTAGCAACGACAGTCGCTGCAACGTTTGTTGTGGTATTACCCCAAGTGATTGAGATAGTATTTGCAGTAGTAACAACTGTTACTCCACCACCCGAAACAGCAAAGCCACCCACTGTAGTTCCAGCTGGTGCGCCACTAATTACCCATTGGTAATTTGAAGTACCGCCCGTTGCAGACTGAGTATATACAGTTGGATTCAACGGACAAGGATTTCCAAGTGCACCTGGAACAGTACCGATACCAGCACCAGTTACTACTGGAGATGCTGGAGTTTGATATACTGTTACGGCTACCGGAGTCTGTACCCTAACGCAGAATGGCGCAATAGTTTGCGCTTCTGTTAATTGAAGGTTAAACGTAGACCCGTTTGGCGAAAGAACTGCGTTGTTCCACGCTATAGTGGTACTTGCTGCGCCGTTCGTTCCGTTTGGAGTGAAACTCGTAACGTTTGCCGGTACAGAAGATGACCATGTATACGTGTTAGTAGCGTTCTCTGGAGTCACGCTCGCCGTTGATGTAGGTGAACCACATACCGGCGTTGGAGACGTAATTGCTTTTACCGTAGGTAACGCCACAACAACCATTGGGGTAGATGCGCCAGGTAAAGAACCCGAGGCCGTCTCTGTTATTCCGCATGGATACGTATAAGTAACTGTTGCGGTATACGTGTGATTGCCAACAGCTGGAGATACATGAGTATAATTTACAGCCGTCGCTCCCGCACCCACTGGTGGGTTAGGAGCAGCTGCTACTGTGGCAATAAGACCAGCATTGTCGAAGAACTCAACCGACACACTTGCATTCGTAGGACCGTCCAATGGATCGTTGTTATACGAAATGTTGGCAGCAACACCCGGCATGGCCGCATTGTTGCGTCCAGGAACCGCCGTTGCCACAGATCCACAGAAATTCTCGATACCAGCAGTTCCCACAATACCAGCAACCACAGGAGCATCTTGAATGTTCCACGTAATTCTGCTTGGGTTCGGACCGGCATTACTGTAAATGATAACCTGGATATTAACAAGGTTTGCCTGGAAAGGATTTACGTATGGAACGAATTGGAACGTCACTACTAATCGCTGATCTCCGGCACCATAATCCTGAACCTGCCACCAAATGTTTCCACCGGCTACAGGATCAAGGTCTGTATTCAAAATGTAAATGGCATGATTCGGAGCAGCCACATTTGGGATAGCCTGAGGAATAATTCCCGTCGCCAACGCATTGTTGATGAAGGTGATGAATCCGTTCGAGCTCACATAGAAACCGTCTGCGGTTAAATTTCTGATCTCTCCATACATGTTGAAGACGAAATTTCCACCACCAACCAAGGCTGGGTTCTGCTCGCCCGACAATTCGTCGTCTCCCAGTACCAGTTGGTTAACAGCCCCATTCGCACCCCCAGCATTTTGGCCTACCCACGCGAACGCATTAACGTTCATCGCGCCACGGCCCTTTAACAATCGGTGCGTAACCGATGAGTTAAGCTGGATGTTATTACCGAAACACAAAGGTGTTGCAGTAGGGGTGGCTAATGTGATCTGCGATTTCAAACTTGGTGGCGCCAAAACTCCCAGCATTGTTGCTAATAGGAGCATGACCACCGCATAACCTGAACGCTGTGCAGCGCTCTTTATCGCGGAACCAAAGGATGTCATACTATCCTCCGAAATTGTGTAATGATTGATATAGTTTTTTTCATAATGAATTTCTTTTTTAGGATCTGCCGTAAACTCCGAAAGGCGCTCATTGCGCCTAAAATTTTCTGTTTGATTTTCGTTTGAAACGCACCCTCTCGGTTCGCTTCCGTAGTACCTATCGTTCATAAGCCTCTCGAAATTATACGTCCTAAAGACGCGAAACGGCGCACACCACCCCCAACCGAGGAGACGGTGTCACCAAAAGCGATGCTAAAATACCTCTCAGCCGCCTGACCACCAAAACATAATTGTCCAGATTGACCAATCAGGTTGATTTTTTTGCGATTATTTTCCAGAAGTACCATTTGCTACGATTAAACACTCAATATGTGATTAACAATTCTAACCTGTGAAATGAATTTCACAGATTTACACCAACCGACACTCCAACTTTCCCTTTACATAGGGTTTGTTGCCAAATCGATTTGCTGGCACAATACGTTCCACAAGACTCGTGCCAAAAAAACGTAGAATTACATGTCGTGACTAAGCCGCGCCTGTACCACAGGCTCCCACATTCTCTCAGCTAACTCCGCCATCCCAACCCCGGAAACCGCCGAAATAAGTCTGGCTTTGTGCTTTTTGACAAACTTCGATTTCTGTAAGTCTTTTATTTGGTCAGCACTTAACACGTCAATTTTAGTCATGCAGACAACATACTCCTTTTTCAACAAGGTCTTTTCGTGCTGCTTTAACTCGTTACGTAAAACCTTGAGGTCCTGATCGGGGTTCTCACTTGAACAGTCAATGAGGAATACCAACACGGCCGTACGTTCAATGTGCCGTAAGAATTGGTGACCCAACCCCTTGCCCTGATGAGCCCCCTCAATGAGTCCCGGTATATCGGCAACGGTGTATGAGCGGTGCTCACCTAGCCGCACCAACCCAAGATTGGGTATCAACGTTGTGAATGGGTAATCGGCAATCTTAGGCTTTGCCGCGCTGATGCTGCTGATAAGCGTACTCTTGCCCGCATTGGGGAAGCCCACTAACCCTACATCTGCCAATAGCTTAAGCTCTAATTCAAGCTCTAGTTCCGCGCCAGGACGTCCCGGTTCGAAGTTTCTGGGCACCTGGTTGGTTGCAGTTACAAACTCTTGGTTCCCTCTGCCACCTCGGCCGCCCTCAGCCAATATCACCTCTATTCCGTCCTTGTCTAGGTCGGCTAACTGCTCACCGGTTTCCCGGTTTCGTATCACGGTTCCGCATGGTACACGTATGTACACGTCAGGAGCGCTTTTACCCGTGCAGTTGTTCTTGCCTCCGGGGTCTCCGTTCTTTGCTTTGTAATTACGCTTGTACGTGAAATCTAACAACGTTCCCAGTTGACGGTCGGCTTTCACGATAATCGTGCCGCCTCTGCCGCCATTTCCTCCGTCGGGTCCGCCGTTAGGCACGAACTTTTCACGACGAAATGAAACGTGACCCTTGCCACCGTCGCCAGATTTGACGGTGATCCATGTCGAGTCTATAAAATTCATATGTATACCCTGTGTATTGCCTGTGCTAACTCCATGGCTAATGCCGAGTTAGGCTGTATTCCGCGTTTAGCGTACGCTCTATCCAATTCCGCAGCTGCATCTTTCCAATTCCCTGCTGCGCACACGGCTTCTACAAGGTCGTTAAACTGTTCTGCCTGCCTGCCAAATAACTTCCGAACTATCTTATCTCGCTGCGATCCGTCTAGTAACTCGCCCAATTTCACCGCCCTCAGCGCTAAAACATTGGGGTCTACGGTCGCATCGGGTGCGCTCTTGCTTGTCAATTCTTTTTTGGAAGGGGCTTCTCCAGCCGCATTTGCTTGGTTAGCTGTTAGGGTATTGCTCCCATTTTTGCTTTTACCTTCGCCTTCGTCTCCATTAACCTTGGTCTCACCTTGAATGTTACTGGCTGATTCTTTTGAATCCTCCGATGGACTCGGGGTAACTTCCTGCGCACGCTCTGAATCTGAGATATCGGCTTGATCGGAGTCCGGGGTTACCGTATCTGACGGGGTTACCGTATCTGACGGGGTTACCTGAGTTGGCGGGACTTCTGGTTGACCAAACTGGACACCCGAGGCTTCTATTTCGGCAATTACTCTGTCAACGGTTTCCAAAAATCGCTTGCGCGTGAGATATTTCAAATCGGAATTATACAGTTCCTGCTCCAATGCCTGCGAGAGTGGGATAGCCCCCTTATCATCAAGAAAAATAATGACGGCTTCTGTTGGAACGGTTTCGGGCAGTAAATCGGGGTTGTTTTCGGCAAAAAACTCGAATATGGGGTCTAACAACTCCACAAATTCGGATTGCGATAGGTCGAGTATTGCCTCGTTATCTATGTCTTCCACGATTTTCTCGAATTCCACTACCGATAAAAGGTCGGCTGTGGCGTTGGTCTGAGCCCCCTTGCCACGAATCCAAGCTCGAATTCCGTCTGTTAAATATTGATAGTCGAACAGAAAGTCTAGTCTAAGTAGTATCTCGTTAAGGGGCTTAGTGGGCTCGCCACGAAATACGAACCACTTTAGGGTGGTGCGCGGACGGCACAGGAAGTTCAACCGGGTTTTTATGGCGCCGTCGAGGGTGTTTTGCAAATGCTCGGCGTTGAACCGGGCGGTGCGAACGTACAACTCATCCAGTTTGGCTAGAGTTTCGCGGTGCGCAGCGTTGGTAATATCGAACCGTGGATTGCCTGCCCTATAACCGCGCTCTTCATATACCCACCAGCCGGCCTCGGCACCAAAAAATGTTTTGTAGGCCTTATGCAATCGGTCGTTACCCATTACAGATTGTAACGTGACGTGCTGGTCCGAAGCCGCAAGTAACGTGGTTACGTGCTTCTTGGCCCGATCTAATTCCTTTTCAAACATTATGCTTTTTTGTTAGTGCTGCTTGCAAAAATACGTACAGGCTAGCCAAACACCGCAGACAAAACATCGGCGAGCTTTTCAACCTGATTAACCGGATGCGTGTATTGCACTTCGGCCTTGGGGACGTATACGGTTTTTAGCCCTAGTCTGACCGCTTCTTGAACTCTTTGGTCAAGGAAGCCCACGCGTCGGATTTCACCAGTCAAACCAAGCTCGCCTACAAAGGCAAGAGTTGATGAAAGGGGCTGATCCAGCGCGCTAGATGCAATGGCAACGGCTACGCCGAGATCGATGGCGGGGTCTTGAATACTTATTCCGCCGGCAATATTTACAAATACGTCCGATTGTCTGACGGATATCCCTCCACGCTTTTCCAGGATGGCTAATATCATTTGTAATCTTTTGGAATCGTAGCCGGTGGTAACGCGTTGCGGTACACTGTACCCAGTAGATGAAACCAGCGCTTGAACTTCTACAAGTAAAGGTCGCGACCCCTCCATGACGGCCACCACGGCCGTACCGGGGTCGCCACTGCGTCTATTGGAAAGCAGAACTTCCGATGGATTTACAACCTGTCGCAGTCCTGTTGCCGACATTTCAAAAACACCGATTTCGTTTGTTGATCCGTATCGGTTTTTCTGCGCACGGAGCACGCGGTAGGAATACGTTCCCTCTCCTTCAAATTGCAACACGGCATCAACCATGTGTTCTAAAACTTTCGGACCCGCTATGAATCCATCCTTGGTAACGTGCCCAATCAAGATTATGGGTATGCCCGTGCTCTTCGAAATCTTCGTGAGCAGTGCGGTGCATTCTCGTACTTGCGCAACCGTTCCCGCCGATGATTCCATGAGCTCCGTGCTCATCGTTTGCACCGAATCAATTACAACCAGACTGGGCATTTCAGATTTAATAATCTCTGCAATGCGTTCAATATTTGTTTCCGATGCAACCTTGATTCCATCAACGTTAAGCAACAGCCTAGTTGCACGTTGTTTAATCTGGTGCAAACTCTCTTCGCCTGTTACGTACAGCGCAACCGTGTTAGCATCAACGTTGCCTATGGTAGACGTAATGCCTGCACACAGCTGAAGCATCAACGTGCTCTTTCCCATGCCTGGATCGCCCCCTACCAAGATTACACTGCCGGGAACTAATCCACCACCGAGTACTCTATCTAACTCATCAATTCCAGTCAATATTCTCATCGACGTGTCAGCCGAAACATCGGCTAATAGTTCGGCTTGTTTGCGAATCAAACTCGACGAAGATTTTCTAGCAGACTCTGTTTTTGTTTCTGCGAATTCCTCCGTCATGGAATCCCAGGTGTTGCATTGCGAACATTTTCCCAACCACTTATGAGATACGTGACCGCAGTTTGTGCAGCGAAATATTGTCTTCGTTTTTGCTGCCACTATTTTGCGTAGAAATATTCTACGTCTGTTATTCGGAACTGCCCGTACACAAAATCCCCCGTCTCCAAATTCCACACAAAATCAACTTCTGTTGGAATCATTACCCCATCAACTTCGCTATACGACTTGCATTCAAGCGTAAACTGAGCACGCTCAAATCCGCTTTTATGATCCCGATATTTACTCTTGGTAACAATGCGAGTCACCTCACCAATTTCGTTGAAATGGAAAATTGCATCCACACTGGTTTCACCATCTACCAAGATAGCTTTGCTCTTCGTTGCATCAATGTGTTCCCAACGCAACTGCTTTGTAGGCAGCAGCCCTGTAGGCAGCCATACCAGCTCACTTAAAAATCTGAACAACATAGAACGGTTAGTTTGGGGTCCTTCAAATTCTTGAATAGTAAACGCACCAAACATTTTGATATGCCCAAATCCTTTATCCTCTAGCAACGCCAGCTTAGCTGTTCGCCACCAAAACGCATTGTGCCGCAAACGTGCATCCCAAACAAATCCGGGCTCCATGCCTGAAATGTATTCGGTGGCCTTCACGGTAAACCAATTACTCTCCGGACGATTCTTAAAACGGGCTTCCTGTTTCAGTTTCGCATACCGAATATTTGGCTGGCCTTCCTTGAGAGCGTAATGTAAATATCGTTGAACAGGATCGGGCAACCCGTTCACTAATTCTGCCGAAAAGTTTGGTAGTTCTTCACGTCCAATACTTTTTAACAACCGACGAATTGAGCGCAGTACGAACAATCTGGATGTGATAGCACTCAATCCCATTAACGTAAACAACGTTGCCAGAACGGCTGCAAATATGATGGGGAATTTATACATCTCACGTTTTCTTAGACAGTTCCCAGTGTTTCAATTTCTCACTTAACATTACGATAACTGGAGCCGAAGCAATATAGAAAAATAGTAGTGGAATTATTTTAAACATTCCTCTTCGCAGAGTTTGTTCCACAATAGCCGACGTGAACAACGTTCCAATAAGTATCAAACCTACAAACACTGCGCCTATTGCTGCTAACAATACCGTTCGATTTGATTTTTTGGTGCGAACGAGATCAACGATGAACACTATTGCAAACAACAAGAACGACGCACCCCATAGCCCCTTATCGAAAATCACATTCGAAAAAGTTGAACTAACTACGTCTGTAAATCTGTCGAATTGAAAGCCGGTTAGTTCAGCAGCGCTATCTGGGCGGACAGGTAAATACGCATTAAAAAACAACATGTGCCACAGCGAGAAAACAACGCCGCAAAGCACCATTGTTGTCGCCAAATATTTTAGCGTCTCAATTCTGCCAAATCGTTTCAACAACGTTGGAGCAACTACAACCGCGACTATTCCAACAAGAGCAATGGTCTCAGTTCTAGACCAACAGGCTGCAGCAAAGAAAAGTGCCGAGGCAAGTAACGTCCGATTTTCCTTAGTGTCTAAGTGCATTACCAACAGTATCACGCCGCTCGCAAAAAACACTGCGTTCAAATAGTCTGTTTGCAAGAGGTACGTATAGCCCAACATTTCCGGCGTTAATATTAAGAGCAACCACAGTATGTTGGCAATAAATGGATGCGCGTACTGCCTTAGCAACACATACATGAACCACGAAAAACTGACAGACATAATTCCAAGCCACACCTGACCGTACTCAAAACCAATCAAGCGGTACAACACCTGCATAAGCATAGCAAATGGTGCGTAAAAAGGTTGATTTGAAAGATGCCCTGCAAGCGAAGGGTCGGTAAACACGCGGTTAACAATCGAGCCCTCCGCCACCGTCTGCCGAGCCACAAGATCAATCCCCGCCATTGCATCGAACGGAGTTACCGGCCAGTACCATGACGCCCATACAACGATGTAACCTACAGAGGCAGCAAAGCCCACTGCAACAAGATCGTACATGTTGATTTTTAACGACAGATTTTTCAACCACCACGAAATGAATTCGCCAGTTCGTTTTACCAACGAATTACACAGCAACGCGCCGAACAAACCAGCTGCCAACACCGACATCAGCGTGAGTGGAATACTGGCCAATTGTAAGGCAAACATTGCGGCAGTATGCACGAACATTCCAAGGAGCAACGACAACGGAATAACCGCCGATTTTGCGACGCGAGTTTTCGTTGCAGCAAGCAATCCTATGCCGGAAATCAACTGCAGTAGCAACGTTAACACGAGTGGAAATACTTGACTAGTCATTCAACTGCTCGTACACTTGAAGGAGGGAATCAATATTTGTTCTGCCGCCACGATGGGCAATCCAAATCTGGTTTTTATCCAACACCACAAACGCCGTTGCGGAATTCCTACGCGCAACATCGGCGTACGAAACAATAGGTTGAAAGCCAATCATGTACGTAAAAATTCTAGGATCGGTCCACACGGCATTGGTCTTCATGTACTTATTGCCATAGCCAATTGGCGGCAGCAACAATGTATCGCCAGGTCGCAAATGGTTCACTGCATACTTTGGAATTTCAACATTGGCAACGTGACGCATAAACATTCGTTCATGCCACCCCTTTATCCTCGTCAAACTATCGAGCTTACTTTTATAAAACCCAATTCGTACATCGTACGATGAGCTATAGGTGTTCCAGCCGGAAAGCGAAGTATTCACCAACATGGTGCAGAAAACTATTGTAGCTATCGTTAGGATGATTGCCTTCAACGAAAAGAAACTGCTACTCGTATCTGAATTCGAGACGGATTTTGTGGATGTTTTTTTTGCAGACATGTTAATGGTCTTGCAAGGGGCTATGCAGTAAGTGCTTCGGCACCGCCCACAATTTCCAGCATCTCTTTAGTGATTGACGCTTGACGCTCTCTGTTGTATATCAACTGTAACGATGTGATTAAATCACGCGCGTTATTCGTGGCATTTTCCATCGCCATCATCCGTGCTGCTTGCTCAGCGGCATTTGAATCGAGTAACGATCTCCACATCATCATGTTCAAATATTTTGGCAACAATGAATCTAGTATATCGGCAAGAGACGGCTCGAATATATAATCGACATTTGCGGACGACTTCTTTGTTTCAGTGCCGGTTGATGGCGCAAACGGAAGCAACTGCATGGTGCGAACTTCCTGTCGAATAATCGAGATAAACTCATTGTGTATTACCTCAACTCTGTCAAATCTTCCTACTAAGAATCCGTTCGAAACCTCGTCCATTATTTCTACCGCGGTAGAGAAATCGATTTTCAAAAACACATCCGGAAACTCACGCAAGATTTGTTCGGAACCCTTACCCAAAGAGCTCACGGCCCTGCGTCCTACGGGAATAAGAGTAATGTTTACATCACTCTTTTCTTTTCTTAGCGCAGCAATTCTCAAAGCCACAGTGCGCATTAAGTTTGCATTAAAGCCACCACAAAGCCCCCTATCAGAAGAAATAACAACAATTACTATTGAGTTGACATCCTTACGAGTTTCGAAATAAGGGTGCATGAACTCAGAATCTGAGGCAGCTAGATTGGCAAGGATTTTCTGAAGCTGATTAGCGAAGGGTTTTGCCGCGGTAATGGCTTCTTGTGCACGACGCAATTTCGCAGCCGCCACCATACGCATTGCCTGCGTGATTTTCGACGTGTTTTTGATTGACGTAATGCGTTGTTTGATGTCGCGTAGTGTTGCCATTTTTTACCAATTCGATTGTCTGTTTATCAACTCAATCTAATGTTTACCAATACATCCATTTGCTTGAAAGATGTTCCGTAACATAGTCAGCAATGGTTGAATTCAAATCTCCGAACCTAAGTTCGGGTAATGCTTTTTGCAGTTTCGACATTTCTGCCTGAGTGAAGTTCTGATACTGATGGCTAAGTTCAGCCGGCATGTCAATGTATTCGATTTTAGGTGGAACACCAAGAGCGTTGAATACGGCCGCGGCCATGTCATTCCACGAGCTCGCAATTCCAGTTCCCAGGTTGAAAACGCCATTAATAGTGTCGTCCTCAAGCAGTTGCATGATAGTGCGGCAAGCATCCTTTACGTACACAAAGTCGCGCATCTGTCCGCCATCTGCATACTCACTACTATTTGATTTGAACAACGATACTTTTCCCGTTGCGCGGATTTGAAGTGTAGACTTGTACACCATGCTGGCCATTGATTCTTTGTGGTATTCGTTTGGACCGAACACATTGAAGAATTTCAAACCAACACATTTTGTGTCGAGTCCTTCTTCTATAATCCACTGGTCGAAAAGCAGTTTTGAGTAGCCGTACATATTCAACGGACGCAGGGTAAATTCACCATCGCTATACCCATTATCACCATCGCCATACGTGGCTGCGGAAGAGGCGTAGATGAATCTGGCATTGTGTTGCATTGCAAACTCGGCCACTTCAACGCTATATCGAAAATTATTATCAAATAAATAGTCTGCGTCGCGCTCGGTTGTAGAACTGCAGGCACCCATGTGAATCACCGCACTAATCTCACCCATAGCATCGCTTGGCGCGTGCATCATTTCTCTGAACAACTCTTTGCTAACTAAGTCAACGTACGATTTACCTAACAGATTTTTCCATTTACTACCTGTCCCTAAGGAGTCTACCACCAACACATCGGTGATACCCTGCTGGTTGAGTACCGACAGTAAACAACTGCCAATAAATCCAGCGCCTCCAGTAAGAACAATCATGCTCATCTTGCTTAGTGCGCCAACACTGAAGCAAATCTCTCTGTGAAGCTTGATACCACTGATTTAAGTTTCTGATTCAAATCATCAGTCAGGGCTTTTTTCTCAGCTAAGTCCGAAACGATATCGGAATGTCCACTTCGTATGAACTCGATCAATTCAGATTCGTACCGGCGCACATCATCCAGCGGCAATTCATCCATATACCCGTTTGTAGCCGCATAGATTGAAATAACCTGATCTTCAACTGAAATTGGACTGTACTGAGATTGCTTCATGATTTCCATTAGTCTTGCTCCTCTGCGCAACTCTTGCTGCGTAGATTTATCAAGGTCCGATCCGAACTTCGCAAATGCTTCTAACGCGCGGAACTGAGCCAACTCTAATTTGAGTGGTCCGGCAATTTTTTTCATTGCCTTGATTTGTGCGTTACCACCCACACGACTCACCGATATACCAACGTTCAATGCCGGGCGAACACCTGCGTTAAACAAGTTCGGCTCTAAGTAGATTTGACCATCAGTGATGGAAATAACGTTGGTCGGGATGTATGCTGAAACGTCGCCAGCCTGAGTTTCAATTACCGGAAGTGCAGTAAGCGATCCGCCACCTAGGGCGTCGCTCAACTTAGCCGCACGCTCTAGCAAACGACTGTGCAAATAAAACACGTCGCCGGGATAGGCCTCGCGTCCTGGTGGACGGCGGAGCAACAATGACACCTGACGGTACGCAGCAGCCTGCTTTGACAAATCATCATATACAATTAGTGCGTGGCGTCCTGAATCACGATAGTACTCGCCCATCGAACAACCAGCATACGGTGCAATAAACTGAAGCGGAGCTGGATCAGAAGCAGAAGCGAAAACAATGGTCGTGTATTCCAACGCGCCATATTTTTCCAACGTAGAAACCACGTTTGCTACTGTCGATCCCTTTTGTCCAATCGCCACATATACGCAATACACGGGTTCAATTCCCTGTGCTTTTGCTTCGGCAGTATGTGTGAATCGTTGGTTGATAATTGTATCGACCGCTATTACTGTTTTACCAGTTTGACGATCTCCAATAATCAACTCGCGCTGTCCACGCCCAATCGGAATCAACGAATCAATAGCTTTAATTCCGGTTTGCAATGGCTGGGTAACGGGCTGTCTGTCGATAACACCAAGAGCTTTGCGCTCGATTGGCAAGAACTTCGATTCTTTTATTGGACCCCTACCATCGATTGGAACTCCCAGTGGATTTACTACTCTTCCACAAAGGCCTTCACCAACTGGCACGCTTGCAATTCTTCCTGTGCGTTTTGCTTGATCGCCCTCTTTTACGAGTGAATCATCGCCAAACAGTACAATACCTACGTTGTCTTCTTCTAGGTTTAGAACCATTCCAAAAACGCCATTAGGAAACTCGACTAGCTCCGAGGCCATAACCTTGGTTAGTCCATAAACACGTGCAACGCCGTCACCAACCTGTAGAACTGTTCCCACTTCATACACGTCAGTTTCTTTTTCAAATCCTGAGAGTTGTCGTCGGAGAATCTCGGAGATCTCATCTGGGCGAACATCAGCCATTATAGTAATTCCTTATTGATTTCTTTTTTTGATTTTCGTTGCGGTTTTCAACTAGGCGTGAATCAATCGTTTTTGCAACTCAAAAAGTTGCTGCTTGATGGATCCATCCAACACTCGATCATTCATCATCACCTTCACGCCACCAATTAACGCAGCATCTGTGTTATAGGTAGCAATAACCTTTTTACCCGTTTTCTTAGAAAGTGCATTCGCAATTGCAGTCTGCAATTCCTCGTTAATATCCGTGGCCGATATCACGGTAGCACGAATGATGTTCCGTTTTAAATCAAGTAGACGGCTAAATTCCAGATCGATCCTAGTATAATATTCGTCTCGACCCTTGTCGATAACGAGATACAGAAAATCCATGAACAGGTTCGATATCTTACCCGTGAGGAGTTCCTTTATTACGTTCTTTTTACTCAATCCCTTAATTACCGGACTGCGCATTAGAATACGAAAATCCTTCGATGCGGTAAGGTATTCCCGCACTACTGTAAAGTCCTTTTCAACAGACAACTCCACTGCAGGGTCATCTGCAAGGCTTAACAATGCCTTTGCGTATCGCTTGGCTATTCTAGTAACGCTCATGTGTTTAGTTCTTCGAGATTTCGTTTACGTAAGCATCAACCATCTTTTTGTGGTCGTCAGACTGCATGGTTCTATCCAACAATTTCTCAGTGGCCATAATAACCAACGATGAAACTTCGGCACGTAACTCTTTAATTGCGATTTCTTTTTGGCGTTCAATTTCGCGGGCACTTTCAGCAAGCTTTTGCTGCTTGACTGATTCACTTTCTTCTGCCGCTTTACGAATCATAGCTTCTGCTTGAATCTTACCCTCTCGAACAATCTGCATCATTTCTTGTTGGGCTCCGGCAATTTTTTCCTTGCTTTCTGCAAGAATTTGTTTTGCTTCCGTATTTGCACGCTCGGCCGAAGAGATTGCATTAGCAATTACTTCTTCGCGAGCCGCCAAGCCTTGCTTTAAAGGCTTCCATCCATACTTTGCAATTATGTACGTAAAAATAGAAAAGTTGATCAGGGTCCATATTACTAGCCCTGGGCTTAATTCTAAAAATCCTGGCATGATACCTAGCTTTCGTTAAATCGCATGAATTGTAGAGTCAGTATTCAATTGTCAATCCATAACAATTGAATACTAACCCCGTTGTTCACGGGGGTTAGCAGTCTGCGTAATTCGTCGGTTTACAGTTTGCCAGTTTTAACGGCAAGAAGAATACAAATAACGCCGGCAAGAAGTGCAACACCCTCAATAAGGGCCGCACCAATGATCATCGTTGTACGAATGTCACCGGCATTCTCAGGCTGACGGCTCGATGCGTCGAGAGCTGCTGCTGCAAGACGACCAATGCCGGTACCTACTCCAAATACTGTAATGCCTACTCCTAGACCTGCGCCTAGCCATGCAAATGCTACTGCTTCCATGTTATTTCCTTCGATAATGATAATTGTTGTGAATGATTCAAAATTTTATGTTCAATACGTGTCGACATTTTCGATTCAATGTGATCCATTTTTTTCAATGAGACTCAGCAGCGTGTTTATCATGATTTACATGTTCACCTAAGGCCAAACCGATAAACACGCTGGTCAATACAGCAAAGATGTATGCCTGCAAAAACGCTACTAACAATTCGAGTAGGTAAATAAATACGGAGAACGAAACGCTAACCGGGGTTACCACCCAACTCTCAAAGAAAAATATTAGTCCAACTAACGATAGCAGTACAATGTGTCCCGCCGTCATGTTAGCAAACAAACGAATCATCAATGCAAACGGCTTGGTAACCAAGCCAACAATTTCAATTGGCACCATAATTAATGCCATGTACCAAGGAGCTCCACCCAACAGGTGATGAAACCATGACTTGATTCCGCCATCTTTAATTGAAATAAAATTGACAACTAAAAAAGCAGTGAACGCCAACGCTGCCGTAACTCCCAATGCTCCAGTCGCCGAATGGCAGCCCGGCATGAGTCCCAAAAGATTCAATGCCAGTATAAAAAAGAACAATGCCGTTATGTAAGGCATCATTCTGTCTGCACGTTTTTTTGTTCCTACGTTAGGTAAAACAATTTCATCACGAATGTACACCACTACCGACTCGATAACATTCTGAATTCCCCGTGGCGCTTTAAGTGGGTTGAAGATGTAGCTCTTTCTGGCAATCAATATCAAAATCGACACCACGGCAACAGCTAAAAATTCGTACGCTACGAAATTAGTAATCGATAAATCCAACGCAGGCGAAACACTTTCATTAACGGTACATTCAGTGTGCGTTTTAACGAGTTTGTGCTTGTGGTTAGGGTGGTGTAGGGTGTATTCACCAGATGCTTCCATTTCATCGACATTCGAATAGAAATGGAAACCGTCGTCGACAAGCATTACCGGTAAAATCGGGAACTGACCGAAAAAGATATCCAGTTGATGATGGTCACCAAGTCCGTCAATTAGGTGAGTAAATACCTCGCCGCCCTTGGGATTGGCGTGGTCAGCAGCCGCATCATGATGCGCACCTTGTGCGTGCGCTTCTGCTGCATGCGTTTCAACTGCAACGTGCGTTGATGTATCGTGATGCTGATGTGCCGATGTAGTATCGATGCTCATGTTTTGTTATGCCAATGCTAAGTTTTCAGTGCCGTAAGCCGACGCTAAAATCAATTCTTCAATTTTTTTTTTGAGTAGACGGCTCACTGGACGGCGCACTCTACCCTTGTTTTTTTCGTACGATTGATGAAAAAAAAGTATCTCTCCCATGAGAAACACAAAGCCCGTTACAGCAAAAGTGAGCGAGTAAGAAAGTGCTTCCATCTCGATTGTACTTAGGCAGTACCACGCAGCACCAATTACTAGAACGCCTCTAGCTGCCAGACTTCCAAACACAATAGCAAGAAAAAGATTCAAGTCTTTTTTCAACGCGTGCCTTGCAATAAAAACACCCGCAGTTGTGTTCACGACATGTATAAAAAATGCTGTGAGAATAGCTACCAATGTTCCCTTCGTATCCAAGTTCTGATGTCTTTCAATTTCGATCTAAAAACTATTTCACTTGTTCCCTAACCGTTGCACCGATCTCAAAAAGTGTACAATGCCGGCTACACTTCCAAGTGACAATCCAATTGCTAGATACAAAGGCGTTGTTTGCATTGCTTCGTCAATAAACCATCCAACTGCACCAAATAACAAAACCGAGGCTGCTAGTTGACTTCCAAGAACCATATACGGCGCTAGTTGCCGTACTACTGAACTTCCCGTACTATTCGCCCGGGGCGTTCTGTTGTTCTTTTCAAGCATTAATTGACCAAAATTATGCGATGCAAAAATACGATTTATTGTGGTTAAAAGCCCAATTCGCGTAGGGTGTTAATAACTGCATCAACGTAGATGTTGTTGGTTTCACCGTACCACGTACTCTCCGGGATGAACCGAATGGCACCGTAAGTTGTTGGGTTAAGGGGCTTTATGGCGCTGGTCGAGATCACACTTACTTCCTCAGGTCTGAATTCATTGTCGATATCGTAAAGTGCAATTGTACAGCCTAACTCAGTCAGTATCTTTTCTTCAATTGGTACTCTGGCATAGCCCAGCAGCACCCATGGGACGCGGATTTTTACAATGTATCCGTCCGAACGCTGTGCCGTAACTACCCGCACTTGGTCTACGGCAGACTCTTGAACGGCATCTAACTCATCGGTGGTGCGGATTTTTACGCTTGGTCTGATTTCGGCAAAGTCGCCAATCTTGACCGCAATGGCGTACAGGCCGGAATCGGTGGATTCACGGACGGTGAGTTCGCGTTTTTTTACCGACATTACATACCGAGATCCGCCTAGATCTTCGGCCGGGGTTGTATCTAACCATATTTCAAGACGATCTGCCGTGCAGGTATCGCACCAGCCCGTTACAACGTTCGAGTCCACTACCTTTATCCATACGTACAGGTTGTCGTCATCATACACGGTGCGTGCCGTGAACGAAGCATCTGCCGGCCCCGTCCAATAAAATGCGCCTTCGTGAACATTCCGAATTGAGTTGGTTATCACATCTGAAACAAACCCTGCGTAAACCTGTCGCCCCCTGCTATAGCAAGGAACCGTGGTGTATTCAACAGCGAATTCTTCTAAACCCTCTTCGTCTAAAAACCGCTCCTTGGTTTGAAGCGTGCTGAAATTTCGGTAAGATTCGTGTCCGAAGTGCTCAACTTTATTGCTGATAAATTCATCTACCTGAACCATGCTACCACTACGATAGGTGTACCCGCGAATAGTCCAGTAGTCTGATTTTTTCTTCTGAGTCACGTAGGCTATCGTGTCGCGAACCAGTACGCCAATCTCGAGTGGTAAATCAATGTAGGCTAGTTGGAAGTTGCCAACGTTTACGAGGTAGCCAAAGTTGTCGACGAAAAGGTAGACGGTACTTTCTCGTTTCCGCTGACCCAGCACATTCACCGAGAAGGTTACGTCGGGCACGCCATCGCCGGTAAAATCGCCCACGTCCCAGCCCCAAACCCTATACTGGGCGCCCTTTGGCATAGCTGCTTCGAGATCTGCAATCAATTCATCATCGAAATACGGCTGAAGTTTCAGGCTAAATTCTTTGAACTCCATGCCCGACTGCGAGTAGGCAGAGATGGTAAAAAGGAGCCCAAACAAAAGGCTTACGCTATGTTGAGCAACCTTCACTTACAACGTTTCTGAATTCAGTAGCACCGAATCTCTAACTTCTATGTGACTTGTTTTTAGGCGAGCTCCAAATTGCGCTACAACCTGTGCCGACGCGTACGAGGCTAGTCTACCAGCATGTTCTGGGCGATGTTTGTGCAACGCGGCATACAGAAAGGCTCCGGCATACATATCACCGGCACCCGTAGTATCAACCGGTTTAACGGCGTAGGCTGGAATTTCTACGTCGTACCCCGACCACGAAACCAGCGAACCATGCTCACCCTTGGTGAATACAACGTTCTTGTATTGTTTGCGGAGGCGTTGATATGCAGCAACTGCTTTTTCTTCTTCTGCAAGGGCGCACCCTTCGCGTTCGTTACAGAACACCAAATCGGCACTCTTCAAAATAGATCTCAGCCGATCACCAAATACATCCACAATAAAACCATCGCTGCAGGTAACTGCAATATTGGTTCCGTGTTTTTTAGCGTAAAAGGCCGCAACTTCGGCACTTTCCGCTCCATTTTCGTCGGTAAGCTTGTACCCTTCAATGTACAGCCATTCCGAATCTTTTATCAGCTGTTCGTTTATGTTTTTCTTGTTGAACTCGGTGTTAATCGCCAACGTTGTATTTAACGTTCGCTCACCATCGGGAGTAATCAAAACAAGACAGGTTCCAGTGTCTTCGCCTTTAACTAGGTCGGCCTCCAACACTATTCCAAGGTCCTTGAATTCCGAAGCATAAAATTCACCCAGAGCATCGTCACCTAACAAGGAACAGTAAGCCCCTTGCCCCCCAAACTGCGCAAAGGCGATTATGGTGTTAGCCGCGCTGCCGCCGCTACTTTTGTGGGCTTCACGCGTGTTGAGTTGCTGGATCATTTCGCGCTGCCGCAGGGCATCGGTGAGCGTCATGGAGCCTTTTTCGACCCCAAACGCTATTAATTCTTCTTCGGTAACTCTGTATTCTATGTCTACTAAGGCATTACCAATGCCGGTCAACAAAATTTTCTTCACTTGGTCCCTGATTATTCCTTGATCGACACAAAACTACGAGTCTAACGACAGACGTATAATTTCTTCGCACAAAGCGCCGAATTCAATGCCGGCTTCTTTGGCGGCCATTGGCACTAAACTCGTTTCGGTGAATCCAGGAATGGTATTCACTTCAAGGCAAAAAGGCATTCCATCTTCGGTTAGCCTAAAGTCTACCCGGCTAAAGGCTTTGCACCCTAAAACGCTATGTGCGGCAACGGCTAAATTTTGTACATGGAACTGAACTTCTTCGCTAAGGTCGGCAGGACACTGATAGTCCGTCTTGCCCTTCGTGTATTTGTTTTCGTAATCGTAAAACCCGTCCTTAGGTTCGATTTCTATTACCGGTAGCGCATCTGTGCCTAAAACTGCCACGGTGATTTCGCGTCCAGGAATGTAGCGTTCCACCAACACAATATCGGAGTACTTGCCAGCTAGCTCGATGGCGATTTGTAAATCGTGCGACGAGCCACTTTCCACAATCGTCATTCCAACCGTCGATCCCTGATCATTGGGTTTCACGACCATCTTGCCGTTTATTTCTCTGAGAATTTCTTCGAGCATTTCAAGATCGGCCGCATCCTTCGGATGCACGCTCACCCAATGTGGCGATGGAATACCGGCAACCTGCATCATCATTTTCGACATTCCTTTATCCATGGCAACGGCACTGGCCAGCATTCCGCTGCCAGTAAACGGAATCTTATGCAGGTCTAAAAGTGCCTGCATATATCCGTCTTCGCCATACTTGCCATGCAAGGCAATGAACACCACGTCGGCATTCTTCACTTCAGCAATTGTCAAACACTCCACAAGTTTGGTTGTATCGAACGCTCGCAGCTCCGTATCGGTTACTTCGGCTGCATATGCGGCGTTTAAATCGGCATCATTTAATACACCGGCGCTCCCACGCATAGGATCAACCGCGGTTACGTTATGTCCAAGCCCCCTTAACGCAAAAGTTATTGCCCTACCACTCAACAAAGAAATATTTCGTTCCGGGCTTATTCCACCCAACAGTACGGCGATATTCATAGATTCTGATTTAATGTGAAAGTCTGTTTTTTTTGAAAGACTGGTAATGTATAAATCTGGTGGCTAACTAGGCGTTCATCAACTTTTGCAATTCTTGAATGTCCTGCCAGGTTTCTTTTTTCCACGCCGGGTTTCGCAGCAGCGCGGCCGGATGATACGTAACCTTGGTTGGAATGCCCTCGTAACTATGTGTTGTTGCACGCATGGTTCCCAACGAGTCCTTGTTTTTCAACAGCGTATTTGCCGCAGTCAAACCCAACGCAAGTATGAATTCAGGCTTAACCAGCTCAATTTGCTTTTTCAAATATGGCTCGCAAGTGTCGGTTTCGGTGGCAAGGGGCTTTCTGTTACTTGGTGGACGGCACTTCAGAATATTGCAGATGTACACATCCTCTCTGGGTAATTCAATAGCCTCGAGTATCTTGGTAAGCAGCTGTCCGGCGCGTCCAACAAACGGCAGACCCTGCTTATCCTCGTCTGCCCCGGGCGCTTCACCAACTATCATGAGTCGTGCGTTTGGATTGCCCGAACCAAATACAAACTCTGTTCGAGTAGCACCTAACGGGCATAGCATACAGTTGCAAATGAGGTCGTTAAGTGCGGTGATAGAAGTTGCTTTGCTCCATTCCGGCCGATCCATTTTTACTGTCTTCATGCTTCGGCTTTCTGTATTACTAGTGTAATCAACTTCGTCCTGCTCTGCTACATCCGGTGCTATGGGCACAACGGCACCTTCCCATTTCTGGTAATAGGTTACGTTGCCCAGCATTTCGCGTTGCTGACGCAGATAGTTCTCAATGTTGCGGTGGATTGACATGTTGCGTTTGGTTCAAACTTAATAGGAAAATGCCATCTGCTGAATTGCTCAACAGATGGCATTTGTGTTTTTGCGGTGCGTATTGACGTAGGTCACTGATTGACCCTGGTCATTGACTCATCTGGGGCATTGAATTTTACACGGGAGGTTCCGTAAGGTGATCAGCTTCTTCCGGCTCTTCCAGCTGGTCAGCCCCCTTACCCTTTGTAGTAGTAAAAATAATGCCACCAATTTTCTTGTCGAACCTGCCTTTAAGCTTGGTGCCCTCGGTGTAATTGCCTTTTAGCATTTCCTCGGCTAACGCATCTTCAACATATTTCTGAATAGTGCGGCGAAGTGGCCGAGCGCCAAACTTCTCATCGAATCCTTTTTCAGCTAAGAACTCTTTTGCTGGTCTTGCTAACTCAAGTGTAATTCCACGTTGGGCTAGTCTGTGAGAAAGCTCCTTCAATTGCAAATCGATTATCGATAGCATGTGCTCTTTTTTTAGCTGGCGGAACACAACGTATTCATCAATCCGATTAATGAACTCTGGATTGAAGAGACGCTTAAGAGTTTCCTCAACCGTTTGCTTCATGTTCTCGTAGTCATCTAAAACGGCATCGGTAGTAAATCCAATCTTGCCGCCGGCTTTCACATCACGCATACCAACGTTGCTTGTCATGATGATAATGGTATTCTTGAAATCAACCCTACGGCCAAGTCCATCGGTCAGCTGGCCATCGTCGAAAACTTGCAAGAGAATATTAAAAACGTCCGGATGTGCTTTTTCGATTTCGTCGAGCAGAATAATTGAATACGGTTTTCTGCGGACCTTTTCAGTTAGCTGTCCACCCTCTTCGTATCCAACGTAACCTGGAGGCGCTCCAACTAATCTCGACACGCTAAACTTCTCCATGTACTCACTCATGTCAACACGAATTAACGCGTCTTCAGAGTCGAACATATACCGTGCCAACGCCTTGGCCAACTCTGTCTTTCCAACACCCGTAGGGCCAAGGAACATGAACGATCCAATTGGACGCGAAGGATCTTTCAAACCGGCACGTGCTCGTCGAATGGCCTTGGTAAGGTGATCAACGGCTTCGTCTTGACCAATCACTTGGAGCTTCAATTCCTCCGGCATCTTCAAGAGTTTAGCGGTTTCACTTTCAGCAATTCTATTAACAGGAATCCCCGTCATCATTGCCACAACGTCGGCAACATCATCTTCGGTTACATCATGAACAATATTAATTGCTTTTTGCTCCCACTCTTCTTTTACTTGCTCAAGCTCGGCTTGCAATTTCTTTTCTAGATCTCTTAATCGAGCAGCTTCTTCGAAAATCTGTTTTTTTACAACTTGATTTTTTTGAACTTTCACTTCTTCAATCTTCTCTTCCAAATCCAAAACTTCTTTTGGAACATCAATATGAGCCAAGTGCACTCGCGCACCAGCTTCATCTAACACATCAAGTGCTTTGTCGGGCAAAAATCTATCGGTTATATACCGGTCTGCCATAATTACGCAGGCACGAACGGCATCGGCGGAATATTTCACTCCATGGTGCTTCTCATACCGATCGCTAACATTTGAAAGAATTTGAATTGCTTCATCAGGACTTGGTGGCTCGACAAGAATTTTCTGGAATCTTCTATCTAATGCACCATCTTTTTCAATGAACTGCCTATACTCATCTAGCGTGGTTGCGCCAATACACTGAAGCTCGCCCCTAGAAAGTGCGGGCTTAAACATATTCGAGGCATCTAGTGACCCTGAAGCACCACCGGCACCAACTATCGTGTGAAGCTCATCGATGAATAGAATTACATCTTTTGCTTTTTCAAGCTCATTCATCACTGCCTTCATTCGTTCTTCAAATTGACCCCGATACTTTGTACCGGCAACCAACGAAGCCAAATCCAACGTCACAATGCGTTTGTCGAACAAAATCCGAGATACCTTGCGATCAATAATGCGAAGCGCCAACCCTTCAACAATGGCTGTCTTACCCACACCAGGTTCGCCAATCAATACCGGATTGTTCTTTTTCCTGCGCGATAATACTTGCGCAACACGTTGAATTTCTTTTTCTCTACCAATTACGGGATCAAGTTTTCCTTCTACCGCAAGCTTTGTTAGATCACGCCCAAAGTTGTCTAGAACGGGAGTTTTCACTCTTTCCGGAACCGACTTAACACGCGTACTGCCTTTGTCGGCTTTCGGCTGTCCCGACCCTTGTTTACCGCCCAGGTAGTTATCGAGTTCTTTCCTAACGGCTTCGTAATTCACGCCGTACTGAGAAAGGATTTGAGCGGCAATGTTATCTTCATCGCGTAGTAACGACAGTAACAGGTGCTCGGTTCCTATTACATCTGATTTGTAAAGTTTAGCTTCGAGATAGGTTATTTTCAAAACCTTCTCGGCCTGCTTTGTAAGTGGGATATTACCAATTGTGAGTGGGCCGCCTGTAGAACGCACGGTGTCTTCGATACTGCGTTTCAGCTTACTGAGTTCAACCGTCAAACTTTGTAAAATCTTAACGCCAATACCTTCTCCTTCACGGATAATTCCCAGAAGCAGATGCTCGGTACCAATGTAGTCATGCCCCAAACGCAAAGCTTCCTCGCGACTGAGTCGTATTACATCTTGTACCCTATTTGAAAAATTGCCTTCCATGTCTCTTCTGTTGTATTGTTGAACGTGAAAACTATGACGTAAGTCGACCTTTTCTGTTACTTTTCATTTTAATATACAGCATTCGCGTTTGTGCTACTCCAAAAGATATGCACACTTATCTCATCCGCAAGTGCCAACAACTCCTTTCAATTCTTAGTCATAAAGTCTTTTCACCTTACCAACCGCAATCACTAACGATGGCACCTGTGGTGTTGGTGAATGAGCGTTGCTAGACGCTGCTGGAGTACTCTTCTTTCCTTTTTTCGACTTGGTAGTGGGCAACGCTTCTTCAACTTTCGTCACAACTGTTGCAGGCGGCGGGGGAAGCGTAGAAATGCTCACACGCAAATCTGAATTTTTCACCTTCATCAGCATCTCTTTTACGGCAGCCTTCCGTAGCTTTATTAGTTCAATGTTGGGATCGGCTGGGTCTTCAGGCTTGATGGGTTCTGCAGGGGGCTCTTTTCCTTTTTTCACTTTCTTAACTGCTTTCGCCCAAGCCTTCATCTGACTTTCGTAATCCTTCAATATGCGTGCTTTCATTGCACTTACTTGATCTTCGTCGGCACCTACTTGTACATTAATATTTAACTCTTGGTTTTCCGTCATTACACTCGCCAAATCAGAAAATGTGGAATTCGCTTGACTAGAAAACACCACTGAATTTTTTTCAAAACCGGATATCGAGGCTATCGCCGCTCCTTCTATTACTTCTCTCAACTTGAAGTCGCGCTTAATTTCCTGGAATTTTGTGCTGGCAGGTACAACCACCTTCGTTTCGTAACGGTACACGTTATATCCCGCGAAAAGGAACTTACACTCTCCTGCTTCATTTAACACTACTAAATACGTACCATCGGTGGCGTTTGAACTCAAAGTGTTCTTCTTACCCGAAGGTGTATACACTAGTATCTTACAGCCAATGGGCTTACCCGTTGTCTCATCTAGAATTTTACCTTCAATGCGTGTAACTGCTTGCTGGCTGAACAACATAGTTGAAGTCAGCGCCATGATAAATACACACAGCAGAAAATTCTTCGACGTATTAATCACAATCATAGACTCTCACTAATTATTTCTTCGATAAAAAATTTTGAATGCCGTCCTTGCAATCTTGCGTCTGCCTTACCAAGGCATTCATCGCGGCAGCATACTGTAATCCCGAATCCACCGACATACCGTGCAATGCATTTAGCATGCGCTTGCTTAACGCAATGGAAGTAGAACTATTTTGAGCAATGTCATTTGCCATAGCGTTTGTATAGCTTTCCAACTGGTCATGTTCAACCACATCAGTAATCAGGCCAATTCTCTGCGCCTCCGTTGCATCTATGTTTTTCGCCGTCAATATCAGTTTTCTTGACTGCGTGTCGCCAATCTTTCTCAATAGGTACACCATTACTATGGCGGGTATAAATCCAATTTTTACCTCCGAATATCCAAAAACAGCGTGCTGCCGGGATGCAACTACAATGTCGCACACCGTGGCTAAGCCGCAGCCGCCAGCAATGGCCGGACCCTGCACCATGGCAATAACGGGTTTACTACACTCGGAGATGCCTTTCATAAGCAGCATCAGTCTGGTAGAATCCTCCAGATTTTCTTCGGCAGAATTTTGACTAATTGTCTGCAGATATTCCAGATCTGCACCGGCGCAAAATGCTTTACCGTCGCCCCGCAGTACAACAACCTTCACACTAGAATTCGATTCAACATTGGCGAATGCAGCCGAGAGCTCGCTAACCATTTCTTCGTTGAGCGCATTTCGTTTATCGGCGCGCATCATGGTAATGGTTGCAACCGGACCGCTAATTGTTGTTTGAACTGTACTCATATCCCACAAAAATACAAGTGCCAGCCGTTCTGGGAGTACCTACTTGATAACTATCAGCGGCGTACGTAAAATTTGCGACCCCGTATCCACTGTTACATTATACGTCCCAGTGGCTAAATGACTGATATCTAGATCAACTACTTGATACTCAGATTCTACATCTAAAACGGGCTGCGTGATTATCTCCCTACCATTCACGTCGTGCACTCGTAATACTGATGTGGTGTGTAAAGCCCCTTTTACAGGAATGAAAACCACGTTAACGGAGGGCGTGGGAGCCACTGGGCCGATTTGCAGCGCAGACGCTTCGTGGGTAGGTTGGGCATATTTTTTGAGCATTGCCTTGGCGCGATCAAGCGCGGTGTCTATCACAATTACCTGACGGTAGGTTTTTGTGTAGCCGGGCCAAATGCCGCTGGTGAATCGCATTCCGGTAATAACGGCTATGTCCTTGGTGGCCGATTCTTGGCTAGACGTGCCCGACATTAGGAAGTCGTACTTCAGTTTTGCCGGAAAGCCGTTGTAGGTGAGTGTATTGTCTACACCCACGGCTATGGGTCTCGAATCGGAGTAGACTGACGATACAGCGCACAGCACTACCGGTTCATTCGGATTGGTGGTTCGCGCAAATTGAACGGCTCCGTGCATTCCCACCGAATCCAACAACGTGAAATTACTAGCCGGCTGTGCTCCCAAATCCCAATCGAAAAAGTAGGCAGCTGCCACGTCTGAAATAACTGAATCAGAAATATTTTTTATTGAAATGTCGCACACAAAAACGCCGCTATCTTTTTCAGCCAAATACACGCTCTGCGTAATTTCAATTCCAAGTTTCATGGAATCGGGCGCATCGGCATCGGTGACAATTGATGTAAGGGGGCTAGGTGCTACAAATCTTTTCTTAGGTAAAAAGTGATCGTTGTTTTTGCGAACCCCTCGCACTGCATCTACAACGCGGTTGCGGCTACCAACCATTAAGCCCCCTTCATAAAGTTGACCGCACCATGAGCGATAATTGAAGCCAACACCTTGACCTCGATCGAGATCGGTGTTGCCAATCCGTCCACGATCTCCAACACTTAGCGCTGCTACATCGTTTGAAAGATTTGTAAACGCCGCACTTGGAGTAACGGGGATTTGCAGGCGTCGCACAAAACCAGCGCCAGACTTGGTAGTACCAATTAAATCCGCAACAATAAATGTCGACGTATCCGTGGCAGCCGTAATCACCGCACTAATTCCACCAAGCACAAACTGCTGGTTGTGAGCAATGGAGTTCGTAACATTTATTACTTGAGGCGAAATAATTTTCACGCCAATCGTTGCCGCAGAAGTCAGTTTGAAGTTTCGAATTTCAGAAATTGTGAAAGGGGCTAAGACACTCGTGTAGTGCAGCTCGATGGCTACGGTATCGCCAACCGTCCATCTACTCTGACCATTTTTGGTAGCAACTATTAGTGTGTCGAACTCGATGGATGGCATACTATCGGGCGGCATGGTAACGGCGCGCAATGCATCGAGTCTTCCCATCGGCAGCAACAACGAATCCTTGTTAAGAGGAATGAGTTTCCACGGGTTGGGTTTGGAGGTTTCTCGCACTAAGGCGCACGCTTCGATGGCTGTGAGCGCGGGGTACTTTGAACGGACCAGACCCAACACACCGGCTGCAATTGGCGCTGCGCCAGACGTGCAACAAAATCCACCGTAGGTCCCATCGTTCGAGGTTGCCTTGGTGCCCTCGCCCGGTGCCATGATATCCACGGTTGGGCCAATGCCCGACATTCCAATTACGTAATCGGATGCATCCGAAACCCCAACGCCCAATACGCCACGATAGGCACACGGATAGAATGGCGAGGATGTGCCATGATTTCCAGATGCCGCAACAATTGCTACGTCGCGGGCGATTGCATAACGAATCACACTTTCGTCGATGCAACTCTTAGACATTCCACCCCAAGAGCAGTTAACAATTTTTATTCCGTTCAACGCACAATACACTATGCTTTCGTATCCGTATACAATGCCACCGGAATTATCAGGCATGGTTTTCATGGGCACTAGTTTACATCTACCAGCCACGCCGGCAATACCAAGTGTGTTGTTTGTAACAGCTCCGCAAATACCGGCTACCGCCGTGCCGTGACCTTCACGCTTATTGAAAGTATTTCCGCGCGGTGTCATATCATCTGGGGTACAAAAATTGTAGCCCCGGTAATCATCTACATAACCATTACCGTCATCGTCAATTCCGTTGTCGGGAATCTCGCCCACATTCACGTACAATGCATCTGCAAGATCTTCATGCGATTGCAATATTCCACTATCACTAATTCCAATCAACACCGAGTCTGAACCAGGCTCGATATCCCACGCTTCAAAAACAGAAATCGTGGCCAACATTCTTTGTTCTTTTATCAACGAATCATTTGGAATTGCACACAGCTGATTTACATATACAGGCTCAACTACCTCAATCAGCGCGCAACTATTCAACAACTTTCTACCCTTGCGCTCTGGTTCCATTGTCAGGTCATCGTAACTCACCACGTACGTTCGTAGCAGCGGCTCTTCCAGTACATACGCATCTTCGCTAACCGCCGTAGTCCGTTTTTGTGGCTTCACAACATTCATGGATGCCGAATATGTCAACGACTGTTGGTACGGCAGCAATGCGCGCACTACCTTTAAACCATGTTCTCGCAGGACGTCGGCATGTAATGCTAACGGCAGACCATAACTCACGCGCACCTTAAGCTGACCCGCTACCACTGCATCAAGTCGGCGCGGAGGATCGGCAGGTAAGAATGTTAGCTGACCCCACGCTACAATGGGAAACATCATTGCAACAATGAAAAACAACATCGCAACAAGGCAGGCTTTCAATATGGTCACATTACATCCCGTAAAATCTTCTTAAAATTTCAGTCGCCGACGCTAGTGAATTACGGCAACGGGCTTTGTGGTTGTTTGCCCGTGCCCGCTTATAATCATCGTATACATACCGTTTGCAAGTTGCGAGGTGTTTAGCATAATTCCGGCAGCGTTGTTGTTTGTGATTTCCACCACAACTTGACCGTTCGCATTTACCATCATAACTCGTTCAACATTAACTGTGTTTTCCAATTGAAGTGAGTAGTCTGCGGGGTTTGGTTTCACTACTATCTCGTCTCGCATAATCTCTTCACTAACCGCCATAGGATTTTCAAGTGTGGCTCTCACAACGTTAGCTGCTTCTTCTGAAGTATTTCCAACTCCAATTACCAAGATTACCGTTCTACTTTCATTTGGCTGCAACAAACCGGGAAATCTAATTCCACTTATGCTGCACATATCGCCCGTTGTAACAGTTTGAATTGATGTGCCAGAAGATAAAAGTTTTATCACATCGGCATCTGTAAATCCATCGCCATCGTCAACAATCGAGCTAATGCTCATACCCGCGCTTTGCGCTGTTACGCCTGGTGTAGAAGTGTGCATAACATGCACTACAGATACGTTTGCATCTGAACGCTCGTATGCTTGCGCTGAAGCACCGGTCATACCCGCAGGTACGGCTTCGGGTGCTAGTCTTACGGTATTGTTAACGCCCGACGATCCAAGATCGAAGTCTAAATAATAGCCCACTGCTAAATCAGAAATTGCCGTTGCGCCTCTGTTCTTCACGACAATAGTAATAACCGTTGCATCGCTTGATTGCGAAGGGAACGTGCATCTTTGGCTTACTTCAACGCCAATCAGTTTGCTGGGCAACACATTCGAATCGTCCATAACGTTACGCTCACGTTCGGGAGCAACGAAGGGTTTCTTTACGGTGAAATTCGACTCTTCTGTTAGATTGTCGTACCCCTTCAATGCCCTTTCACTTCCTGCCGAAAGTATAATTCCACTGTACGACATTAGCGCAAATTCATTTTTCCAGTTCATGCCAACACCCATCTTACCACTCTTATTTGAATCGTAAGCCAACTTTCCATCATCTCCAATGGAGTACACCAATTTGTCGTTCTTCATGATGGCCATGGTGCTGGAAGTCTGCATATTATCGAAAGCAACATCTGTATATATACCCGAGGTCATGTCGAGTTTTAACACTAGTGGCAACAGCCCCATCTGCGTTACCTCTACAACGTAGTCCGACGTCCAAACAGTTGCCCCACCGTCTAACTGCGCAACCTCGTGCGAGCCCTGCAGCACCTTTGCACTCCAGTCTCCTTGGTCTGCAATCCGAACGTTAACGGCCAAATCTGAAACATTCGCCAATTCGTTTTTCAGTTGATACCTAATAGCAACTGTGTCGCCCGCACGAAGTCTATCTACCAGCACACCGTTCTTTCTGCGCTCAACAGCCAGCACTCTAACTCCGGGCGTGCTAAGCGGATCCAACGATAACGCTGCAAAGGCATCCAACCTTTTGGGTACAAATTCTGCAATGGCGGCATTCTTGTTTGTAATATCTGCGCCCGACAATCGCAGCAGTGCCGCTATTTGCATTGCCGTTAGGAACGGGTGTCGGTCCCTGAGTAGCCCCGCTACCCCTGCCACCATAGGTGAACAGAACGAGGTTCCTCCACCAACACTGCCGTACCCATTCCCCGCACTGGTTGAAAGCGCACCGTATCCTGGAGCGGCAAGCTGCACATTACGGCCAAGCCCGCTGCCTGTTGTAACTGCATCTTGAAGGTTTGATTCAGCCACACCAAACACTCCAATGTACGAGGCCGGATAGTTTGAACTTTTCCACCCGTTTCCGGTGGGACCATTTCCGTGATTACCGCCCGAAGCCACAATTAATACATCGTTCGCTACGCAGTAGTCAATAATGGTTTGCTCAACTAACGAAGGGGGCTTAACCACGCCCCACGAAGTATTAATTACCCGGCACCCCCTGCTAACGGCATACAATATGCCCTCGTAACCATGTGTTATGCTGCCGGTTAACGGTCCAGCTTTTACAGGAATCATCGAACACGCAAACCCAAAGCCCGCTACCCCTTTGCCATTATTTGTGTGTGCACTGGCAATGCCAGCCACCTGCGTGCCGTGTCCGCCGGCCGAGTTGTTCTTGGTATCGCCAGGCTTGGTATTATCGATTGCCCACGTCATATTGTAACCGGCATAGTCATCTATGTAGCCGTTATTGTCATCGTCGATCCCATTATCAGGAATTTCAGCCGTGTTCAACGATATATTGCCCTGCAGGTCCTCGTGCAGTTGCTCCACGCCGTTATCAACAATTCCAATTACAACGCTTCGGTTCCCCTCTGAGATATTCCACGCCTGCAACATTTTAGTAACCACAAAGGCCTGCTGCTGCGGTGCCAAAGGGTCGTTCGGGGTCCCCTGAACGTCATCAAGGTACTTCGGCTCAGCCACTTCAACAATAGATGGATATTTTTGCATTAGCCACAAAGCAAGTTGCGCCGGACTCCTGGCGTGCGAATAGCGTATCGTCCAAGTACGTGTAAGTTTGTCCTCGGCAGACCGTAGCATTTCAAGGTTTTGGTAAGGGGCTTTGGGGCTTTTTGTCCGACTGTAGGATGATTGTGCTGTAGTTAATAACTGCGCTGCACTGGTCACGCCAATTGGCAAAAGCTCGCGCACTTGCATTTCAGTTACGTTGTTTACAAAACGCACAACCACAATGTTGGGAATGAGTTTTTGAGCAGTGGCTGCATAAGTAGTACACAGACAGCAGATAATCAACAATAAAAATTTCATATATCTAAATCAATCAATGTTCGAGTTGTATGCGTATATAATCGGCATCGATGTAGTTTGTTACAAAAACCATGGCTGACACAGAACCGTTTATCGTCACCGCCCGTAAGTGGCGTCCGCTGATTTTTGCCGACGTAGTTGGTCAAGACCATGTTACTACAACGCTCAAAAATGCAATTCTTAGCAATAGGGTACACCATGCCTACCTTTTTACTGGACCCCGAGGCGTTGGAAAAACCACGTGCGCACGCATAATTGCGCGTGCACTGAATTGCACAAATTCAACGAATGCCGAGCCGTGTAATGAGTGCGCTTCGTGTAGAGATGTGTTAGACGGACGCAGTGTTGACGTAATAGAAATTGATGGTGCATCGAACAATAGCGTTGAAGACGTTCGCAAACTGCGCGATAATGCAAAGTATGCTCCGCTAACCGGCAAGTACAAGATGTATATCATCGATGAGGTGCACATGCTTTCAACGGCGGCATTCAACGCCCTGTTGAAAACGCTGGAAGAGCCCCCTGCCCACCTTGTATTTGTGTTTGCTACAACCGAGATTCACAAACTACCGGCAACCATTCTTAGCCGTTGCCAGCGTTTTGATTTCAAGCGTATGGAGATAGATTCCATTGTGAACCACATCGGTTCGATTGCGAAGGCAGAGAAAATTTCCATTGATGAAGAATCGTTGGTTTCGATTGCCAAGAAGGCCGATGGTTCGATGCGCGATTCTCAGTCGATTTTCGATCAGGTTGTTTCGTTTTGTGGCAACACAATTGCGTATGAAGAAGTTCGAAAAGCACTTCACCTAATTGATGTTGATTTCTTTTTTGCGCTCTCCACAGCCGTGCGATTGCATGATGTAACCGCCATGTTGAATAAGGCACAAGAGGTAGTTCAGCGAGGTTACGATTTACAAGAATGCTTGATTGGACTTCTGGAGCATTTCAGAAATATTCTTACCGTAATTGTTACGAAGGATGTGCAATTGATCGAAGCGTCGAAATCCTTTTTGGAAAAGTATTCGTCGGAAGCCTTGCTGTTTACACAAGCCGATGTTGTTCGTACGATGAGTGTGATTAGTCAAGGTGAGTCTATCCTGAGGCAGAACCCGCCGCAGCCAAGGGTGCGTTTTGAGTTTACGCTCATTCAACTTGCGTCGTTGGATTCTGCTATCGACCTCGGACAACTTCTCGCGCAAATTTCTACCGGCGAAGAGCACACACCGCGCGTTGGTGGACCTCCCGTAAAAATTAGATACGGTCAGAACGCTTCAGCGCTGCGCCCACTTCGCTCCGTCCCAACACGCGTTTCAACAACCAAGAATCCCGTCAGTTCTATCACCTCGGAGGGTCTCGCCAACCGCTGGGATACCGTGCTAGAAGAAATGCCGGAGGGTCTATCCTTTGTTAGAACTTCGGTAAACCGCGGCATGCTGAAAGTAAAATTTTCGGAAGTAGGAATTGTTCTCGAGCCGGCAGCCATGGTGGTATATCATCGCGTGCTCGACAACGTTGACGCATTGAAAGTTCACCTCACCGATGTGTATGGTGCAGCTGTGGCTGTGCAAGTTTTACCGTTTGTGAATGCCGACCACGCAAACGATTCATCCGACGCTTCAGCCGCGAACGGATCTGCTTACGGCTATAACGAACGCGACATGCATCCAATTGAAAAAACCATTGTCGACCTTTTTAAAGCTCGCCGATCAAATACATCGAACAACTAATTAGGAAATCTCATGGCCTTGCGTGAAGGGAAACGTGCGCCCGCTTTTTCATCAGAAACAGAAACGGGATCTGCTCTTCAGCTCAAAGATTTGAAAGGGGCTTGGGTAATCTTGTATTTCTATCCTAAGGATGACACTTCATCGTGCACTGCCGAAGCCTGCGATTTTAGAGACAACATGAAGGTTCTCGCAAAGAAAGGCGTACGTGTTATAGGGGTGAGTCCAGACAGTGCAAAGAAGCATCAGAAATTTATTGAAAAGTACGACCTGAACTTTACGTTGCTGGCCGACACTGAAAAAGTGGTGTGTGAGAAGTATGATGTTTGGAAAGAGAAAAGCATGTATGGCAGAAAATACATGGGCGTAATTCGCACTACATATATCATAGATCCGAGTGGGGAAATTGTGAAGACATTTGATAAGGTAAAAGTTACCGGCCATGTTGCCGAAGTAAGAAATACCTTGGTTGAGTTAGGTGCGTATTCATGATAGATACTCACGCACATATCAACGCCGATGCATTTGATGCGGATAGAGATGATGTTTTTCAGCATGCCATCGATAATGGTATTCACACCATCATTGTTCCAGACATCAAACCAATCGATAGGGATAAGTTGATTGCCATCGTGGACAGCAAACCATTTCTGTACCGTGGTATAGGCATTCACCCTCATCACACCGCCGAGGGTCAATTTTCAGACCTAGAAATTGTTGAACAAGAGTGTAAGAGGTCGAAGGTTGTAGCAATTGGCGAGATAGGATTAGATTATCACTACGACTTTTCACCCCCTGCTACCCAGAAGTCGTATTTTCGTGAGCAAATTCAGATAGCCAAGCGCAATGATTTACCCATCATTGTGCACAACAGAGAGGCTGACGAAGATGTGTTGAGAATTATCGAGGAAGAGCAAGATGGCTCCCTCCGTGGGGTGCTGCACTGCTTTTCGAGCAACGTTGAAATTCTAAAAAGAGCATTGGCCTTGGGTTTGCATGTTTCATTCACGGGCAATATCACCTTTAAAAAATCGACGTTGCATGATGTTGTGAGCGCGGTTGACTCGGACAAGTACATGATCGAGACAGATTCGCCCTACATCACACCTGTTCCTTTTAGGGGGCAACGCAATGAACCGCAATTCGTGCGGTTTACGGCGGAAAAAATTTCTGAAATTCGAGGAGAAACTGTGGACCAGATTGTTTCGAGTACAACAACAACAGCTAGAAAGTTGTTTGGCTTGCTGGCTTTATTGTTGCTGATAACTGTTTCGGCGTATGCGCAGCCAACAAAGCCGGACTATGATGATTTCGAGAACGATCGTGACTACGATATTGCTGTTGAATATTACTATGCCGACAGCATTGCGTACGAACGATGGATAAAGCCCAGAACTTTTGGAATTGGTCTTTCGGTTGGTAGCAATACCGTGGTTGAGCAGCAAAAGTTTACTCAGCAATATGACTATACCAATATCACTGACACAAGATTAGCTTCAGATCCTAAGAGGTGGAAAACATCTCCTCCAGACACCTTGCCCGAAAGGTCGTTTACCTATGAAGGTCTAACCACAATCGGAGCAACTTTAATGTACGGCATCAGTTCGCATTGGGCGGTAGAGGGCACGTACCTTTATACCAAGAACAGTGCACCGGCCAGAGATTTCGGACTTGACCCAATTATTATAAATGTTTTTGAGTTTGTAGGGCATTATTCACTAAATCCATACAAGAAGATTAACTTTCTAATGCAAGCCGGTGGTACCTACGCCACAACTAGTAACAACGATGGAACAACATCAAAACTGGGCATAAATGCCGGACTTGGTCTTGGTATGAACATCCCCACCTCCATTGGATTGTTCTACCCCGTTTTTAATGTTCGATTCAACTTCATGTTTGGTACCGATCAAAATCGTCCGGTCACTGTCTACCCAGACGTTGCAACCGGCGCCTCGTATTACTACAATAGCGCCAATCCTGCGCAGAGGTCTGAAAATCTAGCCGATGTAACCACTATCTACTCCATCCCGCGTTTGACCATAATGTTCTATCCGAATTTTTAACATGGTTACTATTCTTCAGGGAACGGGGCTTTCCCACGATGTAGCTATAGTTCGAGATAAAAACTCAAGTTTAGAATTGTTCCGAAACGCTGTTAAACGAATTGGTATTCATTTAGCCGTCGAAGCTACCAAACTGCTACCAGGAACAAATTCCACCGTTACCACTCCACTTGCCACCACCGAAGCCATCAGAATTTCAGGTTCGGTTGTTGTTGTCCCCGTGTTGAGAGCCGGCCTTGGTATGCTCGACTCATTTTTGCAACTCATTCCGCAAGCCTTAGTTGGATATGTTGGAATGAAACGTGACGAAACCACCTTAGCCCCCTTCGAATATTACAAGAATCTGCCACCATCCGATAGCAACACCACGTTTATTGTGATCGACCCTATGCTAGCCACCGGTGGCAGTATGGCCGGTACCCTTAACTCCCTGATGGAATTGCCCCACAGCACTATTATCTGCTGTAGCTTGATTGCTGCTCCAGAAGGACTCATGGCAATTTCCAAAGGATTCCCGAACGTCCAGCTAGTAATTGGCGTTTTAGACGACTGCCTGAACGACCAGGGCTTCATTGTACCGGGTTTAGGAGACGCCGGGGATAGGCTTTTTGGCACATAGCAAAAAGTTTTTACATTTCCTTGTTGGAAAGGATGTGTATTGATGTTGTATTTTGTAATAATCGTAGTTGTTTCATGACCTATAGGGATGTCACCATGACCATTTTTGAATTCGGACGCCACAAAGTACCTTTTGCTGATATCCATGATATCAATGTTGAGTACCGGTACCATGACAAAGAGATATTTGTAGATCTTGAGTTAAATGGTGGGGCTCAATTGAGCTTGAACCTACCAGACTCATTGACATTTATGGAGATTTTTCTTAAAAAAATCCGCGAAGACAAGGACGTGTAACTACTAAGGTTGACGTTCTTTTTTTATAGCCTGCAATAACGCAACGCCATCTTGTTCAGCAGTATGAACATGTGTACTAATACGCAAGAGCACTTGCCCTTCCCACGGTTGCACCACCACTTCAACGTTGTGGTTATCGAATAGTGCTTTTTGAAATGCCGCTGCATTAATGTCCGAGGGCATTATTATGGTTCCCATTTGCAGCCTATTGTCCGACTCATTTTTATGCACGGTGGTTAACCCTAACTCCGTGCATATTCTTTTTACAATTTCCGCTCGCAATTGTTGGGCATCGAGCTGCACTCTTTCCCAATTGTTCATGCGCATCCATTCTAACACAAACGGCACGGTCAAAAACGCGCTGCAATCTCGGGTTCCCAAATACTCGTGATCAACAACAAATTCGCTGCTTTCGGCTAATGCCATTTTACGTCCCCAGCTTACGGTAAGGGGCTGAACCAGATGTTGAATCCGCTTATTCACCCACATAAATGCTGAGCCTTTGGGGGCGCACATCCACTTGTGACAGTTCGCGGTGTACGCGTCGGCACCAAGTTTTTCTACATCAAGACTTATATGACCCGGCGCATGTGAGCCATCAATAATCGAATAAATACCTGCCTGTCGGCACCGCTCAACCAGGGCTTCAATTGGAAACTCGAAGGCTGTAGGTGAAGTAATGTGACTGATAAACAACACCTTGGTTTTAGGTGTCACGGCTGCCCATATTCTTTCTAGGGCTTCTTCTTGCGAAGTAGGAATTGGAATATCAACGCTTATCAATTCGATGTTTTTAAACGAAGCATAATACTGCCATGTATTCAAACACGCGCCGTATTCATGATTGGTCATTACAACGTTTGCATCAGAGTCTAACACATTGCACAGTGCATGCGCAAGCACATTTACTCCGTACGTGGAGTTGGTAACGTACACCAAGTCATCGGCGCTGGCACCTACATATTCAGCAAGTACCGTTCGTGCATTTTGAAGGTAGGCGGCAAGCCCCCTAAAAAACTCCACTGGCTGGAGTTCCATTTTTTTCTGCCACTTTATTTGCTCATCTATAACTGCAGAGGCGCATGCACCAAAGGAGCCGTGATTAAGAAAGGCTACATTTTTCTTTAGCAGAAAATCGGCTCGGGTTAACATGTTATTGTATTCTTGCCCGTACGGTACGGTTTTGATTTCTGCCCATTGGTGTTTTGTTCGATGCCGGTGCGTCGGCCGCGAACTCAATAGCAACCTTGGTTGGGTTTGCATTGAGTAGCGCTATGGCTGCATCGGCTCTTTTCGATTGCAGTTGTCGGTTATAAAGCTCGGTGCCAAATCCATCTGTGCTAGGTAGTAACGCAATTTTTTTGCCCATAACCATCGCGTTTTGAATTATGCCCACGGCATCCGGATTGGTACTTATAAACTCTGTGCCATCAAAGTCGAAATACCCTAACACAAACTCATTTGTGTTTTCCTTGCCGCTCGAAGAAATTTGCGTTGACTTCGTTACGCTGTCTTTCACTGATGCACGTACTATAGCCTTCGCTTCAACATCAACGGTGCGTCCGTTGGCATCTGTAGTAATTGCTCTAACCTTCACGTCTACGTTTGCTACACCGTTGTTGAACATCTTGGCCGGAATGGAAAAGTTTGCAATTTCTCCTATCATTTCCACGGACAACGCATTGCCGTTTGCCGTTACATCATACGTGGTCGAGCAAGGGGCATCCTCACACGTTAACACGTTCATCACACTTATATCAGCGTCGGTAGTAGCTTGATAGTTCTCTCTCACCGTTGCCCACATAACCTGTTCGTTTCCGTCTATCTCAAATCTAACAGCACGATTCTCATCATCCAATTCGGCATAACTATTTGCCTCGGCCTTGCGAGTGGTTGCACCCATTCGTTGTACATCAACACCCAACTGCTGAATTACCCACGTGGCTCGCTGACGGGCAATCAGTATATCTTCATCCGAAGCAGCGATGCCCACAACGTTGAGTCTGGCCGTGGGGTTATGCTTCATGTAATCTGCAACCGCGGTAATTACATTCTGTTGAACCATGTGCAAAGAATCATTTGTAGTCAATGGCTGTGTACTTTGCGGCTCGAAGAACATTACCGGTGCCACTTGAAACACGCGTTCGTTAATCACCTTCGTTACAATTGGTACTACAATTCCAGAACTAGTTGAATAGCTCTTAGTTGTGGCCCCAACAATTCTGAGTGATGACTTTAACACCTTTGCTACTACTGGCGGTGGCGGTGGCGGTGGCGGTGGCGGTGGCGGTGGCGGTGGCGGTGGTGGCGGTGCTGATTTTTCAAGCGCAATCTGAATTGTTGCCCCTGCGCGAATTGAATTAACACCCCAGTTCAAATTGCTAACTATGTTGCCTAACGCAAGTTGATACTGCACCTCGGGAACAACAGAGATAGAAGGGGTTACATCAATTGAATATCTGATACCAACTAACGCGGCTGCAAACAGCGATGCTGCATTAGGAATGCTACCGGCCGACACATTGTAGAGTCGTGTTCCGTCGGCAAATGTATATCGCTCATCCGAAGGACTAGTAAGAGTCTGCTTTTGCGCGTACGATTTTGTTACGGGAACACCTAGTGAGATTCCAATGCGCACATCTAATTTGTCTACAAACTGAAGTGGAATAATTACATACGGCATAATGCCCAACACGCCATAACTAGCATCAATTCTATGTTCGACAATTCCATCAGTAACATTGTCGGGTCCGATAATGTTTCCAATTTCTTCCATGACTGTCATGGCACCGCCAAGAGAATTGTACCCGAGCACGGCACCCAAACTCACATTTTTTCCGACCAACTTTAGTTTCGTTTTATACTCTACGCCTACTTCGGCCCCCAACCCAATTCCAAAACCGCCATCAAAGTTTGCACAGCAATTTGGTATTCCGGGAAGTTGAGAAAAGTTTGAGGAGTGGATGTTGGCATTTCCAAAAACCCCGCCCTGTAATTTTATAGGTAGGTACTCTACGCTGTCGGGCAGCGCCCTGCACGTAACTGCGCAAGCAGCTAACGCTACAGTCACCAAAGTGATGCTTCGCAACGCAACTTTCACCAACGAGATTCTTCGCATAGAGAACAATGTAATTAGTGCACCACAGCAAAAGTTGACTGAACCAGAAAGCCCCCTACATTCACAACTACGTAATACATGCCGTTAGGGAGTGTTGCTGTTGGAAGTACAAATGAAGTATCGCCGTTTTGAATTTGTACGTTGATGGGCGTGATGGCATCGGAGCCGGACGGTAGAATTATACGGACGGTAGCTGTGCCGTTTTGATTCCATCGCACGTTAACATTTGCATCGCCCCAGGTTGGGTTTGGACTAATCGACGCAATAATTGGCGCGGCTTTGTCGATAATTTTTCTATTCGGGTCAGGCAGAATAATTCGTAGTTCACCATTCGCTTGCGTAGTGGTAACAGTTACTCCAAAACTCAATTGATTTGTATCTGAGAGCAAGGGGCTGAAATCTGTATCGGCAAGTCCGGCAGATCCTATTACGCGACCAATTTCCATTTTGCCACGGAAGCGTCCGGTAATTTTATATCGGACCAACCGTTGACCATTGCTGACGTTTTGTGAAATAATTTCGCCGGTTCCAATTTCGGATGTTACGCTGTGTGCAAAAAACAATCGTGAGTTCACGGTAAATGCTCCTTCAAAAAATCGTTCGCCATCGTAGGCAACATTTTCAGAAATGGAAGCGTTGATTGGAATGCTGGTGGTATCTGAGCGTGGGTCGGCTGTAACGCTTGGCAAACTAACAGTGGCGCTGCCGGAATATCTGGCCAACAAAATTTCGGTTGCTGCTGCGCACGGCGAAATTTTTAACGATAGTCGAGCACCTTGTCCAACGGGTCCGCCGTTGTACTGGATACGCACTCTCAAAGAGTCTAAAGGGCCAATGGTAACGGGAATGTTTGTAAGAATGGTAAACGGCTCGAGATCAGTTATCGATGCCGAATCAACCGTTATAGGATTTTCCGAATTATTTCGAATAACAAGTTCACGAATGGGAATCTCAGGTATAAACGGTAATGCTCTGTGCGATAGGGTTATATCGGCCCCCGAGCCCCTTCCCGTAACTCGTACTACACGTTTAATGACTGATTGATCGGCGTAGCGAATAATAATATTGGAAGTATCGAAACCTAGTTTGCGCGGCGCAAATTCTATTGGAAGTTCTAGCACGCCGCCAGGAGGAATTGTTACGTTGGCGCTGAAACTAACAACGCGGAACTGCGCTAGTAAACCGAACTCCATGAAGACAGTGTTTATGGTCACCGCAATCGAATCGTTATTTCTAACCAGCACAAATTGTTTGGTGAGTGATTTGCCTACACACACGTCGCCAAAATCTTCAAGGAGAGTCATAACGGATATGTTACGATCGATACTAAACATTTCGAGTGGCAGACTAAATCTGTTACTACATGATGTAAACCGAAGTGTATCCGTTAGCAAGCCGGTATCAAGCGGGAGAACTGTGAATTCAAGAGTCATGCATTGTCCGGGCATCAACGTGTCATTTTCTATTTGCGTTTTCAACGTCAGCCATTTTGAAAACATCAGGTTAGCCGTTTCAAAAACCACGGGTGTTGGTCCTACGTTGCATACCGAGGCGCGCAGAATAGTGTCGGTTGTTGTGCCAATTAGCAGACTCTTAAACGCCACATTTTTGAGGTCCAACTGCGGCGGAACAATTCTGAAAACATTATCAGACTGGTCAGACTCAGGCGTTGCTACTCTGCGCATTAACACGTTTCGAATACTATCCACCGAGGTCGAAACTAACGTTGAACCGTCTGGACCGAATGCCAAATCCGTCATGACATTCTCGTGTCCATCTGCAAATCCACTTGGAGGCAACGTTTTTGCCGTGACTAAATCATACGCTACGAATTGCGGCTGACCCATGTAGCCGGAGGCAAGAAAGGCATCGTTCGGACTAAACCTAAGACTCACTGCGTCTGTTCCTTCACGGTACAACACCTTCACAATGGAATTGGTTTGCATGTCGTAAATAAACGTGCGCTGTTCGCGAGGTGCATTGAATGCTTGTAGTGATTGTCCTCCAAGCGCCATCAGTCGGCCGGTTAGGCTAGCTCCCATTCGAAATGTTGACGGACCAAATGAAGACTGAATACCTGTTTGCGATCTGCGAATTTCTGTAGCATCGATTGCATTATATGTTACTGCGGTTCCATCCATCAAATGAGCGGCAAGCGTATTGCCATTCAATGTTGATGTCTGCGCCGGTGCTGAAAGTTCTATTGGAGTTCTTTCGATTAGCGTTACCGGATCGTACCGTAAAATTCTTCCCGAACCTTGCGGAAGAATCCACAAATTTTGCCCTTGCTGATCTGTACCAATATCGCGCACCGTAATATCGGTAGGCACCACCACGGTTTGTGTTGGTGTGGAAGTACCATTTGTAAACGCTAACATCGAAGCCGATCTTCCACCACTGCTTCGTATTGCCACAAAATTTCTGGTCTGGCCTATATAGCCCATTGCCGTTATTTGCAGGCTGCCCAACGCAACGTTGTATTTCTGAACCTGTGTTGCTGTACCAATATTCCACTCGATTATCGATCCGTTTCCGTATGCAATAAGCAGGTATTTACTATCGGCACTATATGCAAGTTTTGTAGCGGGCGATTTTTCACCATACAACCAAATTGGTGCCGTGGATTGAAATTTTTGCGAAACGCGAATTCGTGCACTGTCGGAGTATTCCTTCGGCACCGTCCATGTGTACGAAGAGTCGGCAGTGGAGTCAATAAATTTCCACGATTTTCCATTGTCTAATGTGTAGTCTACATACGCCGTGAAATTCGGAATCATCCCCTTCCACTCCAACCTAACTTTCTGGCATGGCGTAATATTTTCGCCACCGTTTGGCGATACTACATTTAGAATCGTCCTTCTTGGATACGTACTCGGATTTGCAAACAACATTACATCGGTATGCATTCCACCCTCGAACGTAATTGTCAGCACATCGAACAACGGTTCATTGTTAGTAGGAAAACACTCAACATCAATTCTGTATTCAATTGGCGACAAAATATCAACCGGCGGTGCCGCGGTCCCCAAAGACCCCTTCCAAGTAATCTTGAATTTGTTAGTGAGCGTGGTGATAGATTCAAGGCGAACCCGGCGTTCATTTGTAGTGCCCGGAATTCGTGGCGCTTCGGTGGCTACTACTTTCAACTTTTTCAATTTCGATGTTCCGGCTGGAATCACTCCATAATCTAAGAACCCCGGTATATTTCTGCTCATAGAATCACGCACTACTAATCGCGCTCCTACTTTATCGGCAGGTGCCGAGCCAGGTATAAACGAATTTGTAGTGAACCCTTTATGGTACACAACAAAGTTTGCCGAAGCACTTCCCGAAATACACGTCCACTCAACCACGTGAATTCCGTTCGATTCTTGAACAACGACCGTGGGTGAAAACGTTACGTTATTCTCGAACATAAAAACACTTTGAGCAGTTACATTAACAGGCTGGCCAGCCTCTGTCACCCGAAATCTGGCTCGCAGCTTGGGGAACGTTGAAACGTCGATCGCCGACCCCGTATTAAATGCAACAGGCACCACGCTGATTTGCGCGGCGGCACTGCCGCAAACGAACAGCAACGACAATAAAACAACAAACGCCCTGTAAATGAAGGCGTTTGGTAGGGGGCTTTTCCAATTATGTGTATTAATCTCGATAATTCATTCTCGCGTTTGGCGTAATGACTCCTGAAGTTTCGGAATCGTTACAATACAAATGTCAGTAATTGAACAATTATTAAAATCCTTCGGCAACATATCTTGCCAGGAAGTTTACAACAGCAGGTTCTGTGCTTGCTTTTAACTCTGGCACCGTCCCCGAAAATCTAACCACACCGCCATCAATCATATTCACGGTATCTGCAATGTTGAATACGCTGAACATATCATGAGTAATAACTACCGAGGTTACCTTCAGCTTTGTAGCCAGGTCTGCAACCAAGTCATCAATTTGCTGCGAAGTAACGGGGTCGAGTCCGGTGGTTGGTTCATCGTACATAATGTAGTCCGGACTCCCCACCAAGGCGCGCGCAACCCCAACACGTTTTCTCATTCCACCAGAAAGATCGCTTGGCTTTTTGTTTGCAAGCATATCGTATTCCCTTTGGTAAAACGCTGTTTCTTGCTCTGAAATATCGGGTAATAATCCCACCGCACTCAGCACGCGTTTCGATTCAGAAATCAATAGCTGTTGGTCAACTTCACCGTGCTCAACCAAACTGGTGACGATATTCTGAAACACATTTAAAGAATCAAATAACGCTGCACCTTGAAAAACATATCCAATTCGTTTGCGAAGTGCAAACATGTCATCTCGGCTAATCGAACGTATGGTTTGGTTATCGATGGTCACCGTGCCACTGTCAAAAGGTAGCAGACCAACAATGTGCTTTAGCAACACACTCTTTCCACTTCCGCTCTTTCCAATTATGCACGTGGTGCGTCCGTCGGGTATAGTTAAATCAATTCCATTCAACACCACTTTCTCACCAAACGATTTTTTTATTCCTTGTAGTTGAATCATGGTTTACGCCGAAGCGGCTCCGGCCATTCTTTTGCGAATTACATCCAGCGTTCCGAGTGGGATGGCCTTAATCAGACTCTCCGTGTACTCCATTTTAGGGTTGCTGTAAACCTCATTGGCCGTTGCAAGTTCTACAATCTTACCGGCGTTCATCACGGCAATCCGATCGCTCAAAAACTTCACCACACTCAAATCATGCGAGATAAATATGTAGGTCAATTTGAATTCATCGCGCAATTGCACCAACAAATTCAGCACCTGGGCCTGCACCGAAACATCAAGCGCACTCACGCTTTCATCGCAAATCAGAAGCTTGGGTTTTAGGGCCAGGGCGCGTGCTATGCAAATCCTCTGACGCTGTCCGCCGGAAAACTCATGCGGATAATTATTGAAATGCCGTGGCAACATATTCACCTTGTCGAGCAAGTAATGTACATGTTCACGTCGGGCCTTATCGTTATCATCAATTCCGTGAACCTTTAGCACCTCCGTTATAGCACTGCCCACACTAATGCGTGGATTAAGTGACGAATACGGATCTTGAAAAATAATCTGGAAGTCTTTTCTTAGAGATTTCAAATCGGTCGAACTCAAGCTCCGCACGTCCTTGCCATCAAAAATCACCGTCCCATTTGTTGGCTCAACCAGACGCAGAATGGCGCGTCCGGTGGTGGTTTTGCCGCAGCCCGATTCACCCACCAGACCCAATGTTTCGCCCGGCTTAACATCGAAGGTAATTCCATCTACGGCTTTTACGTATCCCGACGTCTTACCAAAGAACCCCGACTTAATTGGAAAGTACACCTCAAGATTCTTCACTTCCAGCAACGGCTTCTCGGCTGCCAGCGCTTGGTTTCGGGCATCAATCTCTTGTACTGTGAATTCAAGTTGGCTTACCAGCGTTTCAACATCCGTTTGCGTTCGCTCGGTAATTGTTCCGTCGGAGGCTTCGTCCATAAAGTCAACCACCGTTGGAAGAATTTTCAGTTTCTTATCCAACCTCGGCCTGCAGGCCAGCAGACCCTTGGTGTACGGGTGTTGCGGCTTCTCAAAAATTTGTTGCACCGAGCCCGTTTCAACAATATTTCCCTTATACATTACAATTACATCGTCGGCAATCTCGGCAATCACGCCCAGATCGTGCGTGATAAACATTACGCTCATACCGTGGTTTTTTTGCAGACCCCGCATAAGGTCGAGAATGGTAGCCTGCACCGTAACATCCAGCGCCGTAGTAGGTTCATCGGCAATCAACAAATCCGGATTACAGCTCATAGCCATGGCAATCATCACCCGCTGTTTTTGTCCACCGGATAGCTGATGCGGGTACGACTTCATCATCACTTCCGGTCGGGGCAACATCACCTCATTCAGCAAATGCAGCGTACGTTGTTGCGCTTGCTCCTTGTTCACTTTTTGGTGCAGCATAATCGCCTCAACAATCTGATCGCCGCATGTAAACACCGGGTTCAAACTTGTCATAGGCTCTTGAAAAATCATGGCAATCCGGTTGCCGCGATACGTCCGCATTTTCTCTTCGGGCAGTGTAAGCAAATCCGTAACTATTCCGGATTTTTCATGGAAAAGGGCTTTCCCAGACGCAATCCGCCCGGGTGGGGTCTGAATAAGCCGCATCACACTCAGGCTCGACACCGACTTCCCCGACCCACTCTCGCCAACAATGCCAAGGGTTCTACCGCGGTGCACGGTAAAGCTAACGTTGTTCACAGCCTTTACAACGTGATGCTCTGTCTTAAACTCCGTAGTAAGGTTTTGTACCTCTAACAATGGCTCCATAGTTCCGCGCAGTTGGTAAGAAATCAATCCAGCAAAGATACGGGTTCTAGGCTCAGGGCTTCATTCCACTAACACCACAAACACTTTAGCCCCCTCCCGCACCATAACCACACCAGAGCGCACTACAGCAGTGGCATCCAACCGTTTGCCATTCACATCGGTGTATGTGGTTTGAGCTGCGCGGTGCTTGCGCCATTCTACGAATTCTTCCCGCGTCATGGAGAGTTTCTGCGGCGCATCAATTTCTGCTGCCACCTCCGTGGGTTCTTCTTCAACTGATACTGGTGGCTCGGGTTCCTTTATGCGGTACACGCCAACCTTGTTTGTGTCTTCGATGACGGCGATGTAGAAGTAGCCTTGGGACCAGCCACCAGACCAGCCTGTAATGACACGAACTCCGTTATACTCTAACTTTGGTACTATAATTGGGCACCGAAGTACAGTGTCTCCACCATAGTAAACGTAGCGGAAGAAAGCGGTATCACCAATACTGGACGCTGCTTCTGTAAACAAACAACCGTGTCGACCCGCACACCCATTTATCAAAGGGCCTTGATAAAGCACAACTCGCTCTATTGTGTGTCCACCATGCTCAATATTAACCGAAAGCAAATTGCCCGATTTGTCAATCCATCTGACTTCCGAACCGTCCACAGTTACATTCATCCATGCATTAGGTCTCCCGCCAAAATGATATCCTGGTGGATATTCATCGTAGAACGGATAGGGCCGTGCCTGATCATATGAGATATGCACTACTGTATCCATCACTACAAAGGCCTCACACGGTCCCCAATTAACAGGCGTACCACTAAAGCCAAAATATGTTGAATCTTGTGGGAGTTTTACCAACCACCTTTTGAGGTACTCAACCGCCACAACCGCTCCATTCACTGCCGTAATCTGTGTAGCCCACACACCATTCCATGGTGCCTTTTCATAGTAATATCTGAAATTGTCAAAGTTAGAATTGCACGATGCCAGTAGGCTCCTCACAACTGTAATGCGCCGTGTAAAGTAGATCGTAGTATCATCTGAAAAAACTCCTTGCTGAAACCTCTCCCCTTCAAACAGCTTTTGCTCTATCTTCTCGCCCTGTATTGTTACTAAGTGCGTCCGATACTCCGTCGTGGCTAGGGGTAAAACTAACACGACTCCGTGCGGAGAACATCGAAAAAATGTTTCTCCATTACTAAAGCCATAAACATAGAATTCAGTTTCCGTGGTCACGGTCATGACCCTCTCCAGTTCGGCAGGCTGTGCAGCCAGCATACAAGGCATGCACAATAGAAAAACAAATCTTACAATGTACTCTTTCACGGTAATACCACCTTTCGTGCATCTGTTGAGAGAATCTGCACAGTTCCCAAGCCGAATCTAGCCTTCTCCAGAAACGCGCACTCAATTGAAATTGAATCAATTCGTATCGGTACAGCGTCTCCAATAGCGCGAAAGCAATGTTGAGACAGCCAAGCTAACGGTAGGTTGAATTCCTCAACTGTACTCATGTTGCCGTAGTAAGATCTTGTACGCCCAACAATGATGCGTTGACCTTGTTGCCCGGTCTCATACACGTTTATCCAACTGCTCGGTGTGGCGTCTGTAACGCCAGTTTGCTCATAATGCCGTGGCACGCCACCGGGGGGAGTTTTGGGTGGAACTACCGGTGGTGGGTTACTCACTGTAATCTTCTGCCCACACAGAAAAGGCTCGGTTACTTCCGGCCAATAACTTGGAATGGAATTAGACGGCAACACCGGTGTCGGCACGAGTCTATATGTACCATCCCATGACTTTTCATACAATGATGTAAGCGTGAGCATTGCCAGGCGCTCCAATAGCACCGATGGTACCGTTGCTTGCACGTTCTATACCGCTATGATGTCCAACTCGTACATGGTCCAATCGGGAGTAGAATTATTATTTATTCCCAACAATCCCAGTGTGAATCTTCCGGTGTTGCGGAACACCAAGTTTAACTGACTTGGTCCTGAATACGGACCCGACGCCCAACGGTACACCGGCACGGTTCCTTGCATGTCACCGCGCGTTGCCGCATTCTCTAAAAAACTTAATTGTAATTCTGTGAATGCCGGTGACGATCCCAAGCCGATGGGAATAGAATTATACCACTGTACACCGGCGCGAACAAACACTGTTTTTCTAAGCGGTGGTGCCACGGTACTAGCTACGTTACTTGTTTTGTTAAGAAGATTCCAACTCACGGCATCGAACACCATTTGCTGTTCATCTGATGAGTTGGTAATGATAGTCGCCTCGCCTGAAACAGCAATTGGGCTACTTATCCAAGCTGATCCGACGGCCGGTTGAATGTAATCGTTGCTCAAATACCAATCGCCGGCCACCGTGCTCACCCCTAGTCCAGCGTATACGATTTGATCACGAGGATCAATAGGCGCCATTTGCTGGAAATCATTCCAACTCTTTACCGTTGACATGTCCTTGCATCCGCAGCTCATCACACACCTCTTACATTAGGTTGATTGTGTTCCTACCGCCGAATCCAAAAACACGTTGATAGGATTTCGTTTGTTCGACAACTTACCCCCCCCCCCTTGTCATTTCCAAACACTATTTCATTGCTCACGTTGAGACTTCTCGCTTCGCTCGAAGTGACACAAGGCACAGGTGTCTATTCTACCAACACCACAAACACAGTAGCCCCCTCCCGTACCATAATCACACCCGCACGAACTACAGCAATCGCATCCAACCGTTTGCCATTTACATCCGTGTACGTGGTATGAACTGCACGTTGTTTGCGCCATTCTACAAATTCTTCAGCCGTCATGGAAAGTTTTTGTGGCGCATCAATTTCTGCTGACACCTCCGTGGGTTCCCCTTCAACCGACACAGGCGGCTCGGGTTCCTTTATGCGGTACACGCCAACCTTGTTTGTGTCTTCGATTACGGCGATGTAGAAGTAGCCTAGGGACCAGCCGGCAAATGGATATGCTTTTAAACTAAAATCTGGATCTTTGGTTTTACCATTTGGATATCCAAACCTAATTGGGAAGGTTTGTCCATACCGATAGTAGTGATAAAATGTAGAATCAATGGTCCCGCGTTCGTACCTAAGACCACCGAATCTTCCAGCAACGCCAAAAGTTATAGTCGTTTCCGAATTGTCAGGCACACCAGGACGAACCACAAAACCACCATTCTCAGTAGAAAAGGAATGCAGCATTCCACGACTGCTAATATATCTTACTGAGTCATCGACAATGCAGATGTTGGTGTTGGTTTGATACTGACCCGAAGCACCGCGTAACCACTTGTAACTAGATCCATCATGTGGAAGTTGCCATACACCATCGCTGAAAACATAGTATGTTGTATCGCCAATTGTAAATGCTTCTGCCGGACCAGGATATTGGTAGTTGGGCATAACGTCGAAATAGGTCGAATCTTCCTTGCGCTTTACCACACAGCCTCGTCTTTCATCAACTATTGTAATCACTCCATTGAGCGCTGTGATCTGCGTTCCTTGACGGTGATCGGCATTTTCATTTTCGGTGTACCACCTCAGATTATCAAAATTCGTATCGAAAGATATTAAAAACGAGTCACTTTGAATCCAACTTGTAAAGTATAAGGTTGTATCGTCTGAAAGGACACCTTGGGAAAACCTACCCATATCCAATATTTTCTCAGTCACCTTACTGCCTTGAACAACCAAAACTTTGGTACGATAGGGTTTACCCGTTAACTGTAGTGCCAATACCACACCATTCGGTGATGCTCGTAGAAACGTATTACCGTTGGCGTGTATTCTGGACTCAATTGGCACATCTGTATTTACAACTGCAACCAGTTCTACAATGTAGTTTTGTGCCATAGTATTATATACTACCCAGCACAGTGCTGTAAATATTAGAATGGGCAATCTCATGGCAACACCACCTTCATCGTATCTATAGACAAAATTTGCACGGCACCTAAGCCAAATTGCGCTGTGGTCACTACGATTTTTGAAAGGGGCTTCATTCCACTAACACCACGAATATTTTAACCCCCTCCCTCACCATTACCACCCCCGCACGAACTACAGCAATCGCATCCAACCGTTTGCCATTTACATCCGTGTACGTGGTATGAGCTGCGCGGTGCTTGCGCCATTCCACAAATTCTTCTGCCGTCATTGAGAGTTTCTGCGGCGCATCAACTTCTGCTGACACCTCCGTGAGCTCCTCTTCGACCGACACCGGTGGCTCGGGTTCCTTTATGCGGTACACACCAACCTTGTTTGTGTCCTCGATAACGGCGATGTAGAAGTAGCCTTGGGACCAGCCACCAGATCTGCGACCAACAACGGGATTGGAAGACTTTGATACGGACCCTACCCAATAGTTTTGACCAGCGTTTGAACCATACCACGAGTATCTGTAATTGCTGGTATCAGCCGGCCCATAATTTAAATAGAGTAAACCGTTTCTCCCCGCAATGGCAAAAGTTGGATCCTGTTCGAACGGAGTTCCTGCGCGCTCTGCGAAGCCATTTGTTACTGAAGAAATCGAATAGAGTTTGCCTTGCAAACCAATCCAACGAACAGAATCATCTACTATAGAAATATTGATGTCTGTGTTTATCCTTCCCCAGGCGTTGATTAAACGCATCGAACGCAATGTGTCATGAGGATAACGTGTAACCCCATCGAAGTATATGCTGTACGTAGTATCTCCAATTGTAAAAGCCTCTGCAGGGCCGCGATACAAGTTGCTAGGATACACGTTGAAATATGTTGTGTCTTCTTTTCGCTTTACTAGGCAATCTGATCTCGAATCCACTGCAGTAATATCTCCATTTACCGCCGTCACACTCGTCCCCAAGATTCTACCTCCTGTTCTATTCGACGTATACTTCTTATAATTTTCAAAACTGGTATTGAAAGATACAAGAAACGAATCACTTAAATCGGAAGTGACAAAATACATGGTCGTATCATCTGACAAAACGCCTTGTGCGAATCTGCCATTCTCTAAAATCTTTTCGGTTACTTTGTCTCCCTGAACTAATGCAACTTTAGTCCGATCACGCAGCCCACCATAATGCAAAGCCAACACCACCCCGAAAGGTGAAGTCCGCATAAACGCATTTCCGCTAGCGACTACCCGGTAATCAATCAAAAGGTCAGTAAACACTGTCGCAACCAACTCAACCGCTGGTTTTTGCGCTTGTATGTCAAAACAAGCGATCATCAGCATTGTTAAAAAGATCAATAACTTTCTCATGGCAACACCACCTTCATCGTATCTACAGACAAAATTTGCACGGCACCTAAGCCAAATTGTGCAATTGTACCAGATTCAAACTCACAGAGTATAGAAATCGAACGAATTCGTAAATCGCCAATTAATTCTTCTTTCCCGTAGCATTTTTGTACAATCCAGCTCAATGGAAGTAGAATTTCTTCAATAGTTCCCATGTCACCGTAGTAAGTCTTTGCGGAGCCACTATTACCACCTACTTCATTGGGCAATATGATACCAACATTAGTCTTTGCAATATCTGAAATGGCAAAGGTAGCCACTTCAGTTGTATCCAAAGTGAAACTACAACTGAGTTTGAATTTCTCTTTCAAGAGTCCATTTACAGCATTCAGCACTGTGTATTGAGCCCGCAAAACATCGGATGGGTTTATCTTGTATCGCAGATTCAATTTGAAATTGAACTCAACTTTTGCACCAGAAGCAAAAACAATCCTGGAATCCATGATAGGATAGGTTGCAGGAAAGGACACAAGAAAAAACGAGTTCACGACTAACTCGCTATTCTGGAGTTCTACTCCATCGACAATCACCTTTCTTCGTGCACCTGACTTGCCAGGAAAGCCACTCTGTTTTTCAGTCGAATTATTTATTGACTCCTCTCCAACTAAACGAGCTTGCAAATGCAACTGGCTCTTGACTTTTTCAGGTCCTTCAAAGGGAAGTATTTCTACATCAGGCGGAGTCATGTTGGGGCTGAAAAAGAAATTTAAATAGTTCTCCTCAGCAAAAACCAGTGTCCTAAAAAAATAGTTGAGATAAGAAAGAAAGATAGACCTATGTTCCTGAAAAGTTCGAATTGCCCCAGTGGCAGGACCATCTAGTACTAGTTGTTTGGCTAGTTCAGTGTTGTTAATATTCTTGCTTTCAAAGTCGTCAGCTGTCCAGTCAATCCACCTGAGATGCGTGCCACCATCTACCAAGATCAATGCGCTCCAAGGTGCATAGTTTTGATAGTAATATCGAATCGGAGAAACGAGATAATCACTATATCCATCTGAATCGGGATTATTGTTTTCACATTTCAATCTTATAAAACCAAGTTGGGAATCTAGCGCTCCAAACATCGTACAACATGGAGCTGCATCAATTACTACATCTCCACTGAGAAAAGTCGGCGCTAATAAGAATCCACCTCTAATTCGCCTAATAACAGATACAGGCACTTCTGCGGCGTATAGGGCACTTTTTGTGAGTAGCCTAGCTACCATACCGCCACCAACGCTATGACCAACAAAGAACAGTGGAGCACTACGAACAATTGGAAAACTGTACGCGACATTCTCTAGTAACTCATTGAGAATTTGAACTATAAAAAACGTTCCAGAAGTTTGCTTTCGATGAGTAACTATTACTATGGCACCTTGTTTCACCAACATTGTGATCATAGATCTATAGTCTTGCCATGATGCCACTATAGATTTGTCTTCTAATTCTGTTTCGGCTACAGTGCCGTTGGCTGGAACAAGTACTATGACAGGCGTATCTTCACCAAAGGATTTGAAGTTGTCAGGCTGATGCTTTTCATTCAGCCCGACGGGATAAAACACTAGAGCATTGAATTGAAACGGAGGCAACACTTTTTCTAAAACCACTGGAGGAGTGCACTCAGTGTATCCTTTCGGAGAACTATCATTAGGTTCCTCGTTTACATTAAAACGTCCATAGTCAACCCAATGTGGCCCGGCCACCTCGATTCCAGGTATAGCAAAAGAGTCAACGGTACCAACACAAGAAATTACTTCTGTTGAAATGTTGCCAGTAAGAATCATGTCTCTCGCGGGGTCCCATTCTATGGGATCCTTCATCGGTCCGAAAACTGCGCAGATCATCCAGTTACCGTTGTCGAGGTCAAAGGGTGTAATCACGCGGTCATTGGGTAGATCGCCAATCTTGTAATGTTTACTTTCTAACACCTTGCTATTGGGGTTGAGAATTCCTGTGCGTTGCATGCGGAGGTTGGCATCACCTTTCAATACACAGAACATGACACCACCATGAGTTCTTGTACCTTCCACAATAGCTGGCGTGATGGCTATTGCAAGTTTGTCAATGAAACTCTTGCCCGTGGTTGGGTTGGTTGCTCGGCGCACAACGCTCGAGAACAGCACGCGTGGACATCCCTCCCAGAGTATTCCCACGGCGCATTCCTTTCGGATTTGCTTGAGCTTCGTTACAGGATACTGTACTACAACGGAATGGTTATCCCAAAACTGATGTTTCATGCCACCGTAATGCTCATTGTATATTTCTGTGTTCCAGCCCATAACGACGTGTAATATTGGTAATCGCGGACTCTTGGCAGAACAATGCAGCATGAAGTCGAGGTCTTCTTCAGATAGCGGTACTGATGCTGTGTACTGGAGCGATCTTGCATCGTATTGGTGTACGCTATCCAAACATCCCTCGATTACGTTGGTGTTCCTCGGGATGTCGGCCACGGGAATCTTTGTTGATCCAATGAATCGTACGGATGCCGCACAAAATCCCTCGCGTGGTATAGGGTTATTTACCGGACTACTCGGCCAGTCATTTGGCACGTATTCAACGATAGATGGTTCAACGAGCCAAAAACCTACGCCCTCGAACCCTGTAGAATTGCACAAACTCCCACCGTATCCGAACGTCTGCAGAATCTGGATAACGGCAGTCACTTCCTTTTTCTCTACATCTAACCCTATACAGCAGATTTGCTCCCAACAATTTCCAATTGGGGAACTTCTAGAAATTGGGGCGTCACCTTCATTGATCCTCTTGTCGAAATAATCGGACTCCCTTGTTCGTGGGCTGTTGGGGTCCGCAATGGGGAAGCCCCCTAACCCACCAATTCCTATAGATTTTGGAGGCACAGGAAATGGTGAGAAACTCTGGTTGACCGGCGTTGAAATTAACGTGCGTAGCGAACTGGCCGGCGAGGCTAAGCCCGATAGTTTGCTCAAGTACTCGTCGACTTCAGAAAGACGCAGTTCCGGTTTTAAATCCGTGGGTGGGTTACCTTCCCAAAACTCCGTGTACGATGGAACGCGCCCAACAATGATGCGTTGACCTTGTTGCCCGGTCTCATACACGTTTATCCAACTGCTCGGTGTGGCGTCTGTAACGCCAGTTTGCTCATAATGCCGTGGCACGCCACCGGGGGGAGTTTTGGG
>JABMNI010000076.1 GCA_013204605.1 Ignavibacteria bacterium
AGCAGATTTACAGTCTGCCCTCGTTGACCGCTTGAGTACCTGCCCTTTTGCTAGAGCCTACAAACATACGAAAAATATTTTGAGAAATTTAATATTGAGATTTACTGAAATAGGGGCTAAATGGAATCAATTAGCAATTTTCGGCCAGAAATCTCAGAAATTCAGCCTCTTCATCAAGTAATCACGATTATCACATTGAGATTCTCAAATTTTCACATTTTCTCATTGGGCCTCTCACATTTGACTTACGAACTGCTCGAATAGGTAGTCAGAATCGTGCGGACCCGGGCTGGCCTCGGGGTGGTACTGCACGGCAAATGCCGCCTGGTCCGTAAGCCGGATTCCCGCACAGGTGTTGTCGTTTAGGTTAATGTGGGTCATTTCTACGTTCCCAGGTAACGACTCCGTATCCACGGCAAAACCGTGATTTTGTGACGTGACTTCAATTTTACCCGTTACTAGATTCTTCACCGGGTGGTTGGCCCCACGGTGCCCAAATTTGAGTTTGTAGGTTTTTGCTCCCACTGCAAGGGCCATTATCTGGTGGCCCAGGCATATTCCAAATATCGGTTTTTTGCCTAGTAGCTCTTTTACCGTCTGAATGGCATGCCCAACCGCGGCGGGATCACCGGGTCCGTTGGATAGAAAAATCCCATCCGGATTACTCTCTAAAATCTCCGCAGCGCTTGCAGTAGCCGGATATACGGTTACATCGCACCCGTGGCTCTGCAACCGACGCATGATGTTGCGCTTGATACCATAATCGATGGCCGCAACATTAAAGCGTTTCTTCGATTCTGTAGTTACCCCGTAATCCCAATCGGTCGGTTCAACCCACTTATATGATGCATCTGTAGTTACCACACTAGCCAAATCGAGTCCGTTCATGTCGGGCACTTGCCTTGCCCGCTCCACCAATTCTTCATCTACCAAATTTTCGCCGTGTGCTATTACGCACCGCATAGCCCCCTCACTTCTCAAAATTCTAACTATCATGCGCGTGTCTACACCTTCGATGCCGGCAATTTCGTTGCGTTCGAGGTATTGCTGCAATGATTGCGAAGCGCGGAAATTTGAGACGGTGCTGGAGAGTTCGTGTACCACAATGCCAGAGGCTTGAATTCTATCTGATTCCACGTCGGCCTCGTTCACGCCGTAATTCCCGATGTGCGGATACGTGAACGTTACTACCTGCCCGCGATAACTTGGATCGGTAATTATTTCTTGATACCCCGTCATGGCGGTATTGAAAACCAATTCGCCCTCGCATGCGGCTCCTATGGCTCCTATAGCGTAGCCTTTCACAACTAGCCCATTTTCGAGTGCAAGCGCGGCCGGAACTCGTGTCATGTAATGTCTTTCGTTTGGGGGATGTTTAACACGAGTACAAAAATACCAACACCGTGCCTTATGCTTGTTGCAAAATCGAATACCGACGGACGAAATCGCTGGTTACCAACTTCGTACCCAGCATTACCGGCATCTTGAGTTCGGATGCGTTCTACGAAATAAAAACTTTACATTGCAGGAATGAAACTACCTCTCGACGACAAGAAATTTTTAACGCTCATTTTTTCCGCAATAATTGTTGTCGGCTTAGAGGTTATGTCGCTCGCTGGAATACACCTACCAAACCCATACGCATTTATAGTTTTTGCGGCATTCATTCTGGGAATTGGTTGGAAGGTAATACTGGGTGGAATTACAGCGGTGTTCCACCTAAATTTCAGCAACATCAGCCTACTAATGGTTATTGCAGTTTTGGGTGCTTTCCGTCTTGGCGAATACCCCGAGGCAGCGGTGTTGATTGTGCTGTATGTATTGAGCGAGCGCTTAGAGGATATCGGAATTGCAAATAGTAGATCCGCTTTGGATGGATTGGTAAGCAAGATCCCAAAGACCGCGTATGTAAAATCGCAGCGTGATTGGGTGGCAGTGGAAAAGGTACAAGTCGGTACGGTTCTTGAAATCAAGCCAGGCGAAATGATCCCCCTCGACGGTGTGATTTGCTCTGGCGATACTGCTGTAGATGAGGCCACTATCACGGGTGAGCCCCTTCCAAAAGATAAACACGTTGGCGATAATTTATATGCGGGAACGTTGAACAAAAATGGTTTTATTGAATTACAAACCACAAAACTTTCCAACGATACAACGTTCTCCAAAATCATCCGGTTAACGTTTGAAGCACAAGCCAACAAAAGTGAAACCCAGAAATTCATTCAGAAATTCTCAAGGTACTACACTCCTACCATGATAGCACTTGCGGCAGTACTGTTTGCTGTACCCGTTTTCGTTTTGAATCTAGATTTCAACCACTGGTTGCAACAGGCAATTACTCTCCTCGTAATAGCGTGTCCTTGCGCGTTAGTTATTTCGGCACCCGTTGCAATTTTTGCCGCCATCGGCAATGCATCAGCCAGAGGCGTAGTTGTTAAGGGAGGTAAATACATTGAAGCGATGGGAAAGGTGAGAGCAATCGCCTTTGATAAAACGCGTACCATTACGATTGGAATTCCTATAGTATCGGATGTGTTTCCACTGAACGGAACTAGTCGCGAAGAGCTGCTGGCTTGTACAGCCGGAGCTGAAATTTTCAGTGAACATCCTCTAGCACAAGCTATTGTTGAAGCATCTGTTCGAGAAGGTTTTCAACCGCACAAAGCAGATGGTTTTAAGAGTGTCGCAGGAAAAGGCGCAACTGCGAAATGTTTGGTGTGTGAGAACGAAAACGTATACGTTGGCAAACTCGAATTCATCAAGGAAGACAACCGTACAGACGAGATAGCAGAAGACATTGTAGAGCAACTTTCGGCACAAGGGAAAACGAGCGTGGTAGTCAGCTTCGGCAATGGCATTGCTGGCATAATCGGTCTGGTAGATGAAATTAAGCTCGACAGTGCTGCGGTATTGAAAGAGTTGCAAGCTTTACATATTGAGACCTTTATGCTCACCGGAGATCACAAGAATGTGGCAAACTACACAGCGGAGAAAGTCGGCATTCAAAACGTCTTCAGCGGTTTGCTTCCCGAGGACAAGTCTCAAATTATAAAAGATCTTTTGCTTCAACACAAGTTCGTTGCCATGGTCGGCGATGGAATAAATGATGCCCCGGCGCTGGCCCAGAGCACCGTTGGTATTGCCATGGGAGCATCAGGCAGCGATACGGCAATCGAAACCGCCGATGTAGCATTAATGAACGACAACCTTGCGCTCATTCCATTTCTAATTCGCCTCAGTAGGAAAACCCTACAAAGAATTAAATTCAACACCGTCGCCGCCACCGGCGTAAAGGTTGTCTTTATAATTTTGGCTTTCATGGGATACAGTAACTTGGTATTTGCAATCGCCGCCGACGTAGGCGTTACCTTGGTTGTGATATTATGGAGCTTGAACCTGGCGCGATTTGAAAGGCCGGGTAATAGCGCAGCTACAAATTCCTAACACGGTTTTTTACGTTCCATTATTCATCGTTATTTGGAAACGAATTTTATGAGACGATTTTTGTGAGACGATTTATATGAGACGATTTATATGAGCAAGAAACAAGAATTTACCAGAGTTGAACTCTCCGACCTCCGACGCAAAACCGTCCTGGCAAACGTGCAGGAGTTTTTTCGGAGCGAACTCGATATGGAGTTGAGTATTTTCAAGGCCATTAATCTGACCGACTTTTTTATGAAGGAAATTGGCGCGCCTATCTACAACAAGGCCGTGAAAGATTCAACCGGAATTATTGCCCAACGCACCGCCCATGTTGAATCGGAACTATACGAAATTGAGGAACCGTTGCGTCCGTCGGATGATTAAGCACGAAATATGTCAACAAACTCCAACTCCCCCCTCGACCAAACAAAAAACATGTGGAACGCCGTAGCCGTGGATTGGCAGCGTCAGGTGGGAGTGGATGGCGATAACAACCGCAGATACAATTCCGACCCCGTTTTGTGGGCCCTGCTAGGCGATGTTAGGGGGCTTTGTGTTCTAGATGCCGGATGCGGAACTGGATACCTTTCCAAAAAGTTAGCCGCTGCTGGAGCTTCCGTAACGGGTATAGACTTCTCAGAAAAAATGATTGCAATTGCAGTTACAAATTTTCCCGACATGAAGTTCGACGTCGATTCATGCATGGAACTCAGCACGGTGCCAGAGGCAACTCAGGATGTTGTGGTATCGAACTACGTACTCATGGATGTCCCTGATCTGTCCGCCGCGCTCCACTCATTCTGCCGGGTGTTAAAACCGGGCGGCATTGCCGTAGTTGTGTTTTCGCACCCCTGTTTTCCTGCTGGTTTCAGCAAGGTTACGGATGAAGAAAATTTGCAGTACACTTGGCCATTCAACTACTACGATCAGCAAAAAGTTGTGGATCCTCCATGGGCACATTTTACGAACAACTTCATTTGGTTCCATCGATCTCTCGCAGATTACTTCAATGCGTTTCTCAGTGCTGGCTTCACAGTGGAGCGTATGGAAGAGCCTCGGATATCAGAACAAGTGGCTTCGGAATTGGCCGATAAAGCTCTTGCAAAGAAGCTATTACGCACGCCATTCTCGGTGGCGTTTAGGCTGGGAAAGCCCCTTAAATGAATAGGCTGAAAGATGTGTTAAAAGTGGTGTTGATAGTAGTGTTGAAATAGGTGTTGAAAAATTAGTTCTTGGAATGCTACCTATTTGGCGAAAACAGTAGTATTTTTGGGATAGGAGATATGTCTTCAGTACCTACGCATTACATCCCCACGTTATTATCAACCGCTCAGAAGCGGTTACGTCGTCGTCGCTCAATTCGAAAGTTCTAGTACTTAACCAATCGTACGAACCTATCAGCGTGTGCAGTCCGAAGAAGGCCATGCTCCTCTTATTCCTCACCAAGGCCGAAATGGTTGAACAGCGCAATGCGCTTGCCATTCGAACCGTGCGCCAGTCTTTCCCGTTTCCGAGCGTTATTCGTTTAAGTGCGTATCTGCGGGTGCCGTTCCGAAAAATCGAATTGTCGCGGAAAAATATTTTGCGCCGGGATGGATTTAATTGCGTGTATTGTGGGTCGCACCATTCACCGCTGACGGTGGATCACATTATTCCGAGGTCAAGAGGCGGTTCTGACAGTTGGGAGAATCTGGCCTGTGCGTGTGTGAAGTGCAACAACCGAAAAGGTAGCCGCACGCCCGAAGAAGCCAACATGAAACTCATGATTCAGCCCCGCCGACCTCATCATGTTATGTTTCTAAAACATTACGTTGGCAAGGTGGAAGATTCGTGGCGTCCGTACCTGTTTATGGACTGATGGCATATGATGCCGGGCAATTTTCACCCGGTCATCAGCACATTTTCAAATTGCCATTGCCATTGGCATTTCCACATTGGCATTGGCATTGCCATTCTCAGATTTCCACATTTCCACATTGGTATTCTTTCTACTCTACCACCAGGCGTCCAACTGCATTTAGATTTGTCCGTACCACGTACGTGCCTGGCGGCAAACCAGCGGTCTGAATCGTGCTTCTTCCATTTTCCACTAAGCCCCTTGCCACAACTTCACCAAGAAGCGAATACACGGTAACGGCGGTGCTGTTGTTATCGCAAGCGATAGTTACGTTTAATCCGGTAGAAGGATTTGGGAAAAGGCGCAGAGCAGTTTGAGAAGTGTTGTCTTCGTCCACACTGGTAGGCACACTGGCAAAACGAACTTTAAACCATGGCGTTCCTGATGCTTGAGTATTTACTAACACGCTAAATCTGTTTCCAGTTTTTACGGCAGAAACGGGCGCTCCAGATGGCAGACCCTGGTTGTTGAGCGGCGTAACAATACACGAATCCATGCTTGCCGATGTAAGCGTTAGTCGCACTCCAATTCCTTCGCAATTAGTAAGCCCGTTACCCCACCTTGTTAGCCCGTCGTTATTTGCGGCGAACACAGTGCCCTCGTTTAAGCATCGCGTGGAGACTGTGAGTAGGTTGTCGGAGCTAATCAAAATCGGATCGGCCGTTAACGATGAAATGGAAATTACGGCACTAACTCCGGGCGTGGTTTGCTCTACAATGTAGTTTGGCAGCGTAACAATTTGACCCATCAAGCTACCCGACACCGTAACGTACGATGGCGTAATAACCCTGAAAAGCCCCTTCGTTGCATCCCAAAAAATTTGTTCGTTTTCAGCGTCGTACGCAGTAGGATCTACCGTACCTGAAAGTGCAGAAATTTCGCGGTGCGGGACTAATGATTCTTGAGCCGCCAAGGTAGTGCTCGTTTCTATTCTTCTGAAAAGGGGCATTCTGTTATCTGTATAAATCCCCAATGAGTATGGCATGTTGGCGTGAAGGCGTGGATAGTCTAACGCCTCTTGCGACTGAGCAATCTCGATTACTTTAGTTGATGGTTTAATAAGCCGGTTTCGCAATGCATTACTGGCTGCCGGAAGCAGCGCCAAAACATTCGGCTTGTCAAATATCTCCCAGTACGATGCACTGTCAACTTTTTCATTCCCTGCACGAGGTGTACTTGTAAATATGCTGAAGAAAACTCCATCCCAATCATGCAAACCTGCGTAGGCGGGCACCACCGTGGCAACCTCTTGCATGTACGAGCGCGAATACGCGATGCCATGATTAGAAACTACAAACGCCTTGCCCTTCAGCCTGGCTTGTGCATCGCCCGCCAAGCTTCCGCCGTTGATATCTTTTAGCATCGACGCCAAATTGTTCCGCTGATCGGTAACGGCAAACACATCGTAGTCCTTGGTGGCCTGGAATTCGAGGGCTGAGTACAACCGGTTCGACGGACACAACAGCACCTTCGAATTCAGTGTATCGCGCACCATTTTCAACACACCGTCATACATATTTTTGATTTGCTTGAAGTAAAACTCAGCATCGGTTTTTGCTCTGGCCGGCGAAATACTTGCATCCCAAAACGAGGTGCGTTTTACAGAATTATTAGCAATACTTTCTCCGGCATTCAAACCTGAATAGCCAATCTCTTTTATCTGGAAATCATCAATGTACAGGTCACCTAATTCAGTTCCCAACTGAATTTGCAACGTGGCCGTTGCCTCGTCAGTACTCACACTAACAAAATCAATTTCATATTTCTTCCACTCGCCCGAAACCTCAATAACATTAGCAAGTCCGTACCCGTTGTACGGGAACGATCCGTTATAAATCACCCATCGCACTTGCTTTGTTTTCTGCTCTGGTGTTGTACGCATCCACGCACTTGCCCTATACTTACTCAACCTGTGAATAGTACCCAATGGTTGGTACAAATACATCGAACCCATAGCCTTGCTTGCAGCTAATTGTGCTACTCTAATTCTTGCACAGGCGAGACCTTCCTTTTTATCAGTTTCAGTGAATTGCAGAATTGCTTGAGCGCCATCATCTGCCGAAGCACCAAACGTCCACGCCGCACTAAACGGATCCTCGAAGCCACCATTACGAACAAGGTTTTGCACGTTGGTAGGAGTCACCTTCCACTGAGCATTCAATGCAGCATCAGTGGCAAGCCCCTTTCCTCTAATATGAGCGTTGTACAGAGAATCCATGAGTTTCATGTGCTCACTTCCAAGTGAGTTATTGCCGTACTGATTTGTGCGCACAACATCTTGCGTGTACATCCAGTGCACGATGGGCGAACCATCTTCGGTTGCCACTACGTAGGCAAGTGCGGGATCGTCCTTATACGCAATGTTCGTGAACGAATTTTCGTGATTTAACAACAGCTTAATAATTCCACGATGGATATTCTGAATTTTCGCATCGAAGAACAACGGCATGCGGCTGCCCCATCCGATAGAATCTCGTTGTCTAATTCCATCACCTTCACGCGGTTGCCAAATAGAATAAAAATTGAACACATAGTAAATTCCGTGCTGCCTAAGCTGATGCATAAACCAGTCGAACTTTTTCATTTGCTCAACATGTAAACCACCGCCTAGCGACGTAGGTCCATCAGCGAGAATACTAATCACACTCCACGCCTGATAATCGAAGGCCGTTAGTCGAACACAGTTAATGCCTAACTTCTGCATACGTTCCGCCATTCTAATCGCCGTTGCACTATCCGGAAAAACTCCTGTCCACTGAACAGTGGTTCCCACTAACACCTGCCGGTCACCATTTGCAAAGCCCAGATGTCCATCTGGCAACAACTGCAGCCTGCCCCTCGCGCCTGCGGGCGTAGCAATTCCGCGCACCAAACCCGAATCAATACTCAGCGTATCCGGAAACGCAAACTGGTATTTATTGGTAAGGGGCTGTGCAGTAAGTGTTACCGAAAGCCCAACCAGAATTGCACAAAGTGTGAAACAGAAAGTGTAAATATTTTTCATAACGAGGTTCGTTTTTCTAATTCGAGTTCAACTACTCAATACGTTTATCTGTTCACTGAGCCATTCAACCAAAGTGTTTATCTACTCACTTGCAAAAAGGTGTGGGCAATTTGTTGGTCGCTTTGTAGCGTTACAACATACGTGCCTGCACTCATGCCTTGAACGTCAATGGCAACTTGTCCGCTCCATGAATCAATACTGCTGGAGCGAACTACGCGACCCTGCATGTCGGAAACGGTGATGAAGGAATTTGAGTACGGACTCAGATTCATTTTAATAGTAGCAATGCTGGATGCCGGATTCGGACTGATGGACTTAAACGCATTCGCAGAAAAATGCTTTGCGTCTTGTTCCTGAACTGAAACCGGTGATTTGAAAATCGGAATAGAAGTTGAAGAATAATCGCGCAATAAAACTTCCTGCGCAACACTTCTACTTGTGCCAAACCACTGTAATAAAACGCTGGCGTAAATATTTCGGTAATCATGTTGCATTAACAGGTCGCCACGATCATCTAAGTTTACTAAATCTGGGGCGTTACCATACACTTTGCCATTTACATCATTGCCAAAAACGAAGAGCGGAGCAGCCGTACCGTGATCGGTTCCTATGCTTCCATTCTCAGCTACGCGTCTGCCAAATTCACTAAAGGTCATTCCCGCTACCTTGTCATCGAAACCGAGGTTCTTCATGTCCTGCATGAACGATGAAACACCGTCGCCTAGTTCGCGCAGTAGGTTAGCGTGTACACCGGTCGAAGTATCGTCGGTAGATGTTTGGCCGGCATGGGTGTCGAAGTTGTTGCCAGTGTACGAGATGAGGTAGACCCTGGTTTTCAGACCGCCGGAAATTAACTGACTAACCACTTTGAGCTTAGCACCAATGTCGGTGGTTGGATATTGCACTGTAGAATTCGTGGCGCTATCCGCAGCCCCTTTCACAATTTTAGCGTATACGTCGGCCGACCTTGCAACATTGCGCATGAACAGAACTTCGCGTCCGCCGGGCGTGTCGCTGCCGTCGGCACTTGGAACTTCTTCAATGGCACCGCCGGTATTCACCAGACGGTAAAACTCGTCTGGATCACGGAAACTGATTCCCATTGGACCTTTATTTCCGAGCAATCCGAGGGATAACGATGTTCCAATTTGAACGGCTAGCGGATGTTCAGGCAACACCGTTGGATAGTTGGGCGCAATGGTTGACAAATAGCGTCCAACCCAGCCCGTTGAACCAAAAATATCTGGGTCAGTAGCCGTTAGCCAGATATCTGTTCCACGAAAATGCGACCGGTCAGGATTCGGATACGTTACACCTTGTACCACGGCCATCTTGCCTTGCTCATACAGGTCACGGAAGCCGGAGAGTGATGGGTGAAAACCCAGATCATCGGTAAGCTTGAGTGTGGCTGATTTCTTGATGGCGATGTTCGGACGCCTGCTGTAGTACAGCGGGTCGTTAATCGGGACTATCGTGTTCAGACCGTCGTTCCCACCGGGCAACTGAATAAGCACCAGCACACGGTCGGTCTGCTCCAGCAACTGTTGCAAGTTAGGGTCGCCCCCTGCCAAAGCCTTTACAGCAAAAGAGTCCACCACGGTTGGTAACGTTGTAACAGCAACGCCGGTGGCTGCTACTGAACTAATAAATTTTCTACGATTCATGGTTGCTCCTTACATCAATTGGAATTCTGGCATTCGAACAATTGCTTGGATTAAAAACTTGATTCTTGATACGGCCGATGGAAGGTTTACATCCCACTCGTAAAGTGGGGCGCCGGCCATCATTATGTCGAGTAGAACGGCGCGTTGCGTTTCGGTGGTTGGCATTGAAAGCATAAGCATCGAAACATTTTCGACAACTTTTTTTGCGTCGTTGGAGTCGGGCAGTTGTTTAATGAATGTCACCAAATCAACGGTCAGGTTAGTGCCGGCCTCGTCTTTTATTTTTGCCGACGATGCGGTTTCGCGTCCATCGATAAAACTCTCCGCATACCGCTGACGCTGCGGAAACGTGCTACTCGTAATCCAGGCATGGTGTCCTTTCCAACCTTCAACCGTTGGCGGGTAGAACGGCTCTTGTGTTAGCGCTCTCATTACCGCGGTTATGTAGGTTGAGTTAAGTGTAGGTACGTTGAACACGGAGGCCAGACCCATCACCAAATCGGCCGGACTCTTTATTAACGCCCCACGTCTGTCAGCGTGGTAAAATCCGTTACTCATCAGAATGTCTTTTACAACGCCTTCAACCTGGTAATTGGCAGCCTTAACTTTATCTGCAATTGCTTGAATGGTTGCGGTTTCTGGCTCCGATTCAAGAAACGTTTTAGCAAGTTTACCTGCTACATATCTACTGCATGCCGGCTGTTGCAATGTTAGTGCAATCACACCCGGTCCATCGAACGTATCTGTGACACCAAAAATGGTTTTGGGTCCTTGGTCCGACAGCTGCGCATTGTACACCCCTTGCAAACCAATCACTCTCCAACCGGTAAACGCCCGCGAGGCATCAACAATATCCTGTTCCGTGTAGTTGCCCACACCAAGTGAAAACAATTCGAACCATTCACGTGCAAAATTTTCGTTCGGATTCCCTTTTATGCTTTGGTTCCCATTGAGGTACACCAGCATTGCCGGATCGCCCAAAATTTCATTCGACATCTTTTGATAATCGTAGGCATTTCTGCGCAGAAGTTGGTGCTGTATCAGCATCCACTGTCCGGCGTACACCGTAATGTAATCGCTCGTAAAATGGTTCTGCCACATCATCACCATGCGTTCGCGTACCGAAGGCACCGCCATAACATGCTTCACCCACCACGACTGCAGCTCATACCATAGCTTAGCCGCATCGGCAAAACTTGTGAATTCGGGTTTAGTATTCCACCATGAAGGGGGCTGTGGGGTTGAGCCCCATTGCATAATTACGTTAACAGCCTCGCGTGGGGTTTTGCCCGCAAGCTGCTTGGCGCTGGCCCACGTAGGGTGCACGGTGGCGCGGCGAAGAAGGTGTAATGCGTCGGACATTGTAAGCGCATCCGTCTTCTCACTGAAATCAAACATAGTTTCTCCAGAATACTCTGCGTAAATCCTCGTGAAAATACGCAAGAAACCGGCTTTATCCACGTTGTCTTAAGGTGACATGCTTTTTGCAATATTGAGGTCCAGTCAATTGGTTCGTAGCGCGATTCATAAATCGGTTTGGTAAATTTGTCGGCTACTCTTTCAAACACTCTAGTTCAGGGACCTTCATGGCCAAGAATCAGTCAAACAAATTTTCCTTTTTGACGGGAAGAAACATTGAGCTCATCTCCTACGGGCTTATTGCCTTGGCGGTGATTGTGTTTTTTGCCGATGGACTTTTCACGGGGAAGAACTTCTTGAGCGATGGCGATAATGTTGCCTTCTACTCATTTGTGCCCTACCTGGATGCCGCAAAAGAGTCGGGCGAGTTTCCGCTGTGGGTTCCGTACATATTTAGTGGGATGCCTTCGTTGGCATCGTTCCTGGCGGCGGGTGAGCGGAGCTGGGATGTTATTGGAATGCTGATTTTCTCGGTGCCACGTATGCTGGGCGACCTGTTTAATAACGACACCGCACGTCTTGCCATGTGGTACATTATATATGGTTGGGGTGTGTACACCTTGATGCGTGTCAAAAAATTCACGCCGGCCATTGGTGTGTTCTGCGCCACGGCCGCAATTTTTAGCACGTTCGTAATTATCTGGATCATGATTGGGCACTCCACAAAGCCCGTTTCACTTTCAACCCTTCCGTGGCTTTTGCTGGCGCTTGAACGTATTCGAGAAAAATTTTCTTGGACAAACTTGTTCTTGCTTATTCTGCCACTTATTGTGTTGGTTACCGCCACTCACCCGCAAATGATGTTCTACATGGGCTGCGCGGCAACATTGTATTTGTTGGTCGAGCTGATTACGCGTGTTGTTACGAAGGACAATCCGAAAAGTGTTTTGATTGCAGGGGGCTCTCTGGCTTTTGCTGCGCTGATTGCACTGGGTACGCATGCGGATATGTTTATGAGTACGCGCGAGTACACGCAGTACTCTACGCGGGGTTCGGCGCCGCTCGTGCAGTCGGAGAAGAACACGCAAGACCAAACCGGTGGGAATGATTACGAGTATGCTACGAATTGGTCGTTCAGTCCGAGCGAGGTGATGACGTTTTTTGTGCCAAATTTTTATGGCTTTGGTAACACGGCAATCAAGCCGGCAGGAGCGGCTAAGGAGCAGCGGACCAATTTGTACTGGGGACAAATGCCGTTTACAGATGCGGCTAACTACATGGGTATTGGTGTGCTAATGTTGGCGCTGGTGGGGGCATGGCACTACCGACGCGATCCGTTTGTGATTTTTCTCGTCGTGCTTGGACTGTTCTCCTTATTTCTATCCTTCGGGAAAAACCTGAGCTTTTTATACGATGCATTTTTCAATCTGGTTCCGTCGTTCAACAAGTTTCGAGCGCCTAGTATGGCGCTGGTCTTACTGCAATTTGCCACGCCGGTGTTGGCCGGTTACGGAATTGCTGCCGTGCTTGAGTGGGCTGAGAAGCTCACCGATCAATCTAAAAAACGTGCAAACATTTTTGCCGGATCGGCAGTGGCGTTTTTGATTATTGGGTTTGCGTATGTAAATGTTAACGAGGCGAATTATAAGTCCGACGTAGCAGAGGCCGTTGCCGTAAAAAATCCGCAGCAGGTAAAATCGGCTGCTGATGTTAGTCCGCAGTACCTCGAGATTGTGTTCACCGAAATGAAAAGCGATTGGATGGTAACGGGCTTCATAGCCGTGTTGTTTGGCGCGCTGGTGTTCTTTACGGTGCGTGGAAAGATTAGTCCAAGCATTGCCATTGCAATGTTGATTGGTCTGACGCTGATTGACCTTTGGCGTGTAGATAAGCGTGGGTACGAACCGAAGAAGGGTTCGCCTGAGCAAAACGTGTTTAGAAAAACCGACGCTGTAGACTTTATTAAAAACGACAACGGCGTTTTTAGAATTGCAGATTTAAGTAATGCATTGCCGGCAAACTGGTGGGCGTATCATTTCATTGAGAACGTGCATGGATATTCTTCGGCAAAGCTGCGGGTGTATCAGGATATGTTGGATGTGGCGGGGCCAGGCGCTGGACGCGATGCCGTGCCTGGAAACTCGACCGTTGCAAACCCATTTTTATGGGACCTTCTGAACGTAAAATATATAGTGTCGGCCCAGCCAATCTATCAAGGTGTTCCACCAGATTTCACTTCACAAAACGGACTCATGATTTACGAAAATCGAACCGTGCTTCCGCGCGCTTGGTTTGTTGATTCCGTCAAGGTTGAATCAGACAAAATGAAGTTGCTCCACATGTTGCGCGACGGCACCTTTAACCCGCGTTCTGTTGCCTTTGTTGAAACTGCTACGGGCGCAAACACCCAGCCCCTTACCGGAGAATCGAAAGTGAAGATTACCGGCAAGTCGAATCAGAAATTGTCGTTCGATGTGTCAACTACGGCCTCGAGTTTTTTGGTGGTGAGCGAAGTGTACTATCCGGAGTGGCACGCCTACATTGACGGACAGGAAGTAACCACGCACAAAACTGATTTCTTGCTAAGGGGCTTAGTGGTTCCCGCAGGAAAGCATACGGTGGAGTTTAGGTATCAGTCGGATGCATTTCAGCAGGGTAGGTTGATTAGTATGGCATCGAATTCTATTACGGCGTTGGTTGGGCTGATGGCGTTATTTGTGTGGTCACGTAAGAGAAGTAAAAAAGGCGTGGTAGCATAATGTCAATCAGCGATATCATACTTCATTGCGAGTCGGAAATTGCAACGCACGGTCATGTTCGATTTAGTGCGGCACAGTTTGCTGCGCTGACGGATGACGAGGTAGTTGCTATTCAGGAAAAGTACAAGTCGAAATTCCTGATGCGATTACCCGAGCACGAAGTGGCATTTTTTGAGTGGTTGAAAACGTCGGACAACGATGTGTGGCGCGACCTGTGGGAGGCCGACGATGAGCCGTATTTGGTGAGTCTGGCGTTCTTGCCGGACTTTTCAGGTAAGAACAAAAACGGACAATTTGTTATCTGCGATTTAGTGGATAACGACAATTATTATTTCAGTCCCGACTTGTTGTTGGAAAGAGAGTCGAGTGATTTTATTGAGGGAATCCAGAAACGTTTCCATGAGGGTGGGAAGTTGACGTTGCAGCAATCGTTAGCACTCGAAGCAAGTTTTAAAGCGTTCGATATTTGGCACTTCGCTAAAAAGTACGGAGTTGAAATTGCCGTTGCCAAGAAGGCTGCGCATGAGTTGGTTGATGATCGCATCTTGGTGCATGTGCCCAAAGCTGACCACCTGTCTGATCATTTCGAGATTACGTAGTAATGAAGGTCCTCAAGTTTGGCGGGACGTCCGTGCAAGATGCCGTTGCCCTAGGCAAGGTTAAGCAGATTGTGGAAGCGCATGTGGGCGAGCCAGATGGTGTGGTTGTGGTTCTCTCTGCAACGTCGGGTACCACCTCACAAATTTTACAGCTCATTCAAAAAGCTACACTCTCTAAATCCTCTACCAACGAACATTCTACCAAGGATGATAATTCTACCGAGGTTGGGCATTCCACCAAGAATGGAAATTTCACCAAGAATGATAATCCTTCCAAAAATGAATATTCTATCAGGGCTGAACTAGTAGTTGAGCTTGAACAGATTTCCGCACGTCACATCGGCATAGTACACCAACTTGTGCAAGATGGTGATGTGCGTGCCACCGCCACCGAAGCCGTGCGAAAACTTTGTGCTGAGTTGCACAAGATTATTTTGAGCGTGCATACGTTGGGAGAGTACACACCACAAACGGCCGACGAAGCAGCCAGCTACGGCGAAAGCATCAGCACATGTATTTTGTTTCACGCGTTGCAAGCCAACGGGATTGATGCCGTGCTTTTCGACGTGCGTCAGATAATTAAAACCAACGATAAATTTCAAAGTGCTAAGGTTGATTTTTCCGAAAGTGGAATTCAAACCAAGTTGAATCTACTTTCGAACGCAGTTACAGGACGAGTGTTTGTCACACAGGGCTTTATCGGCTCGACCGCCGATAACATTACCACAACCCTCGGACGTGGCGGCTCAGATTACAGCGCTGCGCTGATTGGTGCATTCACAGGTTCGACGGAAATCAAAATCTACACCGATGTTAGCGGAGTGTTCAGCGCCGACCCCCGAGTAGTACCCAGCGCCCACCCCATTGCCAGTTTGTCGTTCGACGAAGTACGCGAAATGGCCCTTTATGGCGCCAAGGTGTTACACCCCGATACCATAGCTCCCGCTGTTGAAAGGGGCATTCCGGTGCGTGTACTAAATACATTTGCGCCAGATGATTTGGGGACGGTAATCACTGGACAAAACAGCACGACAGATAGACTACACGCAGTTTGTGGATTGAAAAACTGTGTTATGCTCAATGGAAAATCTGCCGAAGTTGATTCGGTAATTCGTTCAGGGAATTTTGTACACAACATTGTGTTGCGTGTGAGCGGCATTGAACGGTCGATGGTGGTATTGCAGCTTGCAGATTCTGATGCAAGAGATCACGTGGTGGTTTCGGCAGTAGGTTCGGATCTCAAATCGACCGATGTTCATGTCATAGCGTTGTGCGGTCCGGCGGCTAGTGCGCCTAGCACCATGGCCGAGGTCTCCCGTGTATGTAGCGCATTTTCAACGCGAGCATTGGCAACCGGAATTTCCCGTACAATTTCGTTTGTAGTGTGCGATGCTGCCGATAGCACCGAGCTTGTTTGCGCTCTGCACGAGCTTACTACTCCACTAGAGTAAACATTACAAAAAGCAAAATTTCCAATTGTTGCACCGCATAACCTTTTCTAGCTCTTACTCAGGAACAGTTCTAGACGGTTCTGCAGTTCGAGTTACCCTGGGTTATCTTCTGGTCCACCATCGGAATAATCCTTTGCCGACTCTAATCTGATTAGTGCCCGGATGGGTTCGACGTGTTTCATGAAGATCAGCAGGCCGACAAAAAATACCATGAGTTTGAAGTCGGAAATATCGTAGCATTTTACCATCATAGTTTGTGCTAGCACATCGTTTGGAATGCTGTAGGTGAGTACGACAGATCCAATGGTGCCCGACATACTGCCTACGTGAACATTTTTTCTAATAACGAAGTAACCGGTTAAAAACATTATCACCCACAAAATCCATGCAACGGGATTTACCGCAATCATCAGTCCCATAGCCGGGGCAAGCCCCCTACCACCCTTGAAACGCAAGAATGCGTTGAAGTTGTGTCCGGCAACTACGCCTATGCAGGCCCAAGCGGTGGCGGCAAACCAACCGCCGTACATCCACTGACTAAGCATTACTGCCGTTACGCCTTTGCTTACATCAATGAGAAGTGTGAAGAGCGTCATCCAACGTGAGCCGGTAACATCGAACACATTTCGCGTGCCCATGTTGCCGCTGCCTTCGCGTGTAATGTCGGCGCCGAAGAAAATTTTTGTAAGCAACCACGCCGATGGAATACAGCCAATGCCATAACCAATCAAACCTGCTATCAACAATGTCATGCTCATGCTTTTTCTCCTATCAGCTTCATTTGAATTACCGACACTGCAACGAGTATGACAAACATAAGGTAGGCAATTGCGCTGGCATACCCCATAGAATCTGATTGCTCGAACGCTTGGTGATACACTTCATACACAAGCGTAGAAGTTGCTCCAAGCGGACCACCCTTTGTCATTACATACACTTCTACAAAAATCTGGAATGACTTGATTGAGTTGATAACAATAACAAACAGCAACGTTGGCCTTAACAACGGCAGCGTAATTTTTACAAACTGCTGCCACCGAGTAGCACCACTCAACTCCGCATTTTCGTACAGATCTTTTGGAATTGCCTCGAGTCCGGCCATGAACAACACCATATAATACCCCGCACTTATCCAGATATCCATGGCCATTATTGCCGGCAACGCCGTACCCTGATTTAACAACCAACCATTCTCAGGATGAGCAATACCCATCATTGAACACAGTGCGTTTACATACCCATCGCGCGAATACAAATTGGTGAATACCAAGGCAATCACCACCAAACTCGTAACCGACGGTAAAAAATACGACGCGCGAAAAACAGCGCTCACACGTGGCGTCATGCGTTGCACCACCACCGCCAACGCAACCGCAATTGCCGTTGTAACAGGCACAGTTCCAATTGTAAATATCGACGTATTCTTCAACGCATTCCAAAACTCTTCGCTCTTGAGTGCCTGCACGTAGTTGTCGAAACCCACCAGTTGCATGGAGTTGGTTAGCGTTTGGTATTTGCTAAAACTTAGTACCAATGCGTAGAGCAATGGATAAATCCAAAACACACAAAGCACAATTACCCACGGACCCAACAGTGTAGCGGTGTGTATATGCGTGCGTGTTGTGGGTTTCACTCAGCCCCCTTCAACAGCGCGGCAAACTGCTGAAGCGTTGTGTACAAAAGCTGCAGTGGCAACCCTACAATCGTGTAGTAGCAGCCCTCAACGTGGCTCACAAACACGGCCCCAAAATCATCTTGAATTCCGTATGCACCCGCTTTATCGAGCGGCGATTCCGTTGCCACGTATGCTGCAATTTCTTCTTGGGTAAGGGGGCGAAACGTAACGCGAGTAGCACTGAATGCGGTAACAGATTTTTTTGATGCAGCGTGGTACAAAGCAATGCCGGTGTAAACCGTGTGCGTATTTCCCGAGAGTGCAGTGAGCATTCGCACAGCGTCGGCCGCATTGATAGGTTTGTTCATCACCACTCCGTCCAACACCACCGTAGTATCCGACCCGAGAACTATACTATCGGCAACCAACGTTGCCTCACTAATTGTTGCTGAGACTGACGTTGCTGCACCAGATGTTGCTGCGCCGGCGATTGTTGCACCGGCGATTGCTTTCAACAATGCGAGCTGCATTACGTACTGCTCGGGTGGCAACGTAACCGCAACCACATCTTCGTCAATGTTTGGAGTAACGGTGGTATGGTGAAGCCCAATGTGTTCGAGCAATTGACGGCGCCGTGGCGAGGCCGAGGCGAGCACCAGGGGTTTGTCGAGCTTGAGCAGCGCATTAACGTTGATCATAGGATGGTAAATTCCACACGTCGATTATCTTGACGGCCTTCCTCGGTATCGTTCGAGGCTACTGGTTTTGACTTTCCAAAACCTTTCGCTGTCATTCTGCTTGCATCGATTCCCTTTGTCAGAATGTAGTCTCGGACGCTGTTAATTCTATTTTGTGAGAGTGTGATATTCGCGGCATCAGTACCAACGTTATCTGTGTGACCCGACAATGCAATTTTGTATTCCAAGTTTTTGATTAGCAGATCTACAAGGCGGTCTAATTCCGGGAAAGACTCCGGACGTAGATCAAACTTTCCAAAATCGAAGAACACATTGTTTAGTCGGATTGCTACGTTCTGTTTGATTGGTGTGAGTAGTAAATCTTTTTCGACTTCTGAGTACGAACCCAATTCTCTCGCATCGAATTGTTCGCTGTGTGGGAAGTAGCCAGGAGCTTCGGCATGAACGCCATATAGTTTTCCTTTTACCAACGCCACTCTGTACGCCCCATCTGTAGGACTGCTGTGCGCCGTTCCTGCACGTGTGGCTGAAGGAAGTTCTTGGTAGACCACTTCAGCTTCGATGGGCTGTTTAGTTTCGGCATTTAGTACTCGACCCTTCACCATCAACAAAGGAATTGGCTTGGCAGCAGTTGGTAACGCTATAGAAAAAATATCATCACTTCCCATCGAGTTTTTTGCTGAAGAACAATAACCTGAATCTCCCTTTGCCGGAACCTGAAAGAAACTATCATGTTCATCCGTATTCACACCAGTACCAAGGTTTTCAGGTGGTGACCATTTAAGCCAAGTATCATCTAATCTCCTCGTGATGAAAATATCCAATCCCTTGTAGCCAGGAAGTCCATTGCTTGAGTAGTACACTGTTTTACCATCTGCTGCAATGAAGGGCCCGGACTCAAAGCCCTTGGTATTAATTACATCGCCCAGATTCGCAGGCTCAGTCCATGAGTTATCATCTTTCCGATGACAAACGTAGATGTCATTGCCACCTCTGGAATCATCTCGCTGAAGTGACATTAGCATGGTTTGCCCGTCGGGAGATATATGAGAGTTGATGAATTTTCCGTTACTGTACATGTTATCAATGGGCATTGATACCGGTACGCTCCAACCATTTTTTGTACGGTTGGAATAACTCACTCCAATAACTGTGGAAGTCTTATCTGTATACACACCTTGAACAAAGAGCGTGTTCAGATCCTGCGTCATTGCTATGGCAAAATTGTGTTCGTTGTTATTAAGGGGTGGACCTGCGTTCACGGCTTTCGACCAAACACCGTTCGATCCTCGAGTTGTGAAGTAAATGTCACGTTTGGCTTTGTCGGTTGGGTTGATCTCGCTATTATCTCTACTAAACACTAGAATCGATCCATCGGGTGACAAACAATCCACCAATTCATGACCGGTACTATTTACATTTGACCCGAGACTTACTTTAACAGCATTTGGGTTAGCCCCCTTCACAACCTGTATCGAATCTGGTTCCCACTGTTCAACAACAATCTTATCGACTTCAACAGTTATCGCCTTTTGATAGATCACGCCTATTCCATCGCCACCTATGTACACGTTCGAGCCCCAAGTTCCGCCAGCATATTTTCCGTTGACCCAACAAGAAAGCGCGTCATTTTCCTTTATCACTTCCAGTGTATTCCACTCATCCATACCTTTTGGTGCACTAAGCTTTGCCCATACTTCTTCGTCTTGATAATCGCCATTCTTAAAACGACCGAAGCGTGACCACTTATTTGTAGATATCAAGAATTGCTGATGATTGTCGTTGTCGGCAGCAAAGAATACTAGTCCAAAACCATTTTCACTACTACCATCAGTTTGCCGAATTCTCATTGAAATAGAGAAATTCATCTTCATGTTTATAGGTACTTTGATTGCAAAAATATTAAAGTCCGCGTCGTCCTCGTCATTTATTCTATAAACCCCATCTTCGATATTCAAGGTTGCATTTCCATCACGAGTTTCTCCAACTTTCCAACTATTGATATTATTGTTGAAGTCTTCGTTAAGCAAAACTGTTCGTTGTGCCGAGGCAGTAGATGCAATCGCAGCCAGTACAATAAACATAATACCCACACCGCGCATTGAATCTCCGTTGAGAAATTTGAAATAGTTCATTTCAGTTGTACAATAAATTATTGGCTGTTGCTCAACAATTGTTCAATATCAGGTAGAATGTCTGTTAATGGTTCTGCCCTACTCCCATACCTCTTAACTATTTTCCCGTTCGTGTCGATGAGAAATTTTTCGAAATTCCATCTGATGGGTCCGGCGAGTTCCTGCTTACCACCTCCGCTGGTCAGATATGAGTACAAAGGGTGCGCATCATTGCCATTCACAACCAGCTTTGAAAACAAGGGAAAGGTTACGTTGTATTTGGATGAGCAAAAGATTTTGATTTCTTGATCGGAGCCGGGCTCTTGCTCGCCGAATTCATTGCTCGGAAATCCAAGGACCACAAAGCCCCTTTCCCGCAATTCTTCATACATATTTTGAAGTTGCGAGTACTGCTTTGTGTATCCGCAAAAAGAAGCAACATTTACGAGTAGCACTACCTTGCCTTTATACTCGCTAAGAGATTGCGTTACACCATCGATGGTAGTGACAGAAAAAGAATGGACGTTTTGTTGTGATACCATTGATTGAGTTCCGAGAGATAGTAGGAAGAGTAGAGTGACAAATTTGTGTAGCATGGTTTTCCACGAAGAATAATGTTGCGTCATAATTAGTTTATCGACAAACTACGTTTGTCGCCTGACAACAAACACAATTGGCGGCTTGCCTTGTTGATTAATGAACTGCGTTTCAGTGATAGTATATTTTTCTTGACTCCAACTTGCTAACTCATTTCTTACTGATTCGAGTTCCTGTTCACCGTAGGCATGACGGTAACAAACAATGGTGATAATTCCGTTTTCGGTTAATAGTAACTGCGCATTGAGCAATGCAGAAACGGTGCTTTCGAGTTGTGTGAAAATACTCTTGTCGCCACCTGGCAAATATCCGAGATTGAACGTTATAGCACTTACTAAACCTTGAACGTGTTGCGGTAGTGTTTCTAACATCAGCGAATGACTTTTTAGAAACAGCGTGTGATTTGCAGATGCACCGGAAAGCCGGGCCTGCGTTACATCAAGCGCAACTTGCTGGATGTCGAAGCCATACACATGGCCGTGAGCACCTGCTAGCTCGGCTAGCAAGGCGGTGTCCCGACCGTTTCCAATTGTGGCATCCACCACGGTGTCGCCCAACTGCACGTGCGAACGCAGTAGGCTGTGAACGTATTCGACAGCATTTTTAATACTCGACATTTTATCCCTTGTTTTCCGGCCACCACTGTTGTGCGTCGATTTCTGTGTTGAGTGGCGTGGCGTCAAAAATATGACGTATCAACTGATTACACACCCACGGACCCTGCAATGTTCCTTTTGCGCCGAAGCCGGTACAAACATATTGATCTTTGAAATCGGGATGGCGTCCGGCAATGGGGCGTTTCAACCCTGTAGACGGTCTAATTGCTGCCCTTTGGCGCAGCACACTCACCTTGCTACCCAACATACTCTCCGCATCAGTTTGCAGGGTAACCCGCGCTTTGTCAGTTATCACTTCCGAGACATCATCCCAATCGTTGGTTGCACCAATTCGAATTTCGCCGTTCGGCATGGGAACAATCCACGTTCCAGCATTTAACACATTTACGAGTGCTGCGCCAGGTGCTTCGCTATCCATCGAGTTACCAATCATAGCATCTAAAATTTCACCCTTCGAGGTTTCAACTGGTAGCCAATTCCAACGTTCATCTTGCAAAATTTTGTACCCAGTGCAGGTCACGGTCGGAATTTCAGCTGCACTTGCAGTTCGGCTTGCAACTAAGCTTGCTTCAGTGTTTGCGAAACATTCCGTGCGCGAAATGTGTCCACCGTTTGCAACTATGAGTCTCTCGATGCTCTCCAAAAACAGCGGCAAGTTCACCACGGCTGCATCGTTTGTTGAAAATCCACCGAACGGAAAACTGATACCGTTGTGAAAACCACTCTCTACAAATTGGTGTTGAATGCCCGACAGCTCATTTCCTGCTGCTCGCTTTTCATAGTACTCGCGCTGCTCTACATTCTTAAAAATTCGCAGTAACTCTACTGTCCTAATCAGTTCAACTTTCTCACCGAATTGCATCAGTACCTGTTGCTCGACATCGCGGTACGCGATTAACGACTCCGCAAACAACTCCGCAAATTTCCACGATGGCTTTACACGTTGTCCGGTGATTGGCGTAATGAGTCCCGCCGCAATTCTCGTTGAACTCTCTGAATTGTACACATCAAACGCATGCACAATGCAACCACGCTTCATCAGCCAGTAGCTGGTCCATGCTCCGGCAAGCCCCATTCCAATCACATTGAAAATCATTTTACTTCCATTACGGAGCGCACAATTACGCTGGCGCAGGCACCGGCAAATGCGGCAGGTAGGTACGAAATAGTTCCAAACGAAGAGCGCTTGTAGTTGAGTCCGTCAGTAAACATCATCGACTCTTCATCCACTTCTTCAAGCGAGTATACCGCAGTAATTCCGCCCACTACCCCACCCTTGCGCAGACGCTTGCGCACGTATCGCGCAAGGTTACATTTCTGCGTTTTGTAAATATCATCTACTCTAATTCTTGTGGGGTCCACTTGGCCCCCTGCCCCCATTGAGCTAACTACCTTCATTCCAAGTTTATACGCGGTCACAAGTAAATACACTTTGGGCGTAAGCGAATCAATTGCATCCACCACCCAGTCGAAACGCGAAGTAAGAATTCGATCAATTTTTTCGGGCGTTGAAAATTCACGCAAGGCGACAATTCGCAGGTCGGGATTAATCTGCTGCAGACGCTCGCGCATAACGTCTACCTTGTACAGTCCCTCCGTAGTGACAAGTGCGGGCAGTTGCCGATTTCGATTAGTCGGTTCAATCACGTCACCGTCTACAATCGTAATGCGTCCCACGCCGGCACGCACCAAAAACTCTGCAGCAAACGAACCCACACCGCCCATACCCATAACCAGCACATGCGTAGCAGCCAACCTTTTGGCCGCATTATCACCAATCAACAAACGCGTTCGGGACTGCCATCCCGAATCGGTCATTGGTTGAATACGGTCTTGAAATTCGAGAGCTGGATTTTGCATAATTCATCGGTAGAAATTTTTCGCAGTTGCGCCACTTGGCCATACAATTGTTCAATCGAAGTCGCGACGTCATTATCCGTTTCCAAAAACATTCGGTCGGCCGGAAGTTTCATACACACTTCATGCACCTTCGAATTATTCTGCATCAAAAAAGTTCCCAACGATACATACAAATCATTATCAATCATCTGTTCGGCCAAACCCACACTTTTGTTGAACCCGTGAATAATCCACGGAGCCGTAGCACTCGTATATTTTCTAATTCGCAACAAATCCGCGAATGCCCTCACGCAGTGTATGATAAGGGGCTTTCTGGTTCGCTCACTCAATTCAACATGCCACTCAAACACTTCACATTGATAACCCATTGAACCACCTTGCAGTGGATCTAAACCGCACTCTCCAATTGCAATAACATTGTCTTGCTCAGCGGCTGACGGCACTTCATCATACAAGTGCGATACGTCGGTGGGTGTATCCCACGGATGAATTCCAACCGAACAGAGTCGCGTGGAATCTAGCGCGTCAAGGTGATGCGCATTCACATTCAGAACTGCCAAAACATTCTCATTCTCTGTCGAATGATGGCAGTGTACGTTTACGTACATTCAAATAGCTCTAGGGTAGTTGTTGGATGTTTTGTTTGGCTCTAAAATATGGACATCACGCCGATCGCAGGTACAATTCATTATAATTGCAGCAAGATGATACAACCTGAGTTATTTAAAAGCCATTTGCGTCCGTATAAATGCGATGATTTAGTCCGCCTCGGCCACCCCGGATCCGACGGCGGCTACATAGCACCCATGGAATGTGTAATGTCCTCGAATGTGCTAATCTCGATGGGTATCAGTGACGATTGGACGTTCGACGCGGACTTCCTGAATCGTAATAGCAATGGGCGTGTAATCGGGGTCGACCACACAATTAGTGGGCGGACCTTTGTTCTAAAATCTATCAAGCACACGCTAAAATCAATGCTATATGGCTTATTGCTTAACCGAGGTAAAGCTGCCAAGCACAAAGCCCGCGCCCAATTTTTCGGAACCTACTTCACCATCTACGCAGCCCCCTCCAAACACCTAAAACTCCGCGTGGCTGCAACAGATTCACCAGGTACTATTTCGTTCACCTCGCTCATGAAACTCACAGAATCCACTGCTCCGAATTCCGTTTTTGTGAAGTGCGACATCGAAGGTTCTGAATACGAAATCATCGATCAAATTTTGCAGTCGAGCGCCATTATAAACGGTCTAGTAATTGAGTTTCATCATCTCGATACCATGACCGACACATTTAACACGGCAATTCGCGACCTCCTCACGGCATTCACTATTGTGCACATTCACGGCAATAATTTTGGCAATTACATTGCAGCTTTAGACTTCCCCGACGCCGTAGAAATTTCGTTTATCAACACAAGTCTTTTCGAAAAGGGTCTGCACGGTCAACCCCCAGCACTCTCCAATTCCGCCTATCCTGTTAAGGGGCTCGATGTTCCAAACAATCCGGAGTTAGCAGATTTCCCCATCAATTTTACGTAGCCCCCTTTACGCTAAAGTACACGTCACACTATGGAGAAAAGAAGCAACTGGTCACATATTGTGACCGGTTCTCAACACTCAAACATTCCTCTAGCTTACCTCATGCTTTCACAGAGCATGGAGTAGCCTTTTCATTATCATTGACAAATTGAAAGTGTGCCATATCAGTGCATCACTCCGCAATCCCTCGAACACTTCCTAGAAACTCTAAAGATTGATTGCTACTGAATTCGTATTGCGCATTCACCCACCACTACCCAATGCGGACCCACCAGTAGACTGCCTGGGTCGACAATTCTTAACGAGCTAGACTTTTCTATCTTAGCAAAACCTACTAACCCACCCTTGATATCGTAGATAGGCGCAGAATTTGAACCGTTGCATTTCAGTGGCGTTCTAACCTCCCAATATCCGACAAACCGAGTAGCGGTAATGGTTGATGTAGACCCTGAATCACTTGACAAATCTTTGAATACGTTTGTCATAACTCTGCCCGTTGTTAAAAATAGATCCAGCACGTTCTTGTTCTTTCCAGAACTTTCAAATTCTGCTAGATACGATACCACAAAATCTTCCAGTCCATCACCGTCTAAATCTGGAGTAAGCGTGGCATTGTTGAAGCCACCACCACTTGGACTGGCAGCCGCACCATTTGCCAATCCCAAAGGCTCACGAAACAGGTTGTCGGTATTCGATATCTTGGAGTATTGAATTGCTGCTCGTTTTGATCCATCGTTTTCATACCGATACGCAAGCAACAGCATTGCGCGAGAAGCGTCCATCACGACAGGCCTCATCCCTTGGCTTCGTTTTTGACCATAAATGTCCTGTTCTGCTAGGTTGACATGCCCGTTACCAACCCACTCAGCAGATGGCAGAAATTCTAGGAGCGCCGTAGGGGTTACTTTTAAAAAGCGACCATCAGTAAATGAATCAGTACCCACCCACCAAACAGTATCCGCGCGGATAACTGGTGAGAAGTACGAAAAGCCGCGCTCGGGACGAATATCCTGAAGGATATTCGTGCGTATTGTATCTCGTCGGGCTCTAAGGTCCGCACTATCCAGCTCGAGAAGTTGGTATCGAATGTAATCTTTGTTTCCATCGTTCTTCCAGATTGCTCGCAACACACAGAACCTACCGCCAAGCTTGCCGAGGGCAATGAATTGGTCGTCCGTGTTAGGCACTCCATTTTCGTCGATCTTGACAATGCTTAGCACTGCCAGTGGGTCGATTGAGTCACCGTATCTTATGCTTACTCGGTCTTCAAAAGACCCATAGAAGTCATCATTAACGCCATCACCATCCATGTCTCCTTGGTAAAAATGGGTCTTACTCATACCCGTGCCTATCCCACTCTCTGCTGTTGGAATCAATAGTTTTTCAATCGGGGTGAAAGCGTCGAAGATAAAAGCGCCAGAGTTGGTATTATGGGTACCCACGTAATCTGTATAACCATTACCATTGACATCACCTTTTCCAGTAAGCAGCCAAAAGCCAAGTTGCCGCTCGTATGGCATTGAAGTCGGATTCAATGTTGTCAAGTCGTACATCGGGAATGCTGTTGTTTTTGGGATGCCAGGCATGCCACGAATCTGAATAAGCGGAGGTCCACCTGGAACCTGCACAATCAAAGTACCAATCTCAACATCCCAGATGCGCACCGCTGGTTCCCAGGTCTGGGAGGTGACGATGGTTGATGCCATTTGTAGGCAACAAAAAAGAGAAATCCAGAATTTCATAATTGATACTTTAGAACTGCGTATCGGTGAATCAGGAAGTTAAAGATAAACGGCGTTGGAAGGGGCACAAAAAAAAAAACGGTTGGACAGCGTAAGCCATCCAACCGTTGTAAAATTCTTGTTAAGAATCTCAGTACATGTCCATACCGCCGCCACCGTGAGGCATGGCTGGGGCTTTGTCTCTCTCTGGACGCTCTACGATGGTTGCTTCGGTTGTGATTAACAACGAAGCTACCGATGCAGCGTTTTCTAAAGCAACGCGAGATACCTTAGTAGGATCAATTACACCGGCTTCGAACAAGTCTTCGAATACTTCCGAGTATGCATTGAAACCGTACGATCCTTCGCCTTCTTTGATCTTGTTGATAATTACTGAACCTTCAAGACCGGCATTAGCAAGAATTTGACGGATAGGCTCTTCTACAGCTTTGCGAATGATGTTGATACCTGTGCGTTGATCTTCGTTTTCTGGAGTAAGAGCATCAAGTTCTCCAAGACAACGTAGGTAGGCAACTCCACCACCAGGAACAATACCTTCTTCAACCGCAGCGCGAGTTGCATGAAGTGCATCTTCAACGCGAGCTTTCTTTTCTTTCATTTCTACTTCGGTTGCGGCACCAATTTTAAGTACTGCAACGCCCCCTGCCATCTTAGCCAATCTCTCTTGAAGTTTTTCACGATCGTAATCGCTAGTAGTCTTCTCGATGTGGGCTTTAACTTCATTGATACGCTTTTTGATTTCATCTGAAGTTCCGGCACCTTCAACAATTGTTGTGTTGTCTTTATCAATTGTTACGCGTTTTGCCGTTCCCATTTGCTGAAGAGTTGCGCTTTCGATTTTGTATCCTTTTTCTTCCGAAATAACGATACCACCAGTAAGAACAGCAACGTCTTCAAGCATAGCCTTACGACGGTCGCCAAAGCCTGGAGCTTTAACAGCAGCAACTTTAAGCGTACCGCGCAAACGGTTTACTACAAGAGTTGCAAGTGCTTCGCCTTCGATGTCTTCAGCGATAATTAAAAGTGAACGACCACCTTGAGCTGTTTTTTCAAGAATAGGTAGAAGGTCTTTAATTGCACTGATTTTTTTGTCGTGAATCAAAATGTATGGGTTCTCAAGAACACATTCCATTGTATCGGCATCGGTTACGAAGTACGGAGAAAGGTAGCCGCGGTCGAACTGCATACCTTCTACTACGTCCATAGAAGTATCGGTTCCCTTAGCTTCTTCAACAGTAATCACGCCATCTTTTCCAACCTTATCCATAGCGTCGGCAATCAAGTTTCCGATAGTGCTATCGTTGTTCGCAGAGATTGTTCCAACCTGAGCGATTTCTTTTTTACCAGTAACAGTGCGGCTTAGTTCTTTTAGACCTTTGTGAATTGACTTAACAGCCATATCAATGCCGCGCTTTAAATCCATTGGATTTGCGCCAGCGGTAACGTTCTTCAAACCTTCGCGAACGATGGCTTGTGCAAGAACAGTTGCCGTGGTTGTACCGTCGCCTGCAATGTCACTCGTTTTAGAAGCAACTTCACGAACCATGGCAGCGCCAAGATTCTCAACTGCATCTTCAAGTTCGATTTCTTTAGCAACAGTTACGCCGTCCTTAGTGATAGTTGGGGCACCGAATTTTTTATCGATAACCACGTTACGGCCTTTTGGACCCAACGTTACTTTTACTGCATCGGCCAATTGATCCACACCACGCTTAAGTGCGGCGCGAGCATCAACGTCGAATGTTATGATTTTACTTGCCATTGTTTTTTCCTTGTGTTAAAATTTTTTAAACTTGATTACTTGATGATCGCAAAAATGTCTGCTTCACGCATAATCAAATACTCGTCGCCTTCCATATTGATCTCAGTACCGGCATATTTGCCGTACAAAACCTTGTCACCAATTTTCACTTGCAGTGGCGTAACTTTTCCTTCGTCACTTTGCTTGCCCGTTCCAACCGCAATAATTTCACCTTGCATTGGCTTCTCTTTAGCTGTGTCTGGAATAATAATTCCACCTTTCGATACTTCATCCGGCTCGGAAGCTTTTACGATAACTCTATCGTGAAGAGGGGTAAGATTCATGTTGTTCTCCATAAAATTTGATTGTTAGAAATTGTTGGTGTATTCAAGAGTCGCCGTTGACGACTGTTTAGCACTCTTCTTGTAAGAGTGCTAACAAATCTTGGGACGCGAAAATAGGGAACTTCGGGTGAAACTGCCTAACTGGGTCGGTTTTACGGCCGGTACAGACCCTTTCACCCAAAAAAATATACATCTCTATCGAGTATTCATCGGGGCTGATGTTTATGGTGATATTCCCGTTCGAAGGATTTGGGAATATTTCGATGTGAGCTGCTTTACGCAGCACAAAGGCACCGAACGCCGGGAATTGTTGCGTACTCTACGCCTTATGTGTACAAAAACCTACCCTGCTAGAAAATAGTCCCAAACAATGCATCTAGCACCAGTATTCCAGCCGCCGCTATTGTAAATGCACGCACCGTGGAATGTCCTACGCCCTCGGCGCCGCCCTGGGTTTGAAATCCCACATGACATCCAATAAGAGCCGTAAAGCCCCCAAACACAAAAGATTTTGTTAGGCTGATAACAATTTCATTAACGGCAAAATATTGCTGGATGGAATTGAAAAACACTACCGATGAAAAATCGAACTTTACGCTGGTCAACGTAAATGCTCCAACTAACGCAACAATATTCGAGAACACTGCTAACACGGGCATCATGGTAAGTGCGGCAAACACGCGCGGCATAGCTAGGTACCGGTTACGGTCGATGGCCATCATTTCTAACGCATCTATCTGTTCCGATACTTTCATGGTACCAATTTGTGCGGCAATGGCCCCGCCTACCCTGCCAGCAATAACTAGTGCGGTTAACACAGGCGTGAGTTCGGTAAACACCACCGTGGCTATCGACCCTCCAATAAACGGTCGGGCAATTCCAATAAGGTTAAACTTTGCAAACAGGTTTGTGGCTTGGAGTGCCGCAATTGCTCCGGTAAACGAGCCTACTAAAATGACTAGTGGCAGTGAGTCCGACCCAACAACCTTCATCTGGTCGAACACTAATCCGCGATCTTTAAATACGCGCGGAAAGTACCGCACAACACGCACCAATAAAATGGATACCTGTCCTACTTCAGCCAGAGCATTCAACGAAAGTTTGCCGATGCGCGCTAATAAATCACCCAACATTGGTTCTGTTCCCAGTTCAAGAAGAATGCAAACTACCCAACTTTTTGAAAGGGGCTTTCCAGCACAAAAAAGAAAAGCCCACAACCTGATGGTTATGGGCTAAAATTTAGAATGTCAACTAGAAGATGAATCGACAATTATCCGCGTGGACCGTGATCTTTGCCAGTACCTCTGTCTGCGCGTTTGGCCATCCAGTCGCGTAGGATTTGAGCCTGCTCCTCTGTAAGTATGCTGCCTAGTGATGCTAAGAATTCGTCGTCGCAGCCCTTAATGATTTCGCGAACACGTTCTCTGTTGGCACCATTTTTCAAGGCCTCGCGAGTGCGCTTGTTAAGCTCGTGGATTGCTGCAGCAGCTTCTTCACGGGTGATTTCGCCGGCGTGCGCTTTGTCTATAATTGCCTGACGTTCAGCTCTAGCTGCGGCAATAATCTCTCTACCAGAAGCACGCAGTGCATTTATGGCGGAATGCACACAATCAGAGTGCTTGGCCGCGATTTCTTTTACTGCAGTAACTTGATCATCAGACAGCTTTAGGTGACGCAACAAATCTGCGAATGGAGTTCGCATTTTGCGATGATCAGAACCTTTGTCTGTGTTAGGATCTGGACGCTCCATCATTGGTACATCAACGGTGCCGTCGTAAAAATCGACGGGATAGCCCATTAGGTCGAACGTATTATACGTACCAGTAATGGCATTGCCGTTATCTGGAGCTACCGTGGCTTGGCTGGAACAACCAGTAATGCCAAGCGCCATTACGCTAAACATTCCAACTGCCAAAAGCGCAAGCATTTTACTTCGCTTGTTCATATCAAAACCTCTAATAAAAGTGTGAAAATTTCCCTGGTGTGTCAATTTGGGGCCATTGAGCCCCTTTCCATGTTCGAAGTTTAATCCGCTCCCGAAAGAGCGATTGCGTTATAGACGGCAACTGATTGAGTTGTTGACTGTAACTGGATGAAGAATCCTTTATCAAAGCGTTTGGTTACAGCATGATTTTAAAAATTTTTGAACTACTTTTATACCATGAAGTGTTTAATTGTGTGTGCTCTTCTTGCCGTATGCAGCTCCTTAGCCCTGAGTCAGGGTTCAGCCGATGCGTGCCTACAGCTCGAATCTACCACTATTGGTGGTAGGCCGGCAATTAGTTGGCAAACGGTGGGTGCAAACGTGAAACTGGCTGTTTGGACTCGGCAGAACGCACATGAACCGTTTAAAGTGCAGGACACTATTAACAACCCAAAGCCGGGCACCGGGGAGATTGTAAGCCACTACATCATTCCTGAAAACGAGCCCAATCTTGAGTTTTTCGTAGAAACGTTGAATGACACTGCATTTGGGGGTGGTTTGTGGCGTACAGGCTATATAAACACGGGCGTTACGCGGCCCGCAGCTGCGGCAATCCGAAACAACCGCATTGTTTTGATCATTGACGAGGTTGCTTATGCGTTCTTAGCGAAGAATATCGAACTGTGGACAAAAGATTTGGTGGCTGAAGGCTTCGTGGTGGCAATTCACACGTTCGATGAAACCGTAAAAAATGCGTTTGACATCAAAAAAATCATCCTCCGTTATGCGGCAGACAAAGAAAGCGGTCCTTTAACGCACGTTTTGTTGTGCGGAAGGGTGCCTTACGCGTATTCGGGAGGATTTGCCGTAGATGGCGCCTACCCACAGCCTGATGGTCACCCCGAACATGGTGGTGCTTGGGCTTCAGACGCATACTATGCTGACGCGTATACTACGCCAGGGGTGGACGCGGAATACCAATGGACCGACAAATCTGTCAACATAGCCGCTCTGGAGCGTCCAAACCGCTGGCAAAACCGCAACGTGCCTAACGATGGCAAGTTCGACCAGAGTATAATTCCAACTGACCTAGAACTGTGCGTTGGCCGACTTGACATGCGGAATCTACCAGTTTTTGGTACTTCCGAGTCGGACCGGTCAAAAGAACTAGAGCTAATAGCACGGTACTTCGCAAAGAACCACGCATACCGAAGTGGCACTGAAAAAGTGAGTAAACGGGCCATTGTCGACGACAATTTTGGGGTGTTTGTAAGCATTCCTAATGAGTCTGAGACCTACGTAGAATCCTTCGCGGCAAGTGGTTACCGGTCGTTCGCACCAATAGTGGGTAGAGACAATATTTTTAAAGGCGATTGGTTCCCCGAGCCCAACGGCAACAAGCCCAGCCTGGACACCTTCGACTGTTTGTTTGCCTACGGTTGTGGTCCGGGGGGCTACAATCATTGCGATTTCGTAGGGCTATCGTCTGATTTTCAGAAGTATCCCGTGAACGCCGTGTTTACCCTGTTGTTTGGCAGTTACTTTGGAGATGTAGATAGCGAAGACAATTTTATGCGTTGTGCGTTGGCAGCCGAAGGCAAGACGCTCACAACCGGTTACTCGGGACGTCCCCAATGGTTTTTACACCAAATGTCTGACGGCACCACCATTGGCGAATGTGCTCGAGTGTCAGCAAACAACCAAGAAATCTACATCGGCTCTACGCTTACCAATCCGATGTTGAATACCAGAACCTACATGCCGTTTAGTCAACGATACGTGCACGTTTTGCTTCTGGGCGACCCAAGCCTAAATGTCTACTCCACCCGAATTGAGGGATCTCTCGTTTTTAGTCAAGGGGCTCAGGATTCACTTACTATTGAGTTTCCAGCGGCGGAAGATATTGGCGAGCCCGTTACCTACGCAATAGAAGCCAGCACGTCATTATCAAAACCGTTCCGATTAGTTGGCACTTTCGAACAACAAGCTGGCCCTATTCAACGGTTTTCTGTACAAGTGGAGAGTGCCGATGCCTTTGTACGGGTCAGACCCGTAGTAATGCCAAACAAGGGCAGGGTATCACCAATAGCCGGACGTGGCGTTGTGGCACAACGGAACCAAGTTTCTGTTGACGAAGAGACTATTGATTCCCAGCATAATTTTCGAATCGTCAACTTTTTGGGGAACACCGTAGGCAACGTATTCACCAGCGTTTCAAGCCTTGGTAGTGCTGTTCAATCGCTTAATCTTGTCAACGGGGCATATTGGGCAATTTGCCCAGGTAACTCTGTAAGAACTCGCGGATTAATAGTTTTGCACTAATTGCTATTCAGCAATAACAAACAGCCGATTGAGAAGTCTGTTGTTAACGAGTTTGCAAACTATTGTTAACGAGTTTGTTTTTTGCCTTACCGGAGACCCTCAAGATGACCAAATTTTTACGCGGACTTTTGTCCGTTGGCGCGTGTATCACCATTAGCAGCATCAGTGCGTTTTGTGGCACTATTCCCGGACAAGATGCCTACATGGTGCATCAGGCTGAGAAAACCCTTCCCAACGGCACGGTAATCCCCAGCAGCGCCATGCGTATTAACCGGCCTGCACCGGGCACGGTTATGCCAGGCGTGGTATACGTTAAAACACGGGTGAATCATGGTATTCACAAGCAGAGCACTACGTTGCAAGGCAGTACGGTGAATGCTACAATGGGTATGACCGGCGTTGTAGAGGTAAGCAATGCATTTGCAGCAAACACATTGCCCCCTAGCAGCAAAAATTTGGTCGAAGTATTGGGTCTGGACAGAATTTACACGGTGCGATACACCGAGCCGATGGAGGCATTCGATGTTTGCGCCAAGTTAATGGACGACCCAGATGTGGAGTATGCGTGCCCGGTGATGATTCATAAAACCAGTTTTACGCCGAATGATCCGCGGTATCCTACTCAAGGTTATTTGACGAAGTTGGGAATGGCGCAGGCGTGGGATATTTCAAAGGGCGATGCGAAGACTATAATTGCAATTGTAGATTCAGGGACAGATTGGACGCATGAAGATTTAGCGTCGAAGATTTTTACGAACACAAAAGAAATTCCGGGCAACGGCAAGGACGATGATGGCAATGGGTATGTAGATGATGTGCGTGGTTGGGACTTTGTAGGAAATGTTGCTACCAATGAAGTTCTTTCGGGCATTACGCGGCCAGACAACGATCCCAAGGTGAATTGGTCCCCTATGAATGATCAGCTTGGTCACGGTACAAGTACGGCGGGGCTGGCGGCTGCAGCTACAGATAACGACAAGGGCATTGCCGCCCCAGGATTTAACTGCACCATTTTGCCAATCAAATGCGGCAGCGACAATCCAGGGCCGGGCGGGATTTTCAAGGGATACGATGCTATTCGTTACGCGGCCGACATGGGAGCACACGTTATCAACTGTTCGTGGGGAGGTCCGGGAATTGATCCGTTGGGACAAGACATAATTGATTATGCTACGGCAAAGGGGGCTTTGGTGGTTGCCGCAAGTGGCAACGATGGTCTCGACAACGACAGCTATCTGCAGGCTCCCGCGGCGTACCGCGGGGTGTTGTGTGTTGGATCGGTAAACAACAACGATGCTGTAAGCAACTTTACGAACTATGGTTGGAATGTTAGTGTGTATGCCCCAGGCGAAAGCACTATAACAACGTATCCCGGCAACAACTACAAGGCAAATTCCGGCACGTCATTTTCGAGCCCTATCACGGCCGGTATAGCTGGATTGGTGAAGTCGTTGCATCCTACTTGGACGCCAGAAATGATCTATCATCAACTACGATCAACGGTAGACATTCTACCAACCGGGGTTGGTGCAAATCGTCCGAAGTACTATGGCAGAGTGAATGCCTACCGCGCACTCAGTATCAACGCATCATTCACATCTGGCCAACGCATGCCCGGCATTGGAATAGCTTCATTCGCCGTACAAGGAGGTTCAACTATCTCAAGTTATGCTCCTCAAGTTGTGAATTTGGTTTTCAAAAATTATTTGGCCGATGCCTCAGAGACAACCATTAACTATTCAGTGCTATCTGCTTCTGCCTCTATCACATCGGCAACAGATGTAAGCATACCTGGACTTCCAAACAATGCAACTTCCACGCAGAAAATTACAGTTCAGCTCAAGCCATCGTATCCTTGGTACTCTTCGTTTGTCGAAGTAGGTGTCACCATTAAGAGCGGTCTGTACACAAATTTTGAACGCGTACGAATCCCCGTTCAACTTCCTACGCAAAATGTACAAACTGTGTTAGCCGCGTTGCAAAACACAGCCTTTACACATGCATCAATTGCTCCCGACAATGCACTTTGGACGGCGGGTTTGTACTTAAATTCGCCGGCCTTCGCCCTAATAACACCATTCGGCTCGCAGATATTTCAGTCGCTGCCATTTGCGGCAACCGCGTTTATTGGGGTTAGCGGCACCACAGCATTTGTGGGCGGAATTCGGGCAAACGCCGCCAAGGTTTCACGCACAACAAATTCTGGTTCGCAGTGGACCGAGACGGATGTAGCGAGCGCAATGACGGCCGTACGCGGATTTGCAATGTGGGATGCTAACAGTGGAATTGTTGTGGGCGATCCTATTTCTTCAAAACTTGGCATCATGAAAACCACTAACGCAGGTGCAACTTGGTCAACTTCTACCACGGTGCCTGCCGTAGCCACTGGTGAGAAAATTGTAGCCGGTGCGGTGTACGCAAATGCAACAGGTATTTGGTGTGGAACCACAAATGACAGAGTACTGTATTCAACTAATCAGGGGGCTAACTGGGGCACAGGAACGTTGAGTATTGGTGCGGGTCAGATTCTTTCTGTGGCGTTTCAAGATGATAAGATTGGCGTTGCGTTGTACCGCACAGGTGGTGCAGGATCGGCCGTCAAAATTGCGAGCAGTACAACCGGCGGTTCAACGTGGACGCTTGATGTGTTTAATCCGAGTACTTTAGAGATCCAGGCTGTTAAAGTGACAAGTCCCGGCAAGTATTGTTTGATGATTGGATCGAACGGCGAGGTTTATGCTACCGAAGATGCCGGCAAAACATGGCAACCAGTTTTGTCCCGGAGTGCGGGCAACGTTACAGTGGCCGATGCAAGGCAAAGTTCACGAAACACCGTTCTATTTGGTGGCGACAAATTCAGTGTTTTGCAATACAACTACACCACCAGCAACGGTACGAAAATTCTTGAATCAAATTCAAATTCTGTAGACTTCGGAGCGGTTCCAATGGGGTCGTCGCGTCAAAGAATTCTCCAATTCACTAGCGCTGGTGAATCGCCCGTTACCATCACGGGTTACACCATTACACCTAGTTCAGGTACGCCCGATACAGCATTCCAAATTTCAATTCCACTAAAAGATGTTTTTCCACCGGGAACCGCATCACTAGGTATTAGATGTTATGGTTCTGATACGGGTACGTATCGTGCAACGCTAAAAGTACTTTCAAATTCTGAAAAGCCCGTTGCCGATGCACAATTAACCGCCCGAGTAGATCCACCTACATCCGTCGAAGACGACCGTTTGCAGGCGGCCATCGTGAGTCCAAACCCGGCTTCGACAGAATTAAACATTCACGTGAAGGGTCAAGTGCAGTTGTTTATTCACGACCTAAACGGCCGATTAGTTGCGAGCAGCAACACCGATGATTCTGGGAATGCTAACATCGACGTTCGCAGTTTAAACGTTGGCGTGTATCAGCTAACCATTGCATCCAAGCTAGCTCGGACATCAAAATTCTTTACGATTACCAGATAAGCCTTAACACCAAACAAGCTTTAACACCAAAAAAGCTTTAGCACCTATAGCCGAACATTGCGTGGGCCAATTATCCAAAAGATGATTGGCTCATGTCGTTTCCACCAAAATTTTGCACGCGTTTTCGGTTACGGTACCACACATATACAATGTACCCTCCGCCCCCTAACAACAACATGGTGAACACCAAGGTGCCGGTGTTGAATTGTCCGGGGTATACGGCGGTTGTACCATCGGGGTTGGCCACCGTGTAAGGGGCTGAGTAGTAAAACGCCGGATGGAATGGCATGTGGTAATACCACGGGGCTCGTCCCATTATGTAACCCATCATGAATCCGTCGCTCATTCCACCGTATGAATGCACCACATAATTGCTGCCCGACGCACCGTTTTGCAGACTCTTAGTTTCGGTCCGCCGAGGTGTTCCGTAACGCGAAGTATAATCAGCCGTCGAGTTCAACCGCGTCCCACCAAAGCTATTCTGCATGGATTGCTCTGATGACCTGCGCGGAGTGCTGTAGGGTTGGTTTCGTTGCGTTCCGGATGGGCTGGAGTTTCGATTTGATGGCGCTGAATAGCCGTTACTGCGTGGAGCACTTCTACTGCCGCCAAAGCTGCCACCGCCCGACCGTGGGGTTGAGCGTGGAGCTGACCGCGGTGCCGAATACGATCTGCCCGATGATCTACTTCCACCAAAGCTTCCACCCGATCTCGACCCTCTTTGTGAAAAGAGATCAGAGGGTACGAGCATCAACAACACCGCCAAAAAGACCATTACAAACGAGTAGATTCTTTTCATTAAAAAACTCCTTCTGTGGTGAGTTTACCATCATCTTCGCGATACGTGATATCGGCTTTGAATTCTGAAGGGGGCTTAATGTGTAAGTACAAGCTTACAATTCCAAACTGTTCGGTATTGTTTACGAATACCGAAGCACTGGTCACATCCCCATCGCTGGTAACCGTGAGCAACGTTAAATGCTTTGCTTCTTCCTCTGTAAAAGAAGGTTCAGAAGTCTGCACACCCTCCAAGAAATCAACAAAGATGTTCTTGGTTACCAAATCTCCGTTTGTCAAACCATATTGAATAACGGCATCAAATGCACCATTTTCATCTAGGTTTAACACCACTTCCTTAACGCCGCGGAGTTGCTCGCCGTTATAGTAAACGGCCGTTTTTTCAATGCGGCCGTTGCTTTCAATTGAGAATTCTGCCATAGTCAAATCTATGACGAATTACCAATACAGTGGTTGCATTTCTAAGATAGATTTTCATCTACTCGACTGAATATCCTATCTTAGAGCATCAATCGATCAACGAGTAATATATGCCAAATGAAGACCCAGGAATAATGTTCGACTCCGGCGACCCGTATGAGCGGCCAGCGTTTACGCTAGGAATTGAAGAAGAGTACATGGTGTTGGACCCTGTCACCTACAACCTTAAGTCGCACGTTAGCCTTGAACTGCTTTCGCAAGGACAACTTCTTCTGCACGAGCATATTAAACCCGAAATGCACGGATCGATGCTCGAAATCGGCACAAGTATTTGCAACAATACTGCCGAGGCACGATTCGAGGTGACCAAGATTAGGTCGATTGTTGCCCACTTAGCCAAGAAAAACGGCCTGCTTATTGGAGCTTCATCAACACATCCGTTTGCCAGATGGGAAGAGCAAGAAATCTATCCCGACGATAGATACCAAATACTCATCGAGGATATGCAACTTTTGGCGCGTTCGCTCCTGATTTTTGGTATGCACATTCACATTGGAATTGCAAACCGCGAAGTGCAAATCCAGTTGATGAACGAGATGCGCTATTTCATGCCCCACATTCTAGCCATTTCAACAAACTCGCCGTTCTGGGAAGGTATCGATACTGGATTGAAGAGCTATAGGTCGAAGATTTTTGAAAGATTTCCTAGAACCGCATTGCCCGATTTATTTTCAGGTTGGGGCGAGTATAGTAGTTATGTGGACTTGTTGGTGAAAACGGGCTCGATAGACAACGCAAAAAAAATCTGGTGGGACATTAGGCCGCATCCGTTCTTTCCTACACTTGAGGTTCGTATTTGTGACCTACCTATGCGCATCGATGAGACAATAGCCATTGCTGCGCTTTGCCAGGCAGTGGCAGCCAAACTTTACTCTCTGTACGAAAAAAATCTATCGTTCCGCGATTATCGCCGGTCATTGCTTATGGAAAATAAGTGGCGTGCCGTGCGGTATGGTCTCGACGGTAAACTCATCGACTGGGGCAGACAGCGCGAAATGCCGGCTCGAGCGCTGATACAAGAATTGTTAGAATTCGTTGATGATGTTGTGGATGACTTAGGATCGCGAAAAGACTTGGAGTACATCTACGAAATCATGGAAATGGGCTCGGGGGCTGACCGACAACTCAAGGTTTTCAAAGAAACCGGCAGCGTACTAGAAGTAACAAAGTACATTCACAAAGAAACGAATTCGGGTTTGTTCGAAGATGTAACACCATTCCTCAAAGATGTGTCATCACCCTCCGATGCCACGCTGGCGGAAAAACTAACTTCACTTAAATCAGGTTTAGCACCGGAATAATTTAGTACCCGAATAACTCAAACCGGATCAACACAGTTCGGGAATAACACAGAGCAAAACTTTTATGTTGAAAATATTTACGACTACCTTGTTTTTTATTGTGGCAACTAGTTTTGCCTTTGCTGCAGATTCGACTAAGTCCACGGTTGCGATTTTTCAGAAGCCAGTTACCACAAAACACACAGTAACTATCGACGGTAAGAAAATTGATTACGAAGCAACGGCAGGGCACCTGACCCTTACAAAGGAAGATGGCACGGAACGAGCAAAAGTGTTCTTCATTGCCTACACTAAAACGGGGGTCACCGATGTGTCGGCACGCCCGTTAACTTTTTCATTCAACGGCGGACCCGGTTCGTCGAGCGTATGGCTGCACCTTGGTGTGCTTGGTCCGCGGCGAGTAGCAATGAACGCAGATGGCACCACGCTTCCTCCGCCATACAAGTTGGTAGACAACGAACAATCATGGTTGGACCTAACCGACATAGTTTTTATCGATCCCGTAAGCACCGGATTTTCACGCGCTTCAGAAGAAAAGAACGCCAAGGAATTTCACGGCTATAATCAGGACATCGAATCTGTTGGTGATTTTATTCGACGTTGGATATCCGAAAACAAACGCTGGTCCTCTCCAAAATATCTTATTGGGGAATCGTATGGAACAACGCGAGCAAGTGGATTAAGCAATCACCTGCAAATGAAATATGGAATGTATTTGAACGGAGTAATTCTAGTAAGCGCCGTGCTAAATTTTCAAACAATTGATTTCAATGATGGCAACGATCTTCCATATTCGATCTTCTTGCCAACGTACACAGCAACTGCTTGGTATCACAAAAAACTGTCGCCGGAAATGCTGGGTAAGCCCCTTTCAGAAGTTGTAGCCGCAGCGCGTACGTATGCCGAGTCTGACTACACAGTGGCGCTCATGAAGGGTGCCGGGCTACCTCCGGGTGAGCGACTGACGGTGGTGCAGCAGTTGGCAAAGTTTACGGGACTCACACCGGATTACATTGAGAAAACAAATTTGCGTCCAGTGATTTTCAAGTACTGCCAAGAACTACTTCGAACTGAGGGCTTTGTAATTGGGCGTTTCGATTCTAGGTATAAGGGGGCTGAGACAAACCCGTTATCAGAAAGCATGGAGCGCGATCCGAGTCATTACCCAACCATTGCCGGATGTTTTTCAACTTGCATAAACGACTATTTATCGCGCGAGTTAAATGTAACAACCACACTTCCTTATGAGGTGCTCACGGGACGCGTGTGGCCGTGGGATTTCTCGAATGTTCAAAACGAGTATTTAAATGTTGCAACGCAACTGGGCAATGCCATGCTAACAAATCCGGATTTAAAAGTTTGGGTGTTGAATGGCTATTATGATTTAGCAACTCCATTCTACGGAACAGAGTACACATTTTCGCACATGGATATGGCATCAAATCAGCCGTATAACGTGCAAATGACATACTACCAAGCAGGACACATGATGTACCTGCTGCACTCCGAATTAGAATCAATGAAAAAAGATGCGAAGGCCTGGTTTAAGTAGTCAACGGTATAGGTTACGTGTTCATCTGATTACGTGTTCGTCAGATTACGTGTTCGTCAGATTGTTTGCGACTACTTGTTCTCGAGTTTTAAAACTCCGCGTGGGCAAACCTCAGCGCATACGCCACAACCTACACACGATGCTCGCTTGATGTCTTCGCCGCGTTGCGCATAAGCCCGCACGTCGATTCCCATTTCGCAATACGTGCTGCAATTGCCGCACGAAATGCATTGTCCACCGTTCGTTGTAATTCGGAACTTCGAAAAGAATCGTTGCAGCAATCCAAGGTACGCTGCCATTGGACATCCAAATCTGCACCACACTCTCGAGCCGAGAATTGGATAGAAGCCAACACCAGCAACCCCGCTGAATAACGCTCCAATGTAAAAACCGTACGCTTTTGAAAAGGTGTATGACCACTCACCTAGTACCTCGCCTTGATATGCTGAGTTAATCCACAACAGCGAGGTGGTGAGTATGACGAATACCAACACGCCATGGACCATCCACCGTTCTACTTTCCATGCCGCCAAGCTTTTGTCTGAATTCTGTCTAAACGGGTCGCCCACCGTCTCAGCAAGGCCCCCACAACCGCACACCCACGAGCAGTACCATCGCTTGCCGAGGTAGTAGGTAAGAAAGGGAGTGGCAACAAAGGTCATAGCCACTGACCAAAAACCCATAAACACTACCAAGTTTGAATTCGAGGCAAGAAGTCCTTTTAATGTGCTAGGGAAAAGCACGTCGTATTTGAGTGGCCAGAAGTAATGAAAATAAAATTCCTTGCTGTTGAAAAATATTAGCATGGCTGGAATAATGAAGGCAAACAGCAGTTGAGCTGTTACCACACTAATGGTTCTATACAGTTGATACTTGCTGTTCCTATACTTCGCAATAGTTCTTATGCCCATAATTATCACGGCAGCGGTGTAAAACGTTCCGTATAAGAACCATTGATCAGCAGGTTTATTTCTCATGAGCAAACTCAATGTATCCACGCTATGAATTACATGCGTCAATGCTGCTGGATACCAGTACAACAACACATAGAATCCGGTGAAGGCCACACCAAGAACCCATCCGGCTAGTCCACGCCGTTTGAGTTTTGAAAACATGATACCGTCGTTTTTAATGCCGGGTAATTTATCGCGTAGCTGGGCAGCGGTAACCACAAAGCCCCCTACCACCGACATTCCAATGCTTGCTAGACCGTACAAAAGCGGGATGGAATTGAAAAGTCCGGTTGCGCCAATAACCAGCACAACTATTCCGAACGTCAGCATTGCAAATCCAATTTTTTCTTGCAGCCCGATTGAAGCTTCAGGTTCAGCTTGAATTGGAATAGCTATTTGAATCAAATTCATGCTACACTCCTGTGCAATCGGATGTTCTTTACTACTGCAGTAAATTCCTGATCGAAGTCGGCTTGATGCAGATGTTCAATTACGTGTTCAACACTTGCGCCTTCTGCAATCCACTTCAAACACACTTCGCTACGGAGTCGAATGCCCAAAGCGTTGAACCCACAAACTCGATTATATTGATGTGTGAGGCGTAAAAACTTTCGACCGTTTTCTGATTTCCAAGTAGCACTTTCAATGCCAGCGAGATCCGCTGGTACCGTTCCATAGGTCTGATATTCAATGTCGAAAAACTTCGCTGAGTTGTAAAATGGTTCACGTTCGTAAGGAGTAACTTTCCCAGTAATGTTGCCGGCTAGGTGCTTGCCTTGGTGACGGGCGGTGTACCAAAGTTGCTCAACCCTACCATCCGGGAACTGTGCACAATCGCCAATGGCGTAAATATCTTGTTCGGAAGTTTCAAAATTGTTGTTGATGGATATTCCGCGAACCACGCTTATTCCGGAGCTCGATGCGAGATCGATATTGGGTCGAACCCCGGTTGAGATTACCACCAACTGACACGGAATTATTTTACCGTCCGTGGTAACAACACCGCGCACACGGCCACTATCATCACCAACAATTTGTCGAAGCTCAGTATTGAGTTGTAATTCAACATGATGCTCACGAATGTGCGCATTAACGATGGTCGACTCATCTGGCGGCAGAACTGTATTCCAATAACTCTCTTCGCGTACTAACATCGAAACTTCAATTCCCCGAGAGCGCAACATTTCCGCAACTTCAATTCCTATCAAGCCCCCTCCAACAATCACAGCTTGTCTACAAGACTTCGTATTGATTTCCAGCCTATCCAAATCTTGCATGGTAGTAAAGCCTTGCACACCTTGCAAATCCTGTCCGGGCCAATTGAAGAATGCTGGTTTTGAGCCCGTTGCTAAAACCAAGACATCGTACGGCAATGGGGCGGTGTTTGCTAACACTACATGCTTTTTTCTGAGATTGATTCGTTGTGCAAAATCGTTCAATATCTCGATACGGTTTTTAGCCCAGAACCAATCTTCGTATGGTTTGAGATGCTCCTTTTCCATGTGACCCATATACACGTACATCAAGGCCGGACGTGAATAGAAGTGCGTTGATTCTGCCGATACAACAGTGATCTGATGATCGGTGGACTTCCTGAGTTGACGCGCAAACGTCACTCCCGCTACACCATTGCCAATTACAACAACATTCATAAATGTCACCTATCTCCACGTATATGAAATGCCCGCCATTAAATTGGCGCCTCCAAATATCGCTCTAGCTGAAAACGCGCTTGAAAAATCAGCATTGATGCTCAAAGCTTCCGTCACGTTATATACCGCCGTTATGTAATACGCCACATACTGAACCCCTTCGCCCAAACCGAAAAACGAGTATCTACCCAATGTGGGTGTCAACGTTGGACCAAATGATTTCAATCGGGCTATCAAACAAAGTTGCTCTAATGGTTGGTATCCAAATTCTGCTTGTACGTAATAATTATTCGTCAGCTTTCCGCCATCGTAGCGCTGTGTGAATTCGCGCACAGCAATCGATCTGAAATTGTATCCCGCTTCGAAAGTAGCATAGTAGGGGGCTGGCCAGAACGAATGACTTACAGCGCCTCTTAGCCACGCGTTCAGTTCACCATCGCCGGTAGGCAAATTAAACAGCTCACCGGATGAATTTGCAACAAAATTGTCTGGACTTCCCAGTGGCAATTCAAGCAAGATACCAAGCGCAATTGGCCAATTGCCTTTTTGTACCCCGTACATGAATCCTATACCCATGTCTGTAATTCCGCTTGCCGAACCGGCATTTTCCATAGACGAAGTTTTGAAAAGTGGTGCATCAAGAACGATCATCGTTCGAGAGTCAACACCAAACTCTGCATAGCTGTGAATGGTTTGCGTTGATATTCCATTGACCGACATTGAACGACCATCGAAGCCGTGGTACGACGTTGTTGTTAATGAGGTGGCACCTAACTTCAAATACACCGAGCCCGAATCTCGTGTCCATCCACCACCCGCACTCGCCTGCGAAACATTCAAAACAAACAAAAAGAATACGTAGACTACTTTGCACATGATGCGGTGTGGATTCTTCATAGTATCAATAACATTTTAGAGATCTACTTCCTACTGTGAAGTTAGGAATTCTAACTGATCCATTTTCAGCAACACAAACTCTTTTCGCGAATAATCCAGCAGCCCTTCCTCACGCAACTCGTTAAGGGTTGAGGTTACAGATTGCCTAGATACGCCAATCAAGTAACCCAGATCTTGGTGCGACAACTTAGTTGGCACTCTTATAATATTGTCCGAGCCTTAACCATACAACGAGCCATGCCTCAACAATATCGCACACAATCTGCTCTTTACGGTTCTAAAGGCAATGTCGCTTAAACGTTCACGCATTCTATATGATCTCTCACTCAATTGTTCCATAACGGCGGTCTGCAAATGAGGAGCATTGTGTAGTAGATGCTCGAAATCTGCCTGTGTAAATATTACAATGGAGGTATCCTCGATAGCTTCTACATAATCAGGCGATTTGGCCAGTAAAGTCTTTGTAAGGTCAACAGGTGAGGTTCGTCCATAGATCTCGCCCGGTCCAATTAGTTCCACAACCACTTCACTGGCATTAGTTAAGAGTTGTACTACCTTCATGAACCCCTTTCGGATTACCAGCACGTGTGGTACTCCATCAATGTTAGAGTTCAGCACATCTTTCCTGAGCACCATGTCAATGCGAGCGAACTCGCTTATTAAGGCTATTTCATTAGCTGGCAGACCACTAAAAAGACTGCAAGAAATGATTGTGGAATCTGTAGTGAGTGCGGGGTTCATTAGCAACGTATCCATTAAGATTTGGAATTTTTTACTTCAATGTTGTAACAAACATAATGCAACACCGACGACCAACTATTCGCATACTTACATTTTCGTTCTTTTTCACAACTGAGGAGACATTTGATGACTATTCCTACAATTCGACTTTTCATAGTTGCAGTATTTTGTGGCGCTGCGCTAACTGCCTGTAGCGAAACAACCAACCCCGCGCCAGCTGAATTTATTGCAACTGACGCGAGCTTTGCCGGATATGCCGCTTGGGAGAAAACAACCCCTGAGCGTACAGGGTTGGATCCTGCGTCTTTTCTGTCTGGTGGAGCTCATGATGGTACAGATACCACCGTGATACGCAACATGTTTGTTAATAAAAGTGGCGCCACTCGTGGTACGGGTGGGCAGTTCGACAACGGGGTGGTTTTTCTCAAAGAGACAAAGAACGCCGACGGCACTATTAAGCAAATTCTTGCAATGACTAAACGTGGAAACGACTTTAACAAAGACAATGGCAATTGGGAATGGTTTATGGTTGGCACCGATGGGATAATTATTGATCGTGGTGCAAACTTGATGGGTGGAATGTGCAACGCATGCCATTCCGGTGCTAAAACTACTGACTTTGTGTTTACGCGATCGTAAGCTCCAAAGCCTATTTAGATTCTACAATTAACTTCAAACGTAGGGCTAATTCAGAGAATTGGTCTGGCGTTTTTTGTATTGCCTCAGTTAAATCTTGTACTGTATCGATGTCTGAAAGAGTTCCAATGCAGCCGCGTTCGATATTTTCGTGCGCACCATTCTCTAACTCCTCAACATTCTCCAGCACAACATCTAAAACGTTTTCTGTGCTCCATTCCACGCCCTCGAATAATACCAATAACTTTTCCCGCACCACACTTTTTTTGTCACGCTCATCAGAGTGTCCACCCACCAAAAGATCAGCATTGATACCAATCAAATAGAATCCCCCATCAGTGCTGGGTCCAAACACAACGGCGTTTGACTTCAACGCATCAACAGCATCCTGTAAATGCTCAAACGTCAAATACACCGTATCAGAACCTACAATTACAACTACTGTAAAGCCCCTTTCAATCTCATCTTGAAATGCGTTTATCATGCGTTCGCCGAGACCATCGCCGCGTTGCTCCATCGCCTTGCAGTGCAACCAGTCCGCGACCAATTTAGTGGAATCAACTTGTGAGGAATCAACTTGCGAAGAATCGAATGCTGATGTACCCAATCGTGATGTATACGCTACCAAATTAGTTGGCGGTATTGCGCTTACTACACTCTCGGTGAGAAGTTTATACACAAGCAAAGCCTTTGCGTTACCAATCGTACTTGCCAGACGCGTTTTTACTAGTCCAGCTATTGGGGGCTTGCAAAAAACCACCACGCTATAGCTCAACGGAGTACTTCGAGGTGTCTGAAACAAGATACTAGGTGGTCGTTCATCATTCCGGTGGCTTGCATGTGGGCGTAGCAAACCGTGGGACCGACAAACGTGAAACCGTTTTTTTTGAGGTCCTTACTCATAGCTTCTGATTGTGGTGTTACGGCAGGAATTTCCTTCATACTGTTCCACTTGTTTTGGATTACTCTACCGTCTGTGAATTGCCAAATGTAGGTATTGAATGAGCCATGACGCGCCTGCAATTCCAGAAAAGCACGTGCATTCTTAACAGCGCTATTTACTTTTAATCTGTTGCGAATTATTCCAGAATCGTTCATACAACGTTCAATATCACTATCATTGAATTGCGCTATTTTCTCTGGAACGAATTGTGCAAATGCAGCTCTGAAATTCTCTCGCTTTTTCAGAATCGTAATCCAACTCAAACCTGCCTGCATAGACTCTAGCAAAATGAATTCAAACAACTTCTGCTCGTCATGTACGGGCACTCCCCATTCTGTGTCGTGATACGCAACGTACAACGGATCTTCGCCGCACCAACCGCACCTTTGTACTATGTTGTTTTTCTCCACACTTGTCATGCTATCTGTCCTCCACAACTCGATCCCGCCCCCGCAGTGCACCCATAACAGTGCTGATTTACAACAACGGTCCGGTTGTGCAACACGGACTCATCGAATTCCGAAATGTGTTTCAGTTTACTTGCAACGGGTAGCTCGAGCATCTGATTAAAGTCGCAGTCGTACAACTTTCCATCGTAACTCACCGACAGTGTGTTCGTGCACATAACACCCGAAACCGCAGCAGGATTAAACGCATCGATCAACTTCTGCATATACCGTTCATAATTCCCGCTCTCAATTAGGAAGTCGAGAAACCGCGATATCGGCATGTTGGTAATGCAGTGTAGAGCGTTGAATTCGATTTCGAATTTTTTAGACAACGCACGTTTGAATTCTGCTTCGAGCGCAGCTTGTGGTCCGGGCAAAAGGGCACCAACCGGATTATACACAAGGTCGAGAATCAGTCCCGTTCCAGACATTCCATATCCAACCGCATTCAGCATTTTTAGCGCCGCTATCGATTCTTCAAACACTCCGTCGCCACGCTGTCTATCAACGTTCTTAGAATCGTAAAATGGCAACGATGATACCACATGAATTCCCCTATCGGCATAGAATTGCGGCAGGTCGTTATACTTCTTGTTCGCCACAATAATCGTCAGGTTGCACCTAACTAGCATCTTGGTATTTCGTGCATGAATTTCATTTGCAAACCATCTGAAATCCGGATGCATTTCCGGTGCGCCACCCGTAATGTCTACAACCTGCACCTGCGTTTTTTCAATAACATTCAAACAGTGCATCATGGTTTCGCGGTCCATCATTTCCTTGCGGTCCGGCCCAGCATCAACATGACAGTGCTTACACGCCTGATTGCACATCTTCCCAATATTCAACTGCAATATCTCGAGTGATTTTGGTTTTATAGGGGGCTTACCGTGACGCTCAATTAGTTCGCTGAATTTTGGGAATTCTACCATACTCAACGTGGCGGCATTCAACACGTTGAGTTGAAAAGTAGTGTCATCTAAATCAGATTTTCTCCGCTTCAGCGATGTTGTGGCTAGTGCCATTCATTATCCTTACATCAGGGTTTCTTTGGTTTTATTCATCATCATCACACCGTGAACTAACGATGCTCCACCCCTGATTGCGGCGGCAACGTGCACAGCTTCCATCATCATTCCTTCGGTCGAGCCTAATTGCAGACTCTCGGTTGTGTATGCATCAATGCAGTACGGACACTGCACAGCATGCGCAACCGCCAACGCGATTAGCGACTTTTCACGTTGCGATAATTCACCTTCAGCAAAAACCGCTCCGTACCAATCAAAAAACTTTTCAGCCAATTCAGGTTGAAATTCGCTGATGCTACCAAACTTTGCCAGATCCTGGGGATTGTAATAACTCATTATCAATTCTTGTCAGTTGTAAAATCTAAGTTTTGCTTTAAGTTAAGCAAGGGTTCACGTCAACAATAAGGTAAGACGCGTCAACTGCTCCTAATTACACTAGCATCAGTTCACAAGCATCCGTATTCTAACATGCGCCGCAATCGCCGTCCTCGTTCATTTTTGCGGACTCTATCTGGACGGTTGTATGCTGCACACCATACTCATCTCTGAGGTGCTCTTGCACAGCACGCACAATCTCATCGCCTGCTTCATTGGTAACCACGTGTACCGAAGCGTTGTAATTGTTCGAGCCCAACTGCCACACATGAACATCATGAGCATCCATTACACCCTCAATTTGCTGAACTGTTCCTTCAACCACGGTTGGATTTATATGGGCTGGTGCCGACTCCATAAGAATAACCGAACTCTGATGAATAACTTTAAACGCACCTCGCATTATCAGCAGTGCTATTGCCAATGAAATGGCCGGATCAATCCAGTCCCATCCGGTAGCTCCAAGTAGAATGGCAGCAAGTATCACTCCACCACTCGACATCAAATCTGTCATAACATGCAAGTATGCACTGCGGGTTGTAATGTGCTCTGACTTGTGCAGGTACAAAGCACTTATTCCGTTGGCAATAAATCCGATGACGGCAACTGCCAGCATCGACTCTGCATGAACGTGATGCGGCGACGCAAGTCTTCGAACGGCCTCGATCATTATATAGATGCATACACCTACCAACAAGAAACCGTTTGTCAGCGCGGCCAAAATCTCAATTCGGCGCAAACCGAACGTGTACCGAATGTCATGGTGTTCTCTTGCCTTGGCGGCAATGCGGAGTCCGAAGAATGCAATAAGCAAACTCGCCAAGTCAACTAACACATGACCGGCATCACTCAACAACGCCAAGCTACCGGAGTACAGTCCGCCGAATACTTGAATAATGAATATCGACGTAGTCAATACAATTGCTATTCGCAACGGCTTAATATCTCGATGTTCATGTATGTGATGTCCATCGCCATGCGGGTCACCATGATGCGTATGTACGTGCAGGAGCATTTAATGGACTTCCATAAGCGATTCAATCGATGTCACAATCAAAATGTATATCAAGGTGATAGTGCTTACAAATATCATGCTGTCAAACCGGTCGAGCATTCCTCCATGACCGGGTATGAGTGCACTACTGTCTTTTACGCCGGCGTCACGCTTTAACATGCTTTCTGCAAAGTCGCCCACCTGACCCATCACACCAACAATTAATCCAACTGCAATTGAATGCACAAGAACCGCACCGTCCAACCAATACTGAGTGATAAGTACAAAACTCAACACCGCTGCAATTGCGCCTGCAATAGCCCCCTGCCAACTTTTATTTGGGCTTACTCGAGGTAAAATTTTGTTGCGTCCGAACTTGCTTCCCACAAAGTACGCGGCTGTGTCGCACGCCCAAACGCTGACAAACAGCGCAAGAACAATGATAAAACCATCCCATTGGCCTACCGACGTTACAAGAACACTGCTTTGAGCGTTGCGTAAAAATTCAAGTGCTGCAAAAGCGGGTGTCACATAAATGATGCCTAAGATTGTTGATGCGCTGTTAAAAATTGGATGCGGTCGGTTCCTAAATAATTCTAGTGTCAGAATACTTATCGGCATCAGAAAAACCAAGGCAACCAACAAGAAAACCCAGTTCAACGCATCAAAGCCGGTGGATTCAACTACTGCGGTTACAGTGCCTATCACTATAAAATTCCAAACCATTCCTGCCCAAACGTTGGCGGAAATTTCTTTGGCGTTAACTAGGGTGTAGTATTCCCATAGCGCAATTGTAGACACCGCAGCAACCACCGCAGTGAACAACCAGCCACCAATGTACATTGTTGCTACGGCCAAGGGTATACCCACAACGCCCACTAATATGCGTTTTGTAAGAGTGTTCATAGGTACAAATCTATGCCGAAACTGTAATTTCGCATCATGGAAGTATTTCAAATTTCGCCCAAACCCAAAATCAGCGTCTTAGTTGTCGGTCGTAGTGGTGACCAGTTCACAATGTGTTCGTTGCTCCACGCAAACAACATAGATTTTCAGTTTACCTCACACATCATAGTTGCTGCCGATTACTATGCGCATATGGATGGGTTTGATGGATTCGATGATTTAGATGGTTTTGATGAGTTTGCCGCCGGTTTTGAATTTGGTGGTGAAAAGCCCAGCACTCCTAGAGATATCAATCAGCTTTTCGCATACTCAAAAGATTGGATATTTAGCTCGAAGAAGTTGGACCATGCGCTGAGTGAGCAGAAGTACGACGTGGTAATAGATACGTGCGCCGATACCGAAGAGGATCGAATTACCGGACTCCGTGCGCTGTTTGAGCAGAACCCAAATGCGTTATTTCTTACAACACAATACTCTTGTACAGCCACCGAACTCGGTTCCATAACTGGTATAACGAATTCCATAGTAGGCTATGCGTTGGTAGGGGGCTCAGATTCACTTTCGTTAATCGACATTGCGCCTTCCCTGGGAACCTCTGCTGTTTCAGTTAAGCTTGCTCAAGATTTTTTCAAAAAGTGCGGCGTTGAAACTGAGGTTGTAGAAGACCGCGTTGGCTTAGTTCAAATGCGCACCTTGGCAATGCTTATCAACGAGGCCGCTTTTGCTCTTATGGAAGGCGTAGCCACCGCCGAAGAAATCGACAAGGCCATGCAGATGGGCGTGAATTATCCGAAGGGCCTTCTGGCCTGGGCCGACGAAATAGGCCTAGATGTGGTACTACTTGTACTCGAATCACTCAACAAAGAGTACGGTCAAGAAAGATACCGTCCATGCGTTTTAATCAAGCAATACGTCCGTGCCGGTTGGGTTGGCAAGCGATTGAAAAGGGGCTTTTACAATTACGCTTAAGGTGGGCCAAACGTGAACGTCAAAGTGTTTGTTGATTTCGACGGAACTATCTCATTAAATGATGTGGGCGACAAATTGTTTGCGCACTTTGGAGATGTCTCCGATATTGTTTCTGACCTAATGAAGGGCAAAATCAGCGTAGCAGAATATTACACACAGTGTTGCGCTCGCATATCCAACAGCTTGTCGCCGGAACTGCTCGTTGCATTTAATGCAGAACAACAAATTGATTACGCGTTCAAGGATATTATTGCTCTTTGCAAAAGTCACAACATCGACGTTCATATTGTGAGCGATGGTCTGGACGCATACATCCAACCTATTTTACAAACAGGTGGCATTTCTGATGTGCCAATACACAGTAACCTGTTATCTCAAGTTGGCGATGAGTGGATTCCGGAATTCCCGGGCGCAACAGAATCATGCAATTGTTTTTGCGCATCGTGTAAACGCAACGTTATTGTAAATCACTCAGCCGATGAGGATGTGATTGTTTATGTGGGCGACGGAATGTCCGACACCTGCGCGGTTCAACATGCAGATGTAGTTTTTGCCAAGGGATATTTAAGCAAGTGGTGCTCCGAAAATGGTATCCCTCATCATCCCATTACTAATCTGTCGCAAGTACTTGCAATTATGAAGAGTCGCATTGCAAAATCGGATTTTAAACAACGTCGCAGAGCACTCATAGCAAGGCAATCTGCATTTATTGCTGAGTAGCGTTAAACCTTGACGCAGATAGTTCCGTCTGAGACCGAGTTCAAAATCAACGTTGTAAAACCGGAGAAAAAAATTGAAGAAAATACTCTTAGGAATCCTAGCCATCTCAATGCTTTCTATTAGTGCCCAGGCTCAGCGGCACCATGAGAAAAAGACAGAGTTTAAGCAGGCTGCTCAAGAACTGCATAAGGAAATGCGGGCTTGGTTTGAGAGCTCTGTATATCCAACACTGAAACAGTGGCATGATGAGTACGACGCTTCACTTAGCAGCGAAGATCTCTCAACATTGAACCAACTGCGCACCCAAGCCAAACAACTCAAAGAAAGTGCCCATGCAGATATGAAGGGTCAGTTCAAAGATTCGAAGCGCGATAAAGATGCAATGAGAGAAAAAATGCATGAAATGAAGGCGAAGTACAAAGATCAAATGCGAAGTCTGATGGAGAAGCTGAAGCCCATTGCCAAGAACTCTCGCGCAACACTTTTGGGTATTCATGACCGAGGTGAAGGTCAGATTGAAAAATGGAAATCTGAAGCAAAGACAATTATTGACCGCTGGAAGGCGAAGTCAGATGTTGATGATACTAAAAGAGGCGGTCGAGGTTCGCACGGTATGCACGGAATAGAACATGACTTTTTGCCGTTTGCAGCTGATGGAAAACGGGCGGCCGTGAGATTTATGTTATGGGATGGAAACATGCCACAGCCAAAGCAAGACGCTCCATTCGGCGATTCCGATCCGTTTGATACCAATCTCCAAAACGGTCCTCAAGTATTCCCGAACCCAACCCTAACAACGGCCAGAATAGAAATGAAGGACGTTGCAAACGGACCTGCAAAAATCGAACTGTTTTCGATGAGCGGTACTCTTCTAAAATCTACTACAACCAACATAACTGGTAACACCGTTTCTGAAGTCATCGACATTAGCTCCCTCCCTGCAGGAAACTACATGGTTAGCGTTAACACCGCGGCAGGTAGAAAAACCACGCAGTTAGTTATAGACAAGTAATTGTATTCGAATGGATTGTGTTCGAATGGATTGTGTTCGAATGGATTTTTTCAAGTTATTGTAATAAAGTCACCTGTCGATTTTCGGCAGGTGATTTTTTTTTGCGCACCCAGAATTTGGCGGACAACTTCAATTGTCGTATATTGTGTGTTGTAACACATAATGCCATTTCAATACCCTTTTGTGGCTAGAAAGAAAAAAATGAAAATAATTGGTATTTCGGGCTCTAGCCGGAATAATTCTTACAATGCAGGTCTGATAATCAAAGCACAACAACTACTAACAGACAGTGTAGATTTTGAAACACTTGATATTGCCGCTTGGCCTATGTACAACCAAGACATGGAAGCGCATGGAGTGCCGGCCGAGATACTTTCTGCCAGAGAACTCATAAAACAGTCCGACGGAGTAATTCTTTCCACGCCGGAACACAATTATTCAATTTCAGCACTCCTTAAGAATGCCATTGATTGGTTGTCACGTCCACCTCAGCGTTCATTCTTTGAGAAGTCTGTATTGATTGTTGGTGCGTCGCCAGGAGCCTTTGGGTCCGTTCGAGCACAGGGTCACTTGCGCGACATCATGCACGCGTTAAACGCGAATGTATTCTTGCAACCGCAGCTGCTTGTTACAAATGTAAAAGACAAGGTTGACGCCGGAGGAATACTGACGGATCAAAAAACTATTGAAACGTATCAGCAAATTTTAAATCTGTGGACAAGCTCGATTGTTGTGGAAGAGAAAGGTGTTCCTGCTTAACCAACGCCTCGTACTAGTAAACCAACGCCTTGTTCTAGGAAACAAATGCGTCGTGCTGCAGACACTGCACGATAGCTCCGCGTTCCACTAAGCCCCTTACCGCCTCCATATCGTGGTACAACACCCTATCTTCTTCTGCGAACGGAACAACGGTACGGATGATTTTATGCACACGCTCGAGTGGGGCGCTGGACCGCAGCGGTAAAAGCAGGTTGAGCGCTTGGGCGGCACACAGCAGCTCGATGGAAATCACGGCTTCGACGTTTTTCACAACTTGCCACAATTTTCTAGCAGCTATACTTCCCATGGAATTGTGGTCTTCTTGATTAGCTGAAGTAGGTATGCTATCAACACTGGCCGGATGTGCAAGAATTTTGTTTTCACTAACCAAGGCAGCCGCGGTGTATTGCGCTATCATCATTCCCGAATTCAATCCTCCATTCGTAGTTAAAAACCTGGGCAGACCGCCTAGTGCGGTGTTCACCATGCGCTCGGTGCGGCGCTCGGAAATACTTGCTAACTCTGCAACGGCAATTGCAAGAAAATCTAGAACAAGAGCAATTGGTTGACCATGGAAATTGCCACCTTCGATGTGTATATCGTCGTCAGCAAAAATCAACGGGTTATCCGTAGCGCTATTCATTTCTCGTTCAACTACCGAAGCCACGTACTCAATGGTATCACGCGTTGCTCCATGCACCTGTGGCATGCAGCGTAGCGAGTACGCATCCTGCACCTTGTTATCGCCGGCGCGATGAGAATTTCGAATTTCACTATTAGCGAGCAACGTGCGCAAATTCGCAGCGGTAATTTGTTGTCCTGGGTGTGGCCGTACGGCATGCAGGCGAGCATCGAACGCGTTATCAGTACCCCGTAGCGCATCGAGCGAAAGTGCACCTGCAATGTCGGCAGTTGCAGCTAGCATGCGGGCTTTTCCTACCGACATAACACCAAACGCACACATCATTTGCGTTCCGTTTATAAGTGCCAGACCCTCTTTTGCTGCCAACCTAACCGGATTAATACCGTTCTCAATCAGCACTTCTGCCGACGCTCTTCCCTGAATGGTACCGCGCCCGATTAACGCCAGTGCTAGGTGTGATAAGGGGGCTAAGTCACCACTTGAACCCACCGACCCTTGGCTTGGCACATCGGGGATCAACCGTTTGTTCACCATGGCAATCATGGCTTCGAGTGTGGAGCGCCTGATGCCGGAAAAACCCTTCGACAAGGCATTAATCCTAAGCACCATCATGCATAGCGTAACCTTTTTTGGAAGGAGTTCGCCCATGCCGGCACTGTGTGAAATGATGAGATTTTCTTGAAGTTGTTCAACCTGCGCATTGGGGATAAACACATTTGCAAACTCCCCAAAGCCCGTTGTCATACCATACACAACACGTTCCTCGGCAATCCATTTATCGACCGCACTGCGTGCTTTTTCTACCTGAATCCACGCAGCATCGGAAATGCCAATCGTTCCATCGGCGGTTTCCAACCACGAATTCAGCTGATCGATGGTTAACGAATTTCCATCTAATTCAAGATGCATATTGAGGGACGCAATACTTACAAAACTTCAAACTATTTTTTCTTCTTTTTGTTTGGACCGTTTAAGAAATTACTCCAATTGTATTCCGTAGGAACGGCTCGGCCTTTTTTTGCCAGCTCAATTAAATATGAAGCAGTTGTATCTAACACCCATTCAAAATTGTCGTCTTGCACGGAACTTTTTTCTGCGTCCGGTGCCGGATTCATGTAGTCGATTGCATACGGAATTCCATCGCGCACGGCAAACTCAACTGTATTGAAGTCGTATCCTAGTATGTTGCAAATCTTGATGCTAAGTTCGGTTAGCATCTTGGTCATTTCTGGCGAAGCACTAAAGCCTGCCTGATAACGCAAATGGTGTGGGTTTCGGGGCTCGTACGGCATTATGCGAACGTGCTTTTGACCGATACAGTAACAACGATAATATTCGTTGAACTCAATCCCCTCTTGCAGAGTCATTACAATGTCGCCCGTATCGTTGTATGCATCGAAAAACTCCTCGATCGATTCAACCTTATACACGTGCTTCCAACCACCACCATCGAATGGTTTCAGCCAAGCGGGAAAACCAATCTTCTCGAATATTTCTGCCCAGTTTAGCGGATAGGCTAAATTTCGGAATGATTCCCCCGTTGTATCTGGTGGATGTTGTTTACTTGGCAGCAACGCAGTTCTTGGTACGGAAATCCCGGCCTTCTGCGCAACTGCATAATTGAAGAACTTGTCATCGGCGCTCCACCAAAACGGATTGTTCACAATTCGAACTCCATTTAGTGCTGCTACCTTAAGCATGGCCCGATAAAACGGAATGTCCTGAGAAATTCTGTCCAGAATTACATCATATTCGAACAGTTCGTCCAAGGTAATTCCACCAATTTTCACAAACTCAGCGGCAACTCCGGCATCTCGCCGATTTATTTCTTCAACCAGTGCGGGTGGGAAGGACTGTTCCATTCCAAAAAGAATTCCAATCTTTTTCATTGTTCAGTTCCAAGCAAAAATGTTAGGTGTGCAAAGTTACGTTTTGGCAGTTTGTTGTCCGGAATCATGTACCGACTCCAGTTTCACACCCTGGTTTGGAGAAAATACGGCATAGTGCGGGTCCAAGGTTAACCAGTGTCCAAGATTGATGTACACCCCACCACCGCTGATTCCATCACCCTCCAAATGGCTAAACGCCGCTTGGTGCCTATGACCCATTACAACGTACTGAAAGCCCTCAGCTACTTTTTCCGCGGCAAAGTCCCGCAGGCCATCCTTGGTTCCAAATTCTTTTGAGGATGTGAAATCTCGGCTACTGTAAGAAGTCCTAGAGGCCAGTCCAATACCCAAATTCGGATGTAGCTTTCTGTAAATCCACAGTGCAAACTTGTTGCGCAAAACCGACCTCAGAATCAAATACCCTTTGTCATTGTGGGCTTTGCCATCTCCATGGCTGATGTATATCCGCGTTCCATTAATTGTGGCATCCACATCGCCCCTTTCAATAGAAATACCCAGCTCGTCGTGGAAAAAGTTGTGGTGTCCGAAGTCGTGGTTGCCCATTAAATACGTGATTCCAATACCCGAATCTCGTAGCTGCTTCAGACAATTCAGTGTGCGAAAGTGGTGCCGCGGAATAACCGTTTCGTAGTCGAACCAATAGTCGAACAAATCACCCACGATAAACAAATGGTGGGTGGTTGGGGCAATTTGGGCCAGGAATTCTATCAGCAGGTTTTCACGCGCAACATCGGTGGTTTTGGGTCCATAGCCCAGGTGAACGTCGGAGAAAAACACGACATTTTTTCCCGGCGGGACTTGAATTTCGACCGTTGAAACGGACACTACTTTAGACAACATCGGGTAAAAATAATGCCCAGAAGTTGGATGTCGAGTATTTTTGCCTTCCTAACAAAGAAATACATGCCAAATAACCCTACAACCAGAAAGCGCGTTACAACGCAAACGCTGATGCAAATGAAACAGGCATCAAAGCAAATTGCGTGTTTAACTGCGTACGATTCCCTGACGGCCGGGATTTTAGATAAGGCCGGGATTGACGTAATCTTAGTTGGTGATTCAGTTGGGAACGTGGTGCAGGGGCACGACACTACGGTACCCGTAACACTCGAGCACATGATTTACCATACACAGGCTGTTGGCCGTAACGTTGAGCGTTCTATGGTAGTTACGGACATGCCCTTTATGTCGTACCAGGCATCTCCGCGAGAGGCTTTCCGCAATGCCGGCCGATTAATGAAGGAGGCCGGTAGTGGTGCTGTCAAGCTGGAGGGTGGCAAGCGCGTGGCCGAAGCCGTGCACCTAATGACCGAGAATGGAATTCCCGTAATGGGTCATCTGGGTCTCACACCCCAAAGCATCCACCAGTTCGGTTCTTATCGGGAAAGGGGCTCAACCGAAGCTGAAGCCGATGAGATCTACAAAGACGCGCAAATTTTGCAGCAAGCCGGGGCCTTTGCTATTGTTTTAGAAAAAATTCCATTGTTGTTGGCTAAGCGGATTACCGAGGGTCTTGCAATTCCTACTATCGGCATTGGAGCTGGAAATCACTGCGATGGTCAGATTTTGGTTTGGACGGACATGGTTGGCATGAGCACGGAGTTTAGACCCCGATTTGTTAGGCGATACGCTGAGTTGAACGACGTTATAACCAACGCCGTACAGGCTTACATATCTGACGTTCGGGATAAATCCTTCCCTACCGATGCCGAGAGTTACGAATGACGGACTGTAGGCATTTCGTAATGTTGATGTTTGTTTTGTTAGCATCTCTTACGTTTGCATTTGTATTTCAAGGTTGCGGTCAGTCTACGGTTACTAATCCGGAATCAATTGTGTTTCCAGATTCGGCCGTTAGCTACAATGCTCACGTGTATCCGTTTCTTTCGCTCGCATGCGGGCAGTGTCACGGAGAGTCCACGCGAGCTGGTGGAATCCGCCTTACGTCCTACAGTGCATTGTTCTTTGATCGGCCCAATCTGGTAGTTCCCGAAAAACCTGACGAGAGTTTATTAGCTCAGGTATTGGAGGGAGTAATCACTCACAGTACAGGTGGCATAGATAGAGTAACTCCAAATCAAAAACTTGGAATTCGAACTTGGATAAAAGAAGGCGCTTTTTCAAATTGATATTGAATAGCAGAATTTGCAATTAAGGAAATGATTTCATGAAACCACTCAACATAGTGCTAGCCGGAATTCTATTGCTCATAGTTAGCAGTTGTACTAGGCACGCAGACCCGGCCAAGGTTGAAAGTTTAAAGCTTACAAAAGACGATGTGCGCCTGTTTGAAATGAAGATTCCATCGAACTGGTATATCCAAACCGTTGGTGGCGAACTAATAGTTGCCACTTCATCCGGTAAGGACGCTCGAAGGTTTCTGGACTTCAGCGCCGGTACAGGTGGCGCAAAAGTTGAACTGCGGGCGTTGGTGATGGATAGCACTCGCAACATCGACACGCTGCTTAAAAACACAAAACTCATTTTCGAAGATAGTTTGGACAGATACGAAGTTTCCGATGCTACGTTAGGGGGCAAACCAGCCAAAAAGTTGAGTGTGCACTTTGATCAAGAAGATGGTGAGTACAAAAGTGAGACGTATTTCGCACAGCAGGATTCTGTTATTACCATGGTTCAGTTTGCAGCATTTGGAAAAACGTTTGATGCGTTGCAGTCAACGTTCGATGAAATTCTTGCCTCTGTAAAACTTGCAAGACGTGCGGTAGAATTGAAACCAAAGGTCGATACGGTACTGAAACCAACCGGACCTGAGCCCCCTTCCGATACCTTGCGTCCGTACAGTTCTGGCAACTTTGCGATTGAAATCCCGCAGAACTTCGAAGCTAAAAAAGGCCAGTCCTCTGGCATTTCTTCAGTAAGCTTTTTCGGCTCGCGTTACGATTGCGCTATTCAAGTAGACGTGTTCGATGCATCGAAGCAGAAAAATCTCGACAAAATAATCGAGCAGAACAAGGGTAATTATGGCGGTGGCAAGGCAACTGCCACAACGTTGGGCGGTCAGAAAGCGTTCTATTTCAGTTATAACCCAAAGGCAAATATTGCAAGTCGTGCATACTTCACCGTGAAGGGCGATAAAATGTTCAGGATTACGATGAATTGGTACACTCCGGAACAGAGCATATACCTCCCAATATTTGAAAAGTGTTTGTCTAAAATGACAATGCAGTAAGAGCCAGTAGTGTAAAATTTTGGTCCCGTTGCAAGGTTTCACGTAACCGATGCGTCGCATTAGGGTCTTTTAGTGCGCTTCGGTTGCGTTGCGTTTGCATGTTCACCATCGGAATTTTATGACCAAGGTTGGTTCGCTTTTCGTTTTTCTTTTCGTTGTTTCCGCTCCGCTTTACGCAATTCCGCAGTTCGCGTTACTAACAGGTAACAGATGCTCGAACTGTCACGTAGCAACGGGTGGCGGCGGCGGCATGCGTAATGACTTGGGTTGGTATTCATTCAATGATGTATCCATCATTCCGCGCAACGGATCGCTGCTTGGCTGGATGTACGCGGGGGACAATTCAAACAAACACTTCGACGACGTTTTTTCTTGGGGAATGGATTTTCGCGTGCAGAATACTCGGTCGTTCAGTTCACCAGATGCACCGCGAGTAACGTTCCCAATGCAGTCCACCGTGTACGCTTCGTTAAAACCAATCAAGGCGCTAACCATCGAAGGTGGGTTCAACATCTCTAGCCTCCGTAAGTCACCTCAAGGAGAAAGTGTTCGTTTCCCTGGTCAGCGTGCAGGTCACATTAGCTTGATTTCAAAACTCGACGAAGACGTACCAACCCTACGCATCGGCTTTTTCCGTCCGTCAGTTGGCATTCGATATGACGATCACACCATGTACCCAATGAGTTATAGCACGGTTGCATCGCGCATTAATTACCTTGCCCCCAATTGGGCAGAATTCGGTTCGGAAATAACGTGGGAAAAGGAAAAGTGGCTAACTGCTCAAATTGGATTATTCGGTTCGGAAGGTTTGCAGCAGGTTCAGTTGACAGATGGCAATACGTACAAAAGCATGATTACAGGTAACTCCCCTACCATTACTGCGCGTGCAGTTCTTTGGAAAAAGTTTTCTGATGATGCGGTAAATACTTATGTAGGGGGCTCTGCGTTACTCAACGGCGACTTTTCAATGGTGAGTGGATTTGCTGGTTTTGGAATTGCTGATGCCATTTCATTGATGCTAGACGTAACTCACGTAAATAAAGCAAATGTTCAACAGTCAACCAATTTCATGACCGAGCTAATGTACCAGTTGTATACACCAGTGTACGTTTATGCGCGCTACGAAACGGGAACAACCAAACAGCATTTTTCATTGAGCGATAATGTTACCAGCAGTGCCGTGTTTGGATCGCAAATTTTTCTTCTTCCTTACGTCGAGCTTCGTCCGGAATACCGGATTTTCGACACCTATCTGCCAGGGTATATAAGTAGATGGAATTTCCAACTACACATTTTTTATTGACAAGGACGCTTGTATGATTTGGAAAACCGTAATAGCAGCATCAATTGTAGCCATGATAATTGCAGGCGTGATTTGGGTGAACGATGGCATGCATACCTTCACTAAAGATCGTGAATCCGTGGTAACCAAGATTGTCGACGAGTTATTTGGTACGGAGCGCGAGGAAGTTACGTGGGTGGATAAGTTCACATATGGACTTCTTCCGGACGATATGGCCATCACGTCGATTCATCGCAGCTATGCCTTTGTTCTGGGAATTGGATTTTCTGCAATTGCACTGAGCTTTTTCATGATGCGCCGTAACAAGTCTTAATGAACGGCTACAAGTCTTTAAAAAAAGTAACAAGTCACTAAAAATAGAATCGTACTATTATTAGGTCAAAATTTCTTTCGAATGTATTACTCCAATGAAAAATAATTCCAGACGCGACTTTCTTCGTACAGCAACAACATCGGTAGGATTAGTGCTATCTGCACCAGTTATTGTTGCCATCCTGAGTAGCTGCGAAGAAAACGAAACAACGGCGCCCCCTACCGGCAAAAAAGTAGTAGTCGACATTTCAACTTTTACTGAACTTTCGGCCCCCGGTGGAATTGTAAGCACCGTAGTTACGGGATTAAATGCCGACAATCGAGTTTTCATTTCACGAGTATCCGATACCGAATTTGTAGTGTTCAGCACAATTTGCACCCATCAAGGTTGCGAAGTTGGGTCTCCCGCCATGAGCGGCATGCACTGTGTTTGTCCGTGCCATAATGCCATGTATTCGCATGTCGACGGCAAAATACTTCGCCAACCATCGTCGGGTTCTGCCACAGATCTTCCGAAGTTTGTATCTGAATTTAATTCCAGTACAAACATTCTTACGATTTCTGCTTGACACATTTACTTCAATTTTCCGACACTGATTTAGAACACATCCGCAAGGCGTACAGGCTTGTTACTGAAGAGGGATGGCATCTATCAGGGGCCATCAACAACTGTTTCAAATCCATTACGCCAGAAGCCGGCTACGCACAAACCATTCGCGACGTACTGTTTCAAGCCGTCAGATACGGCTCGTTAGAAGTTGCGCTTGAAGGAAGATTGCGCGGCTTTGTCGACCCAGAAAAAGCTGTGTTTCCGAGTTGGTTACGAACGCTTATTACCGAGGCTTATCCCGATAGCACTTCCGAAGTAATTACCGCTTCGCTAAAAAATGCCGCTTCGTACGTTCGCGTTAACACTCAAAAAGCCACCGTGGAACAATGTGTTGCGGCACTGTCAGAGTTAAAGCCAAAACAACTTGCGCCTACCACCATTCTAATTCAACAGCCGTATGGACTGTTCCGCTCAGCCCCCTACCTAAACGGGTGGATTGAACAACAGGATATTAATTCGCAGTTGGTGGGAACTCTTTTGCCTGTTCAGCCAAACACGCGGGTGGTGGATTATTGTGCGGGTTCGGGCGGTAAAACTCTGCACCTGGCTGATCGGATGCAGAATGCCGGAAAGATTATTGCGCTGGATGTGAGCGAGCACAAGCTGACCGAACTGCAAAAACGAGCAACGCGCGCCGGCGCAACAATTATTGAAACGCGGCTCTTAAAAAGCACTAAGGTTGCTAAGCGATTGGCCGCTAGCGCAAAGGCCGTGCTAGTTGATGCCCCGTGTAGTGGAACCGGAGTGTTGCGAAGAAATCCGGATATTCTGTGGCACCTAACTGAGAAATCTCTCGAAGAACTTTGCACAATTCAACAAGAGGTTTTGAAAAGGGGCTTTGTGATTCTTAAACCAGGTGGATATCTTTTATTCGCCACATGCAGTTTGCTACCTCAAGAAGGCGAGCAGCAAATCGTATCGTTTTTATCGGAACACAAAAATGCTACACTTGAAAAAGAAGTGCGATTCATGCCCGGAGAAAATGGTGGCGATGGTTTTTACACAGCACTGATTAAGAAATCAGATGCTTCATAAGTTTTCGTTTTGCCACCGGAAACACAGTTTCATCGAACGGGAAATCTAAGTCTGTTTCAATGAGAAAAGTTGCTGGGTTTGGTAAATCGCTGTGCTTTTTAACCAATTCCATTTTTACATTCTCTGGCGCTTCATGCACCAAACCAACAGCGCGAGATTCTACTTCGAGCGTCTTAAGCGCTCGGTAGTTTTCAGATTCAGCAGTGAATAGCGTCAACTCATACCGAATAATTCTATACAGGTCACTCTTCAAATCCGGAATCATGGCATAGCCCTCATCCTTGTACAGCGGGATGATTCCCACTACTTCGATGTGCATATTCTGGGTTACAAAGTCGAACATTGCAACGCCTTCCTCAGTTAAAATCTTTAGTGAGGGCAGCGCCCACCGCACCAGCTCGAACATTTTCTCTACGGCCTGTGTGTCGCCCGGGACGGCATCGAACGTCAGAGTCTTTTTCTCAAAATCCACTCCGGTCAATTTTCGTGGCAGCATACTTTGGTACTGCTCGCTGTTTGCTTGAATGGTTTCTAGAACTGAAGTCAGTTCAATCAGGTCACCCAAATTTGGGTATAATTTATTGTGGTGAAAATCTTTCGCCACATCCTGCATACCTGCAAGAATCTTGTACTGACAAACTTCAATGTCGGACGTTCCTTGAGTGAACATCGACAGATAGAGCGGATTCATATCACCTCCGTAAGTTCGGTGTCATCATGTCATACACTACCATAACAAACATTGCGCCAATTTAGTTACCATGAAAGACCAAGAAGTTGATGTTGAAAAGTTTTTATTTACGAAGACCATCGTGATATTCGATGGCGTGTGCAACGTTTGTAATGGGTCGGTTGATTTTTTACTCAGGCACGATTCGCACAACCAACTAATGTTTGGTTCTTTCCAACAACAAAATGTTGCCGAGTTACTCCGAGGGTTTGGTGTGGATACTGAGCCAACCACGATGTATGTTTTGCAAAGGGGCTTGTTGTTTTTTGAATCGACCGCGGTTTTAAAGATAGTTCGTGTGCTTCCGTATCCGTGGAAATTATTCTATTCCGCAATTATTATTCCGCCGTTTGTGCGCAACTCCTTATACCGTTTTATTGCTCGGAATAGGTACCGCTGGTTTGGAAAGCGCGACTCCTGCCGCCTGGCTAGTGCTGAGGAACGCGAAAAATTCCTTTAAGTGGTTGACCACAAAGCCCCTTACCACCCCTTGCCCATAACGTCGGAAAACCGTATCTTTGTTGTTCTATTTTTCGCAACTGTCAATCTACAGGCTTATGAGTACTTACATAGTAAATCCGGTTGTTGTCCGCATGGAAGAATCTGCAAAAGGTTCTATTTACAAATCCATAGTTGCTATGGGCCAAAGGTCACGTCAGATTAATGACCAAATCAAAAATCAGATTAGCGAGCGGCTCGCCGATGTGATTATCGACACCGAAGAAATCGAAGGTCCCAACGCCGATCAGATTGCAATCAGCAAGGAATTCGACTTGGTTGCAAAGCCTACGTTTATCGCCATGAAGGAGATGACCGGCGGCCACATAACAGTTCGGCTTGAAGAATACGAGTCAGAGTAACTCACGGAATCTACATCGAAAGTTTGAGCCGTCCGGTTAACCGCGATGGCTCTTTTTGTCTACTCCAAAAACAATGAATATAATTCTCGGCATAACAGGCAGCGTGTCTGCTTACAAGACTCCGTGGTTGGTGCGTGATTTACAACGCGCCGGACACAGTGTGCGAGTAGTTATGTCGGAATCGGCAACGAACTTCGTAACTCCCCTAGCGCTCCAAACTGTCTCAAAGCACATTGTTGTTACCAATCCGTTTAGCGCTGAAGTGCAAGAGGGTGGATCGTGGCATGTGCACTGGGCCGAATGGGCGGACGCATTGCTGGTTGTGCCGTGCTCTGCAGCATCATTAGGACGCATTTGCCACGGTATTCCCGATAACGCAGTGTTGTTAGTTGCCGCATCAATGCCTCCCGAGAAGATTGTAATCTCTCCGGCCATGGATTCCGATATGTGGCAACAGGCTTCTACTCAGCGCAACGTGGAGCAGTTAAAAACAGATGGTTATACGGTGATCGATCCGGAATCTGGTAACCTTGCAAGCGGCCTTGAAGGTACGGGTCGTCTGCCAGAGCTTAACGTAATTGTTCAAATCGTGCACGACCATTTCAACAATGATAGCCACGGAAATCAAACTGAATTAGCAGATGTAACCGGCGGGCAACTGGCTGGTAAACACTGTGTGGTTACAGCCGGACCAACCGTTGAACCGATTGATGCTGTGCGATCGATTATAAATCACTCCACTGGAAAAATGGGTTACGCCATTGCCGAGGCACTGCGAGAAGCCGGAGCATTGGTAACATTAATATCAGGTCCGGTTTCTATTCCTGCTCCCGTTGGCGTTACGGTTGTGCATGTGCAAACAGCGCACGAAATGCTGATACAGGTAATGCAATATTCGTACGCCAGTGTGATTATTATGGCAGCCGCTGTGGCAGATTTTACTCCCGTTAGTCCCGTAATAAATAAGATTAAGAAGGACCAACTACAGGATGGAAAAATGACGTTGGGATTAAAACCAACAATTGATATCCTGCAAACCCTTGGTGAGCAGAAACAACCTCATCAGGTTATTGTAGGTTTTGCACTCGAGACTGAGAATGTTGTGAGCAACGGAATTGCAAAACTCAACAAGAAAAATGTCGATATGATTGTGGCAAACGAACAGGGCGAGAACACTGGTCTTGGTTCGACTACAAATCAGATTACGATTCTTACAAAAGGCAAGGCGCCAGTTTCGGTGCCACTTATGGAAAAGCGCGCTTGTGCAGCGGTTCTTGTGCAGCACATTCAGCGGCTACTTGAAATGAAAGCAGAGGATACGAAGTAAATGTTATCGCTAAATGGAGTGACCGTAGACCTCGGCACAAAGGTTTTGTTTTCGAACGCATCGTTTTTAATTCAGCGCGGCGATCGGATTGGTCTTGTTGGACGCAATGGCGCCGGAAAATCTACGCTGCTTAATATCATTATGGGCTATAGGCAGCCGTCGGGTGGCTCGGTTTCAAAGGAAAAGGGGCTAAGTGTTGGCTTGTTAAGTCAGGACCTTACGCTCGACCTGTCACTATCACTTGTTGAAACGGCCGAACAAGCCTTCGAAGAAGTGTTGCTGTTAGAAGAGCGTATGGAGTTGCTGCAAACCGAGCTCGAAACACGGACCGACTATGAGTCTGACGAGTACATGCACCTCGTACAAGAAAATGTAGACGCCCACGAAAAGTTCGAACACCTGGGCGGCCTTACCATGCATGCCGATGTTGATCGCATCCTCCAGGGTCTGGGCTTCTTCCAGAGCGAATTCGGAAAGCCCCTTACCCAGTTTAGCGGTGGCTGGCAAATGCGTGCCGAGCTTGCAAAGCTGTTGCTGCGCAGGCCGGACATCTTGCTGTTGGATGAGCCTACAAACCACTTGGACATAGAATCTGTGCGGTGGTTGGAGGATTTCTTGAAAAGTTATGAAGGGGGCATTGTGCTTGTATCGCATGATAGAACCTTTCTTGATAACGTTACAAATAGGACGGTGGAGATTACCGCAAGTAAGGTTTACGACGAGCCGGTAAATTATTCGCGCTACGAAGAACTCAGATCCGAGCGACTTGAAACGCAGAAGGCTGCGGCTGCAAATCAGCAACGCGAACGTGAACGTGTTCAGAAATTTGTTGACAGATTTCGGTACACGGCCTCGTTGGCCTCGCGCGTGCAGTCACGTATCAAGAGTCTGCAACGCATGGAAGAAGTTGAAGTTGATGAAGCAGATGGCAGAGGAATGACGTTTAAATTTCAACCTGCTCCGCGGTCGGGCCGAGTTGCCGTGGACTGTCATCAGGTTCACAAACGCTACGACGAAAAACACGTACTGCGCGGAGTTGATTTAGTGTTGGAACGTGGTGACAAAGTAGCATTCTTAGGGAAGAACGGCGAAGGCAAGACCACGCTGTCTAAAATTATTGGTGGACTTGAAACCGTTACAGAAGGCACCGTAACGTTGGGTCACAACGTTACACTCGGTTATTATGCGCAGCATCAGGCTGAAATGCTTGGCGGACAAAACACGGTTTACGAAGTGATAGAAAAAGCAGCACCGGCTGAAATGCGCTCGCGCGTTAGAGCCTTGTTAGGAGCCTTTCTGTTTAGTGGAGATGACGTCAATAAAAAAGTGGCGGTCCTTTCCGGTGGAGAGAAATCGAGACTTGCCCTTGCTAGATTATTATTGCAACCTGTTAACCTTTTGATATTGGACGAGCCTACCAATCACTTGGATATGCTCTCGAAAGAAGTGTTAAAGCAAGCCTTGCTTGAATACGATGGAACCATGATTGTGGTAAGTCACGACCGTGATTTCCTTGATGCACTTACGAGCAAAGTAATTCACTTTGAGCGTGGCGTGCTTGTGGAATACATAGGTGATGTGGATGACTACCTGAACGAGCGCGATGCCATTGCCGAGAAAATCCGACGTCAACAAGCACCTATGCGTCCAGAGGTAGTTGCGGCTCCCGTAGTAAAAGCCCCCAAGCCCGTTACCAAAAACGGCAGCAAGGATCCGGCAACAAAAACACTTCAAAAACAAATCAACGAAATCGAAGGCAAGATTACCAAGGCCGAAGAAGTGGTTAGAAAACTTGAATCGCAGGTTGGCGATCCGGAACTGTACAAGGATGCCAAACGCCAGAAAAGTTTGCTTGCCGAATACGAAACTGCAAACAAGAACGTGACTGCACTGATGTTAGAGTGGACGAAGTGTAATGAACAACTTGAAGGAGTAATGGAATGATGAAGTATCTGATGGTATTGTCTGTGATATTGGTTTCGACGATTACCACAACAGCGCAGGATTTTCGTGATAAAAGAGTGGTTGTTGTGGAAGGTGTAGCCGAAGCAATTATAGAGCCAGATGAAGCCGTTGTGAGTTTAGGCGTTGTGACAGAAGGAAAGGATGTGCACGAAGTAAAGGCTGAAAATATTGCTGGGGTGCAACAGTTGATCGGTACATTAACTAGACGTGGCATCCTAATGAAAGACATAAAAACCAGCACTCTTAAACTTGAGCCAGTTTACGATTACAAAGAGAATCGCAACCGCAAGTTTGTCAAATACATAATGCGGAATGTTATAACCGTTAAAATTCGAAAGTTGGAATCACTTAATGACATAATTTCTATGTCTGCAGATAACGGAAGCAACGTGATTGAGAGTATCAGATTCGTAGTATCAAATCGAGAAGCCATTCTAGATTCACTGAGAATTGAGGCCGCAAAATCTGCGAAAATTAAAGCGGATCATCTAGCAGCGGCAGTTGGAGCAAAACTGGGCAATCCACTTAATATTTCGGAAAACGGTAATGGGGTTCAGTTCAACGGAGCAGAATACGGTTGGTCTCAAGGCGGGATTGTCAATACAAGGATGAAGGAAGATGGTCCAATGGTGAGTGCTGGTAGTATTCAGTTGAAATCCACCGTTAACGCCACCTTTGAATTAGAATAGGATTTGCAGAACACTTGCTAAACGGAAAAAAAATAGTAGTAGTGCTGCCGGCGTATAACGCCGCGAAGACGCTGGAAATGACGTATCGGGAGATACCGTTTTCGGTTGTGGATGAGGTGGTGCTGGTGGATGATTTTTCGACTGATGAAACAACGGCCTTGGCTCAGCAACTTGGTATTAAGCATGTTGTAACGCACCAACGGAACTTGGGTTATGGTGGCAATCAAAAGTCGTGCTATGCAAAGGCGCTGGAGCTTGGTGCCGACATTGTAGTAATGCTCCACCCCGACTATCAATACACGCCTACGTTGATTCCCGTGATGAGTCACATAATTGCGTACGACCTTTTTCCCGTTGTGCTTGCTTCGAGAATTTTAGGCAACGGAGCGCGCAAGGGCGGCATGCCGTTGTACAAGTACATCGCCAATCGAGTGCTGACCCTGGTCCAGAATATCTTGGTAAAGCAAAAACTTTCGGAGTATCATACCGGGTATCGGGCTTTTTCACGCGAGGTGTTGGAACGAGTGAACCTCCGTGCAAACTCCAATGACTTTGTGTTTGATAATCAAATGCTTTCGCAAATTATTATGGCGGACTTTTCAATTGCCGAGGTGACGTGCCCGACAAAATATTTTGCCGAAGCCTCATCGATCAATTTTAAACGCAGCAGTATTTATGGTCTGGGCGTTCTACTAACTAGCATTAAACACTGGCTTCACCGCATGGGTGTTGCCAAATTTGAAATGTATAACCAACAAACAATTTCGAGGTAAGAAAATATGCGTAGCGTAGCATTATTGTTTCTATTTGTGTTGAGCATTGCAGGCGTTTCGGCGCAACAACCTTCTGAGTATCTGCAACGTGGAAACGATGCGTATCAGAAGCAGGATTTTCAACGCGCCATCGAGCAGTACACACTGGCAATATCGGGCGCTCCAAATATGCATGAGGCGTATTTCAATCGGGGTCTGTGCAATTTGGAAATGGATAGTTCAATGAAGGCATTGCGTGATTTTGATAGCGTTGCCAAAATCAAACCAGATTTTTACGAGGTGTACCGCACACGCGGCTACGTGTATATGCGAATTCGTCAGCTGGATAAAGCCCTGCTCGATATGAACAAATACATCGCGCACCAGCCAAAAGAAATTGACACGTACATCAACCGCGGTCACGTTAAAAGTGAGCTTGGCGATCCTGATGGTGCAATTCTAGATTTCGATAAAGCAATTTCGCTCGATTCTGCCAACGCTGATTCGTATTTGGCGCGCGGTGTAGTTCGTGCAAAAAAAGGTGATGAGGAAGGGGCTTACCCAGACTTTAAAAAGGCCGCCGAATTGCGTCCGAACGATGTTGTGATGCTCGTAAACCTCGGTCAAGCCTCCCTTTCCGCCGGTTACCCTGAAGAGGCCGGAATTGCTTGGCGCAAGTATCTAAAGCTTGAGCAAGGAACGGAACGCTCAGGGCAGATTAAGCAGGCCTTGATTGAAATGAGTTTGGACAGTGCATCGGCGATTGAAAAAGTGTATACCGATTCTGCAAAGACCGTGAGTATTCGGTTGCCGGGTACGTGGCATGACGTCCGCCAGGACGATGGCGAAGTGTTCAACTATTTCATTTCGAAAGACACATTGCAAGACACACGTGCGGTGTACGCAATTGGCGTAGCCGTGCACATGATGCGCAACGTGAAGAGTCAAATGGAAGTAGCATCAACCAAGCCCAAAGACCTAGTTGAGTACTGGACCAAACAAACCGACGAGACAACTTCGCAATATGATATGCACAAAGTACTCGCCACCGAGCCCCTTACACTGGGCAAATGGGTTGGCCAAATGCGCACCATCGAGCTTCGCATCCGCCCGGACTACTTTGTATCAAAGCTATATCAAGCCATCCTTGCAAAAGACAACCAGCTACTCTGGATAACCGCCGAGTGTCCGGAGCCGCTCTGGAACGCCTACAACAGTCGTTTCCGCAAATCCATCCAACTAGCCAAGCTTCCGTAATTTGCCCTATGATCTTATCTGACCAAGAAATTCTTGATAGTATTAAAAACGGTTCGATTGTTATTGAACCGTTCATGCCATCGTGTCTAGGCTCGAATTCGTACGACGTCCATCTGAGCGCCACGCTTGCCACGTACAACGATCCCGTGCTCGATTCTAAAAAACACAATCAGATTACTCAGTTTCAAATTCCTGAAACGGGCTTTGTGTTGCAACCGAATGAATTGTATTTGGGGGTGACCGAAGAGTATACCGAAACGCATGCGCACGTTCCTTTTCTTGAAGGCAAGAGTAGCGTGGGTAGGTTGGGAATTGATATTCACGCCACCGCTGGAAAAGGTGATGTTGGGTTTTGTAATTATTGGACGCTGGAGATTAGCGTAAAACTTCCGGTTAGGGTGTATGCTGGAATGCCCATCGGACAGCTCATTTACTTTATGGTAAACGGGGTTGTAATAAACCCGTACAACAAAAAGCAATCGGCTAAATACAATGATCGCACACCGGTTCCTGTTGAATCTATGATGTGGCGGAACTTTCCCAAAGAAGAAACCGCATGATTTTACCTTCAAAATATTTTGTCGGATTTGCATCGGGATTAAAACTCAAACTAGTGCTGGCTGGTTGCATAACATGTGTAGCGTTTATGCTTACAGCCTGTGTTGAAGATGCATACGATGGAACTTCGAACTATGATGTGCAGGAGGTTTTGGATTGGCGGCTTGACAAGGACGAAGCATTTAAGGACGCAACACAAAGCCCCCTACCGGAGGGACTTATTGAGCGGTTTATGGGACTAAATTATTACGAGCCCGATGAGGATTTTGCTGCAGAGGCAACGTTAGAGCGCAACGCCGAACCCGACACGATTACCATTCGAACTACCACCGATGAGCTGCGTAGGGCGGAAGTTGTAGGCAACTTGAAGTTCGAAATGAACGGCCTGAAGTTATCGCTCGTTGCGTATTCATTTGTGGGTGGCAACAGAGACGAGTTGTTTGTTCCGTTCAAGGATGGGACAAATGGAAATACCACGTATGGTGGTGGACGCTACTTGAGCATTCCCGTAGCGAGTAACGATGGTGAATACGTGGTGGATTTCAACATGGCGTATAGTCCGTACTGCGCATATAACAAAGCCTTCAGTTGCCCACTGGTTCCATCTGCTAACATTTTAAAAGTCGACGTTGAAGCTGGTGAGAAAAAATGAGAATGATTTTTTCGATTAAGATTTGGGTTACATTCTCTCTACTTGTTGTGGTTGTATTTTTTCCCGGATGTCTGTTTGTAAAAGCGCCCGAAAAAAAGGTGGACATTCAGAACCAAGCGTTGAGTCCGCAACCCGAAATTGAAATGAGCGACGAATTAGTGCGCACTCGGGCCGGCGACATGATTGCATTGCTGCCTAAGAACTGGGTATTCCTAGATACAAAAAGCGAAACCAGCTCCGACATTTTTGCAGTTGCCGTTAACATGGATTACACAATGTCTGCAGTTTTTTCATCCGTACCCGATGCCGAATCGCATCGTGAGCAGTTAGAAAAAGAGGGATTGCTGGGTCTGGCGCGCGTGTCGTTTCAAAAACATCTCCGCAAAACTGGCGGCCACGCCACCCTGATTGGCACCTACCAAATTGCCGAACTCGGCGTTCGCAGATTTGGTTTGTACGATTTTTCCAGCGCCGTTGGCGGAGTACGATCGCGCTGCGCGGTGTTCACCTCGTCAACCGGAAACCATTACCAGTTTGCCTTGGTTCCACTTGCCGTGAATGGCAATCCGGCCCCGTCGGACGTGGAACAACAATCAACGTTCCGCTCCATCTTGGCCACTATACAATACTAACGTGCAAATCGGACCCGATACTACCTCCGTTCTTGAGTACCTAGATTCCTCCGTTGAAGGGGGCTTACGAAAACGCAACGATATTGGAGTGCTACTTGAACTAGGTGCGCAAAACAGTTTAGGTGATACATTTAATTCCATTGTAACCACCGGGACGGGTCTGTGGAAGGTGTATGGAATTCTCAAGCGTCTAAAGCCCGGAGCCGAAGGCTACTCAACAATTGAAATCGAGTTTGGCAATTTGTTAAATGAAATTCGCGAGCTACTTGCAGAAGTTATAAATGATTCTGAAGATGAGATTGTGCAACGTTATGATGATATTTACTTTGGAATGACCCAAGGCGTAATCCGCAACCTCGTGGATTTGGCGCACGACCTAGCCGCCATAAAAAATCTGCAACGCAACGACTAATCATCATGAAGTATCTCAACATCGAAGTAGTGTTGGGAATTATTTCCGCCTCCGTATTAGCTACACACACCTTACATGTCACTCTGCCGTGGAGCTGGTACGTGGTAGTGCCACTGGTAACGTGGGCAGTGTACACGTTGGATCGAATTCTAGACGTTCGGCGCGACGCTGAAAACTTGCAGTCGGACCGTCACGAATTCCACAGACGCCACCTCAAGGTTCTGGTAAGCTTCATATCCGTTTCCTTACTAACGGCCGCAACCGTTGCAATAATGGAGTTCCCTCTTTCCTATTGGATAATGGGTGCGTTTTTAGGTGCGCTGACCTGTGTTCACTACCTATTACACTCTGCAAGATTTCCGATGGTGGGTCTGCTCAAGGATTGTAATGTGGCGCTAACCTTCTCATTATCTGCATGGTCGATTCCACTGTTACTCAGTGTTCACAATTACACAACTGCGTTCGGGGCAGTGTTTGTAATTACTTCAAGTTCTATTATCATTTTGATCGACGTAATCCTACTGAGCTTGCTGGAGTTCGACCTAGATACGCAGCGTGGAACCAGCTCGATTGCTGTGACTTTTGGACGCGCCAACAGTAAGAAATATATCTACATTTTGTGCATTGGCGCACTCACTTCTGCAATACTCTCTCACTCACTCTTCAATGTTGATTGGCAGGTCGAAGCAGTGTTGCTTGCAATGACCCTCTACTATTTTGGCATGACATATGTGAAATTCAAATCGGACACCTTTGCACGGTTTGCATACGAGTTTGGATTACTCATCCCTCTTCTTCTGCTTTTGTTTGTTTGAGGTACTTCGCTTAACCTTTGGGTAGACTAGAATAGTGCCACTTGAGCTGAACACCTTCTTAGCAACCTTCAATGCGCGCTCGTGCCGTTTGCGAATGCAATGCGACTTCAGGTTCAACTTAACGGCAATCTCTTCCATCGTCATCCCCTCCAGATAATGCATACGAAGCACTTCAGAGTAACGCTCAGGAATCGATTCCAAAACTCTAGCTACGTCTGATTTATTCTCGGTGGTGTGCGCCTCAACATAGCTATGCGTGGCAATGGCCACTTTCTCCCACGTGTTCACAGCGTCACCATCCGGAAATAGCAACGGGTCGAGTTTCTTATGTCGGCGTATCAGTTCGCGTCGGGCCACCACCACCCGAAAGGCATCCTGATTCTGTATCGGTTCCAATAATGGCGATCGTTCAAGAATCACCAAAGCCGACGTAGACATAGCGTCGTAAATATCATCATTCCCTGCCTTGTCAAACTTCCTCGTCAACGATCTGTAAATTTCCGCGTTCATGATTTCCACTATCAACTCCCAATTGCATTGTCGAAGGCCATTCGCATGCACACCTATCAAAGGCTGCTGCATGAAATGTTTCTTACGAAATACCCCAAGCCCCCTTCCATAAACAATGCGAAATGTATGAAGGCGTGATTTTGATGCATCAGCGGCGAATTCTTGGGTATGGAAAAGTCAGACTGCCGATAAAGCTTGCAGTGAGAAGTATCCAAAATTCACTTTAGTAGGGGTAGATTGCTACTCATGTATATCTGAAGCAACATTGTGGATTCTCATTTTCAACCACGCGCATGAGGTTCAAGGGGCGATGCGCAACTAACTCAAACGAATAGGTGTATTCCAATTGCGTGATTGAAGATGGTTTGAAATCTATCAACATCAAGTTGTAACCTATGCGACATATTCATGTTGTAGTAAAGTTCACACCGTGGTACACTTGATATTCTTTCCTTAACTTATTCCAATGAGCATTAAAATTATGCTAAGCCGCTACACAGCTACACAGCTACACACAAAAGCAATCTGGCTGGCAGTATCGGTTGTGATACTACATCTTACGTTTAGCACTGATTGTAGTAGTCAAGTAGGCAACTTTAACACAGTTGCGATTCATGGGGGAGTTGGAGGAACGCCAGTTTGTGCACCTCTATTTGTACAACAATCGTTTTTGGACCTACATACGCCGGCAAATCCTTGGATGAGGTTTGATTATGGTATATGTGCCACGGGAGCACCTGGCAGGCCTGCCGGTAAGATAGGGTTCGCATCTGGTCAGGGATTTCTAACCGGACTTTCCCAGATAAATGATTTCATGTTCGTGAACAACGACAGCGCAAACCATATACGAATTGCGAATAACACGGCTGGTAAGAACTTTTACCTTGATTTGACACTTGCTCAAGGCACACCGTTAACCCGCATGACCGCGTACGCCGACGGAAAATTTGATTTTAACGTAGGAAATTGGAATTGCACGACTGGCATGATAAGATTTGAGGGTGACTCGTGGGATGGCTCCACAGGCACACGACCTGACCCAGTTATAAAATTGTATAAGCCAACCGGTACAGACACGGAGTGCCCGTATCCATCATCTTTTGCTTGGTTTATTCAGAATTCGGGAAATGGGGCTGGGCCTGACTACACTGGCGCGCTACAGTTTAGATCTAAAGAGGCACCTGCTAGAGTTGGAAATGAAACGGGGCTAACTGCCAGAGTTACTTTTCTTAGGAATGGTAACGTAGGAATAAACACGACGACTCCAGTTTCTAAACTTCACTTGTTGGACGGCGCGGTTTTGTTTAACGGCGATGTGGGTGCAACACCGATAAGTGGGGCGGGTACCCGGTTTATGTGGATTCCTGATAGGGCGGCGTTTAGGGCTGGAGTTATCAACAATGGTTCTCCTCATGACACTTACTGGAATGCATCTGAAATTGGGCCGTTGTCTTGGGCAGGTGGGGAAGATTGTCTTGCGAAAGCATCCTGATCATTTTCACATGGATTAAGGATAGAAAATAGTGGCGATTTCGCAGTAGCATTCGGCAGACAATCTGAGATCAAAGCAACGGCTGACTACGGATTCATATTAGGCGGGGAGAGCTGCGTTCTTGTTGGCGAGGGGAGTATAGCAGGAGGGTATGCATGTTCTACCCTCGTAGCCGCGAGATACTCTCTTGCTGTGGGCAGTTTCTGCACGACCAAATCGGAATTTGCTATCGCGCTCGGATATGATTGTGATGCAGGTGGCTCGACTGATTCGAGGGGATCTCATGCACAAATTGCGCTTGGGCACAATGCGGATGCGCATGGCCCCGACGCAGTATCCATTGGCAGACACAATCTGTCAGATGCTTTTTACGGATCGGTGTATGGAACGTATTTAGACAACAACGTAGCAGGCGAGTATGCTACACTCATTGGATATGGCATTCCAGGTTCACCTCACACAAAGTTGACAAATACAGTTGTAGGAGCGTTCAAAATTGGGTTAAATTCTGACGTACCTACGTTTATCATGACTGCCGCAGTAGGAGGTACTGGGGACCTTAGTAACGCGGGTATCGGAGTAGTTCCAGTCAACCGGCTGGATGTCAATGGTGGGGTTACCATTGGAGGTCCGTCTTGGGCTGGATCAACCAGCGCTGGCGATGGTGAATTGTGGCTAGAGAAAAGGTTGGTGATCGTGCAGGAGGATGGAAGCATGTACGGCCCACACGAACTAGAGGTAACAGGTAGTGCATGGTGCAGTGGTGGAGTATGGGCGACATCTGATGCTACATACAAAAAGGACATTACTCTTAGTCAACTTGGATTGAGTGAAATTCGGAAAATTGACGTCATTAACTACCGCTTCATTAAGCCATCAATCCACGACGACGGTCGCTTATTCACGGGTGTCCTAGCCCAAGACCTTGAGGAGATCATCCCCACCGCTGTGCGCACGGATACGGTTATTCACAAGGTCATTAAGAGTGCTCCCTACACTGAATCTGTTCAAATCAACACAGGCGACCCCGCTACTTCTTACACGCAAGTCGTTTACCACCCTGCAGTGTTCGATTCATCGTTCTCGACTCGTAAATCTGTGAAGGCGGACGAGGTAATGTACGTGATGGTGAATGCAGTTAAGGAACTTGCGGCCACTAATGACACACTAAGGCAATCAAATGCGAGGTTGCAATCTGAGACAGATTCTCTGCGTAGGAAAATTGATGCTGTAGAAATGGAACTTCTGGACGTAAAAATTGCGGTTTCTGAAATACTAACTCGAATGAAACTCGGGGCCGATGCGGGGCTTGAGCACATTCGTCTTGAGCAAAATCAGCCTAACCCATTTACAGATTATACTGACATTGTCTACGAAATCGACGCTTCGCTACAAGGAGATTTTTATCTAGATGTTTCCCATGTTGCAACCTCAACAATGAAAGTCCGCATTCCAGCGGTAGCTGGTTCAGAACAGACCGAGCACATTGTGACCTCTGGCTGGGAACGCGGTGCCTACATCTATTGCATACGCTCTACGCGCGGACTAGTCCTCTGCAAGAGCATGATGTTGAATTAAATTTAGAAAAATTAATGGAGTTGATATGAGACAAGGTACTATAATTATCGCTGCAACTACACTGTTGATTCTCTCGTTCGTCGCGGGCTGTAATCCTTCTGTTACACCTGATCCACCACCATCTTCATCGGAGAATTTCATGACGGGAAGCGTTAGATTAGGTCCGGATGAATTCGGGAATCCGGTGCCTCCTACCGCTGGCATTGTTGTCACGGTGTCCAACTCCACCACCTCTTACAAGGATACTACTGATTCTTCTGGAGTCTGGATCATTTACGATCTGCCTGCGGGAGTATACAAGATATACACAGAGTATTTTGGCTTCCACGGCGATACCGTCGGTCAAATGGGAGTAAGTATGTCAAACATCCAGTACGTGGGCGCGGGCGGGTATATTGTTGGGGGTTTGGGTTTGTGGCGAGATCTTGCTTCTACTATGATCACGCGGATAGACCCAACGATCAAATGGAGTTACTTAACCAAAGACACCTACCCTTATGAAATCGTTGATTCAGTTCCACGCTTGATTTTAAGCGTGAAGACTCGGAATGTGACAAGGTGGTCTTACACCGTTTACATTTCAACGTCACCGAACGACGATTGTTCTCAAGCCGAATACAAATTGCCGCTGTCGGCAGAGCCGTCTTTGGATGGCACATTCCAAATTGAATTTAGTGAAACGCCATATAGCGATTTAAAGCGCAAATACGGAGACCAAGTCAAAATCATGCAGTTCTACGTGCACGTGCGTCCTAAAGATCACGGGATGTTTAATCCGGCCACGCAGACAAGAGAAGTTCGATGCGTCGACCAGTTGTCCGTGCCATTCAAGTTCAAAAATTGAATTTCTGTTGAAATTTTTAAAAGCCTCGCATTGTGGTATCAAAATTAAACCATAGATGTTACTGGGATGAGAATCTCAAACTAAAATGTCCGCAAACAAAAGAAACTATGTCCTGTGATACATTATAAAAATGCAAAAAAACTTAGTGAGTTCTGAATCAATTTTGATTCTGTTGGCAGTTCTTCTAATCGGCGTTGGCTGCACAGATTCGGTATTGAATACTCCAAATAATCAACCGTACACGTCTGACAATTTTTTAACGGGTAGTGTCAGCCTTACAGATGAGTTTGGGAATCCGGTTGAGGACAGATCGGACGTTATTGTAGTTGTAACAAACGGAACAACCACGTATTCCGATACGACTGATTCTTCAGGCGTTTGGATTCTGTACGATGTCCCCGCTGGTGTGTATCAGATTTCTGCTCATGCTGAATCTGAGGGTTACACTGGATTACCTGTTGGTGCTATTGCTAGGCGCGACAACATACAGTATGTTGGTACTGGAGGGTATACTGTACAAGCATTTCGTCTAGCGCGTGACATAAGCCCCCTTATGATTTCTAACGCCTCATTGGAACTTAAGTGGATTTATAGACACGACGGTCACGATACAACCGTTGCTACGGACTCACTCGCAATCATAAACGTCAATTTTTCTACACGAAATGTTGGCGTGTGGGGATATGAAGTAATTGTTGTTGATGCCATTGGTTCAACTTGCGGCAGTGCCGTGGCTATTGATGGGGAACAAACTACTTCCGACGCAATGGGAAAAGTAAACCTAGCTCTCAATATCTATAACACACTTCGTGATAAATACAAGACCCAGCTTTCTGCCACTCAGTTGTTCTTGCAGATTCGTCCAGCATTTAGTAGGCGGCCATCAACTGAAATCGAACCTTTGCCGGTATGCCTTTCACCAATTTCACTGCCCCTGCAATTGTGATTTATCATTCGTTGGGTTAACAAGCAATTCGCAAAGATTCTATTGGTGTGTTTGGTGAGTAGAAGACCAATTGCACTCTCTTGGGAACATATTCGCAACTTTAAGTGATGATTTCGCACTGATAATTCTTTGTTTTTCAGTGCATCTTTTCCTGTACATTTGCCTCGAAGCACGTACCTAACTCGGTATGATTTATGCGCAATGGAGCACGTTAAATATGAGAGCTAACCAGAAATTTTTCGCAGTTCAGTTCATAACACTGATCGTCATAACAGTGTGTTTGTCAGGTTGTAAATCTGCCACAGATCCAACTCCCGCCTCAACGGACAACTATTTATTCGGAAGCCTTAAACTGGTGGATGAGTTCAACAATATCGTAACCACTGACAAATCTGGTTTTGAAGTAAGTGCGACCGATGGCAAAAAAAACGTACACCGGGGTTTCAGATGCCGACGGTACTTGGAAGGTATTCAACGTTCCAGCAGGCGTTTACAAAATTGAGGCGCACGCAAAAGATGGTTTTGGTGATTTTTCGGAGTCAAGTTTCACGTCTGCAACAAACGTTCAGTACGTTGGCGTTGGAGCGTATCAAACTTATCAATTTTCGCTTGCAAGGCCGATCAGCTCAGATATGGTCGCGGATGCCTCAACTAGTATTGTATGGCGCTACACATTTTCAGACGAGGCAATGACAATCATTAAAGATTCCATTGCTTACGCCCGAGTAACAGTGCAAACGAGGAATCTTTTAGGCTGGTCATACATAATGAGCATTGTAAGTGATAGCACAATGAACTGTGCGTCATATCTTGCGAGGGGTTTCGGATCGAAAACTCCAGATGGAACCGGGAGTTTTGTCACGGACTATGCTTTCTATCCTGACTTCATAACCAAGCTTGGACATGCACCGGGCGGCCGTACATATTACCTGATGATACGCCCACATAATGGGAATAGTGGCCCAAATTTCAGTTTGGATGAAGATTGCTTAAAACCATTTGTTCTTCCAATTACCCTCTAAAATACCTTTCCGTATTTTTGTGATTCAGCAGGTGTAAGGGGCTTAGTAGCACCTATGTAGTTCACACGCAAGAAGCGTGTGTTATGTCACATTGAATTGTAAGGTGGAGAATGTTTTTCAAGCAGATTTACGAGCCAGGTTTGGCGCATGCGTCATACATAGTTGGCTGCCAAAAAACCGGGCAGGCGTTGGTGATTGATGCAAAGCGCGATGTTGATACGTACATTCAAATTGCTAAGCAAGAGGGCTTGCGAATTACGCACATTACCGAAACGCATATCCATGCGGACTTTTTGTCGGGTAGCAGAGAGTTGGCCGAGCTAACGGGAGCACCAATGTTGCTGAGCAACGAGGGCGGACCAGATTGGCAGTATGCATTTGCGCATGAACCGCTCAATAATGGATCGCAATTCATGGTGGGTAACATCAAGTTTGATGTTGTTCATACGCCGGGCCACACGCCCGAACATATTTCGTTTCTCGTTACAGATACTCCCGCAATTGCCGATGTACCCATCATGTTTTTCTCGGGCGATTTTGTGTTTGTTGGCGATGTAGGACGTCCGGATTTGTTAGAGAAGGCTGCCGGAATGAAGGGCACTATGGAGCTTGGCGCGCGGCAAATGTGGAATTCGTTGGCATGGTTTAAAACGTTGCCCGATCATATTCAGGTTCACCCGGCCCACGGCGCAGGATCGGCCTGTGGCAAGGCGTTGGGCGCTATTCCTTCTTCGACAGTGGGCTACGAAAAATTAGTAAACTGGGCGCTGCAATACACCAACGAAGAAGAATTTGTGCGCGAGCTGCTGTCGGGTCAACCAGAGCCCCCTACATATTTCGCTGCAATGAAACGCCTCAACAAAGAACTGCGCGAGGTTGTTTCTCAAATTCCCACGCTTGCAGTTTTATCGCCTATAGATATCGAGCAGATGTTATCAAAGAATCAAATTGTAATTGATTCTCGTTCAAAAAAGTTGTTCGCTGAGGCACACATTTCTGGTTCAATTAACATTCAGAACAACAAAGCATTTTCAACTTGGGCAGGTTGGATGTTGAACTACGAGGTTCCGTTTGCGCTTGTGGTTGCGCATGCAGATGTTGATGAGTTGCAGCGGAAGTTGATGCGCATCGGACACGATAGCGCCGTTGGTTACATCCCGAGTTTAGATGACTGGCAACAGAGCGGTCACCCTACAAGTGCGATGGCACAAATCACGCACGAGGAATTGTTGCAGAAATACACAGATTCGGATACTATGGTGATAGATGTAAGGGGCTTTTCAGAGCATGTTAGCGGTCATATACCGGGAAGCACGAATATTCACGCCGGACACCTGATGGAACATTTAGGTGAAATTCCGAAGGATAAAACTGTCGTGATTTCGTGTCAGTCTGGCGACCGTTCAAGCATTGCCACCAGTGCGCTAATGCGCAAGGGCTTTACCAACCTCGTGAACTACGCTCCCGGATTTGCTGGGTGGGCAAAGAGTGGCGCACCAGTAGAAATTGGAAATGCCGAGGTTGAAAGTTTGTGAAGTTCAACATTTGTGAAGTTGAGCGTTTGTGAACCTGAAAGTTTGCAACGTTAGATTTTGAGTTTTGAAAGGAGGAGTTAGAATGAAAGAAATTTCCGCAGCAACGTTAAAGCAGCGAATGGAGAATGAAGATCTGACGTTGTTAGATGTTCGACAACCGGAAGAGTGGGAGGAATTCCACATAGAAGGGTCAATTCATATTCCGTTGCCTGATTTAGAATTACGCGTAGATGAATTGGAACAACTAAAGGAAAAAGAACTTATTGTTCTTTGTCTTTCAGGCGCACGCAGCGGTCAAGCCTGCATGTTCCTCGAACTGTCAGGTTTCGAAAATCCCGTAAACCTTAAGGGCGGCTTAATGGCATTCCAAGCGTGATATTTTTCACCATATCTGCAGTAGGGTTCAGAGCTTTTACATGACAATTGTCTTATACGTAATTGCTGTTTTCATTGGTATCACCCTAGGCATGATTGGCGCGGGTGGCGCCATCGTTGCTGTTCCATCGTTTGTGTATCTCGGAGGCATTCCGCCCGCACTTGCTAGCGGCTATGCGCTGTTCGTTGTTGCCGTTGCATCCGCCGTAGGTGCGGTTCAATACATCCGCAACAAGTTGGTTGACTGGCGCGCGGTATTTGCCTTTGGTAGTTCAACGTTAGTCACCATTGCATTGACGCGGGGAATTTTTCTTCCGGCTATTCCCGATATCATCCCACTCCCCTTTGGTGGCACAATTACCGAAGGTTCCTTTTTGATGTTCGCATTTTCGGGAGTACTTTTATACGCCGCTATCTCAATGCTGCGACAACGCAAAAAGAAGGATGATGAAACTCACCCAACGCATTTCCTAATCCTCGCCGCTTACGGAGTTATAATTGGACTGGTTTCGGGATTTTTAGGTGTGGGTGGCGGCTTTTTAATGACCCCTGCACTTGTACTTTGGGCAAACCTAGAAATGAAGAGAGCCGTAGGTACTTCGCTAGTTCTGATAAGCGTAAACAGTCTTGTGGGTGTTGGCGCAGATATTACAGCCGGTGTTCAATATGAATGGGGCTTTCTGTTAGTGTTCACCGTACTAACCACAATCGGCATCATCTTTGGGGGCAGATTTGCTACAAGAGTTGATGGCGCCATTTTACGCAAGGGATTTGGTTGGCTAGTTCTTGCCATCGGAGTATCCGTGTTAGCACGCGAAAGCTTCAACCTCTAAAGAATCAGTTACGAACTGTCAATTACGAATTACGAGACTCGAATTCTCGCCCAGGGATTTCGCCTTCAGTTTTTGCCTTCAGTTTTTGCCCCTGGGTTTCGCCTTTAGCTTTCGCCCCTGGGTTTCGCCTTCAGTTTTCGCCCCAGGGTTTTGCCTTCAGTTTTCGCCCCAGGGTTTTGC
>JABMNI010000077.1 GCA_013204605.1 Ignavibacteria bacterium
AATCACAATGGATCAGCAATGAACTGATTCTACAATCCTCTTAACTTTGTGTACCTGTTTTTGGAGCGGGATCACTTGTGACCACATATTTCTTAAAGTGTTACTAGAGCGTCACATGGATATGTGTCGTTGCGTTGCAAGGATATGCGTCGTTGCGTTGCAAGGTTATAGGACATTGAGCCGCTGTGTGCCCGGTGGGTTTTACCCGAGCTGGCGCCTACCAGGATCACTCATTAGGGTATGATGTATAAGAATTGGGCGCTCCAGCATCAGACTATTCAACCACGTGAGCTTGTCGGCTAAAATGCGACCAACCAGGAATTTGATGTGGTTTTGGCACACCGAAAAAGAGGCTGCCCGCTTTTGCGAACAACCTCTCATTAAAGTCTTCTTCCTACATTCGTAATTGCTAATTCACTTTAAAAGTCTTCTTCCTACATCCTTAATCTTTAATCCTCAATCCTTAATTCATTTATTAAGCGCTTTGCGTAAAAACTCCACATCCTGCCGAATATTCTTATCCGTATCGATGTAGTTCAGGATTTGTTGACAAGAATGGAGAACGGTGGTGTGGTCGCGTCCGCCAAAGTGGGCACCAATGCTCTTCAGACTCATCCTCGTTAGCTTTTTGGCGAGGTACATGCACATCTGCCGTGCCAGCACCACTTCGTGCTTACGCGTCTTGGCGGATAGCTTGGCAATTTCCTGCTTGTAGTAGGCACTTACTTCGCGTTTGATGTCTTCGATGGTTATCTCGATGGCCGATGGCGAGTTGGTGATGTTTCGCACCACGTCGCGCGCTAGGTCGAGCGTCAGTTCGCGTCCGTCAAGGGTGACCTTGGCAAGCAGCGAAATCAGGCATCCTTCAATCTCTCTGACGCTAGAAGCAACGTGACGTGCAATATGCTCGAGCACATCGCCCGGCAAATCCACGCCTTCTTCCATGCTTTTCTGCTGCAGGATGGCCATTCTTGTTTCGAAGTCAGGGGGCTGCATGTCTGCAACTAGACCCCATTGGAAACGAGAAATTAGCCGCTCATCAACATCCGCCAAATCCTTTGGCTGCCTGTCGCTGGTAAGAATTACCTGTTTTCCGGCCTGGTGCAATGCGTTAAACGTGTGGAAAAACATGTCCTGGGTACGTTCTTTGCCACCCAGAAACTGTATATCATCAACTACAATTACATCAACTCCGCGGTAGAAGTTGGTGAACTCCGACATCTTATTAGCCTGAATGGCATTGATGTATTCCATTGTGAACCGCTCGGAGCTTGAGTACAACACCTTTGCATGACGGTTGCGCTGGAGGATTCGGTTGCCTATGGCTTGTACAAGGTGGGTCTTACCTAGACCTGTTGGACCATATATCACCAACGGATTATACCGTGTTTTTCCCGGGTTATCTGCCACGGCCATGGCCGCAGAGGTTGCCAACTGGTTGTTCTCGCCTCGGATAAAATTCTCGAACGTATACCGAGGGTTGAAGTACGAAGGATAATAGATGGCATTCTTAATCGGGGCTTCGGCCGAAAACGGCAATGCCGGCTGCGCAGGTGTGCCACGTGAGCCCGGAAGCCGAATGGTGCTCTGCGTCTGATCCTCAGCACTCTCGTCCATTACCACCTGGTACTGGAGCTTCGACTTCGTGCCCAGTACTTTTTGGATGGTTTTTTGCATCAACGATGAATAGTGTTGCTCTATCCACTCGTAAAAAAACTGACTAGGAACTTCTATGGTCAGTTGTGATCCATCGTAGCTCATGGGGCGCATCTGTTCGAACCAGGTCTTAAATACCTGCCCCGATACATTATCACGGATGATTTCCAAACACCGAGCCCAAAGGGTCTCGACATCTGAAGATCCGCCGTTCTGTTCAGAACGTCCCATTCTTTTCTCTACGGTGGCAGCCGGTAACTCTTCATTTGAGCTAGAAAATAGGTTTAACGTCTCAGTCTTTCTCACTCAACAAGTCCTCCTCCGCGTGCTGCGGTGTTTATTCAATTTATGTTCGTAATAGGTGGGGTGCAAAAATGGCGTTTTATTTATGTTATCCACAAGAAAAATATTTGGTCCAAGTGAACATTTATTTCTTGCATAATTCAAAAGAAGTTTAACGAGTATTTAATTAACCAGTCTTTTTCGCTCCGTATCTTCGTATTCAATCAATCGTCGCAAAGAAACATGAGCAGCAATCAGGAGACTGACACCAACAAAGGTAATGAAATGAGTTTTCTTGGTCATCTGGAAGAACTTCGTTCCAGAATTACCAAGGCGGTCGTATTCATATTGATAGGCGCAGGCATCGCGGCTTTCTTCCGCGATTGGATAATGAACGAAGTGTTGTTGAGTCCCGCAACTAACGCAAATATTAAACTTCAAAACCTCGAACCATTTGGTCAAGCGTTTCTTTTGTTTAAAGTAATATTTTTTTCGGGACTGGTTATTTCGTTTCCGTTGGTCATTCATCAGGTTTGGCGTTTTGTTACCCCCGGATTGCATTCACACGAACGCGCGTATGCCCGGTGGATTACCTTATTTACATCGTTGTGTTTTTTAGCCGGTGTTGCATTCGGATACTTCATGCTCATTCCAAGTATGATGGACTATATCAACGTTGTTTCAAATCCGAATATCTCAGATAATATTTCAACCTCGGCATACTTCTCGTTTTTCATCAATATGGTTCTTGCATCGGGAATGATTTTTGAGTTGCCAATGGTAACGTGGGTTTTGGCGCGCATGGGAATTGTTACTTCGAAGTTGATGATTCGGTACCGCCGACATTCCATAGTTGCCATTTTAATTATTGCTGCTGTTATTACTCCTACTCCCGATCCAATTACGCAACTTATGGTTGCAGTTCCGCTGTATATTCTGTATGAAATTAGCGTGGGTATTGCTGCGGCAACGCAAAAGAAACGAGAAGCGAAATGACAATACCGTCGTCGCTTAGTCACATTGTAGAACCCGTTGCCGATCACCTTGAAGAGTTCGACGGATTTCTAAAAGCGCAACTGAAATCGAACGCCGCTTTGTTAGACACTGTAATCAGATACATTTTGCGGCAGCGCGGCAAACGAGTGCGTCCTACGTTGGTATTTCTCGCAGCAGGGATGTGCGGTAGTATTACGCGCAGAACCTACGTTGCAGCAACCATGGTTGAGCTACTGCATACAGCAACGTTGGTGCATGATGATGTGGTGGATAGTAGCAACGAACGGCGCGGCATGGCGTCCATAAATGCCGTATGGAAAAACAAGATTGCTGTTTTAGTGGGCGATTTTCTTTTGTCAAAGGGGCTTCTCATTGCGGTGAATAACGGTGAATATGATTTTTTGAAAATCACATCCGATGCTGTGCGACGCTTAAGCGAGGGCGAGTTATTGCAGATACAGAAGAGCAGACAAAAAACAATCGACGAAGCCACATACTTCAAAATCATTTCCGACAAAACTGCATCGTTGATATCCACTTGCTGTGCTATTGGTGCTGTAAGCGCAACTGAAAGTGAAATCGAGCGAAATGCACTTTCGCAGTACGGTGAGTTAGTTGGCCTAGCGTTTCAAATTCGAGATGATGTTTTAGATTATACGTCTCGAACCAAAATTCTGGGAAAGCCCGTTGGCAATGATATCCGCGATCAGAAAATCACGCTTCCACTTTTGTATGCGTGCAAGAATGCTGAGCCATCGGCAGCGCGTGCAATAGTGCGGTTAGTTAAGGGTAAAAAACCAACAGATGCAGTGGTTCAAAGAGTTATGGATTTTGTTAACACATATAACGGCGTAGTGGATGCCCAAGCAAAGGCGCAGGAATTATCAGACCAGGCGAAGAAATTGTTGTCGGAATTCCCCGATAGTGAGCACAAAAGCGCCTTGATTGATTTTTCTAATTTTGTTGTAAGTAGAACGTCTTAACTCGTTCAAATCTTTTTAGAGGTTCAAATATGCAAGACATGAAGGCTAACACTTTTAGCCACGCAATAACGCCCGACGTTTTAAGCGCGTATGTTCAAAAAGTTTACGCCTGGATGGTTGGCGGGCTAATCATCACGTCGCTCACTGCTCTTGGAGTGTCCAGTTCACCCGAAATTTTGGCGGCCGTGTTTGGAACACCACTCCGTTGGGTTGTAATGTTAGGTCCGCTGGCCATGGTGTGGATTCTTGCGTCGCGCGTAGACAACATGAAACCCAGCACCGCTGCCGGAATGTTCATCGGTTTCTCCGCGTTAATTGGCGTTAGTTTGTCGTCGATCTTTGTGGTCTACGAGCTTGGAAGCATCTTCCAAGTATTTCTAATTGCCGCAGGAATGTATGGCACTGCTGCCGTGTACGGATTTGTTACTAAGCGAGATCTAACCGGCATGGGCTCGTTTCTGTTCATGGGTTTGATAGGCATTATACTTGCATCGGTAGTAAATATATTTATGAACTCTGGTGCACTCGATTGGGCCATCAGCCTAATTGGAGTTGCAATTTTTACTGGGCTTACTGCTTACGACATGCAGCGGATTAAGGATCAAGCCATAGTAATGTATGCCGGCAACGAGCTGGCAACGAAGCGGTCAATTTTGAGTGCGTTATCGTTGTACCTGAATTTTATAAACCTATTCTTGTTCCTACTGCGTATGTTGGGCAGTCGCCGCTAATAGCGCGCACACGAAATCAGCCCAATGGAAATTACCACACCAGCCCTTGCCTCTTTCGCCGTAACCGCATCAGAACTTCTGATGCTGGGTAAGACGGAGGAGGCCCTCCAACTCTCCGCCGATGGTGTACGCACCTTCCCGGATTATGTAGGGGGCTATGTGTTACTCGCACGCGCGTATCAGGCCATTGGATACACTGATGATGCCCGCGTAATTCTTACCGAAGCTCAGCGTCGGTTTCCGTGGTATCAGCTAGATGATGCTGTTCTACGCGCAGAACCTGTCTCTGAATTGAATGCCCCGTCAGTGCCAGTCACTGAGAATATTTCTCACACTGAATCTGCACCTGTTGAAATCTACCAACAGTCTGTGCCCGCTATGCGTCCGGCCGTGGCTGGTCCATTTTCACATCACAGTCCGCTTCGCATTATCGAAATGGCGCAGCCAACTTCCGATACTCGAATTATCCGCAGCTCGAGCGTGAGAGTAATTCCGGGTTTGGAGTTTACATCGCTAACCGTACAAACGCACGGACAGCGCACTAAAAGATCGCCGCTTCTTCTGCCCGAGCTGAAGCCAATGCGGAGATTCGAGCCAACGCCGACAGCCAAGCCAATACCGGCAGCCAAGTCAACAACGACAGCCACGCCAGCAACGGCAGTGGCAAATTCGATGTCACCTGCGCTTACTTCATCACCTGCGCAAACGAGTACTGCCCAGCCTGATGTTGTTAAAGAGCAACAGCAAACACAAGGCGCATCGACGGAACAGAAAATTGTTAGCCTGGAAGAATTGGCAGAACGAATTAGTAAGGCGCGAATAAATGCCGATGAGTTGGTTGACCGCAAACCTGCGCCCGATCCTATTGCCGAACATAGGCAGCGAGTTGTTACCGAAACCTTGGCTAACATTTATATGAGTCAGAAAAATTACACCAAGGCAATTGAATCATTCCGAATTCTCAAGAAGAACAAACCAGATCAAGCGGCAAAATTTGAGGCGCGCATTCAGGAATGTCTAAAACTCGACGCAGCCCAATAGCCCCCTAGCCAATACACATGATTTTATGGCGCTACATATTACGCTCATTAACTGCGCCTTTCTTTTTTGGCACATCGGTTATCATGGCCGTGTTCCTGCTTACCCACCTAATTCGATACGTTACTGACCTTGCCAGCAAGGGCATAGAGGTGATGGTGATTGCGGAATTCGTGGTGCTAAACCTTTCGTGGATTGTGGTGCTGGCCATTCCCATAGGCGTGCTGTTTGCAACGGTAATGGCGTTCGGTGCAATGTCCGCCGCTAACGAAGTAACAGTAATGAAGGCCAGTGGTATGGGGCTGTTTAAAATGATGGCGCCCGTGCTGGTGGCTGGTTGTATGTTATGGGGCTTTACGTTTTGGTACACAGATAATGTGTTGCCCGACACGAATTTGCGTTTGAGTACGATGATGCGCGATATTCAACGATTGAAGCCCACGTTTGCAATTGAGGCGGGAAGATTTACTACGCAGGTAGATGGATACACTATTCTTGCGCGCCGTGTGGATTCGGCTGGGGTGATGTACGGCGTAACGATTTACGATAAATCCCGAACAAACCGAATGAACGTAGTGAATGCCGATACCGGTCGCCTGGCATTTTCGCCGTCGCTCACACGTTTGGTGCTGCAGTTGTATCACGGTGAAGTTCATCAGTCGAGTAAGATGAGTCCGAACGAGTATCGTGTGGTGGAATTCGACCGACATCAAATCACAATGCTTGCCGACAGATTTTTCTTCGAGCAAACAGATGCAAATGGAACGTCGCGCAGTGACCGTGAAATGAGCATTGCTGATATGAAGGCCATTGTGGCGCGCACCGATAGCAGTTACAACGTTAGTTCGCAGCGGTTCGATTCGGTGTTGCACCGGCACGTTAGTACAATTCTTACGCCGTCGGTTTTTGTGACCGACACCAGCAGTCGTGCCAACAAAAATATTAACGCACTCAACAGAGCATTGGCGCTAACATCCACAGCTCGTGCCGAACTCGAAGGCGAAACCAGCAGAAGAGATGCTGACTTCAACATTTCTAATAAGTACCTTGTTGAGATTTATAAGAAGTACGCAATTCCTGCAGCGTGCATTCTATTTGTGTTAGTAGGATGTCCGCTGGGAATCCTTACAAAGGGCGGCAATTTTGGACTCAGCTCAGCCATTTCACTTGGCTTTTACATCCTGTATTGGATTGCGCTGATTGGAGGTGAGAAGCTTGCCGATCGTGGCATTCTCTCACCGGCAGTTGCAATGTGGCTAGGCAACTTTGTGATGTTGGTAATCGGAATTCTTGTAACGCTTAAGGTGAATTACGAGTTGAATCTTACGCAGTGGGTGAAGAATCTTTTCGCTAAGAGTGCCCGACGCAAACCACTCCCGCTGTAACCACCCAATCAGCCCGACGCAACACTTTCAGCGAAACACACAGCCCCTTACCAGACAAATTTTTCGAGCGCGGCGTTTGCTTTTTGGAACGCCTCGTCTACGGTGTTTGCGGTGGCGGTTAGGTGACCCATCTTGCGTCCAACGCGGACATCTTTCTTGCCGTACAAGTGCAACGAAACATCGTGCACTTTTAGCATCTCCACCACACTATCCGGAATGCCGCTACCTGTGCGTTCGCCCAGCAGATTAATCATGCAGGCAGCAGGAACGCGCATGGCTGCCGAGCCGAGGGGCATATTGGTGACGGCACGAATACAGTTTTCGAATTGCGAAGTGTAACAGGCCTCGATGGTGTAGTGTCCGCTATTGTGCGGCCGCGGCGCGATCTCATTAAACACAATCTCACCGTCATCGCGTAAAAACATTTCAACACCAAAAACACCCACGCCACTAATTGCCTCAACACACTGCACAGCAATTTGCTGAGCACGTTCCTGTTGTTCAACTGGGATTTGTGCTGGCGCAATAACTGTCACGCAAATGTGACCCTGTTGAATTGTTTGCACGCACGGATACACCTGAATTTCGCCGCGCTTATTACGTGCAACCATTACGGCCAATTCCTTGGTGAACGAAACAAACTCTTCGGCCATCAAGTCGCGTTGCGTTTCGCCCTCTTTAAATTTTCGCCAAACCAAATCAAATTCCGTCTCACGCTTCACAGTGTAATTACCATATCCATCGTAACCATACTTCCGCGTTTTAATCATGAACGGATAACCAAATTCCTCCGCAGCTTTTGCAAGATCAGCCTTGGTTTGAATTTCCATAAACCTCGGTACGGGCACACCGGCATGTTGAAACGTTGTTTTTTGCGTGAATTTATCTTGCACTAACTCCATCGTTTCGGCCGTTGGAAAAACAAACCGCGACTCTCCAATTCTTCGTAGAATGCTCGGATCGATAAACTCATTTTCGAGCGTAATCATATCCGACGCTTTAATAAACGCCAAAAGATCAGCCTCGTTCTCCCACCCATCAGTGAACTCCAACTTTGTCATTACCCCTGCCGGCGAATCGGCACCATTCTCGATTACAGCAACACGAAGCCCCATTTTATAAGCTTCTTGCGCAATCATTTTTGCCAGCTGTCCGCCGCCAAGAATTCCCAACGTAAAAGTTTCAGACGGATTATAGATTGATGGTAACATAGGTTGTGTTGATTTCTGTGTTTTGTTGCATTCTTTTGAAAGGGGCTTTTCAGTTTACCGATTCAATTACCACTACGGCCACCGCAATTGTGGCAGTATGCGAAAGTGTGACGTGAATTTTGTGATTATGCCAGCGTTCGTGCATGAGACCAGAGAGTTCGATTTCCGGTAGACCACTTTTTTGATTCTTTATTCCAACAACTTTAAAACTCATTCCATCGCGCATGCCCGTACCGATAGCTTTCGAAAAAGCTTCTTTAGCGGCGAAGCGCGCTGCATAGTGTAAAAATTTTGTGTCGCCAAAATGCTCACAGTAGTCTATTTCCGTCTGATTAAATACCTTGGTCAAAAACCTTTCGCCGTATTCTTCAAACGAATGTTTGATGCGTGCTACATCCACAACGTCGGTTCCAATTCCAACTATCATAAAACACTCTCAAGCATATTGGCAATCTCTGGTAGTGCAAATGCACTTGTGTTGCGAATTGTATGATGGAAGTACATCGACTGCGCGGTAGCGTGGGGATTCACCTCCACCATGTACGCGCCCCGCCGTTGTGCCAGCATGGGCAAGCCCGCTGCCGGATACACTTCGGCACTCGTACCAACACTCATAAAAACATCGGCATTCATTGCGGCATGTTCGGCGTCTGCGAATATCTGCTGCGGAAGTTCCTCACCAAACCACACCACGTTCGGACGCATGAGCGCCCCGCACACCACGCAGGTGGGCAACACAGAGGTAACGAGTTGCACATTTGCACCTTGTGCATCAACTGTTTCTTGTGCATCTACTGTATCGTGCGGCGCATCGGTAACCGGTTCGTCACAATTGGTTCGTCCGACCGAACATTTATTTTCTTCTAAATTTCCGTGAACTTCAAGTACGTTCACTGAACCTGCGCGTTGATGCAGTCGATCAACATTTTGCGTAACCAGTGTGAATTCTTTTCCAGAAGCTTGGCATCTTTTTTGGAGTTCGGCAATAGCGTAGTGTCCTGCATTAGGCTGGGCGTCGTTAATCACATTACGTCGGTACTCGTACCACTCCAACACCCGCGTTGGATTAGCCAGAAAGCCATCCATACTTGCCAACTCCTGTGGTGAGAAACGTTGCCAGAGTCCACCCGGATCACGAAACGTAGCAATCCCGCTTTCGGCACTCATACCCGCGCCGGTAAACACCACAATGTGATTTGCTTGCGTGAGGCGTTCTTGGAGTGAGTTCTGCATTAGAGAAATGTGGACCTTATAATTACGACAACTAGGCAGACAGCTCATCTTCTAAAAGCAAATACGCCTTTATCAATTCATCCAAATCGCCATCCATCACTCTGTGAACGTCGTTGATTTTTGTTTCGGTGCGATGATCATTCACCATTGTATACGGTTGAAAAACATAGCTACGAATTTGGGATCCCCATTCAATTCGTTTCTTAGCCCCTTCAATAACAGCCTTAGCAGCCTCTTCTTCTTCCTTGCGCAGTTGGTAGAGTCTGCTCTTCAACATTTTCATACAGCGTTCTCGGTTGAGGAGCTGTGAGCGTTCCTGTTGGCAGCTAACAACCACGCCCGACGGGATGTGGCGCAACCTAACGGCAGTTTCAACTTTGTTAACGTTCTGTCCACCCTTACCGCCAGATCGGAAGGTATCCATTTCAACATCGGCAGGATTGATTTCAATTTCAACGTCATCTTCAACTTCCGGGTACACGTACACGGATGAGAACGAGGTGTGGCGTCGGGCATTTGAATCGAACGGACTTATGCGCACCAACCGGTGCACGCCATTTTCGGCCTTCAAATATCCGTATGCAAACTTGCCTTGAATTTCAAGCGTTGCACTTTTTATTCCTGCCGTATCGCCAGATAACTCATCAACGAGAAAAACGGTGTACCCCTTACGTTCAGCCCAGCGCGTGTACATACGCAACAACATTTCCGACCAGTCTTGAGCTTCGGTTCCACCGGCGCCTGCGTTGATTGTCAGAATGCAGTTCCTATCATCATCTACACCCGCTAAAATTTTACGCAGCTCCAGTTCATCTACGGCAACGCGGCAACGTTCCACTTCGGCATCGATATCTTTTTCCATCGATTCATCAGCAACTTCTTCGGCTAATTCTATCAGCGCCTGCGCGTCGGATACGGCTGCACCAGCCCCCTTCCACGTATCTACCCAGTCCTTGAGTGCCGCCGATTCGCGTACAACTTTCTGAGCCTTCATTGCATCGTCCCAGAAGCCTGGAACCTGCTGCAACATCTCTAACTCGGCTATCGAGTCTTGCTTACGCTCAATGTCAAAGGAACCTCCGAAGTTGATCCACACGATCACGGAGTTCTGAAATAAGTTGTTTTTGGGGGTCGAACATGGGTTTTTCAGTAAGTAATGAGCCACAAAAATACGGAATGCGGCCGTACCTCCCCGGCCGTACCTCCCCGGCCAATCTTCCCCGGCCAATCTTCCCCGGCCAATCTTCCCCGGCAGGTTTAATTGCAGGTTGGTTAGTTGAACGGACTCGACAACCCGAGCGTCCACCCAAAGCTTCCCACCTGCATTGCGTACGCACCCACAGGCCACCTGGCATCGAAGCGCAGAAATATTACTTCGCTGACAAATGTTGGGATTCGTGAAATACCAAAGCCGGCCTCGGTATACCATTGATTGGTGGAGGCGTATACGGAGTTTTGAATGGCGGCAGTTCCTCGTTGAATCATTTGCAAAGCACCGGCGCGAGCTATAATATCCACACCCCTATTGTTGATGAGTGGAATGCCAAGCGCCCGCCACCACAGATCTGAAAAGTTGTGCTCGGCAATTATCGAGAGCATTTCAGTACCGCCAAATTGGTTGATTGGGACGGTGTTAAAATCTGTGCGTGGACCCAACACTGGGAAGCTTCTAATAGAACTAAACTGGTACTGACGTGGGACGTTACTAGTTCCAATCCCGCCACGTAAAAACAAATCCAAAAGCATGGGCGAGTATCCCGTAGCAAAAGTTGGTATCCTAATTCCAGTTTGAATATCGAAAATTTTAAATGTGGCGTTCGTTTCTTGTTCGTTTCCGAGCAAGGCTTTTACCGATCCGTACACTGGCCATGCCGTTCCAAAAAGTTCTTGCACAAAGGTTGGTTCACCGATTCCTACAGTGGCGGAAAGAATTTGAAAATTGCCGGGATCCGGCACAACGGATTCACGTCCACGGGGAGCAGCATAGATAGGGCGTGCCGACTGACGCGACCATTCTGCGTGCGCATCTAGTGTGTACATTTGGTACTTCGCTCTTACATCCACACTAAATCCATCCTTGCGTAAAAAATCAAAATAGTCTGCGTACAACAAGTGTTGAATATTTAAACTTCGTAACGCAGAAAAAATAACGCGCGCTTCTTGAATGGTTTTGTATTTACTGAATGCCGACACCGTCACATCCACGTCGGTCGACCGAGTGTCTACAATGCGTCCTAACAACGAAACCGCACCCATTCTGGAAGAGCCCCCTCCCCATGCTCCTTCAGTAATTAACGAGAACTCGTTGAAGTTGGTAACAAGTGCGCCACCAAACATCATTCCGGAAAAAGAAGTGCGATCCAGAATAGGAATAACGCTAAAGCCAAAATCGCCAACGGTTAGCAAGCCCACAACATTCCGCTGACCCTGCGCATCGGTTGGATTTACTTTTTTCAAACTATCGGCTTCGGCATACGCCTGCTTTTCTGCGTCGGACTGTTCTGTAAATGAATGTTGCTCCCAATACTCCGGCCGCGCCGAATCTGCACCGGGCGCTACCGTAACCACTTGGCCGCTCTGGCGGACGGAAATATTTGTCCTGCCAGATCTTCTAGAAGTCTGCACCACGGTTGTACTATCAATGGTCGGCCGCAGCAACGTATCATCGATCGGCACGTTCACTTTTACATCCGTAACATACGTTTGCGCCACAAACATTGCATCAACCTCAAGCACGCCCTTTATCACCTCAACTCCCGCCTTCGCACTCGCTTGCTGATACATTGGTGCCCACACGGAATCGGTCACCTTTTCATACCGCTGCTCATACTTCAACTGCCGCACAAACGGAATGGCCGTCTCGGGTGTTGGCTCAAACTCGGCAGCAATCACTTGATACGTCCCCTCAATAATCGACAGCTTACCAATCAATCCCGGATACATTCGCGCCTTTGGTTCGAAATGAATTTCGTACACCATCAGGTTACCAAGCAATTTTTTCGACATCAACTCAAACTTGTATTCGCTTAATGCATCTTCTGAAAGGGGCGTTACCAGGCGTGTTTGAAAAAGTTTTAATTCATCCTGCGTAAAATCAAAAAACTGATCGATTACCGTCATGTTGCTCGCCGCCGAAACATTTTTTGTCTGACGTCGGTTCTGAATCACCACGTGCTTCAACGGCTCCGGTTCACGCTGGTCATACACCGTTGAAAACGTTTCGGTGATTGCATCCTTCGCCTGCTTTCCATCGCCCAAGGCACCCGGATCAAACCGCGTTCGGAGTTTTGTGTACAGAGTGCTAACAATAGTCTTGATGCGTTTCGCATTTTCGTTCTTGCGTTCGATTGCGTATTTGATAATTACTTCAACCGGGATTTCAGCCACAACATCCACCAGTCCTGAGGTGGTGGCATGTGGTGAGAGTTTTACAACTATCTCACCAGATGAGGATGGTATTGGAATAGTGCGTTCGGTGTATCCAACGCTTCGCACTTGAATGAACCGCACGCTGTCTGGCATAGGCAGTCGGTAGCGTCCCCCGGTTTGCGTATACGTCCCAACGTGTAATCCCACCGCACGTATGCTAGCGCCTGAAATCAATGTACCATCGGCACTGTCTTTCACCACTCCAGAAATTATCTTAGTTTGCGCTGCTAAGGGCGCAGCAGCCATCGTTAAACCAAGTGCTACTGCGAACGTTCCCACTACGATATCGAGTTTGCCGAGAATTTTCATAAACCGATTTTCTTGTATGCCGAATCAATTACTGATAGAGTCATTTTACTCGCCGAATCTTTTAACTCGCAATTGCTGATAATATGCCAAATCTAAACACTCGTCCCTCAAATGTTGTTTTTGCCACGCACTTTACGCCATCGTTTCCGAGGTCGGTTGCAACGCTATTTGCGATGTTGCTACTGCTAAGTGCACATTCTGCCTGGGCGCAAACGGCACCTACTTGGTCGAAAGACGTTGCAAGTATTGTGTATTCGAAATGCACGCCTTGCCACCGTCCGGGCGAGATTGCCCCATTTGCACTTGAGAATTTTGCTGATGTTGTGAGCAACGCATATTCAATTCAACGCGTTGTATCGGAAGGCATTATGCCTCCGTGGCCGCCAACAAAGGGTCACGGAAATTTTATGGGCGATAGGTCGATGACGTCTGAAGAGATTGCAACAATCAAAAAATGGATCGAGGCCGGCACCCCAGTTGGCAATATTGCGGAAGCCCCAAAGCCCCCTACCTTTCCAACAGGATCGCAGTTGGGCACGCCAGATTTAGTGTTGAAGATGCAGGAAGTTTGGAGTGTGAAGGGCAACAACAAGGATGTGTATCGGTTTTTTGTATTGCCGTCGGGATTGCTTCAGGACAAAAACGTAAGTGCCATTGAGTTTAGGCCGGGGAACAACAAGGTGGTGCATCACGTGTTGTATTATCAGGATACATCGGGTACGGCTAGAAAGCTCGATACGGCAGATCCTGAGCCGGGCTACAGTGGTTTTGGTGATCCGGGATTTGCGAGTGCTTCTTCGTTTTTGGGTTGGGTACCAGGCGCGCAAATGCGATTTTTTCCGTCGGATATGGGTGTTAAGATGTACAAGAATTCCGATTTAGTTATTCAAGTACATTATGCTCCTTCCAGTACCAGTGAAACAGATCAATCATCAGTAAATATTTTCTTTCAGAAAGCTGCCAATGTTCGCGAGGTGCAGCAGTTTGCATTGTCGCCAAATAATTTGGTGAGCGGCTCATTCGCGATTCCTGCGAATAAGGTTGTAAAGTTTAAAACGAGTTACACTACGCCGTTAGAAATTAGCGTAATAGCCGTTGCGCCGCACATGCATTTGCTGGGTAGGAATTGTGTTGCGTATGCAGTAACGCCGGCTAACGACACTATTCGACTAGTGGCAATTTCTGACTGGGATTTTCATTGGCAGGGCAGTTACGCGTACAAGAATTTGGTGAAGGTTCCGCGAAATTCCAAATTGTATTACGAGGCCGAGTACGATAACACTGCAAACAATCCTGAGAATCCAAACAGTCCGCCGCGTTTTGTTACGTGGGGCGAATCGACTACCGATGAAATGTTGCTGTGCTATTTTTTCTGGATGCCATACCGCGCCGGCGACGAAGCAATAAATATGAACGTGCTGCCGGTAACTGGCGTAGAAGAGGAAACTCCGTTCAAAGCGTTGGCCCTTGTGGTGGGTCCGAATCCCGCCTTGGGCAACTTGAATATTAAATATTCCATTCCTGCACCCGGCACCTACTCAATTCGAGTGGTGGATGTCCGTGGCAATGTTGTTCAGCAGGTAGCAATCAATTCTGCTTTAGGAGCAGGCGAGTACACCGAAACAATTTCTACCTCGCAATTACCAACTGGGGCGTACTTGTTGAGTTTGGTTGGAGACAACGTAAATGAATCGGCACAGTTTGTTGTAAGCACGATGCGATAAGCTCGATGCGATAACTATTGCGGTAGCATTGTCCTAAACGTCAAATTCACTCTTGGCTCCGTAATCTTTTTTGTAGGCGGAAGCCTGTGCATCCAATGCGTTTGGGTAGCCCCCTTCATAACAAGCAAGCTGCCATGTTCGAGAACAGTACAAATAATTTCAGACGACGTTTTGTGTTTGAAACAAAACTTTCTTTCGGCTCCGAGACTCACGGATGCAATGGTCGTGTCTTTTCCTAGTGACTTTTCATCGTCACTATGCCAAGCCATTCCTTCTGTTCCGTTGTGATACAAATTCAGCAAGCACGAGTTATAGGTAGTGCCCGTTGCCAACTCAGCTGCAGTTTTCAATTCGAGCAACAGGGGCGTCCAAATTAATGCGCGTTTCGTCGCATTCGAATACGTGTAGCTATACTCCTCGTCCCCATACCACGCCGCCTTTCGTTTTGTAATAATGTGGCGTCCGAACATCCTGGCCTCATCGTGCCGCCACTCAATCTCGGTCAACAGCTTGCGCAGACACTCGCTGGCCGCCGATACTTCTATTATAACGCCATGATAGAGCGCCGCGCCGTCGTACGGTAGTAGGTTAGCTTCTCGGGTTGAGTTAGCGTTTATCATATTGTATTTATAAATGTCAGACTGGTGTATTCAATTGATTGTGGTCACACCTTGTCAAATATGTCACGATCCAGTGACCCGTAAACACGGTACGCGGAGAATATTCACATTTCAAGAATATTAATTTGTTGCCCCTTAGGGCAACTTTTCGTAAACTTGTGAGGGCATTTTTGTGGCTGCTAGTAAGAGTAAGACGAATAGTATTCTTTAAAATCTATTTCCAAAAATTTTTCTTGCAGCAGAATGAGTCCGTAAAGGAGAAGATTATGTGGACATTGAGTTTAATTGAAGAAACACCTCGTGTACCAATTCAATTCTTGAAACAGTTAACTGGCACTCCCGGATTGTATGAAGTACGCGTTCAGCACTCTAGAATAGCAGTTCGAATGTTTTGTTTCTTTGAGAAGAAGAAATTGGTCGTGCTGCACGGTTTTGTAAAAAAGTCTGTTAAAACGCCACGAAAAGAAATCATTTTAGCACTACAATTGAAAAGACAATATGAAGAAATCAATCACTACAACACTTGAACAATTCAAGAATACCCACTACGGAAAGCCGGGAACTCCTAAGCGTGATGCACTAGATACTGGGTACGAAGTTTTTAAAGTGGGTACGCAGATTCAAGAGGCTCGAAAAAAGCTCGGTCTCACACAAGAGGAACTCGCCGACAGAGTTGGAACCACAAAGCAATACATTTCAAAGATTGAGAACGACGTTAAAGAAGTTCGTATTTCTACGTTGAAAAAAATAGTTGAATTAGGACTCAATGGAACACTGAGTCTGCAGATTCTACTTTAGCACCATTCTCCCACACCAGCATTGCTTGCTTGCGCGTTGAATCAATTTAAACCTCGACATTCAAGTTGTCAGGGAGAACCCATTTCTTGTTATTGTGAATTTTTCAAATTGACATTGCCATGCCCACATGATCAAATGATCAAATTTTCCTATTTCCAAACACCGCACTCCCAACTCTCACCATCGTAGATCCTTCTTGAACTGCCCATTCAAGATCGTGACTCATTCCCATCGAGAGTTCAGTTGCACTTTCACGCACCCATTCTTTTTCGATGGCCTGTGCCTGAATTCTTCTGAGTTTTGCAAAGCCCCTTCTCACAATAACTTCATCATCGGTGTTGGCGCCAATGGTCATGAAACCTACCACATTTAGCACCGACGTATCAATTTGACGGCACAGCTCCTCAACGCCGTCGGGGGTGCAACCGCTTTTTGAGGCCTCACCCGACACGTTCACCTCGATCATGATATCCATGATTTTGGACGATTTCTCGAGCTCTTTGTGTAAACTTTTGATAATAGAGGGTCGGTCTACCGACTGGATACACTGCGCAAAACCTATGGCATCGGCCACCTTATTCGACTGCAGATGCCCTATAAAATGCCACTCCACACCCCGTCCATCAAGGGCTTGCACCTTTGGAAGCGCCTCTTGGATGCGGTTTTCGCCAAATAGAAACATCCCGGAATCCAGTGCTTCTATTAGTAAAGGGGGCTGAATGGTTTTGGTTGCAAGTAACACTTTTACCTCGGCCGGGTTTCTGTTAATTACGTAACAAGCCGTAGTAATTCGTGTTTGAATAGTTCTTATGTTCTCGGATATTGACATGTAGCAAACTACTGCACTTTTTTCAACTAGCAGAAATAAACTTCAGGGAGAGAAGCTTATGAATATAGAAGAACTTGGTCCGTTTGAAGTAGCGTACATTCATCACATTGGACCGTACAAAGAAATAGGTCCTGTTTTTGATGAATTGGCCTCTTGGTGTTCAGTCCGCGGATTATTTGGTCCGAACACACAGGCCATTGGAATGTTGCACGACATGATTAAGCCGGTGCCTCCCGAGCACCTACGTTATGACGCGTGTTTTGTGGTGCAAGACGGCGCAGTTGGTGAAGGAATGGTAAACGTAATGACAATTGCCGTGGGCACCTACGCCACCAAGATTCACGAAGGACCGTACAGTGGATTAACCGACGCGTTTCACTCGTTAATAGAAGAAGCAACAGCTGCCGAGTTCACGTTGCGTGACACTGGTTGCATTGAGATATACCTGGATGATCCGTCCATTGTCCCTCAGTCTGAAATCAGAACATTGATTGGAGTTCCAGTAGTTTCTGAGGCAAGTCAAGGCTCTATTTCAAGTGCGGGCTGAAGCAGCATGTATCTAGTCAAGGTTTCCGTCATGTGGTAAACTCTTTTCAGCTTCGAATTCTTGTTGTATTCGAAATTTACATCAATAGAACCAGTTGGGCCATCTTCGCTGCCATTAGGGTAACGAACCTCGCCTTTGTGAATCGACTTGCCTGCAACCTCCATACGGTAGAACTGAAAACACCCGTCTTCTATACGCATAGGCCTTGGCATACCCATGATGTTTGTAGTATCCAATTTCCCGTCAACGTTGGTTACCCATGCAAACCTAGGAGGTTTGATTTCTTGAGTGTCAATCACTTCGGCATGAAGCAAGTAGAATTGCAATGGGTTCAAATCTCCTGCAAGAATAGTAGGGTAATCGTTACAGGTTGCAAATTTTTTGGCAAAACAAGTTCCGTTCTTTTTCCATATTAAGATGACAGGTGGTGGTTCAGAACAAGAATCTCGTCTTGAGGCAAACGCACAGGAAACGCCGTTGACCATAAATGTGTCTATCGCGTTCCGTTTAATGTAGGATTCCATCCTATCTTCTGATGTCTGCGCACAAAGTGTACTAGCGCACAATAGCAATGCCAAGAGTATCGGAACACACTTTTTGAATTTTACAACTATAGTAGAATTGCACTTCATCCTCAAATCCAATTTACTGAGAACCAATCAAATTCAGTTTTGTTCCAGTCAATTCCATTCACGTCGCCATGCAACCTTGAATCGATTGCGAGAGCAATGTTCTTTAAAGGGGCTAGCTGTTTCCGCTGGTATCTAGTTGCAACTGCCAGCAATCTGATCCAACTTGGCGAATGTGGAAAGGTGCCCTTCGCTACGCGCAGGGTGACAGTGAGAATGACAATGTGAGAATACTAATGTGTAAATATGAGAATGACAATGCGAATGTGCAAATGTCAATCACTCCTCAATACTGATCTTAGGATGATCGAGCACTGAGCGGTATAATTTTCTACCGATTTCAAATAGATACGTAAGCATGGTATTTTGATTTCTGGTAAAGTTAATGTCTTTGTCGTCCATCTCACCTTCCTTTTGGCGCGGACCATAATCGTCACGAAAATTCATGGTCTTGGTACCAACCGTGACCTTGTAAATACTATGGCAACCATCTTCTACGTGCATCTCCATCGCGTACGAGGTATCAGTGTTATCACATCCTCTAAGGTTTACATACGTTGGCGGTAAGATGTGCTCCGTATCTATCTGGCTTTGTTTGAGTAAATAAAACTGCAATGGATTTTGTGGTTCGGCAAGCAAGGAGGGGTGATCATGACATGTACTAAACAACTTCATAAAATACACCGAGTTTTTTTTCCATATCAACAAATTCGGCGCGGGATATTCACATGAATCCGAAATTGCAATGAACGCACAACTTAAGGTGCAGTTCATTGAAGTGTCGATCTGATTCATCTGACGGAACTTTATGATGCGTTCTTCAGAGGGTTGCGCTCGGGCGAGACTCGTCAAAAAGAATGCGTGCAATGCACATTGCACACAAAAGAGTAACGTAGTTCTCTTTATTCTTGATTTCACGTTTAAATTCATTTGCTGGAATTCTTTCATCGCTACACTACTCAACTGCTTGCCTCCAGCATCTTCCCCACGCCGCCTTGGTGAAGCGCAAACACAAAGCCCCTTTGCAAAGAATGCGCGCCGTGAGATCCGTTTTTGTTGAGGGCTAGAATTCCAATTTGAAAGTCGGCGTAGTTTGGATTTTTTTCTTTAATGCGTTGGATGGTTTTTTCGCAGGCTTGTTGCGGAGTAGATCCGTTGCGCATGTGCTCGACAGTTAGGAAGGCTGCGGAAGTGCGGATGGCGGCCTCGCCCAGACCCGTACATGTAGCACACCCGATTTCGCCATCCACATACAGGCCGGCGCCGATGATGGGTGAGTCGCCCACGCGGCCGTGCACCTTGTACGCCAGACCGCTCGTTGTACACACCCCGGCCATGCGTCCGCCGGCATCAATTCCCAGAAGTCCAATCGTATCGTGATTCTCGATGTTAATTATCGGCTGATATTTTTTTTCAACGCACCACGCTTCCCATGCTTTTCGCGCAGCATCGGTTAAGGAATTTGGTTGTTGCGCAATTCCGTTTTGCACTGCAAACATTTCGGCACCTTTTCCGCTCAGCATAATGTGCGGGGTTTTTTCCATCACCATTCGTGCAACAGAAATTGGATGCGTGATTCCTTGAACAAAACACACGGAGCCAGCACGCAGGTCATGATCCATGATACTTGCATCTAACGTGACCACTCCATCACGGTCGGGTAAGCCCCCAAGCCCCACACTCATATTTGTTGGATCGGCTTCGATAAGCATCACGCCACGCTCGCATGCATCCAGCACCGAGCCTCCGCTTTTCAAAACGCTATAGGCCTCGTTAACGGCCGGCAGACCATGGTTCCAGGTGGAAATGAAGGTTGGAAATTCCGACGGCGAATCCGCCTGAATGGTTGGCTTACCCATGGCAAAACTCTTGGATGAAATGAGCGAAGTTGCTATTGCAATCTGTTTGATAAAAGTACGGCGTCCGGCGGTTCCCATAGTTGCCCTCGTGTGTTGATGTGTGCAACACAAATTTACACCGCGCTGCAGTGCCGGGGAGTTTTGGCCGGGGAATTTTGGCCGGGGAACTTTGGCCGGGGAACTTTGGCCGGGGAACGAAGCCCAATGTGTAAATGTGGAAATCTGAGAATGCAGGGGAATTCCCTATGTTTAGCCTCATCAAAAATGCAAGGCTTACTGTGTCACTAAAAATTTCTCCACGTGAATCGGTAATCATGGCAACGGACTTCAAAACGATGGTTGCATGGTATACCAATGTGCTGGGTCTCAAGTTGGTTACGTTATTCGAAGACCACTACAACTACGCGTATTTGGAATCTGAATCGGGGATCAAGATTGGCATTGCCGATGCAAAAGAAATGGGTGTCGACACCAAGGACCGTAAAAACAATTCCGTGGTCTTGCAGTTTGAAGTGAAAAACGTTCAAGAGTTTTTCGATTATATACAAGAGAATGGCGGCACACCTACATTCGGTCCATCCCACGACAAAGCGCTCGACTTCTGGTACGGCGGCTTTTCGGACATCGAAGGAAATCCGTTTTGGGTGGTAGATGAGAAATGCCCGTAATACAAATGTGAGAATTTGATCATGTGGGCATTTGAGAATGCCAATGTGGAAATGTCAAAACTCACCCCCATCCCCATCTCTCACGAGGTGAGAGGGGGCATGAATCTGCACCGTTGGTGGATTAGTAAGAGTAGAATCTCGATGAGTGGGTGAGTTTTAACGTTCGGTGTTACGAGTCCTTACGTCCTATGTCACAGGTTTCCGCATCCTGGCTCCCCTCTCGATTCCAAGAGAGTCACGGGGAGAGTTATCTGCACTCGCATATTCTCTGGCGGTGATTATTAAACAAGGTTGGACTGACCAAGTGTAGATTCACCACCAGAGTTATCTACTTTTGCAGAACTCATGACTGCGCAACAGTTGATTTACTACACTTATTCTTCTGCCAATGAAACGTTCCCTCTTTATTCGATTTCTCGATGCCGTTGAGCGCGTTGGGAGCAAGCTGCCCGATCCGTTTACCTTGTTCGCTATAGCGGCGGCGTTGGTGGTGGTGGTTTCGTGGTTTGCGTTTAATGCGGGCGTGTCAGTTACGCACCCGGGAACGGGCAAGGTGGTTTGGGCAATCAATTTGCTGTCACCGGAAAATATTCAGCGGATGTTTACAGATGCCGTTACCAACTTTACGAATTTTCCGCCGTTGGGTTTGGTGTTGGTTACCATGATTGGTATTGCCGTTGCTGAGCGCGGTGGATTTATTGCAGCGCTTCTTCGCACTACGGTTAGCGCAGTTCCCAAGTCATTGCTAACAGCGGCATTGGTGTTTGCCGGCGTGAATTCTAGCATAGTTGCCGATGCCGGCTATGTTGTGCTTATTCCTCTTGGGGCGGTGATTTTTGCATCCGTCGGACGCCACCCCTTGGCCGGTTTGTCCGCCACGTTTGCCGGTGTGGCGGGGGGCTTCAGTGCCAACCTGAGTGTGACTTCGCTCGATCCGTTACTCGGTGGCTTAACGCAAGCCGCCGCGCAATTAGTTCAACCCGACTATGTAGTGAGTGCCGCAGCGAACTGGTACTTTATGATTGCGTCGACGTTTTTTCTGACCATTCTCATCACTGCCGTGTGCGAAAAACTTGTCGAACCTCGTTTAGGCGAATGGAAGGGGCTAAGTGATTCTCAAGATGCGAAGCTGAACGAAAAACTTTCCACCGTAGAGAAAAAGGGGTTGAAATACGCGGGCATTGCGTTCGCAATTTTAATTGCCGGACTGCTTTGGATTTCCGTTCCCGAAGGTGCAATTCTGCGCGATGTAAATGGGACCCTAAAGCCCCTTGAAAAAAGTATAGTGCTGATTTTGATGTTGCTGTTTTTAATTAGTGGAATAGTGTACGCCAAGGTTACGGGGTCGGCGCGGAACGATAAAGACATTGCCGAAATGGCCGGCGATGGCATGGCCACCATGGGCGGATATATTGTGCTGAGTTTTATCATGGCGCAGTTCATCAGCTACTTTGCGTGGTCGAACCTCGGCGTAGTAACGGCGGTAAATGGGGCGCACATGCTGCAGTCATTACAATTGCAAGGACCCTTCCTACTCGTAATTTTTGTTTTAGTTGCGGCGCTCATCAACCTACTCATCGCAAGCGCTTCCGCCAAGTGGGCCATCATGGCACCAGTGTTTGTGCCCATGTTTATGCTTATGGGAATCTCTGCCGAGTCTACCCAACTCGCCTACCGCATCGGCGATTCATCCACCAACATGATTGCTCCGCTACTCAGTTACATCCCGCTCATCTTAGTAGCTATGCGACGTTATGTGAAGGGGGCTTCCCTGGGCACGCTGTTATCGCTCATGCTTCCGTATTCGATGGCGATGATTGTACTGTGGACACTGTTTATGCTAGTGTGGATATTGATGGGGCTGCCGCTGGGTCCGGGCGTTCAGTGACACCGTGTGGGTCGCTTTGTTGCACACGGTGTGGGTCGCTGCGAAAGGCGCACTGCGCTGTTCGTAACAATTCGCAATGTGTTAGTTGGTAGTCTTTTGTTCAGCGCTAGGGTTAGGAGTATCATTTCCTAGAATCCCGCACTTCGCAAATTATTGGCAGCAAATGCCTGTTTGCTGCCAATAATTTGATTATGGGTAAAACCCACGTGACATACTCCCACGTGACATACTAGACACACTATGCACGTGTTACTTGGTGACAGGCACAATACGGACTTTATGTCAGTGCGAATAGAATTCTTGTTGGGCCACTAAGCAGGCTCCATGGCCCGACTTTCCCATTGTCAAATCTTAGATTTCGCACTTTTCAAATTATTGGCAGCAAATGCCTGTTTGCTGCCAATAAGTTTGATTATGGGTAAAATCCGCCTGACATACTATGCGCGTGATACCCGGTGACAGAAACAAAGCGGACTTTACGCCGGCGCAAAAAAAAATCCGTTTGGGCCACAAAGCGGGCTCCATGGGTGTAGCCCTCGGGCGACACGCTAGGCGACACGCTAGGCGACACGGGGGTGTGACAAACTCGTAATTCGTAATTCGTAATTCGCAATTGACTACCTTGAAATTACTAGCGTTTCACTCCGCGAAAACCCTCCTGCAGTTATTCTAACTATGTAATTTCCGTTGCTGAGATTTTCGACGTTTAGCGAGCAGTGCCCGTTGAGGATGTGCGAAGATTTTACGATGCGACCCTCTACATTTATAACATCAACAATGGCGTTGTTGGGCGCAGTTTCTGCTGTGATTGCAACGGAAATTGATACTGGGTTTTGGCTGAATAGAATGGCGTTGCGTTGGTCTTCTTCGTCTTGCACGCCAGATATCGTGCCTGTTACAAACGAAGATCTTTGTGAGTAAATTCCGTGCGATGACAAATCATTGCTTCTTACATGCCAGTAGTAGCGCTTGTTGTTTTCAAGTCCGGAAATACCTGTAGTGGTGTCGGTTACATCAAAAGCAGAAGTTGTGACGGGATTGAATGTTAGGATGTTACTCAACTCAACATCGTACGAGCTAGCACCCTCTACCTTGCTCCATGTAAGTTTTACCGGCGACTCCACAATACCCTGCGCATTTGGTGCAGGTAGGATCAGAAATGGCGGAAGTAGCGATGTAGTAAAAGTCCATGCGGCTGAGAAAGCCCCCTTGCCACCTACTCCATAAGCGGCTACGCGCCAATAGAATTTTACGTTTCCTTGCGTTAGATTTCTTACCGAAGTGAGAGTGTCGCGGATGCCTTCGGCGAGTTGGAATATGGTACTGAACGATGCGTCGGTTGCTACTTCTACAGTGTACGAAACTGCGCCGTCAACTTTGTTCCAGACGAGAACTGTATCGACAGATATTCCGCGCGTGCTGTTGGGTGGTGACACTAACTGAACTGAACTTGGGGGTGGCGAAATGGAAGTGATTTTTCCTTTAAACACTCCCCTGCCATGCGTACCAACAAATATTGTTTTGTCGGAGGCGCGCGCCAGCACCATGTCCACCGGAACATTTCCAATTTCTTCTGCAGCAATTTGTTGCCACACGGTGCTGCCGCCGTTAAGCTGATTGGTTGCAAACACGCCGGTAGATGTTCCGGCTACATATACAGTTGCTCCATCCGCGTACGGTAAAATGGCTGCCCAATTTACCGCAGGACCATCGCCGGCACCGTTCGGCTGTTGCTCCAAATTTCCCGACACCGCACTCCACGTTTCGCCTCCGTCAGTTGTGGCGTACATACTAATCGCGCCGTAATTCGAGTAGCAAACTATTGCGTGTTGCGCATTTCGCTCGTCGATGGTAACTGAGTTTGCATAAAATCCAACTGGCAGACCCCCCGTAAGTTTTTTGGCAAGGGGCTGACCCAGATTTGCACTGTCGATTCTGTAAACATTACCAAAGGTTGTTGCGAAATACACAATGTTCGCAGGACTATTCGATACGGCAACAGCTGAAATCAGACCTAATCCACTAGTTGAAAGAAGGCTGTCCCAATTAACATTTGTCGAATCATCTTTACCCAGTGGAATACCTGAGGCATCGTTATTGCGCCACAACATGAATCCGCCTGCGTGATACACAATGTTGTTGTTGTGAGGATCAATCACGTATGGATTGATAAACAAATAGTCATCAGGCAACACTTGCGGATCGATTCTGGTGCGTCCAATTTCAACGCCACTTGCATTGTAAATTATTCTGCGAATTCTTCCTGTCTGCGTGGCCGCATACACGGTGCGTTTGCCATCGGCATAATAACAATACGCGCCGTCGCCACCATTTCGTGCTATCCAATCTGATTGCGGATTGTTTGATTCAACCGACCACGTTCCGTTGTCTTGCATTCCACCCATCACGTTACTGTCGGCACTATCGGCAGTAATTGCAATGGCATAAAACTGCGTTGTGTGATAACCTTTATTTAGGCTCACCCATTCAACCGTATCGCGCAAAATATTATCGGTTCGCATTACACCGCCATCATTTACACTGTACATCGAACTTGGATTTTTCGGATGGAACACAACGTTATGCTGATCAGGATGATGATTAGGATACGTCGGAAAATTCTCTAACGGATTAGGCAACCCATAGCCCCCTATCCATGTATTACTCGTAGCTGTTTTGAATGCGTTTGTGTTTCTGTACAGATTGGTTCCGCCAATAATTACGAGGTTGCTATCTGTTGGAGAAACTTTTATAAGCAGGTCGTAGCCGCCTTGCGAAAAGAAATCGCCATTGCGTCCGCCGAGCAGCGGAATACTCGCCGATCTATTGTCCCACGTTCCGTTCGTATCGGCGCCGTTGCCACCTAGGTGCGAATACTTCCACAAACTGTGCCATTGCTCTCGATCACCATCCCGCAATTTGAACACGCCCTTAGCTCCCACGCCGGGAGTTTCAGCAAGTACGAACAATCTGTCCTTTGCGCCGGCCATTCTATCAAAAACAATTCGGTTGATGTTCAGGGGCATGTCGGTTGGTGAAATGTCTTGCCAGTTAATTCCGTCGGCCGACCTAAACACGCCGTGCTTTACTGCGAACTGACCCAAGAAGCCCGTAAACGAACTAAGCGATGCATACACCACACCCTGCGGCGTTACCATCACATCGCTGAAGTAACTGTTCGAGGCCAGCGTTTGTGTAAACGTAGCACCACCATCGGTGCTGCGATAAATTCCGTTTTGCGATGTTGCCACAAATAATTCATCTGCTCCGTTAAGGGGGCTAGTGGCGACGCGCCAGTTGTAAGCGAAGGCATGGCGCGCTGGAATGCTGGGTGATATCGTGCTAGCTAGTGGCGACCAATCCTTACCACTATTCGTTGACTTCCAAATTCCATTGCCAGATATCTGCGCAGAGTTTCCGTATGATTCGCCGGTGCCGTAATACCAAATATTCGTTTTACCATTTCGAGTGTCTTGCGCAATACTCGTAACAGAATGCAATTGGTCAGGTTTTGTCTGCAGCGTCCACGTCACACCCGCATCCTCGCTCCGCCACACCCCACCCGAAACTGACCCAACTATTATCACATTTACATCCGTAACATCTAGCGCCAACGTACGAGTGCGACCGCCTATATTCCAAGGTCCAACCTGCTTGAACTCACTCGTGTTTTGCAATTCGTCTAAATTATTTTTCCTGCCCAACGCACCCGGCAACGTTGCCACAAATTTTTGTGCGCGCTGCTGAATTCCCTCAGGAATGCGTCCCAGCGCAACATCTCGGTACTTCATTTCCTCGAACGCACGCCGTGCTTGTGGGTTGACGTTTGCGTCTGACGATGGCTTGGTGGCACAACCATAAAGCCCCATTCCAACAAAAAAAATACTTAGACAAATTTTTATAAAGGGGGCTAGGTGCTTCATTTTCGGAGGACCAATTTTTTGAGTGTGGTAAGAGTGCTGTGGTGGACAATGCCAGTGAGAACTAAAATAATAGCATAGGCTGGTAAGGCACTAATGCGGACAACTAAGGCGAGTGAATTTTGATGCGAGGTAAGAATGAAGGTGGTGTAGATCAAGGCGCAGATGCCGAAGATTCCGAACACCTTACCCCACTCATATTTCATGGGGTAGATGCGCTGTTGTACCACGTACAGGATGACGGCACTACTAACGTAGGCAGCAACCTTGGCCCACGCTGCACCGCCAATATCCATTGATGGTACAAGCGCAAACGTTACTACCACGTTGGCAATAGCGGCAACGCCGGTTGCTAGCGGAAACCATTTTGTTTTTTTTGTGATGTGAAAACCAGCGGCCATGTTGATGAACACACCGTTGAAGTAGTACGCAAACATTACTATCGGAACTATGTACAATCCGCTCCAGTACAACGGATTAATAAATTTTCCGCCAAGAAATGGCAGCGTAACAACGTAAGGCATGAAGGCTGTGGTGACAAGAAATACTGCGCCACACACTATGGTGAAAATTGTAAACACACGTGCGAACAATTGTTTTGCTTCGGGATCATCACGATGGTTCAAATAGAACGGCTTCCACGCGTATTCGAATACGGTGACAAACATCATCATGGGTAAGGCCAACCTGAAATTTGTTTGGTACATTCCTAAAACCGCACTACTGGTTAGCATTAACATGATGGGTCGGTCGGCTACCTGCACCATAATCGAACTAAAACTACTCGGTACCGTTGGCAGTCCAAACCGAAGCATTTCTTTAAACAATGTTCCGTTGAATGCGTTGCGAATTGTGGTGGAGTTGCGCACAATTAGCGGAAGGAAAAATAGCGAAGTAATTCCGCTACTTAGCAGACCGCTTAAAACTACACCCTGTATTGATGTGCCTAACACAACTACAAACACAACATTCAACGAGACATTAATTACTATGGCCAACAACCTAAACACGGCAAATTGTTTTGCATTGCGCTGCATGCGTAGTTGCGCAAATGGAATGAGCACAATCGAATCGAAGAGCGGAATAAAGGCGGCCATGCGAATCAGATTCGCGCCATCGGCTTCCAATTGTAAGAACGATGATGCTGCAATCCACGGTGCAAACAATACTGTCAGTGCTGTAACTACCGCGCCAATTGCCAAGATTATGAAAAGCGAAATACTGAATACGCGTTTGTTTTGGGGCTCATTTTCAGCCTCCCAAAACCTCATAAACGCGGGCTCCAAACCAACGGAGTACACAATATTCACAAACGCAATTAGTGCGTAGATGGCCGTTACATCGCCTATCTGACCCGCCGTGAGGTAGTTCGAATACAGCGGCGTGAGCATGAACGTGAGAAACCTGCCAGCTATGGTGGAAACACCATACACAAGTGTATCTGAGGCAAGTGTCTTAATTTTATGCTGCATTAACTTCTGTTCCAAGCATTGTTGCGCTGCCGTGGTGGCACGCACCCTGCAAATCTACGATTGCTTATGTTCTACCTACGCCTTTCCGTTGCATTTCTTTTCACAACAATTGTTGCGCTAGCACAAAGCCCACTTCAACCGGATTCGGCGCGGGTATTTGAGCGAATAAAAATTCTAGCGTCGCCGGAATTTGGCGGTCGAGCGCCCGCTACCGACGGTGGACGCAAGGCCACGGCGTACATCGAGCAGGAGTTCAAATCCTTAGGACTCAAGCCCGGAGCAGGCACGGCCTTCACGCAACCGTTCACATTGACCACCGGCGTAAACCTTGGCGCCGCAAATAGCGTGATGTTCAACATCTACGTGGAGCGTCCGGGAATTCCCATGGAACAAATCCGCCCCGTAAAAGTGGGCTGGAAAATCGGCGTCGACTACCAACCCTACGGCTTCACCGAAAGTGGCTCGGCGCAGGGCACGGTAGTTTTTGCCGGCTACGGAATTTCCACCGACGCGTACGATGACTACAAAGGCATGGATGTGAAAGGTGCAGTTGTAATTGTGATAAGGGGCTTACCCAACTGGGCAGAAAAAGATGACAAGTTGCGCAAGTTACAGGCAATTCGAACTAAGGCAACGGTGGCGCGCGACAAAGGAGCGGCAGCAATTTGTTTTGTAAATCAAGAGGGCGATTCATCTGATGTGTTATCGCGTTTTGGAATTGATCGTCTTGGAAAAAACTCCGGCATCATAGCGCTACAAGTGCGCCGTACACCATGCGCACGCATTTTTCCTCCAAAAGAAACCACATTGTTTGTTGCTGAAACAACGATAAATAAAACCAAGAAGCCAATGAGCTTCGTGCTTAAGAACACAACCGTCGAGCTCGAGGCGAGCACGGTGTACACCGAGGGTGAAACCGCAAATGTAATTGGCATTGTGCCGGGAACAGATGCGAGTGTTGCGGGTGAGTACGTGGTAATTGGTGGACACTACGATCACCTAGGAATGGGTGATGAAAATTCGTTGAGCAGTTCGCGCACTCCGGCAATTCATTTTGGTGCCGATGACAATGCATCGGGTACGGCGGGAGTAATTGAGTTAGCACAAATTTTTGCAAGCAATCCGGCGCGACGCACCATGGTATTTATGGCATTCAGTGGCGAAGAGAAGGGTCTATTGGGTTCTAAGTACTGGGTATCAAATCCCACACAGCCCCTTACCAATGCGGTAGCAATGTTTAACATGGACATGATTGGGCGTCTGAAGGATGACAAGTTAAATATTCAGGGCACCGGCACATCGGAAAGTTGGACATCGATTATTGATTCCGCAAAATCGGGTTTGGGATTTGTGGTATCAACAACGGCCGACGGGTATGGTCCAAGCGATCACTCGTCGTTCACGGCCAAGGAAATTCCCGTGATGTTCGTGTTCACCGGCCTACACACGGACTACCACCGTCCAACGGACACGTACGACAAAATCAACGCCGCCGGCGAAGCGCGCGTACTAACATTTGTAGAGCGTGCCGCACGTTTTGTTGCCGATGCTCCAGCGCGCTTAATTTTCAAGCAAGGGGCTGAGGTAAACACCAAGCAACAGTCAAGCAGCATGGGCTTGCGGGTAACGTTTGGTGTAATTCCGGACTATGCCGACGATCCACAGGGTCTGCGCATAAGTGGCGTCCGCGCCGGCTCCCCTGCCGACAAGGCGGGTCTACAGGCCGATGACATTGTAACCCAACTCGGCACCACCCAAATCAAAAACATTTACGACCTCATGGCCGCGCTTGAAAAGCAAGAGCCGGGGAACACTGTGGAATGCACAGTGATCAGAGATGATAAAGCGGTGAAGATGAAGGTAACGTTTGTCTCTAAGAACTAGAAAATGTGAAAATGTGTAAATGTGAGAATGGCAATGTCGGAATGCCAATGTGGAAATGTGTAAATGTGTAAATGTGAGAATGCCAATCTGATAATGTGAAGATGTGAGAATGGCAATGTGATAATATTGAAATAGTGGCAGCGCTGCGGCGCGGAGTAATTGCATCAAACTATCGCGTTGTCCCAACACCTCAATTCACATTGCGATTTGCCTGCTGTTTGTTTGATTGATATTTTGCGATAATTACCATCAGGAAATTATGTACACGTACAAGATTCGATTGCAAAGAGAGGCTGAAGGGGGCTTTACCGTCACAGTTCCGGCCTTGCCAGGTTGCATTACTTTTGGCGAGGATATAGATGAAGCGATAGCTATGGCAAGAGAGGCGATCGCACTTTACATTGAAGAGTTGCAGGAAAGGAGCGAGCCAATCCCAGATGATGCCGATACTCTGGAGTACTCGTTAATGCTTGAGTCTGTATGAACTTGAATCCGAAGTACCTTATAAAAATATTGATAGCAGCAGGCTTCGTAGAAGAAGGTATATTAAAAGCGTTTACCACACTGAAAGGCAGCTGTATTATCTAGTGACTGGGGGCTACTCGGACCTACGCAGCATGCGTGGCCAGAACCCGGAAGGAGACTACCTGCAAGCAACAGGAGCCATGATGCGAAGCCTCAACGTGACCAAGTTGACTGAGACTAGCGTGAGTGTCGGTTTCGACGATCCTGTCCAGGAGCAAAAAGCGCTGTGGCTGTCCGTCACAGGAGCCGGTAGGTCAAGACGCCCGTGGAGGTTTATGGGGCTGCAAGCAGCGCAAGAGGTAGAGCTAGCCGAGTATGTAGGGCAACTGATCGTTGGCTCAGGCTTGAAGGTCATTTAAAAAAAAATACTATATTTACTTTTCATCATTACGGAAAGAGTTATGGGTGACTCCCGGGAATCTGAAGCAACGCACGATATGTTTCAATCTGAATTCTTTAAAGCAGCATTGTCTAACCAACGTGAGTATGACAAATCTATTCTCACTCTATCGAGCGGTCTCATTGCAGCTGCCGTTCTGTTTATTAACGCTATACTTAGTAAAGGGTATTGCATTTCCCACTATGGTTTTCTGATTGTAGCTTTGTGGTTGTGGGTTATAGCTATTGTAACCGTTTTACTAGGATTTCAGCTTTCTGCTAACAATTATATCGACGCCCTTTTTATTGCGCGTAACCAAGGTGACTTTGTTGCCGGTAAGTTGGATAGCCGTGCGCGTTTCGTTGAAAAGCTGAACTATGCGAGTGGGTTGTTTTTCTTTTTGGGAGTATTGGCATTTGTAATTCTTGCATCGCTGAACATCCACTACTAATGATTTGGCAAACTACAAGGACAAAAAAAGGACCCGCAGGTCCTTAGTAATATATCTTATACAGATATTGTTGGCTGGCACTGCTATTTCCCATCCTTTTGGGGATTATCTCCTTCACCGATTTCATTTTTTTGCGAATCGCGAATTGGCTCAAGACGAGACATGTGCTTTTTTGTGCTCTTCAAATTCTTCTTAATGCCGGGTAGTTCACGCCTAACCGGTAGATCCTCAGGGTTTTTCCCCGTATTCAACTTCACCATCTTCCTGACTTGGGAGCCTACTTCTTTATGAGCATCCTCTAGTATTTTTTGGCCTTGCAACTTTTCTAATTTTATCTTTTCTTCTGTCATAGTTGCGCGGAACAAATTTGCGGCCAGCTCCGACCGCCCCATATAATCCATTAGTTTGTTAGAAGGAACGTTGCGCTGTTTTGCCAATCTCGTATGATACATGTTATACATGCCCAAGTATCCTGCCGTCGTAAACTTTCCGAAATCTATCACACCAGCTTGCTTCGCGGTTGAGTTAAGCGATTTTGTTGCTTCTGAGACTTCACGTCGAACAATGAGTCTGTCTATCTCTTCTGGTGCCTGCGTAGCAAGGAACTGCTCTGTCATGCTCGCAAAGAAGAATTGAGCTTCAGCCACTTGAGGAATGTTTGGATCTGCGTTCATTACTATCATGTAGCACGCCATCCGAGACAACTTCCAATCTGTAACGCCCTGTCTGTCGTAATTACGGAAGTCGTTTTGCCATTCCATATCGGTAGCAATATATGCCGCGATTGCGCGCTTGTTAATCAGTGCATCAAACTCTTTCTTATCCGACAAACCTATCATTTTCATGATGTCAGTACCCCACCAGTAAGGCGCACCGTTTTCTTGTCTAAAGTCCTCAAAAGACAACTGGGAGTAGTCCTCTACACTATTGCTGTTATTGTTGACCATAACTACTAGCAGTTACTAATCGTTCTAGACCCCTAAATAACTGGACTGATAATTCTACTTTTGAATAACCATTAAAGT
>JABMNI010000078.1 GCA_013204605.1 Ignavibacteria bacterium
ATCAACCTTGATATCTCGCGAGCTTCGTTATATATTCTAAGATTTTCAATTGCCATATAGATACCTCCACTATTGAAGTGTCTAACAGCCCACAAAACGTGACAATTGAAATTTCGCCTCCGGGTTTCGCCCTCCGGCTTTTGCATCCGGCTTTTGCCTTCAGCTTTTGCCTTCAGCTTTTGCCCCTTGGGTTTTGTTTATAGCGAAAACAAATACGAAACACCAAATCGCATGCCCTGGCCGATGAGCCAGCTGAGGTCTTGTTCTTGAGAAGGGGTGGTGTTGGTGAGGGCCGTTTTTGGATTTCGAAATACGAAGCGTAGATCGAAGAGGAGTTTGCCGGGACCCATGTTGGTTGCTACGCCGACGCCAAACATGGCGCCAAAACCGAACTGAGGGACGTAGTTGACCGTGACAGTTTTTGGACCGAGATAGTCGGGGATTTGCGAATAGTCGTCAACTTGTTCGGTGCTTAAAACTCGGTCGGCTAATGCACCTAAATTTAAGTGCAAAACAGTGCCAGAAGAATCGAGGTCGACCATGGGAATCTTTAACATGGCGCTGGCCTCTACGCTGCTGGAGGTGAGCGTGGTGAGTACTTGCGGACCCAACCCGCCTGGCTCTACTACCTGTATTTGAGGAGGCGTGTTAGAGGTCGAGTGAGTGGCCGTAGAGGCCGTGTTAGAAGTCGAGTGAGTGGCCGTAGAGGCCGTGTTAGAAGTGGTGTTGGGGGCTTCGTGGGGGAACTTGTTAGCAGCTACGTAGCCTGTTTTCATCTCACCATTTTCTGTGCGATAGTTTACTTCGAAAGCAAATGCAAGGTTCGACTTCAGGGTTTTTTGCAATTGTACGCCGAAGGCTAATCGCGACGGTGGTGAGGCTCGCGATACTTCAGCAGGAGTATTCGTGGTGATGAGGTATTGCAGGTTGGGACCTACAAACCACTGCGCCTGCAAGGCAGTTCCGGAAAAACAAAGTGTCGCTGCAACCATGGCTGCAACGACACTAACTACACTTCTCTTCTTCATGAAAACTACTTTATGTGTTACGAATTGTCTTCGGGGATTTCAACTGTCACGGCTTGCTTTGTTCCGTCTTTGTCTTTCACAACAAACAAAACTCCGTCGCCGGGCTTTTTGGAATTTAGAATGCCGTTCAGTTGTTCAGGCGAAGTTACGTTTTGCCCGTCGGCTTTAAGAATTAGAGTTCCTTGGCGCAGTCCACGGCGCGCTACAACTCCCCTACTTTCAACCTTCGAAACAATCACGCCAGACTTTGTATCGAACTGAGATTTGTCAGCTTGCGATAAACCAGAGGCAGTAAATCCTAGCCCCTTAAATGAAACGGGTTCGTCGTGTGGCTTTGTAGTTATCTCGCCTGCTCGAACTTCGGCATCGGCAAATGAGTTGCCTTCTAAAGATTTCAGTTTGACACTTTTTACAATTTCCGCACCGTTTCGCCAGATGGTGAGATTCACTTTATCGCCGGCTCTGCGCAACACAATTTCATTTTGCAGATCATTGGAAGTCTTTACGCTCTCGCCATCAACTTTAAGTATCACGTCGCCCACTTCAATACCGGCCGAGGCGGCAGCGCCATCGCGAACCACGCGGTTTACATGAACGCCTGCAACATTTTTTAAGCCAACAGCTTTTGCCGTAGTTTCATCAACCGTTGTGATTTCTACGCCTATATAGCCCCTTTGAATTTTTCCATCATCCATCAAATCCAAAACAACACTGCGTACCATATCAATTGGAATTGCAAATCCGTAACCCTGATTGTAACCGGAACGCGATGCAATTGCCGTATTAATTCCAACCAACGATCCGTCAAGACTGAACAGTCCACCACCAGAGTTTCCGGGATTTATAGCTGCATCAGTTTGTATAAAATTTTCAACCGCGTAACGGTTGCGCTCGAGAGTCTGATCGTTGGTTCCTACAATTCCAATGCCCCGTCCCATAGCCGATACGATGCCGGCCGTTACTGTAGATTTCAGACCCAGCGGATTTCCAATTGCCACTACCCACTCACCAACACGCACACTGCTTTTCTCAGCAAAATGCGCTGGCTCGAACGTGCCGTCAATTTTTAGCACGGCCAAATCCGTCAGCGGATCTCTCCCAATTAGTCGCGCCTTGTATTCTTTTTGATCCACCGTGGTAACCGTAATGCCCCCTTCTTTCGCTTGCTCAACCACGTGATTATTGGTCACGATATACCCATCCTGCGTAACCATCACACCACTACCCGAGGCTTCACCTTCCATTGGTTGCTCCGGAATCTCTTCCATTCCGCCGCCGCCATCGGGTCCGAAGAATTTAAAGAAATCATTCGGCAAGGGGCTTCGTGTTCGCTCACGCTTAATGGTCACGCTAATACTAACCACCGACCTCTTCACGGCTTCCGAAACCACAACAAATTGATTGTTCAAGGCCTTAACAACTTCCGGCACTTGCACGGGAGCTGTTTTTGCACCAAGTTCGTTGCCCGAGGCAAAAACGTTTTGAAGGGCATTTCCCCCAAACGAAGTCATTAGAATTACACCAAACACCACACCTACACCAATTAGTGCCACTGCCGCAAGCAAGGATTTTTTCTGCATTGTAAATCTCCAACAAATAATTGATTTGAGTTATAAGGACAGTGTAGAACGAAAAGGTTCAATAATTCTTGTTAATATCTCGTTGTTTCTCGTGAAAACCTTTTGAATTTCACAGGAATGCCTGCCTCGAAATTTGCGAACTGCTTACTTCTACAGGCTTTGCACTTGGAATTTCACATCGCACGCCAGGGCCTCTTCCAAGAGGTCCTTGCGGCGCTCAGCGCTCCATAGTTCCACGTCAGGTTGCGAGGTTGGTGCTGTGAGTAGAATGGTGACGCCACCATTTTGTTTCTTAGCTCGCACTTGCTGCACGTAGCCGTGTTGGCGTCGGTCGAGGCCTTCGGCAATCCGCAACAGTCCGCTTAGTAGTCTTACAATTTGTTGCTCTTCGGCTGACATTCCACCGTACAAATCATGTTTCTTTTTCGGATGACTTTTTCTGTGATACCGTGCAACCGATGCTATCAAATCGGTTTCATCGTTTGTAAAGCCAAGCACAGAACTATTGCGAATAATATATTCGGCATGCTTATGATGTTGTTCAGCCGAAACGTAGAATCCAATATCATGCAACAACGCAGCTGCCTCCAAAATCTCACGCTCTTTATCGGTCATGCCATGCAGACTTCCAAGATCATCAAATAATTGCAGCGCTAATTTCTTAACGTGTTCAGCATGAACTTGCCTGGCTTCGTACCGTTTGCTCAACTGATGTATACTTTGATAACGCAAGTGAGCTAGATGATGATGCTCATCAATATCTCGTTGCTTTTGCACGGTATCAAATACAATTCCTTCGCGCAAGGCATAACCACTAATAGTAAGTTCTTGGATATTCAGTCCAATAATGGCTTGCTCCAAAATCAACGCACCACCTACAATCACGTCGGCACGTTTGGCATCCATCCCCGGTAGGGCAAGCCGCTTCTGCTGGGTGCGCGCGCCAAGCACGTCCGCAATAACATCTAGCAATTCCGAGCGCGAAAAGCGTAAGCCGTTCAAAGATTCAGGCACACGTTTACCCGCCTTAGTTAGCACCATGGTTGCAATTGCCGAAATTGTTCCACTGGTTCCAATGGCAGTTTCAAATCCGTATTGTAATAGAGTTTGGAATTCCATCAGCCATTCATTGCGAATAGCCACCCTACATTCTTCAATTTGTTCGTCGGTAACCTTCGCATCGGTAAAGAAACGTTTTGTCATTCGTATATGACCAAGCTTCGATGAGTGCACATACTGCGTGCTCCCATTCTTTCCAATTACAAGCTCTGTACTGCCCCCTCCAATATCAACTACTAACACTTCCGATTTTACAATTGGAAGCGCATGAAGTGCTCCAACGTAAATCAGTCGGCCTTCTTCGATGCCACTAATAACTTCTACGTCGATGCCGGTGGCAGTTCGTACTTCGTCGATAAAATCCGATGCATTCAACGCCTCCCGCACTGCACTTGTGGCAACTGCCCGAACGTGTGCGCCGTGTTGTTCGGCTTCGGCGGCAAAGATTTTTAGCGTTGCAACGCCGCGCTTCATTGCCTCCGACGACAGCTTTTTCATATCACCTGCCGATGCCCCAAGCCGCACCAATTCCTTGTTCTTCGCATGCACTTCCAACACGCCTCGCGCGCTCACGGATGCGATGACCATGTGGAACGAATTCGTCCCCACATCAATCGATGCAATCAGAGATGGTGCTGTAGGTTTGGCGCTCATTGCTGCTAAAATAGTGCGCACAGGCTTTAGAATGTCTTTTAGTTGCACAAGCTCCCTATATTCGGCCATGCTTCAACGACCATTTATTATTTTCATGCTTATCGTAGTGGGAATCATTTTCTTTATGAATCTCGCAATCGGGTTTGTTCGCAGAATGTCGGGGAACGCACCGCCAAAAAAAACCAACAAAAAATTACACGAGTAGCAACACCGTATGGCTTCACAAAGGTTCGTTTTTCTCGATGTATTAAGGGGCTTTGCGGTTCTCTGGATGATACAGGTACACGTTACCAATGTAATGTTGATGCCAGTTTTGCGAGAGACCAAGTTTTTTGAGCTCCTCAATCTTTCCAATGGTTTCGTGGCACCCGCTTTCATTTTTTGCGCAGGCTCTGGGTTGTGGATTGCGCTATCGAGAAAGGGGAAAGACTACCTCAGGTTTTCCTCTGACTTAATGACCTACCTTAAAAGACTCATGTATGTTTTGTTTTGGGCGTATTCCTTACATATACCATTCTTTTCGGCTCAAGTAGTTATGCAAAAGCCAGCTGCCGAGCTTTTACCTTGGTTGCAATTCGACGTTCTTCAGACGATTGTTTACTCATCGTTACTAGCCCTCGTTATTTTCTTGCTTTCGAAGAGCCTAAGAATATCGACTAATCTGTACGGTATAGCGGCACTACTAATAGCTGCTGGAACTCCTTTTTTGTGGAATAGCGAATTGCTTAATTCACTTCCGAAATGGATTGGAATTGCTTTTCTTCCACTGCCACATTCGCCGTTTCCAATTCTGCCTTGGGGGGTGTATTTGTTTGCAGGGGCATACTTTACCGGACTCTTTATGCAGGCGGAAAACAAACATCAGTTAGCCAGATGGTTTGTTGGTATAGGATTAGTGATTCCTGCATTGATATACAATTTGAAAGACGTCCCCCCAGTTTCGCTTTGGCACAACATAGAATACGGTGTATCCATGCCGATGATGATAATTAGAGTGGGTGGAATACTTGGAGTATTCGGACTTCTATATATAGTAGAAGCTCATTTGCAGAAGCGTAAGGTTGGACAAGTTTTGCAGACAATGGGACGCGAATCATTGTTCTTATACATTACACACCTTATGATTGTTTACGGTGTGGGTTGGCCCCTTATCCAACAATTATTCGGTTTTGAATACACCAACTATGCAGGAGTGTTTATAGCATGGTTTGCCATAACACTCCCACTGGTTGGAGTGATGTTGTGGTGGCACAGGTTCAAACGGGAGAAGCCTGCAACCGCTTCTAAGTTGCTGATTGTTCAAGTAGTTTGGATGATCCTAACGTTCTTGATAACACCAGCAGAATTTTCAATTAGTGAATTACTGAAATTGGTACAGTGAATGTGCCATGTTCAGAAATAACATGCACGTAGTAAACGCCGTTGGCAAGGTCACGAGTCAGTAAACTGAATTCGTAAACGCCTGCCTCTTGTTCCATTCCGACGATGAACGCCGACGTGGTTGCACCAGTTGGATCTACTACGCGCACTGTTGTTTTACCTGCATAGTTCAATGTGTATCGAACATTAGTTACTTCGGCACTCGGATTTGGGAATGCTACCACAGTACCGGCAGTTGCGTAAGCCGTTCCAGCTTTGGCGTACACATCTTCTTGAACGCCAACCGCAGGTTGTGCTTTGTACTCAACATTTACTGGATCGTACTCTGCCCATGGAAGATCCCAGCGTTGCATATCAAACGCACCGCGATATGCTACGCGGTCAAAGTATGAATCTGAAATTTTTGAGTTTGCTGTGACATCGTAATTAGTACCGCTTAACACAGGCGATCCATTTTTTGCAGTTGGATCGAATTCAACCGTACTTCCGTAAGGATTGGTTAGCATTGCCACGTTTGGCGAAGACTTATCAATAGTGTTACCGTAGGCAGGCTTGGCTATCCAGTTTTCGTTAAGGCCCGCAGGAGCAGTTCCACCGGCTAGATTCAACCAAGTAGTTTTCACGCCGTACCAGCTATTGTTACGGACGTTGAAAGAGTCTGCCGCAGCAGCATCCATGGTTGGAGTTTGTGCAATTTCAATTGCTCGTGGCCATCCCAAGAAAATTGAGTTGTGAATATTCAAACGTGAGTTTCGGCGAATTTGAACAGCTGCGCCGAAACGAGTGTTGTAGTTGTTCGCACCGTTGCCTGGGGTCCATGTTGTATCCATAACCGGTCCCACGCTTGTAACGTTACTGAACGTTGCCGATGTTAAAGGTAGGTTTGAAGATGCCTTAGAATCGTTATCACTTTCAAATGCTTCTGATGTAGAAACATCTGCAACATTTTTGAACCTGATACCCAATGCGTGCTGCACCTTACCCGAGAAACCATTGTCAGTGTCGAAGTCATCATCAATACCACCATAGGCAATGATGTGCTTCATATTTACACTGCCACCAAACCACTCAAAAGAGTCATCGTTAGCATGCGAAACCTGTACGTGATGGATTTCGGTTTTGTTACCTACCGCTCCAAGTGTCAAACCATTCAACTCGTTGTTTGGAGCCACCGCAATACCCGCAAATTCAATTCGCGCATACGCTAGAACGCCTGATGAGTCATCATCATTCTGTCCACCAAACCAACCCTTACCCGGAGTAGGATCTGCAATGCCCCCTTCAATTTGAGACTCGCCACCTGGATGGTTGGTGCGGGCTTTACCGCAAAAAACAATTCCACCCCAGTCGCCGCGGACCCTATCACCGGCCTTAGCACGGCTGGTAAAAATAATCGGAAAGTTTGGAGTACCGCGCGCAATAAGTTTTCCGCCGCGATTAATACACAGCACTGAATTTTGTCCAACCGTATCACCAACAATAATTGTACCCGGCTCAATTACAAGTTCAGCACCGTCCATAACGTACACGTAGCCATCAATACCATAAATTTTTGTGTTGTGAAGCATTACCCTGCCAGAAATTTCACCGCGCAACGTGCTATCAACAACAACGTTCTGCGCACCGGTAATAGCAAAGGCCTGATCGTTAATATCAAATTTCGAAGAGTCGGAAATCTGCATCATTCTGATGTAGCCCATAGGCGAAACATCTTCTGGACGGAAGATTACACTTCCAGCTACCTTGCCACGAGTTGAACCTGAATCTAGAACGTTACTGAGTCCTGGAAGGGGGCTCCACGGACCAGATGCAGAGTGTGCGAAATCGAATCTCCAACGTTTCTGGTAGGTACCTGTAGTGTCCCAAGTAATATCTGTTGACTGTCCAACGCGAATTGACTTCACATTTGTACCGGGCTCGATCAATCGAATTGCCACAGTTGGCGGATTAATAATCGAGAATGGATAGTTTGAAATATCGAATGAAGTAGGATCAGTTGTGCTAGTCATTTTAATGTAGCCCGAGGTAGTAAGTGCATCTGGCACCAAGAACCCTTTAGCCAGTACACCTCTAGTTGCCCCGTCGTCAACCACGTCTGCTGCACCATTAATCACGGCCCATGGACCGGTAATTGAGTTAGCATATTCAAACATAAAGTGCTGACCCTTTGTTCCAGTAGTATCCCACTTGATATCAACCGTAGTACCCTTCACGTATTTTTCGCCAGCAGTTGCACCAGGCGATCTTAGCATCACGTTCACAGATGCTTTGTACTCGGTGTTAACCGGATCGTAGTTTGTCCAGCCGGCATCCCAACGGTCTTGCTCTATCTGAGAAAAAGCACCTTGATACTCTACGTGTTCGAAAAACGGATCGTCAATTCTGCTTGCTCCACCACCTGCAAACGACGCTGTTGTAAGGTAGGGGGCTGAGGAGTACGGTACGGGATTCAAATCGAAACCATTACCGAAGGCTGCTTTCAACTGTGCCAAGTTTGGCGATGTTACAGCGCTCTGATTGTTGAATGTTGCTTCGTTAATCCATGTAAGATCGAAACCAAGAGGTGCCGTGCCACCCGCTAGGTTGAATACCGAGATTTTAATTCCGAAGAATGAACAATTGCGCACGAACACGCTATCAGCAACCGCGGCAACCATTGTTGGAGTCTGAGCAATTTCCAAACCGCGTGGCCAACCAAGAAAAATAGTGTTGTGGATAGACAGACGTGAATTGCGTCGGATTTGAGCGGCAGCACCAAATCTTGAATTGTAATTAGTTGGTCCATTGCCGGGCGTCCAACTTGTGTCTTGAATAGGTCCAATTGAAGTAACGTTCGAAAAAACTCCCCGAGTTAACGGTTCGTTGTAAGATGCTTTTGAATCGTTGTCACTTTCGAAAGACTCAGATGTAGAAACATCGGCAATGTTCTGAAATCTTTTGATGAGCCCAAATTGCACCAAGCCGGAAAATCCATTGTCTGTGTCGAAGTCATCATCAAGTGTTCCAAATGCTACCAAGTGTTTTGCATTTACAGAACCACCAAACCATTCAAATGCATCGTCGTTAGAATACGAGCATTGCACATAATCTATCATGGTTTTTCTACCAACCGCACCCATGGTAAGCGAGTTTAATTCATTGTTCGGAGCCACGGCGATTCCTGCAAACTCAATACGCACATATTTCAATGAGCCACTTGAATCATCATCATTCTGTCCACCAAACCAGCCCTTACCGGGTGATGGATCTGCAATTCCACCCTCAATTTGAGATTCACCACCTGGGTGATTCGTGCGGGCTTTTCCACACAGAACTATTCCACCCCAGTCGCCGCGTTCCCTCTGACCCGGTGCTGCGCGAGACGTAAATACAATTGGCGAAGTTTTGGTTCCCTCGGCAATAATTATTCCGCCGCGATTAACACAAAGCACTGAGTTCTGTCCAACTGTATCACCAACCACAATAGTACCTGGTTCTATAATTAGCTTTCCGCCGTCGTTTACGTACACGTAACCATCTAAACCGTACACCTTGGTGCGATGCAAGACAACACTTCCTGTTATCTCGCCACGTAGGGTTGAGTCAACATGAATAACTGTTGGAGAAGTAAGGGTAAATGCACCATCACTTACGTCGCTCTTATCTGCGTTACCAACTTCTTCCATTCTCAGGTAGGCGCTATTTGTGCCAATAGCCGGGATCCTAAAGCCACCAGCAAATTGACCCCGAGTGCTTCCAGAGTCTTTCACACTTGTCAGTCCTTGAAGCTCTGTCCAAGGTCCAGAGGGAGTTGTTCCGAACTGAAATTTCCAACGCGTCGAAAATGGGACCCCGGTGGTGTCCCAAGTTATAGTTTGTGAGCTTCCTGGACGGTACGTTTCACCACCGTTCGGAGTCTTAATTTTTGCCGTGTAATCGGCTGATGCATTCACCGTTAGCAGTATCACAAATGTTGCTAATACTAACAGCAAGCGCAATGGATTTAAGGTATTCTGATATTTCATTCTGTTTATTTTCATTTATGAGAAATACTTTTCTGATCAATTAAATTTGTGTGAAAAACTTATTGCGAACGTTCTGCCACGAACATTCGATTGAACAATCTGTCCAACCTGTTCCCACTGCAGAGGTTGATTAAGTAGGTCTCTTACGGATACCTTCACTTCTAGTCCACCGAAATGTTGAATTACTGAAGCGTCTATCACATCGCGTGGTAGTTCGTAAACGTGAGGGTTGTTTGTACCCTGAAAGACCCCAATCTGTGCAACTTGAACAATCTTCTTGCCCGCACGATTGTAACCTAGTGTAATGGATGTATTGCTGGAAGTGTTCATGTAAAATAAACCAAGGTTCAATGTGTATGGACTCTGTCCCCACATTGTACGTCGGTCCGTAAGTGCACCTTGCTTGACTTCGATTACGGAGTTTATCCAAGCGTAGTTAGCATTGAACATAAAATTGTCGAGCGCGCTTGAAAGAAAACCTAGGTTCTTGCGTAGCTCCAACTCTATTCCGTAGTTCTGGGCATCGCCCTGAGCATTCTTGAAACTGCGAATGATTTCACTTGCAGCCGGATCGATGGTTTCTTCGATTGCATGGTTGAAGTTTTTATAAAACAACGATGCACTTAGTACCTCACCCGGCTTCTCAAAGTACTCCCAACGAATATCGTAGTTCTGAACAAGTGCTCTAGTTAACGCGGGGTTACCACGCACTAACGATTGCGTTGCATAGTCGTAAAACGCAAACGGCGCAAACTCACGCAATGATGGTCTGGACAATGTTTGTGTTGCCGCCATCCGAATGTTCATGTTTGATTGTGGCGTTAGAATAAGATTCACCGATGGAAGAATGTCGGTCAGATTCACGTCCACTACAACCGGCTGATCTTGATCGCTGAAACTGTTTAGCTTTTGTTGGTTCTGCTCTACTCTGGCACCTGCAATCACCCTTGCACCAACATCGCCAATTTTGAATGGAACCTCCGTCATTGCATAGTAGGCGAAGAGATTCTCGGAGGCGTTGTATGCATCCCTAAGACGTGAATCTTCACTTATTCCTAGTCTGCTCACACTGTAATTCGAATCGGCAAACAGTGCACCCGGATTAGGAATTTCATTTTTTTCTGACGTGAATAACGATGCATCAAGCTCCATGTCGGGCTGATTGCTGCGCGTAATTGTAAACGATCGCGCTTGGAACGTTCTGTTTTTAGATTCGTGCAAGCCCCCTACCTTTATCTTGAAAAGACTGGTAGGAAGTAAGAAGTTTAGTGCTGCACTTCTTGCAAACTCGTTGAGGTTGGAAAAGAAGCGTCCAGCGTCGGGACCCGACCCCTGTTGCGTGCTAGGAATGGCTGCCTCAAGATCATAGCCTTCGTCTGTGATGTTACGTTGGTACCGCAGACGCAGATAGTCCGGCTGATTTCTGGAAGACTGCGAGTATCCCAATCTCCAGTCCAATGCGGCGCTGTTAAGTGCGGCAATTGTGTGCTCGCCTGAAAGTGTAGACGACAGCAATTGCTTTTGTAAAAATTCCGACGAAAGATTTTTGCGCAGTTGTTGTTGCGCAAAATCGCTACCATACAAATAGACGGTTTGATTTTCGGAAGTCTGATTGTACGTGTTTTTAAACGAAAACGAGTTTGCTTGATTAATGCGGTACGCAATATTTGCAAGTCCGCTCAAGCCCGACTCGACGCTGGATTGCTGACCAGAGTAATCGAACAACAATTCCGAGTTCGACTGCAAACCACGCCGAACAATTCTATTAATGCTGTAGTTAGTGTTGTAGTTCAAACCTGCAACTATGCCAATTGTTCCTTCTTCGCCCGCCTCTAGTAAATTCGTAAACGATACTCCGCCCTTAAGGTTCATCGGCGCGGTTTCGAGTTTTGAATTCCATGAGTTGTTGTTAAAGCCGCGTCCAATAGACTCCCACTCCGCAATCGCATCCTGGTCGCGCGCGCGCACCTTTGATAGCAACGCCGAGAAATCTCTTTGAGTATCAGGAATATTTGAAGGGGCTGACCGAGACCCGTCATCCATTCCCAACCAGTCTGTACTTCCACGCGGCGCCATGATAAATTGTCCGCCTTGATTAGTAACGAAGTCGTTACTACTTCCGCCAAGATTAACCCGCACACCAAAGCCTGCCGGAAAATCAATTGTGTTGAGTTGCACCAAGCCCCCTACAAAGTTGCCAGGAAGATCGGGGGTGAATGATTTTGTGACGTTTGCATTCTGCAGCAATTCGGCCGGGAACATGTCGAATGCGAATGATTTTTTATCTGGCTCGGTGGTAGTTAGCGAGGCGCCGTTCAACGTGGTGTTGCTGTACCGGTCACTTACGCCGCGCACATACACGTACTTGCCTTCAACCAATGTTACACCGGTAACACGCTTAACAGACTGGCCGGCATCGCTGTCGCCCATTCTGGAAATTTCTTCTTTCGCAACGCCATCACTCACGGCTGTAGAATTTTGACGTACAGCGAGAACTGATGCGGCATTATCGTTGATTCGCTCAGCCATTACAATTACTTCTTTACCGTTTGACGTTACCTCAAAGAGAGCCACAACAATTTCGGTGGTTTTTCCCTCGCGAACGCGAACAGAATCGATTTCCTTTGTAGTGTATCCAACGTAGCTCACAGTAACCATGTACATTCCGGCAGGAAGTTTCTTTATTCGGAACTGTCCATTCTTGTCAGTGTATCCACCCTTTTTTTCCGACTTAATTTGCACGGTTGCACTATTCAGTACCTCACCCGTGGTACCATCTGTAACTTTGCCTGCAATAATGCCTGTCTGTCCTACCTCTGCGTGTAGAATAGAACCTGCAATTACCATTATTATTAATGTGTATACGAATCTTTTCATGTTAAATACCACCACCGTTTCATTGAACAACAACATCGGCTGCAACTTATCCTTGGCATGTTACCTGAGTATTAAGGCAGTGTTACCATTTCTTTACATTGCGTTTTTCAGTGTTACGCTTACGTTACATGCCCAAGAAACGGCGTCAGACACGAGGAAAGTTTTGATTGTTTCGGTGATTGCCGACACTGCCGACACGCTTGTACCAATCTCGAAAGTCGAAGCGGGAGTTGCTCTGGCGTTTCAACTAAGTAGCGCGTACTTAATTATGCCGGTCGATGTTCGCGATTCGATTCTTCGGGAAAGGGGCTTGGTGGGACTAACAAACGCGCAGGCCGCAGCGGAGTTGAAGGCCGACATTCTTTTGTTTGTAAGCACGCGGCGGTTTGTAAATCTTATTCGCACTGAATTGGTAATGCAGTATGGGGCACAGTATGCAACAACACTTCGAGGCGTAGGATATGCGGCCATCAGATTTCAGAGCGATTCGACCGATGCTATAGTTGCAGATCCAGCCTTACTTCTCGCTGCGCAACACGCGCTGATGGACTGCGTGAAAAATCCGATTTTGTATGGTACGGTAGATTCTCTTTTTCGCGCCCGCGTTGCACCTACGGTGGTGGTGGGTGGAGTAAATGTCACGTCGGATGTTGACACTTCAAAAACACCAGCGTGGTCGTTATTCAAGGAACAAGAAGTTACGTCATACCACGCCGTCCAAACTATTACCGAAGCACTTTCAGCGTCGGGCGAAATGACGTTGGTTGATATTGAAACGCGCGATACAATGCTAACCCGCGCAAACTTGTACATGATTGCAAACAACCACGGTACTACCACAAGAGAACGAGGTATTTTTTATGCGTTCGGCATTGAGCAAATAATATCGGGTACGTGCAGGTTTACAACGGGTGGATACGTGTTAACCTTAACGTTGGGCACTATAGAAAAAGACGGCGGCAGTGCGGTGTTGCGAAGCGTGGAGGATAAGTTTACTAAGGACACAAAGCAAGACTGGCGAAATAGTTTTGCCAACTTAGCGCGAAAGCTGGTAAACCCCCTACCAGAAAGCAAATAGCAATTAACGGACTACGGGCAGCATTAAAATGTAGGTGCCACCTAACGAGGTGGTAAATCTCATTCCGTACAAACCATTTGCGAGGTTTGAAATTGGAACTGAAAGTTGGAACGTTCCGGCCGCAAAACTTTCGGACACGTTGGTTGGAATAATGTCGCCTACGCTGTTTATAAAGTCGACGCTTACTCGTTGCGGAATATTTGCCAGTACTTCTATTTGTACTTCGTATTGCGCCGGTGTAGGTGGCAAAATTTTGAAACCACTTGGTGCACCAAGACGAATTAAGAACCGCGGACCGCACGCATCAACTACTAGCGAACCCGGGGTTGTGATTATCGTGGTGGATTCGCCCGCCGTAACTGTGGAGTTCGAAAAAATAAATCCCGTGCTATCTGGCAATGCCCCAAACGCTGTTCCCACCATGGTACAAACCACTCCCGGTCTACCCATGTTAGGTCCGTCATTTGCCACAACAATTTTCAACTTCCCATTCGTAAAAGATGTCGTTACAATTGCATCCGGCAAATTTCCGAGCAACACGGTGTCTACGTTATACAACAACTCGTAAAAATCAATTTCAGTAGTCAAGGTATCAATCAACGCTTCCTTCACGTCCGACTTCCATTGCACCGGAATTTTTACCTGAGTACCTGGAGCGGCAAAGTAGTTGTCGACAAAAAGATTTACCTGATATACCGGCGGCGTAACGTACGCACGAGCAATCCCAAATAACGCCGTCTTGGTTGTACTAACACATGTAAACGCATCCGTCATCACCAATTGCGCGTTGTTATCAGCCGGAGTAAGCGGGGCGTACACAACCTGCACTTGAACATCTTCGCCCGGTGCAACCAACCTACCGCGAACATCGGGTGTAATGGTAAATGGCTCCGAGCTCACATCAACAACCAGATCTACAATCGTCCGCGAGGTTTTTGTGTTGTTGGAAATAGTAACTGACAGTTGATCAGTCTCCCCTGGTAGCAACGTTTTAAATCGTAACGAAGCCGGCAACATGGTGAGTTTTCCTGTTACGTTGTTAACCAACACCGTAATTATTTTTTCCTCGCCACAACGCAGCTCACGAATTACAAACGTACCAGTAGAAATTCCAGCATCTGTAGCCGATGGCGAACACCGTACTTCTAGTGTCACCGTCTCGCCCATCGGTATTTTTATTTGCTGCGGAGTAGTTGAACAACCCGGCTGTAGATTAATTTTCTCCACCACAATCGTCTCGAAAAAATCACTCGCATTTGTCACAGTAAACTTTATCACAGAATCAGGCGTGCAAGTTTCCACTCTTCCAAAATCCATCGTTGTAACGCTAAACTGCAGGTCCGACAAAATCAAAGCGCCCTGCAACGCCACTATATATTTCTCTCCACTAACTGCATCTGCGAATTCCATGGTAGCAGAATTGCTTCCTCGCGCAGGCGGTACATAGGATACAATTATTGAAAGGGGCTTACCTATTTCTACCGTGGAAGTTGTGGTTGGAGTAACAACGGCAAAGCCACCAGCGGGGGCAAGAATTACTGGTGGAGTAATACTTGACGGTATGTTGGACGTATTTACCACCATAACTGTATCGTACAGAATGGCTGGACCGCATTGCTGCACTAAATCAACATTATATTTAGATAAATAAATTCCCGGCATGTTGTTTACAAACTTCACATTGGTTACCGATTGACCGTTGCAGAGTCCGGTACCGCTCGCAGTAATTGTCCCCACGTATTGCTCGGCAGAATCTGCCGTGAACGTGAGTTGCACATTCAATGATGAGTTCGATGAGAGCACGGCTGGCAACGTTGGAAGAACTACAACTAGATTTGGTGGCGTTGGCGTAACCACTATCGATGTAACTGTTGTAACATCGGTACCAACAATTGTTATAACAGCAGTTTTCGTAATTGGATTTCCTGCCGTCACATTTTCAACAATTTGTGCTGGAGTAATAACAATTCGTGAATCAACAACGGTGGCAAGTACTATTACCATCTGCGAAGAATCGCAAAGAGTAGCGCGCATCCATACGGTATCTCGAATTACTCCGAGTGTGGCTGATTTAAAACTAATGCGGTACGACTTTGTTTGACCCGAAGTAACTACCGAGCTGCCGCCTGGGAAGCCCCCTACCCGAGAAGACATATTCTCGAAAGTTATTGTGGCGGTACTTGTTCCTGAATTTGAAAGTGTCCAACCGCGTTCTGCAAGTGAGTTGAGGCAGATTTTTCCGAAGTCGATAACGTTTGATTCTAGTGCGATTTGTGGACGCTGGCTAACACCACGTAGGGCAACTCTAAGTGGGCGGGCAACATTGCGTGCGGTTGTGAAATCATCGTGTTCGAGAACTACGTCGGCTGCATCGTCGCCGGTTTGTGGCGTGAACAACACCAACAACGTATCTGTCACGCCTGCTGGAATTACATACGGATTGGCGGTGCGACCACTCACAAATCCAATCACTTTAAATGCGTTTTTGCCGAGCGCCTCGGTGCGAATTGTTGCAATAGAAAGTTGGTAGTTTCCGGTGTTAGAAACGGGGATGCGAAGGGTATCGGTGAACCTGCATTTCGAATCGATGGCAACGCTAGCAATGCTGCTTATGATGGGGCTTAGCCCATACATACGTACGGTGATAAATGTGTCGCGAAGGCAAGGTCCGATTATTACTTTGAACCGCGCCGAAGTCCAACCTGTATCGCGCGCTGTTGCACGAATGGTGGTGTAGCCGTTGACTGGGGGCGGAGCAAGGGCCACCGGAATTGTTCCCACCATGTTTATGGAAGTGTCGCCCGAAACGCGATCGATAAGCAGGATAGATTCAATTGGGCTGGCAGTTGCGGACCATGCTAATTGTTGCGCAACGGTTTGACCCACGCGAACGTTCATTATGATCAGTGTGTCGGTTGGGTAGCCGGTTCTATCTCGGCGATCGCCTGAAAGGTTTATCGTGAGTGCTGTATCGGGACTACCGATTGTTACAAGCAACATTGCTTTGTGCTGTCCGGCGCGCGAGGCCAGATATTCGATAATGATGGGCTGACGCACGCACGCACCGATTTGCGCGGACAGCGGTGAGTTGACAATGCGGAATTGATCGGCGTCGACACCGGTAATCCCGGCCATCCAGTTGGAAGGAGTGAAGTTGAGGTTGGAGATATATACGGTGTCTCTGTTCGCGATATTGGGGCAGGCTTGTCTAAACACCTTTGCCGAATCTGACTGAATGCGCAAGGCTCTAGAATATCTGAACAAACCCTGTCCGGCAATCCATCCTGTAGAATCGTTCATGAAGAACACATCATCCGTATGAGCGTCACCGATTCCACAATTTCTCAAGGTCCACGTAGCCCCTTTATTAGATGTATACCAAACATTTCCAGACAGACCGGTTGCCCAGCCTTTGGAATCGTTGATAAGGTACGTGCCGAACATATCGTCGGTAGTTCTGGTTTCCGACCAGGTAGATCCGAGGTCGGTACTTGTGCGCATGCTACCGCCGGTAAAATCGTTGGGTGCGCAATTACTTGAAGCGCTCGAAATGCAAATGGTATTTCCCGACATAGAAATTTCTTCGTGCCACGGCGAGTTTGTGCCCGTGTACGATTCCACTCCCCAGTTTGTGCCATTGTTTGTGGACTTCCACAGTGTGCCATTACCAATTGCGTACACCGTATTTGCGGGCATGGCCGAATTCCACAGCGGATCCGACAAATTGGAGCGCTTGATGGTAGTGTCTGAAACTATCGTAAAGTTTTGTCCACCGTCGGTGGTATGGTAGAAGTTATTCACTCCGCAGCCGCCGCCGGTAAACCACCCCTCCGTTGCACTCTTAAACCAGCCTCCCCAAAGGTTTGGCATTGGCGTTGCCACAGTGAGGGCTGCCCACGTTGCACCACCATCGGTAGATTTAAATGCGCCGCAAGGACCGCTACAATAGCCAATGTTTTTATCTAGGAACTGCACATACTCAAGGTGACAGCGCTGGCCGTTGGGTCCTAGCTTTGCCCCTCGCCACGAATTCCCACCATCGGTAGTTCGAATTACAAAGCCACTATCTTGGTCACACGCCCATCCAAACAGTTGATCGGCAGGCAGAAAAAACACGTCCAAATAGTAACGTCCTTCGTAATTCCCCGGCAACGTAATCTTCTGCCAACGCTGCGCCTGCGCTGCATTTGCGCACAGCAAAACAACCATCACAGATAATATGGAGAACAGTCTTGGCATAACTCCATAAAATAGCTAAAAATTCGGTACGGCGAGCGCGGGAATCACGGGACGAATCGCTTTAGGTACCGGGCGACGCATGCGTCGCCCCAACTTGGGGATGGCGGGCTTAGGCGCGTATAAACCGGGCGACGCATGCGTCGCCCCAACTTGGGGATGGCGGGCTTAGGCGCGGAATACCGGGCGACGCATGCGTCGCCCCAACTTGGGGATAGCAGGCTTAGCGGAGTTTTATATGTCACATTTTATCCAGCCTTGTGCACGGGAGTAGATGTGCAAGGAAAGAAAAACGCTAGAAGGCGGTTCAGTTATTCGAAAGAATGACAAAGGCCGCAAAAATACCAGAGTGACTGGCTACGACTACACAAAGACCGGGCTTTATTTCATCACGGTTGTAACGAACCGGAGAAGGAGACTGTTTGGTGAAATACAAAACGGTAAAATGGTTTTGAACGCACTCGGACGCATCGTGGAAAAATGCATTCTCGAGATTCCTTGGCATTTTCAAAATGCGGTAATCGATGTGTTCATCATTATGCCTGATCATGTGCACCTACTGATCGGCATCAAACACACGTTGACAGGCAACCGCCGGCACCGCGGCAGCACCAGCAACCCGTGCGATGGCACCAGCAATCCGCGTGGCCCCCTTCAAAATTCAATAGGCGCAATTATTGGCTCGCTCAAATCTTCGTGCTCGAGATTGATTCGCAGGCAGGGGGCTTTCCCAGCCACCCAAATTTGGGTGCGCGGTTATTACGACGTCATCGTAAACAGCCCAGAAGAATTGAACGCGTATCGAAGGTATACAAGGAACAATCCACGAAAGGAATGGGAACGCCGACGATCCAAAAAATAATTTTACGCACCCGTTTCTTTGCACGTTCCCATCGGCCAGTTAGGGCGACGCATGCGTCGCCCTAACTGGCCGATGGGAACGTGCAAAGAAACGGGTGCGTAAAATTATTTTTTGGATCGTCGG
>JABMNI010000079.1 GCA_013204605.1 Ignavibacteria bacterium
CCCCCCCCCCCCCCCCCCATGCATTTGTAATATTCGCAATAAAAAATAAACACTGCAGTTATTAAAGGTATTTTATGGGTATTCAATTTTTTAAAATGTTAGGTAAATAAATGATGAAGAAAATAGCACTACAAAGTATTCTATTGTGTTGCATCAGTTTTTCCTCTTATGGACAATGGCAACAATGTGCAGGAACAGCTGGCTTGAATATGCAATCACTATTAACGAATGGTAATTATAATTATGCTGGTGGACAAACTGGAACATATCTATCTATTGATAGTGCAGCCAATTATTCAAAATCAAATAGTGGAAATGATGCTGTAGGCCCAACGAGGGGTTTTACGAAGGACAACACCAATATTTACACTTGTACCAGTCAAGGCGCTTATAGGAGTTCTGACAATGGAGCATCTTGGGTTTCTAAAAGTTCTGGATTGACGAATTTACTCGGAAGTGGAATCCTTAGTGTGGGTTCACGATTGTTTTATGTTGGACCGACAGGTGTCTTTATGTCAACCGACCAGGGAGACAACTGGAATGCCGCAGGTTTACCAACGACCGATATAAGATGTGTTGCTGCAATTGATGATACTTTATTTGTAGGTACAAATGGTGCTGGCATTTATAAGAGTATTGACTGGGGTGTTAACTGGGTTACCGTTAACAACGGTTTAGGAGGGTCCGTAAATTTTAGAGCTCTTGAAAGCAAAGGGAGCACGCTATTTGCCGGAGGACCAACAGGAACAGGCGTTTATCGATCTACAGATTATGGAGCTAATTGGACGTTGCTAGGAGGGGGACTTGCTTCGGGTTCTTACAGGGGCTTTGCCAGCAACTCACAGCTAATTGTTGCGGGATCCTTTGGAGGAGGAGTGTTTTACTCAACAAATAATGGAGACAATTGGACCACAATCAATACTGGCTTAACTGATTTAACAATTTTCGATCTAGAACTTAATGATAGCTACATAATTGCGGCTACGAATACTCAAGGGGTGTTTCGTATTGCTCTTTCTAACTTGAATTCATCTACAGGCATTGCTGATTTTGATGTTACATATGCCATTTCTCTTTTTCCGAATCCAACCACAAGTCATATCAATTTGAAAGCAGATTCTAAACTTATTGGAACGGCATATACACTCTATGAATATTTAGGCAAAGCCGTTTTGTGGGGAACAATAGATAATGAGAGTACATTTATAGAAATGGAAAACCTACCTAGAGGTGTTTATATGTTGAGTATCGGAGATGATAAAAAACAAGTACTTAAATTAGTTAAACAATAGAACCCGGCCATTGCAGCGGCTTTGCGTCAGGCGGAAAATCATTTCCGTTTGGCGCTTTCTGCGTATATCTAAGTTCAGTTCTTCGTATCAAAAATCGGTGCTAAAATCCCGCCCGAACTCAAAGCCTCAAAACACTATTAGTCAGCTAAAAAAACACTCTAAAACATGACAAACAGAGACTATCTAAATAATCTACGGGTTCCGACCAAAGACAATCCACTTCGAATTCTAATGAGTGCCTGTTTGACAGGAATAACTTGCGGTTTTGATGGTAGTGCAAATGGAGAATATCCAAGCGCGTTAAAATTTCCGACTTACGACACAGTTAAAATTGTAAAATTTTGCCCGGAAGAGTTTTCATTTGGTACACCGTATCCGCCCGAGCAAGTACATATATGAATGGATGAGTTGAGTAAGTAGGTTTGAGTCATCAACAAATTAGGGAAACGCGTAACACCTTTGCGGCACAATTCTACGATGATAGTAGGCGTACGAGCCACCAGATCGGTATAACGGTCTAGGTCGGTTAACTCTGGTTGTGGTGGTTGAAACCACGCGTGAAGCTCTGGCTGCTCCATGGCTAAGAGGTCATCCAACCGATCCATGTTGACACCGCAAATATCAGCCACTTATCACGCTATAAATTGTACATTCCTTTCAAAGATTTATACAAATCACAGATGCGCTCATTTCTGGTGCCCGGAGGCTACAAATGTCGCCCCCTCCGGGCTAATTGTTTATTACTAATTACTAATTGATAATTGATTATTCGTCCCTTGTTGCGCTCGGGACTCGTACATCGTAATTGAAAGTTCGTCCCTCGTCGCGCTCGGGACTCGCAATTCGTAATTCGCAATTCGTAATTCCTAATTGATCGAGTAGTCGATCTGCACTACCACGCCTTGCGAGCCCCCTTCAACAATAGATTTATCGAACCGAATTGTGCGCAGTGCGGAGATACTGAGCTTGAGGCCGGCGATGAGTTTTGCTGTGGCTGACATGTACATGCGGCTGCCTTGGCCCGACCCCATTACCGTGCGCATGTAGCCGTCGGTTTGTTGTTCGATGCTGTAGGGGGCTACATCGGGCGATTGCGCGGAGTAGACGGTGACTCTACTTTTGAACGAAAAAATTCCGTGCGCAAATGCAAGTTCGGCAAACGCTAGCGCACCGGTTTCGGAGGCGCGGTAGTTGTCGAACCACGCCCGACGCACGTCGATTCTTGCGCGCATTTTTGTTTGCGGATTGATTGGTGTGGTGAGTTCGCATCGCATGGTTACTCGTTCCATGGTTATCATTTTTGTAAACGAACTCTGCGGCAAATGATAGCCGTCGTCGTCAGATTCATACCGGAATCTACACGAAAACAACGCATGCTTGTTCAACTTGCGTTCGGCATCGAACGTTGCGTTTATGCCGTACGACATTAGGGGACGTCCGTACGATGCCGACACAATGCCATGTACATCCACACTACTTTCGGTGCGCCAACCACCTCGCTCGCTCCATTGCATTCCCGCCGTAATGCCCCACTCATTTCCAATCGCCGACAGCGATGAAACCGCCGTTCCATACGGGTTGCGCACGTCTGCATGCATGTATCGAGCCGCCAATATCGCCGCACCATTCGAAGTTGGCAGTCGTAGAACCGCCGTCCCCAGTGGACGCAGCGAGTCATCCGCACCGGCTTCGAAAATTGCACTGATCGGTCCGATCATCGTGGAGCACGACACCGACGCTAATACGCGCCGCGCCTCATTCACAATTCGCATCGAATTCCTATCCACTGCCGAGGAGTACACCAACGATTGAATATTAACACCCAACAAAACGCCACCAGAATTTCCACTACCTACCGCAAGATTTGCTGACGCGGAAACATTGGTTTCGTGCCTGCCATTCAACGTGACGGAAGAGTAGAACGACATTATTGAAAGGGGCTTTTCAAAAAGTGAATCCGCGTAACGTAGAAGAATGCCTCGGTGCATGCCTTCTTGCCAGGTGGAAGTCCACGGACGAAACGCATGTTCACCATCAACGGACAGCGCAACAGAGAGTGGGGATCTCCCAAAGCCCCCTGCCGAACCTATAACTAAGCCTGCTCCGGCGCGTGCTGCAAAGTCGCCCACAGCTACGTTCAGGTTGCCCAGGCCAGAAACAAGCCAGCCACCTAGGGCGTTGGAAGTGGCCACGCGTTGCGTAATCATACCCATCCGGCCGGCCTCGGTTCGCACGTCGATGCGTCCGTACGAGGTTGAGTTTGGCGAAGTCGAGGTGTTGGAAATTCTTGTGCGTGCTTGTGCGCCCGAGAAGAAATTTGTGCAGTTGCAATTCATTGTGGCGCAACTGAGCAGAATTATTTGTTGATCGATTGACAAACAAAGTGAGTCGGAAATTTCGTCGATTGAGAGGCTGGGAGAGCCCCTTACCAAACGCGAAATGCGCGATGCGGTTCGGGCGCCAATTCCGGGCAGCACCGTGAGTTGAGAGGGCTTCAGGCAGGGGAGGCAGATGGGGTCGTTGCGGAAAACGTCGATGGCGTCGATGAGCGGCGTGGCCCAAGCGGATTCGGCAGCGTCGTCGAATTGCGCGCGACATGTCTGGAATTGCATGGTTGCATAAAACAGTGTCGCAAACATCACGCGCATGAAAATGCACGAGAGAATATTGAACCGCTTTCTGCTATGAGTTGAATTGTAATGAGTTGAATTGCGAAAAGGTGAACAGTGAAGTTGCGATTTGAGATGTTGCGAGAAGACTAAAGGAGATTTGGAAAGTAGAAGGTTGGAACGTAGGGAGTTGAGAAACGTAGAAATAATCATTTGCGGAACTCCAGACAAATGGAGGTGCGGAGGCCGAGGTGCATAATGAGGCGAGCGTCGAGTACGATGGTGACGTCGTCTTCGAGGAAGGTTTGGATTCCGAGGCCGAGTTGGAGCGGGAGGGTATTTATGTAAGTGCGGAGTGTGGCTGTGGAGTCGAATTGGTGTTGCAGGATGAAGAGGGCGGCAACGTTGCGCATGGCCGCCAGGTTGAGATCGAGTGAGATGGATGTATGAGATGTACCAGAGCCAGAACCACTGCTTTCAAGGAGAATGGCCGATGTGCCGATGGAGATACGAGGGGAAGCTGTGGAGGAAGAGGTGAATAGATCGGCAATAGCAAAGGCAATGGTGTAGTGGGGATCGATTTGTACGCGTACGGAGGTGGTGCAGGTGGCGCCGAGTTTGCTGCTGAAGCCCGACGCTTTTTGCCACGTGAGTTGTCCGCCGAGACCGGCGGTGAATTGGTCGGTAAGGGGGAAGGAGCGGACGGCCGACATCTTTAGACTCAACCAATCGGCCGAGGCTGAACCTTGAACTGCTAAGCCCGTTTCGAAAAATTCGAGGGGGAGCATGGCCGTAGCGTTTGATATTTCGAGCACTCCAAACGGGAGTGGCTCGGTTTTGAAGGAGGCGGAAAAGTTGGGTGAGTAGCTGGCAGATGCCTGCAGCATGTCTGTGGCCGACAATATGCCGGTGCCTGTTACGCTTACCAATTGCGCCCCCACTACAGCCGAAAGCAAGCAAAGAGACAGGCAAAGGCATGAAAGAAATAGCAGGGTGCGTACTTTAGTATAGTTTAATAATCGGAACATCATAATGAAAAAATGGATTAGCCCCTTACTCCTTATAGTGTACGCTACCGTTTGTACAGTGTGCGTTACCGTATGTAGTGTGACACTTAGCGCCCAGGAACTGAATCCAACGGTGAATGTGGTGCTTGATCAGCTTAGCATGGATGACCGGCAGGAAGTGAAAGGCATGGCGGCAACTGTGACCAATTACCTGAACAGCGTGCGGTATTCAAGCCGCGATTGGGAGGGTGAGCGGATTCCTGTTGACCTTACTATATATATCACCGGGAGGAGTGGAAATCAGTACAGCGCACGCCTAGCGGTGGTTAGCAAGCGTCTGGTGAATGGCGAAGTAGGCTCGGGCGCGGCCCTGCTACGCACCTACGATAAAAAATTCGATTTTACATGGTCATACAATCCAACGCTTACATATCAGCCGCTCCGGTACGATCCGTTTACCAGCGTGATTGATTTTTATATGCTGGTGGCCATTGGTTTAGACCTTGATACGTATGAGGATTTGGGTGGCGACCGCATGTACGGCGCCGCAAAACAGATTGCGCAAAGTGGAAACGCTGCCGGCGTAACTCAGTTCAGCACAAATTATCAGCCGGGTGAGTTTACCCGCATGGCGCTCATTTCCGAGTTAACGGATTTGCGGTATGCCGGACTGCGCAGGCTGATGTATGACTATCACGATGCCACCGATAAGTATGGAAAAAATCAAGAGGTCGGACGCAAGGCCATTGAACAAGTGATTTCTGACATCGCCGACTTTAAACGCAACTCCATTAGTAACAGGTCGGTGCTTTTGCAGGCATTTTTCGATGCCAAGGGCATGGAGCTGGCCGACATTTTCAAGGGTCAACGCAATTCTCCTATTTGGACGTTACTGAACTTTTTAGATGCCGGTAACAGCCAGATGTACGAGAAGGCCATGGGAGGATGAGTGTCAGAGACACAGCGCAAGCACGAACAATACATGCAGCAGGCACTTCAGCTTGCACTTCAAGCGGCTGAACACCACGATGTGCCAGTGGGCTGCGTAATTGTTCGAGATAACATAGTTGTGGGTAAGGGGGCTAACCAGATCCAACTGACCGGTATACCTACCCAGCACGCGGAAATTGTTGCAATTGAAGATGCAACTCGGGCTATTGGCAATAAATTTTTAGACGACTGCACCCTATATGTTACACTCGAGCCATGCCTGATGTGTGCCGGTGCCATTGTGCTAGCCCGCATACCTACAGTGGTGTATGCTGCGTCCGACGCAAAAACCGGCGCCGTGCGATCGGTTTTTGAAATGCTCGAAAACAAACATCTCAACCACACCTGCGTGGTGCGCACCGGAATTCTTGAAGCCGAAGCCTCTGAAATGCTCAGTGCATTTTTCGCTGACAAACGGAAGGCGGCTCCCGTCGAAGACAACGTTGGAACAAACGTTGGAACAATTGCCGGACTTAACAGCGCGGTGACCGGTACGCTGTGGCTTGTACCTACGCCGCTTGGAAATTTAGATGATGTAACAAAGCGGGCGTTAATAACGCTGCGCGAGGCCGACATTATTCTGTGCGAAGACACTCGCCGAACCGGTCAGTTGCTTAGGCATTACGGAATTATTCCAAAACGTCTGATGAGCAATCACGACCACAATGAGCGTCAGCGGTCCGAGTACATCCCCCAGCTTTTGCAAGAAGGAAAAAGCATAGCCTTAGTTTCAGACGCGGGCATGCCCACCATAAGCGATCCCGGTTACCGAACTGTGGAAGCCTGTGTGGCAAAGGGATGCAAGGTAGTGGCACTGCCGGGCGGCACGGCAGCAATTACGGCGGTCGCCGCATCGGGTCTGCCAACAAATAAGATTTATTTTGCGGGATTCCCGCCGCAAAAAAAAGGCAGGGCCACATTCTTAAAGGAAGTTTTGGAAACGCCGGCAACCATTGTGTTTTATGAATCGCCACACCGAGTGCACCAATTAGTATCTGAAATACAGGGACTGGTAAGCCCCTTAACAAAAATTGTACTGGCGCGCGAGTTGACAAAAATGCATGAAGAATTCATTCGCGGAACGGCTGCCGAGGTCGAAAAAGTACTGTCGGACAGAGGCGGCGTAAAAGGCGAATGCGTGGTTTTGGTGAGTAACACAGCTGTCGAGGTTGAGTGATGTTTATTACGTTCGAAGGTATCGACGGAAGCGGAAAATCTACGCAGCTCACCATGTTGCGGGAGTGGTTGGAGGCGCAAAATAAATCGGCTATTGTTGTGCGTGAACCCGGGGCAACGAAGTTAAGCGAGGAGCTCCGAGCCATTTTGCTGAGTAACAAGCACACCATTACATCTACCGCGGAGTTGCTACTATTTAGTGCGGCGCGTACGCAATTGGTGGAAAAAGTGATTAGGCCCGCTTTGGAAAGGGGCGATATAGTGCTCTGCGACCGATATGTGGATTCTACTACGGCGTATCAGGGATATGGCCGACAATTAGACATGGCCGAGGTGGAAGCTTGTAACAGGATAGCTGTTCAAGGACTCATGCCGGTTGTAACGTTCTTTATAGATGTTCCATACGAAGAGGCGCAGCAGCGAATGCAGTTTTTAGTGAACAGTGCCGAGCCAGACCGGATGGAAAGAAGTGGGAAGCAGTTTTTCGACCGGGTACGGCAGGGATATTTAACCATTGCACACCAAGAGCCCACCAGGTTTGTGGTAGTTGATGGAGTTCGACCTGCCGAGGCCATTCACCTAGACATAATACAACAGTTTCAATCCGTATCTTTACGGTTCTAATCAATAACAAGTAGAATCTCAGCATGAACAGACTATTTCAAGTACTATCAGTTTTTGTATTCGGAAGTATTGTAGCGTTTGCGGGCACCTCGATTACTATTGACGCCAGAAAAATAATGCCTACGATAAATAGAATCGTAAAGCAAAATGATGTGCAAGTAACATCTAGCATTCGTACCGTAATGCTGCAGCGCGACGTAGCGGCGCAGACCTTTAACGCGGGTGTCGATAACATTACCATTTCAAATTTTGCACTACCGTCAAATCCTAACGCCACGTTGCAGCTTAAGCGCTCGGCACCGGTGTTTGATGCGAACTCGCAGTTTTTAATCAATACTCCTAACGGTAAAAAACCATTCAAGGTTGGACCAGTAGCATCGTATTCAGGAACTATTGCTGAAGAGCCAGGTGCTTGGGTTACGTTGCATTATAGCAACGGAGATTTAACGGGCTTTGTTCAACACACAAATGGTGTTAGAACGGTGATTGCTAAGGATTACGCCCTTCGCGAAACTCAGCAAACCATGCCGCACGTGATTGGTTTGGAAAAGGACTTAACACCGGGTGCCGACCTTGGAAATTTCCTTTGTGGTAATGATGATCTTCCCGTCGACCTGAAAGGCGTTGCAGAGGCTATGGCCATTACCGGTACTCGAAAAGATTACACGGAGCACGTACAGGGGTACAGTTTGAAGCAGTTAAAGGTTGCTGTTGTGCTGAGAGAAGATATCTACGAGTTGTTAAATCAGCGTGGATTGACCCCCGAGCAAATTGCTCAGCATTTCGTCAAAATTTACGCCGCAATGTCGCAAGCATACGAAGAAGACCTAGGCACTCGCCTGTTCTTCGAATACTTCCTTATGCATACTACCGATGCTCCATCTGGATATACGAACGACGGTCTCTCGCCTGGAGATTTGCTGGAAGAGTTTTCTTTAGATTGGTCTTCAGGCTTTAAGAGTGTTGACCGTGCTGTGGCTCACCTTTATACAAGAATTAAACCATCTGGTTCTGGTTCGTTTGTTGGCGGAATTGCTTACGGTGGTCAGTCGGGGGTAAGACTTTGTGTAAAAAGCCACCAAGGTGGGTATGGAGTGAGCACGGTATACTTAAATCCTGGTACAGTGATTCCTGGCAATCCTAATATTGCAAATGGGTTTACATGGGACGTTTTTGTAAGTGCTCATGAGATTGGTCATAACATTGGTGCGGCACACACGCACAGTTGTTATTGGAGTCCACCTGTAGATACGTGTCAACTTAAGCGAGACGGAACTGATGCGTGCTACGATGAACTAAGTTTCAGGAAAGTGCGCCCTGGTACAATCATGAGCTACTGTCATTTAGTGAATGGAAGTTCAGTGCCGCTTATCTTTGGTACGCGCGTTTCAGAGCGGATGCGTGGATGGATTGATGCAGCTTCCTCATGCAGTTTTGCAATAACGGAACCGCGAGTTACAATTACATCACCAAGGGGTTTGGAAACGTGGAACGCTGGGTCGACAGTTACCATTCTATGGAAAACTGCCATGGTGCAAACCGTAAATCTAGACTACTCATCAAATGATGGGTCAACCTGGAGTGAAGTTAAACATGGATTAGCTGCAAGTGACGAACTGTACGCTTGGAAGGTGCCAGCAGTAAACGCACCAAAATTGTTGATCCGAATTAGCGATGCTAATAATGCCGCCGTGAATAACGTGGCTCCGGCGTACTACGCAATTTCGTTACCGTTGAGTTTAACTTCTCCTTCGGGTGGTGAGCGCTTAGGTAGAAAAAGTAGCTTTGCAATTCGTTGGAATAAGGATGCCGGCGCAGGTAGTGTGACGGTTGAATTTGCACCCGATGGGACTACATGGTCTGAGTTAGCGGTTGTGCCTACGGGGACGTCGTATTCTTGGACGGTGGCTGACATTGAAACAAGCAAAGCTCGGGTTCGCGTGAAGTTAACTACCTCCCCGAATGTTGTTTCGCAAAGCGAAGAGTTTTCAATTGGTACGCCACGGTTTGAGTGGTTACTACCGGCCGATGGAATTATTCTTTGTAAAGATGTAGAAAACCAGTATAACTGGTCGGGTGACTTTATTGATAAGATTCGAATTCAGTATTCTACAGACAATGGCGGAAACTGGCGAAATGCCATTCAATCATTAAATGTGCCCGTGACAATGTGGCAGATTTTCAGCAAAAATTCAGGAATGCTTTCTATTCCTGACGCAACGCCCATCATTATGAGAATTTATGATGATGCAACTACCGATGTGTTGGGAACCCGTGCTGATATGACCATGGGAACTTGTACAACACCTACTTCCGTTAGCGAAAATTCAACACTGGCGTCAGTACTTTCTATTGAAAGTGTTACGCCTAATCCGGCAACGGATAGAGCGATGATTCGAGTATCGCATAGAGAAAATTCATCGGTGGAGATTTTTGTCGTGGATGCTTCCGGACGCACTATTCAATTGCTGAATAGTCAAACCGGTGGTTCTAATGTCAGCGATATTTCTGTACCTCTAGACAAAATTGCTAGCGGTCAGTATCAACTTGTGGTTCGCAGCGGAACAGACCAAGCGAGTGCTTCATTACGTATTGCTCGTTAAAGATTAATCGGGGGAATGTACTTTGAGCCTTTTTAACAAGCTTGTGGTGGCAACAATGCCACTCATCCCAAAAAGAATTGTAAAAATGGTGGCTCGGCGATATATCGCCGGGCCATCGTTAGTTGATGCTGTAAAGAGCACACAGGAATTGCGAAAAATTGGCGCCCTTTCAACAATCGATGTATTGGGTGAGTTTGTTACTAGTGCCGAGCGCGCAAGGTTCGAAACTGAAACTTCGCTGAATGTTATTGAGGCCATCCAACAACACAGCCTTGAATCATACCTCAGTGTGAAACTCACATCGTTGGGATTAGAAATCGATCCTGAGTTTGCCTTCGACAACATAGAGCAGATTGTAGTAGCAGCAAATGAGGCAGGTGTGTTTGTGCGGATGGATATGGAGAATACTCCGTACACATCGCAAACATTGGAGTTCTACAAACGACTCCGCGATAAAGGATTGAACAACGTTGGAGTTGTTATTCAGGCGTACCTGCGCCGTTCACAAAACGATGTTGAGCAACTCCTAGCCTACAAGCCTAGCGTCCGCCTTTGCAAAGGGATCTATGTAGAAGATGTGGCCGATGCCTTTAAAGATGCAGACGAAATTCGAAACAATTACAAAGACCTCCTGCGCCTGCTTCTGAGTAATGGTGCCCGCGTTCATATTGCAACGCACGACGAAGAATTAATTATCGACGCCGAACAGTATTTAAAAAGTCACACTATCAGCAAGGAACAGTACGAGTTCCAAATGCTGCTCGGTGTTCGCGAGGACCGGCGTAGCAAGCTTATCGCAAACGGACACCCAGTGCGTGTGTACGTGCCCTTCGGTGAGGACTGGTACGGCTACTCCACTCGGCGTCTCAAGGAAAATCCACAGGTTGCCGGCTACATTGCCAAGGCCGTTCTTTTAGGTAGATAGTCATCGTGAAAAAAATAATTCTTTCCCTCACGCTCACACTTGCCATGTGTGTTGGTGCCAGCATTTCGTTCATCGGCTGCTCTACCGGTCAGGTAAGTACAGATACAACTGCAACTATTGGCAGTTTTAATGTTGAGTGGCTGGGCGATGGCGAACGCGATAATAAGCCGCGTACCGATCAGGATTACCTGCGCATTGCCGACATAATTATCAAAACCGAGGCCGATGTTTTAGGTGTGCAGGAAGTAGAAAATCCCGAAGCGTTGCACAAGGTACTTCGCTATCTAGATGGCTACTCCGGCTACGTGCTTCAAGGCGATTCAAAGCAAAACGTAGCAGTGATTTTCAAGAAGGGTGTTTCGGTTAAGGTGATAGGGGGCTATGCGCCACTTACACTCGACCGACCCAATAGGCTGCGCCAGGGTCTGATTTTACATTGCCAAAAACGAAACTTCGACTGGATTCAAATGGTGGTGCATCTTAAAAGCACTTCCAGATATGATAGCACGGCCGAGTTACGTGATGAATCGAAACTCCTACGCAGCCGGCAATGCGAAGTGCTGAAAGCTTGGGCCGATTCAGTAATCGCGTTGGGAACCGAAACGGATATTATTATCACGGGCGACTTTAATGATTTTGTGCAGCGTAAAACTCAGCCAACGCTGCAAGCAATTTCTGAATCATCAAGTTTGACATTCGCAACCAAGGAATTGAAGAGTTGCAAGAACGCGCAATGGTTTACCATCGATCACGTGGTGGTTTCTACGTCGGCCGAGAAGCGTATAGTTCAGAGTGCTACACGTAATGAAAATTTCCGGTCGTTTTTAGATGATAAGGATGCCGATGCGGTAAGTGATCACTGTCCGGTGATCGTGAAATTCGACATTGTCAATTAAAGACCGTTACCTTGTTCCCAATTTTTTCGCTCTCAGCTAAAACAAGCAGAGCGTTCTTGGTAAGGGCCGACCAATCATCGCGTGGGTTAGCTTGAGCAATACCAATCGAGACAGTTAAACTAAACCGCTTGTTCTCAATTTCAATTACATTGCTAGCAATATCTCGGCGCAGGTTATCTGTCCACAACTGTGCATCGGCGGCTTTGTACGCAACCAATCCAATAGCCACAGTGCCCCTTCCAATCCTTCCAACTACATCGTAATCTCGGAGCTGATTCTTTATAGTGTTCAGCACGCTTAGCACCATTGTTTCGAAGTGCTCCGCTGGTGCCTCCTCGATAATTTTCGACTTATCAATTCGAATAACGCACACAGTTAGCGGCAGCTGATAATCGATGGCGCGTGCAAATTCTTCGCGTAACCGCATGTCGAAACCGTCGCGATTTAAAACGCCGGTCGAGTAGTCAAGCAAGGCGCTCTCGCGCAACATTTGACGGTTGTAAATTTCCTTGATAAGCATGCCGGCTTCGGCGGCAACAGATTCGGTAATCGAAATGTCTTGCGGCGAAAGGGTTGACAAATGGTTTTCAAAATACAGGGCGCCAAATGTGCGATCGGCAGTGCGTAATGGGATGGCCACAAACTGACCGTCTTCCATCGTCGACTCTGCATCAACAACTCGCACAACGCCCGGAGCACTCGCGCTAATAACGGTCTTGCCGGAAGAAATGCAGTGTCCAACAGTCGAGGATTCGATGTCTATTTCCGCGCCAATAATATCTTCGTAGCCATCAACTACCGACTGGATATCAGCAACAAACCACGAATTTTTCGTTGAATCAAAAAGGCAGAGGCCAACCGTGTTTACGTCCAATGTGCGCACAACCGAATCGAACAGTGCCGTTGTTAAATCCGGAATATTCAGCGCCGAATCCTGCGTGTTCTCTTTGAAAAGTTGAATTGCATCCAATGTTTTCGATGCCTGCAGCAAGTCGAATTTCGACGTGTACGAAGTAACCAAACCCGAAATAAGTTTGGTGAAGTGTCCAAAAAATCCAACCGTCACCTCGCTATACGCATCCTCTTCTAACGAGTCGGCACAAAGAACCCCAATCACCTTGTTCGCATAGTACACAGGCACACCCACAAACGATACAGTGCCGGTGCGACTGCGGTAGTAGGGGATAAGGTCGAGCTCGGCCGATGGACTTATCTGGCTCAAAATCTCCGGCCGATTGTCCGTAGCAATCTGGCTCACGGCATCTCGACCAATCGGAATTTTCCGATGCTCAATAAACGCATCTTTTGCCTCGGTAATTTTCGACTCTAAAACTAACTGCTGCTTTTCGTGATTCACCCAAAAGAATGCGGCCGTCCGAGCATTCGTTGCCGACCTAATAACCATCAATACCTTGTTCAACAAATAATCGAACTCCTTGCGCGGCTCTTCGAACGTCCCCAATTCCTCGTCGGTATCATCCGTAAATACATTCACCGATACTTCCGGCGCCCTTCGCTTCGATGGCTTCACCGTCCGCGCAACCACCGGTCCGTCAGCCACCACCTCATCGGCTAGCGGTCCATCCGCAACAACTTCATCTGTCACCGCTCCGCCAGCTACAACCGCATCAGCCGCAACTCCGCCAGCTACAACCGCATCAGCCGCAACTCCGCCAGCTACAACCACTTCGGATGTAACGCCATCAAAATTTTGTTCCTCATCACCAGAATCTGGGCCAACTGTGTTGGCATCATCAATCGTAATGCGAGGTGGCTGGGCAGTCGGTGCAGTGACAGGGGGCTTTGTGGTTCCCGCACTTGGTTTCGACATTGGGCGTATCACCACATCGTCGGACAACTGTATTTCACTATCAATTGGCCCCGTTATTACCGCGCCGCCGGTAATCAACGATACGGGTGCGCCAGCGCTATCCATTGCAGTAGCCCGCTCCGGAGTAAGGGTGCGGTCTGGCATAAACGTTCTATCTGGCCTTTGCTGACGTTCGGTAGAAAATGGTTTGTCCTGAACGGCGGCGGCCACCAGGGTTTGTGGCGGGTTGAAGCCTGGGCGTGCTTCGCGGACCTTCGAGTCGATAACAAGTGTAGGTGGCTTGGCAACGGGACGCGCACCGGTTTTTGGACGCGTTCCAACTATGCGAACTGATGAAGAATCATCTCCGCCCCCTTCAAAAACGGGAACCTTAATGGGGTTAGGTGCGCTTTCCTGTGTGAATAACAGACCCTGCGTTGGGTCGTGAAAGTCTTCTTCACCTTGCTCGTTCGAACCGAAATTTTTCTCATATGCTTCTTTGTCAAAAACCGTGCTGACGCTGTTTTCGTTTTTCTTGGTTTCGGAGTTAATGTTGGGTGAATCTGATGGGCGTGGCGGCCGCATCATGGAAAGATCGGTGAGCCGCGGCGAGACCATCATGAACAAGGCAACGCCGCCCAAAACTGCAATACAAACACCAATTAAGCGCACGGCCATTTCATCTAAGAACAACGCAATAAACAAGCCTAGCGCAATTACAACAAATGCTGTAGTATCGCTAGGCTGAAAAATTTGCTTGAGTCTAACCGCGCGTTTGGTCATTTGCAGATTAATTGATCAATTCAATCTTATAAAACAGACTATTGGATTTCGTCTCATTCTGCTTGGTCTTATTGGCCTTATTAACGACCGTTCCTGTAACACTCATGTTAATCTTGTATTCCTTGGTAACGGTTGTTCCACGGCCGGCGTCAACAAGCGCACTCAACGTTCCACTCATTCCTGACTTACTCACTGTAATTAACACGGGCAGGTTCGGATCCTTTTCGCGGGCGAAAATTTCACCACTAATGATTGCATTAACCTGGGCCAATCTTGTATCGTTTAACTTTTTTACACCGGTAATTTTAGATACGGTAGTGCTTTTCAAATCAAACACATCGCTAAGGGGCGACTTGGTTACGGTCTCCCAAGTATAACTGGAATCCAATTTTTGCTCGGGGTACTGTAAAAATTCTTGACTTGCAAATGTGGCAAACATTACGTTTTCGATCTGCTGTGTTAACTGAGCTTTATACTGCTCCGGAAAATTAGGGGTTTTATCAACAATTTTAGCGGTAATCTTATCAACGCCCTTCATCCCCGTTATCCGACAGTTTTTATCGATGTTCAAAACCACTTCCATGCCCATAACGGCAGAAAGGTGGACGTTGCGTACGTTATTGAAATCGGCCGTATCGCTGGAATTGTAATGTTGCTCGAACAACACGTCGCCGGTTTTCGGATTTGTTGATTTCACATCCTGAATTGTAGATACGAATTCCATACCCAAATCAAACGTACCATCGGGCTTGACAGCAATAACGCGTTGCTTGTAGATGTGGACGGTACTCTGACGCGTTATCTCGTTGTCAGAATCCGTATTGTTTTCTTGTGTGACCTTATACTTAAAAGTATCGCCCACTTTTAGGTTTAGTGCAAAGCCTTCAATCTTGGCTTCTGCAACTGGGATTGTTTTGGCAGCCGCAGTATCGGCTACCGAGGTAATCACACCTTCTGCATTTGGCTCCTTAGCCTCTTCGCCAGCCTTGGTGCAACCAAATACAAACAGAGTAATAAATACGCTGCAAAGCAGCCTTACCAAATATATTGTCCGGTTAATTTCCACGTTGTTTTCGACTTGATTTTGTGATTAAAAATTTCGTTGCTAACCTTTGCTGTAAACCATGCGTTAACATTCGAAGTAACGAGGTTTATTGTTCCTGTGTTCGTGAGTTCAACTGAGTGATCAACTATTGCATCCCCGTCAATCAAATCTGACACATAAGGAATTCCATACGCATGAATTCGTTGCGGATCTGCTACTATGGTGTCTTTCGTTTCCAAAACATACACCCCACCCGCATTCTTCGCAAACTTCGATTTCACATTATTACTATACACCACGCCATCAACACGAAGAGTGAAATCGTGGTCCCACGTTGAGTCTACCGAAACTCGGTTACCCGGTATTACGCGTTTCTGCAAATCGCCATACTGCAATAAATTCGGACGCTCTAATGATTGAATCCAAATCATGTAAAGCACAGAATCCATGTCGTTCTTATTCTCGTTTAAATAGTTACGCCAGAAATCCAACTGGTCACCCGCAACCTTTGTTACTTCGCCGTAGGGCGAAACCGTAATCTCGAACGACCTGCTAAGTGGACCCGAATAATTATACAGATCTGCAAAATTTTTCGGCGTAATGTCAACCTGCGAATCGTACGTTACGTCCAAGCCATCGGCCGTAAACTTATACCTATTTGAATCGAGCGTCACCGTTAAAACAGCAATACCATTCATACTCTCAATTGCACGAATGGTAGCAAAATATTTCACCCAACGCTTGTAAGTTTTTTTCGAGCTATCGCTATGCGTTCGCACAACTTCGGTGTTCTCTTCTATTTCGTACGACTGTGCCACGCCGGCCCTATACAACGCCTGCACTCTAAACGCATCGGGTTCAATAGGCGCACTGCCCGACCTTTGCGCAAACAACCCAGTGCTGCCCAGTAGTAGTATTAGAATAAATATCGATGCTTTAATCATTGCAAGCCCTTTCGTCCGTTTAGATAAGCTCAGATCCGGCAAAGAAAAACGAAATTTCAATCATTCCATTTTCAACTGAATCCGAACCATGTACTGCATTTTCGCCCTTGCTTGACGCGTAGGCTTTACGAATCGTGCCTTCTTCAGCCTCGGCAGGATCAGTAGCACCAATAAGCGCCCGGTAATCCGCAACAGCGTTTACTTTTTCGAGTGCAATGGGAACAATCGCCCCGCTCGACATGAACTTAACTAGCTCACCGTAAAAAGGTCTCTCGTTATGCACAGAATAAAATTCTCCCGCAACCGCTTCCGAAATGCTGATCTGCTTCATTCCCAGAATTCTAAACCCAGCAGCCTGAATCATTGCGATAATATTTCCAGCATTGTTAGCGCGAACTGCATCGGGCTTAACTATACAAAGTGTACGTTCCATTTTTCCCATTTTCTTTCGTAATTAATTTCTTGTTCTATTCTTAATTTTTAATTTTTAACCCTTAATTCTCATCGTCGTCGCCCTCGGGAATGCTAATTGCTAATTATTATTTGCTAATTGTCTTTTGATTTTTTCGAAGTTGCTGTTACTTTTTTTGCTGCCGTTTTCTTAACGGCGGGTTTTGCAACAACAGGTTTTACACCAGAAGATTTTGCTACTGCAGCTTTTTCAACTGCGGGTTTTCCATTTCCTTTTTTGGCAAGGGGCTTAGTGGCAACCCCGTTGTGCATCTTGCTTAGCACGTTTTTCATCGTAATGCCAATTGATGCGGGCGAATCAACCACGGTAATTCCGCACTCACGCATGATGGCCATTTTCTCGGCGGCTGTGCCCTTGCTACCGGCAACAATGGCACCGGCGTGACCCATCCGGCGTCCGGGAGGTGCAGTTTGACCAGCAATGAAGCCAACTACTGGCTTCGTAACATGCTTCTTGATGTACATTGCTGCTTCTTCTTCGGCCGAGCCACCAATTTCACCAATCATAACAATGGCTTCGGTAGCAGGATCTGCGTTGAAAAGTTTGATTACGTCGATAAACTGGGTGCCAATAATGGGATCGCCCCCTATACCAATACAAGTGGTCTGACCCAGCCCTACATCTGAGAGCTGTTTTACGGCTTCGTACGTAAGCGTGCCGGAGCGAGATACCAAGCCCACGTTGCCTTCAGTGAAGATAAAGCCTGGCATAATGCCAATCTTACATTCGCCGGGCGTGATGATGCCGGGGCAGTTGGGTCCGATAAGCACACTGTTCGACTGCAAAAGCGCCGCTTTCACCGTGATCATATCGTTAACGGGAATTCCCTCGGTAATGCAGACAATAACGCCAATGCCGGCCTCGATGGCTTCTAGGCAAGCGTCGGCAGCCATAGGAGCCGGAACAAAAATTATTGAAACGTTGGCCTTAGTGGCTGAAACGGCATCAGAAACCGTGTTGAAAACAGGAACTGGCCGATTAAATGTATCTTCGCCCTTGCCTGAATACATTGATCCACCTTTACCGGGCGTAACACCACCAACTACATTGGTACCGTATTCTAACATTTGCGATGCGTGAAACGTGCCTTCGCTGCCAGTAATACCTTGAACTAAGATTTTAGAGTCTTTATTTACTAAGACGCTCATATTGTGAACTTTCAAATTGAAATAGACCGCAAATTTACGGACTTTAAACGAGTTCTCGGGAGAATAGCATGGTAGAATTGACACTTATTTACAATGGGGAGCTGCGCACTACCGCCACACACGGTCCATCGGGCTCTGAAATCCAAACCGACGCCCCCACAGACAACCACGGTCTGGGCCAACGCTTCTCTCCATCAGACCTTCTTGCTGCCGCCTTAGGCTCGTGCATGCTAACCTACATAGGCATTGCAGCCAACAAACATGCCTGGAATGTTGAAGGTACCAAACTCACCGTCAAGAAGGAAATGGTGGCCGATCCATTGCGTCGAATTGGACGCTTGGTAGTAGACGTGTACCTAACCAGTCAGTTCGATGACAAAGACCTCCGAATCATCACCAACTCCATAACCACGTGTCCCGTAAAACTGAGTATCAATGACCAGATTCAGGTGCCGATTACGTTGCACACGCCAGAGTAATCTGCTCCGCTACGTCCAGCAGCATTTCATCGGTAAACATGGCGCTCTGTAATTGCAGGCCAATGGGAAGCCCCTTACCATCCTTGCCGTAGGGGATGCTGATGGCAGGGATGCCGGCAATGTTGGCGCTCACGGTGTAAAGGTCTGACAGCCACATCGAAACTACGTCGGCGGTTTTGTCGCCAATTGGGAAGGCGGTGGTTGGCGTGGTAGGTAGAGCCAGGACATCTACGGTGGTGAACATGGTGGCGTAGGCGTTGCTAATCAGACGCCGCGCTTGCTGCGCTTTTTTGTAGTAGGCGTCGTAGTAGCCGCTACTCAGCACGTAGGTGCCCAACATAATTCTACGTTTTACTTCTTCGCCAAAACCGTCGGTGCGTGAATCGGTAATAAAATCCGAGGTCCCATCGCCCACGCGGTTGCCGTAGCGCACCCCATCGAAGCGCGCCAAATTGCTCGACGCTTCAGCCGTTGCCAAAATGAAATATGTTGGTATCCACGTTTCAATGTTGGGCAACAAAACTTCTTCTACCACGCAGCCGCGCTGTACCATGTCTTGCAACATTGCGTTGTACGCGGAAATAATTTCTGGTGCGCAGCCTACTAAATATTTCTCGGCGAGTTTTCCAACACGTATTTCTGCAAGGGGCTCTGTGTTCGCGTTGCCGTTTGCGTTGCCGTTTGTGTTCGCGTTACCGTTTGTGTTTGCGTCTTCATTAAAAGCGGCGTTAACGTGCGAGGTGCTATCGAACTTATCGTGCTTGGCTATCACGCGGAAAACATTTCGCATGTCGGTGATGTTGTTCGAGAAGATTCCGATTTGGTCGAGGGAAGATGCGAAGGCGGTTAGACCGTATCGGCTGACCCTACCGTAGGTTGGTTTGAAGCCGTAGACGCCGCAAAAAGCGGCTGGCTGACGTATGCTGCCGCCGGTATCTGAACCTAGGGCTACGTCGCAAATGCCCGCCGCAACGGCAACGGCCGAGCCGCCGGAAGAGCCGCCAGGGACGCATTGTTTGTTGTGTGGATTTCTTACAGGGCCGAAGTACGAGGTCTCGTTTGATGAGCCCATGGCGAACTCGTCCATGTTGGTTTTTGCAACCATCAGCGCGCCTGCATCGGTTAATAATTCCACAACGGTTGCATTGTACAAGGGCTGAAATCCGTTGAGGATTTTCGAACCACAGGTGAGCTGCATTCCCTTGATAGAAATGTTGTCTTTCACTGCTACGGTAACGCCCTCAAGTGGACGTGCCAAACCTGCTGCAATTCGTTCGTCGGAAATTGCGGCTAAGGAATCGAGTTCGGAATTAATTGTAATGAACGCATTCAAATCAGAATGCTGTTCAACATTTTTTAAAAACTCAGAAATTTTTTCAGATATAGAAATCGATGCGTTCATGATTCATTTTTGGGAGAAAGATTCCCACCCTCGTTTTCGGTAAATCTTTCAGGATCGGCGTCGGTGTTAATATCAAAATCGTCGGCTAAGTCAGTTGAATCAGTTGAATCTACAGAATCGATATCAGTATCAACCGCGGAATCGTTATCAGTATCACCCGCGGAATCGATATCAGTATCAACTTCAGATGCGTTCTGAGAATCATCTCCAAACAGTTCGTCCGCGCCATCTCCAATCAAATCGTTTGCACCATCTGCTACGTTGGATTTGGAATTTCTCGGACTATCGCGGGAGACGGAGAAGGGGTCGGACTTTATCTCAAACGACTGTTTAATACCCTCCATGTCCTTCTGGATGGTCCGCACGGGCTCGGCAGCTTCGGCTGAAATGTCCCGAATCTGTTGAGTTAGATCCTCTTGGGCTTTGCGGAAATGTCTTAGCCCCTTACCAACCTGACGGGAGAGTTCGGGAATTTTCTTCGGACCAAACAACAGCAGGATGACAAGAATGATAAGTACAAGTTCGCCGCCGCCAACATCAAACATTTGTGATCACGCTATTATGATTTTGGAGTATCGTTGGTGTCGGAATTATTCGGTTCGTCTACCGAGGCACTCTTTTTAAATTCACGAATACCGGTACCAAGACCGCGCATTAACTCGGGAATTTTTTTCGCGCCAAACAGTAGAACGACTACTAACAAAATCAGAATAATTTCTGTGGTTCCTAAGCTAGGCATAATGATGTCCTTTAAATTTGTTTCAGTAATAATTACGCTACTACCTGCGCTTGTTTGCGCTGGAAGTGGGCGAGTAGACCAGTGAATACGGTAAAGCCATCTGCCGATCCAAGAAGGGCTTCTGAGGCGCGTTCCGGGTGGGGCATTAAGCCCATAACATTTCCATCTTTATTGCAGATACCGGCAATGTTGTGCATGCTTCCATTTGGATTTGCTTCGGCGTTTTTCTCGCCTGTTTGCGATACATACCTATACACGATCTGCTTATTCTTTTCAAGTAATATTATCTCTGCTTCCGAGGCCGTGTAACGTCCGTCGCCATGCGCAACCGGCATACGCAACACGCTTCCTTTTTTCACCGTGTTGGTAAAAGGTGTGTTAGTATTTTCAACTTTCAGAAACACATCTTTACAAACAAATTTCAAATTTTCGTTTCTGATTAACGCGCCTGGTAGCAGGCCACTTTCGCATAAGATTTGAAAGCCGTTACAAATGCCCAATACAACACCACCGTTGTTGGCAAAGGCAATTACTTCCTTCATAATGGGCGAGAAACGTGCAATTGCACCGGTACGTAAATAGTCGCCATAGGAAAAACCGCCGGGCAATATTATCGCGTCTAGCCCTTGCGGAATAACTGAATCTTTGTGCCAAAGTTGATGAACAACGTCGCCATTATCGGCATTCGCCAACGCAGCGGCGTGGCGCGCATCTGCATCGCAATTCGATCCGGGAAATGTTACTACGCCAACGTTCATTACGCTTTCTCCGCCGCTACCACTTCGGTAAGGTAGATTGAATAATCCTCCATCACCGGATTAGTCAACAATTTTTTACAGGCATCGTCAACTTCCTCACGCGCAGTATCGGCATCTGGTGCCGTAACGGTAAGCTGAATATGCTTTCCAATTCGAACATCGCTAAGCGCGGGCATGTGCAATGAATGTAGCGCGTGTTCGACGGTCTTTCCCTGAACATCCAATATGGATGAGCGGAGCGTAACTGTTACGTTGGCAGTAAAATGTTTCATTAGTACAATCTCGATGAATTCTTCGCTAAAGTGAGAACGGATCAGTTTCCGATTCCTCAATTGTATCGTCGTCCTCTTCTTCGTCGGCCCGCTTTCTGACAACCATTATTGCGTGCCTAATAGCCCCACCAATAAGGTATAGCATCATAAACGGAAAAATTGCGCGACCCTTTGTGAACACCGCCGCAACAACTCCAGCCAAAAATACGAGAAAAATCAGTGGTCTCTGGCGTAACGCCTGTTTGGTGGGTCGGGGGAGATTGTCATACTTAATTGTGCTCACCATGGCGCCCGCGGCTAACACCGTTACGGCAACAATGGCAAGGGGCTTGGCAGTATCGGGAATGATATCTGTAAGGTGGACAGAAACTATGTACGAAACGATAACCAGCGCGCCCGAAGGGATGGGCATTCCGCGGAAGTACAATTTGTCTTCCATGCTGGTAAGCTGAACGTTAAATCTGGCCAACCGCAGTACACCGGCAAGCGCCGGTAACGAGGCCAATAGAATTCCCCAATTCAGCCATTCGTGGAAAAACACACTGTATAGCATCACGGCAGGTGCCACACCAAAGCTCACGGCATCGCATAATGAATCTAGCTCCACGCCAAACTCACTCGTGCTATTTACTAGCCGTGCTATCACGCCATCTAAAGCGTCGAAAATGCCGGCCAATAGAATAAACACGGCAGCACGTTCAAACTCGCCCGAGGTTGAGGCGATAATTGAGTTAAAGCCACAAAAGAGGTTAGCCAGTGTGAACAGGTTGGGAATAATCGACCTAGTAACGCGCATCATGTGGTTTGAACGTTACCGGTAAGGGTTGCTAAAAGAGTGTCGGAACTGCGCACTGATTGTCCAATTTGGACGTGGATTTCGGCCGTTGCGGGGACAATAACATCCATTCTCGACCCAAACTTCATCATTCCAAATCTATCTCCTACACGAACCACATCGCCCCTTTTAGTATCATAAACTATTCGCCGAGCCAAAAAACCGGTGATTTGTGTGAACATAATGGTCCCAAATTCCGAGGCTAACAAAAACACCGAGCGCTCATTCTCCTCGCTCGCCTTTGGTTCGAACGCCATCAAGTATTTGCCCGGGATGTATTCGGCATGGGTTATAGTTCCGCTCATTGGATATCGATTTACGTGCAAATTAACGGGTGAAAGGAAGATGGTAATGTGTGTAACAGGATGGGAAAATAGCGAATGTTTTTCCAGATTTGTGATTTCCATCACCTTGCCATCCGCAGGTGCCACAATAATACGGGGATTTGCGAGCGCTTTGGGGTTCACCGGGCGCTCTGAATCGCGAAAAAACCACAACGTAAAGGCGGTAATCACAACGCCCAAAAGTGCGAAAATCACCGTTAAAATGGGGCCTACAGGCGTAAATGTGAGCAATATGAAACAAGCGCCCACAGCCAGCATCAAAAAGGCATTGTCGTAACCGTAATGTGTTATCATTTAATCCACTTCTTTCATTGTTCCGTGACCCTGTGTTTCGTAAATTTGTGGCTTAAATTAAGCGTTTTCGCTTCCCTCCCAACGATATCCAGGAATCATGAAGTTTACAGTCGCGCTCCCTGACTTACATAAGGCGTTACAAAAAGTTATACCTGCCATTCCAACCAAATCTACAATTCCTGTGCTAGAACACGTGCACACGGCTCTTGTTGGTAACGAGTTGAAATTCACAGCAACCGATGTTGAGATAACAATTTCCCTTACAATCGATGTGGTAGGAGAGGTAGATGGAGCGGTATTAATTCCGGCCAGACATTTCAACGATCTCATCAAGGAATTGGGCAACGCCGGAAACGTAACAGTTTCTGTCGATCCCGATAATTGGCTGATAGCCATTCTCACTCCTTCAGGAAATTTTGAGATGAAGGGGCTTAATGTTCATGAGTTCCCGAATATTCCTGCCTTCCCGGAATCTGTGAAGGCGTGGATACCTAAGGATGACATGGCCAAGATGGCCAACAAAACGGTGTTTGCCGTTTCAACTGAAGAGTACCGTCCAAGTATGACGGGTGTGTTCTTTCAATTCACCCCCACTGCCGTTACCTCAGTTGCTACTGATGGTTTTCGATTGTCGCGCGTTACCGTTGCGGCACCGAAAGACAAACCATTTCCGGATGCGCTTGAAGTAATTGTTCCCGCACGCGCTGTTGAGCTATTGCGAAAAATTGAAGGCGATGTTGATCTTGATGTATCGCGCACGCACGCCCGGTTTGTGATTGGTGCGCTTACGTTAACTACGCGTGTGATTGACGAAAAATATCCGCCGTATCAGAATGTTATTCCAACGGATAATGATAAAACGCTAGTGGTAAATCAGCGCGATGTGTTGAATGCTATTCGGCGCGTTTCGCTGTTTGCGAATACTAACACACGTCACGTACGTTTCAAGATGACCGAGAATAAATTATCCGTGCATTCAGAGGATGAAGACTCGGGCGGAAAAGGAACTGAAACTATTGCATGTGAATTTTCAGCCGAGAATTTTGAAGTTGGTTTTAACTATCGATTTTTAGAAGAAGCAATTAAGAATGTCACTACGGATGATGATCCTGATTTGAATGTTCGCATGACGTTTTCTACTCCAATTCGTGCCGTATTGATAACACCGGGTGTAACTGCTGACAGTTTGTTGATGTTAGTGATGCCCGTAAAAATTTAAAAGGGTCTGAAACCATGGTTATCCGCTCAGTGAGCGTTACGCGTTTGCGGAACCATGTTAGTTCTCGCATTGAATGCGCAAGTGCTTTAACCATAATTTCTGGCGCTAACGGTGCAGGTAAAACGTCTATACTAGAAGCAATCAGTTTGTGTGCAATTGCAAAAACATTTGTGCCCGTTCAAGATTCTTCCGTGATACAGTTCGGATTTGATGATTGTATGGCCAGCGTAGAAGCTACTTCAGATAGAGAGGTTCCATACAACGTTCAGATAGAGTTGCGAAGAGGTACAAAAAAACGGATTCAGTCTAATCATGGCGGTAACTTGAATCCAAAAGATATTATTGGCGAACTACCCATCGTGGCGTTGTCTCCCGACCACAAAAGCATTACGTTGGGTGCACCACAAGACCGGCGTGCGTTTGTTGATGCCGTTATGGCACAGTCGAGCAAGCGGTACACAGAGTTGCTGTATGAGCATCGCAGAATTTTGAAGCAGCGAAATATTCTGTTGGATACCGTTCGGTCACACGGAGTGAATGATACGCTGCAAGCTGAGCTGGATACGTGGACGAAGATGATGATTGAAGTAAGCGCAAATATTGTTAACAGGCGCAGTGAGTTTTTACTGAAGCTTGAAGTATTGGTTCGTGAGTTTCATGCCACAGTAAGTAGTGGTGCGGAAGAAATTAAAGTGGAATATCAACCGGATAATATTACGTTGAACGCCGATACAAGGACGATAGATCTCGAGACCGCTCGGATTCAGTTTGGAATTCAGGCCGGTGCCGTTGGGCGGCAAGAGTTTAGCCGCGGAACCACAGTGTTTGGTCCGCAGAAGGATGAGATTTCCTTGCTGATTAACAACATGGCGGTGCGCGACTCGGCATCGCAAGGACAGCACAAGTCCCTATTGGTTTCGTTAAAGCTAGCTGAGTGCGTGATGTTGAATGAAACATTATCTGAACGACCGGTGGTATTACTCGATGATGTTTTTGCAGAGTTGGATGCCGAACGGTGTTTGCAGGTGATGGACATAGTGGTGAAAATGGGAATGCAGTGTTTTGTGACAACAACGAATTCAGAAGATATTCTGCGGTTGTTTGAAAACAGTGCACACACCAACACAGAACTGTATGCATTGCGAAACAGCAACGAGATATGTGTACGGAACATTGAAAAACTGGAGGCTGCGTGAGCTTCCACATTAGCGAAGTACTAAAGCAGTTTGTGCGTAAGCACGGATTGGAACAAGAAATTCTTGCACAGCGAATGCCCGGATATTGGGCCACAACTGTGGGAGAAAAAATGTCGGCAATTAGCGAGGTTACCTCATTCGATCATGGTACGCTTAAAGTACACGTTGCAAAAGCGGCATGGCGGAACGAGTTGATGTTACGAAGAGAAGAAATTAGAACAAAACTTAACGCTCAGATAGGCAACGATGTTGTCAAGGAAATCATAGTCCGCTGAGCCCCTTTCAAGGAGATGAAATGCAAGAAGAAGAGAATGTAAAACCCGGGTATACCGCCGATAGTATTAAGGTCCTCGAAGGACTCGAAGCCGTGCGTAAGCGTCCGGCGATGTATATAGGAGATATTGGTGAAAGGGGGCTTCACCATTTAGTGCAAGAGGTGGTTGATAACTCTATTGATGAAGCCTTGGCCGGATTTTGTACGAACATCCATGTAATTCTACATTCCGATGGATCGTGCTCGGTGAAGGATGATGGACGTGGGATTCCTACCGGACCCCATCCGGTGAAAAAAATCTCGGCGCTCGAAGTTGTAATGTGTACCCTGCATGCAGGTGGAAAATTCGACAAGAATACCTACAAGGTTTCTGGTGGACTTCACGGTGTGGGTGTTTCGTGCGTTAATGCATTATCGTCGAAACTTATTGTGACGGTGGAACGCGACGGAAAAATTTCGCAACAGGAGTATGCTGCCGGTGATCCCGTATCGAGCGTACAAGTAATTGGTGAATCAACAAAAACAGGAACGCACATTCGTTTCTGGCCCGACGCTACAATTTTCAAAACGCTCGAGTATCGTTTTTTGAAGGTATCGGACAGGCTTCGTGAGCTTGCATTCTTGAATCCGAATCTGACTATTCATATCGAAGATGAGCGCGACGGAGAAAAAGAAGTATTTGCGTTCCGTGGTGGATTGGTTGACTTTGTGCGATACATTGATGCCAACGCAACTCCCATCATGAAACCTTTCATGATGTCGGCAACACACACCAGCGAGCAAGGTGTTGAAACTCAAGTAGAAGTTTGTTTGCAGTACAACACGAGTTATTCCGAGACAGTTTTATCGTACGTGAACAACATCAACACCGTAGAAGGTGGCACGCACGTTTCCGGATTCAGGTCGGCACTTACACGTACACTTAACGCGTACGCTACGGCCAACAACATGATGAAAAAGGATACTTCGCTTTCGGGCGATGATTTCCGCGAAGGTCTTACGTCGGTTATTAGTGTGAAGGTTGCCGAGCCCCAGTTTGAGGGTCAAACAAAAACTAAACTTGGTAACGGTGAAATTGACGGTATAGTGCGTTCCATTGTAAACGAGGAATTGGCCAAGTGTTTGGACCAAAATCCTGGTGCCGCTAAGCACATCATTGAAAAAGCTGTTCAGGCGGCCGAGGCTCGTGCGGCTGCACGTAAGGCGAAGGATCTTATCCGTAGGAAGAATGCGCTGGAGGGAATGTCGCTGCCGGGTAAACTTGCCGACTGTTCACTACGCACACCCGAAGACACCGAAATTTATTTAGTGGAGGGCGATTCGGCAGGGGGCTCGGCAAAGCAAGGCAGAGACCGCAGGTTCCAAGCCATTCTTCCACTTAAGGGAAAAATTTTAAACGTCCACAAAGCCCGTTTAACAAAAGTATTAGAGAACGAAGAAGTGCGCACCATTTTTACGGCTATTGGAGCCGGCTTTGGTGATGACTTTGATGCATCGAAGGCGCGTTACGGAAAAATTATTTTAATGGCCGATGCCGATGTGGATGGATCGCACATTCGCACGTTGTTGCTCACGTTGTTTTTCAAACACATGTCGGAGTTGATTAACGCGGGTAAGTTGTACATAGCGCAGCCGCCGTTGTACAAGATCAAAAAAGGCAAGATGGAGCAGTACGCGTACAACGAGGAAGAGCGTGAGGAAATAGTTGCACGCATCCGCAAGGAAAAGGCCGACCGTAAAGCATCGAAGGCGAAGCCCGGTGAAGAGCCAGCCGAGGATCCGTTAGATACAGTAGAAGAAGGCGCATCTGCCGATGGTATTTTGATTTCTAGGTTTAAGGGTCTTGGTGAGATGAACCCAGATCAGTTGTGGGCTACAACAATGAATCCGGAAACGCGCACGTTGTTGCAGGTTTCAATTGAAAATGCTGCCGAGGCTACGCACATTTTTGAAACGTTGATGGGCGAGAATGTTGAACCCCGACGTCAGTTCATTGAGCGCAATGCGCAGTACGTGAAGAATCTCGACGTGTAATTGTTTTTTGAATGTTAATGGGCTCTCTTGATTTCAGGAGAGCCTTCCTGCGCCGTTTGATTCTGTGCAGTGCTTATTTTCTCAAGCCAGTACGTACTGAGTGTGCCCTTGCCTTTAACAATCACCCCCAAACGTGGAATGCAGTTAAATTGGTGACAGATAGGTGACTTGCTGAGCGCCAGTGCAAATTGTTCCGACACATGAATTTTACCAGGCATTGAGGTTTGTTCCATACGTGCGGCAACATTCACGGCGTCGCCCCATATGTCGTACGCAGTTCTGCTGTGGCCAATCACACCGGCAACAACGGGTCCGTTGTGGAGGCCTATTCTGACGTTGATATCAGCCATATCTCGGGTCCAAGAAGTGTCGGCCATATCACTTAGGCATTTGCAATACCAACTCATTCATACTGGTTAGCAAATCAACAGCAGCCAATGCAGCTGCTCCTACGTTATCGGTCATTGGTTCGGGAAGGCCCGACACAGCCAAATACGCGTCGCCTATAGTTTTGATTTTCGTGAGTTTATGGCGGATCATTACTTTGTCTGCCGCTGCAAAAACGGCATCGAGCAAGTAGATAAGGTGAACTGGTGGAATGCGAGAGGCTAAGCTAGTAAAGTCCACCATATCCAAAAAGAGCACCGACACATTATCGTACGTATCGGCAATCTTTTTTTCACCCTTCAATAATCTATCAGCAATTGAAGCAGGTAATATTGAATGCAGTAACGCTTCGCGTTCCAATGCAATGGTACGTTCGCGTTCCACCTGCTTGCGTTCATCTGAAAGCCGTTGCTCAGATTCCATCATGAGGAACTGACGTTGTGTTTCCAGACCGATTAAATCAGATTCTATCTGTGAAGCCCGCTCGTGAAAAACCAAAGCCGTTTCAAAATCTCCTTTGAGTTTGCTGATATGATATATCAACGAGGTTGCATCGAATTGCTCTCTAATCCTACCTTGACTCACGGCTTCATCTAGACAGCTCTGAGCTATCGTCATGGCTTCGTCAATATTGCCTTCAATAATACACAGCTCGGCAAGGTTAATGGCAAGCTCTAACAGTAGCAAATTATTCCCTGTGCTACGTAACTCTTCCTCGATTGACGCAGCCAATTGACGCGCTTCAGCAGCTTTATCTGAACGTATCAGCAAGTTGATTTTGGAAACAGTTGCTCCTAACCGAATCTTGTGGTCTCCTACTTTTTCAGAATATTCAATTGCACGTACCACATGAGGAAAAGCTTCGTCAGTGTTCCCCATGCTAGCGTACACATTGCCAAGGTTCCCATGCACACTTGCCAGCCCTGCCTGATCGTTAGCCTTCATGCGTAATTCAAGAGCTCTGTGTAACCACTCAAGTGCCTTTTTGTAATCGCCAGTGTTACGGTATAGAATTCCAATGTTTCCAGTTACTCGCCGAATTCCAGATTCGTCGTTTAATTCTTCGTGAATGGTGAGCGCGCGCAAGTAGTACTCAAGTGCAAGGGGGTAGTTTGAAGTGTGCAAATACAAATTTCCAATGTTGCCGATAATCACGGCTTCATCAGTTAATGATTTGTTTGCACGGTGAAGGGCTAATGCATCTTCAAAGTATTTCAGTGCTACAGTGTTCTCACCCTTGTGTCTGTATAGTGATCCAAGGTTGCCTGTCACCTTTGCTACACCATCGGTATCGCCCAATTCCGAAAACAAATCCAACGAAATGCAATACCATTTGTTCGAGTCATCCAGTAGCGCTGTTTTGAAAAAAATGTTCCCCAACATTCTCGCAACGGCTGCTTGCTCCAATGTAAGGTTCTACGTGGAAAAAGATTCGAACGCTGCCTGAAGTTTAACAACGGCCTGATCGTTTTTCGATTCCAATAGTGCACACACACCCAAATACTTGTCCAAATAGGCCAAGTGACTTGCATTCCCGTCAACCAGCTGCTCCATTTATTTGCACACCTTATGCAGGTCATCAGACTTCTGCCCAATGGTGAACTGCTCGGCTTGTTCAATGAGTTTCTCTATGGAGTTGGTTTCAATCAAGCTACAAACTTCGAAAAAAAATCGCGTGTTGGTTGCAAAAAAAAAATGGGCAACCCGAAAGGGCTGCCCAAGATAAAATCAACTACTATGAATTGACACTAGAAAATCAGATGGTGCAATTAATAGCGGTAGTAGTCAGGCTTGTACGGACCCTTCACGGCCACACCAATGTACTCAGCTTGCTCTGGTGTAAGAACGTCCAACACAACACCAATCTTCTTCAAGTGCAAACGAGCAACTTTTTCATCAAGGTGCTTAGGAAGTACATACACTTCGTTTTTGTAATTCTTGTAGTTCAACCAAAGTTCTAGTTGAGCTAGAGTTTGGTTAGTAAAGGAGTTCGACATAACGAACGACGGATGGCCCATGGCGCAACCAAGATTCACTAAACGACCTTCGGCCAAAATAATAATGTCCTTACCACCCACACGGTACAGGTCAACCTGCGGTTTAATCTCGACACGTTTCTTGCCATAATGCTTGTTCAACCAAGCCATGTCAATTTCATTGTCGAAGTGACCAATGTTACAAACAATTGCCTTGTCCTTCATGGCCAAGAAATGTTCCTTGGCAACAATATTTTTATTTCCGGTAGCCGTAACAATAATGTCGGCCTCTTTAACAGCCTTCAACATCTTCTTCACTTCAAATCCGTCCATAGCTGCTTGCAACGCGCAAATCGGATCAATCTCCGATACAATCACGCGTACCCCAGCCCCCTTCAATGATGCAGCTGAACCCTTTCCAACATCGCCGTAGCCGGCAACAACGGCAACTTTTCCAGCCATCATTACATCGGTTGCTCTGCGAATTGCATCAACCAACGATTCTTTGCAACCATACTTATTATCGAACTTGCTTTTCGTTACCGAATCGTTAACGTTAATCGCCGGCATTGGAAGTGTGCCTTTTTTCATGCGTTCGAATAAGCGGTGAACGCCCGTAGTAGTCTCTTCCGACAATCCGCGAATTTCGGGAATCATTTCCGGATATTTGTCCAATACCATGTTGGTCAAATCGCCACCGTCATCGAGAATCATGTTAAGGGGCTTTCTGTCTTTCCCAAAAAACAATGTCTGCTCGATACACCATTCAAATTCCTCCTCGGTCATACCCTTCCATGCAAAAACCGGAACGCCAGCTTTAGCAATGGCAGCGGCTGCATGGTTTTGCGTTGAGAAGATGTTGCAGCTCGACCATGTTACTTCGGCACCAAGGTCGACCAAGGTTTCAATTAACACGGCTGTTTGAATTGTCATGTGTAAACAGCCGGCTATCCTAGCCCCCTTCAATGGTTTTTTACCCTTGAATTCTTCGCGCAAACTCATTAAGCCGGGCATCTCTGCTTCGGCTAACATGATTTCTTTGCGTCCCCATTCCGCTGCGGCAAGATCGGCAACGCAGTACTGATTTGCTTTGTGGGCAAACACATTCTTCGTAACGCGTGCCGGAAGTGGCATCATCTTGTCGATGAGTTTTGGCGTAGTTTTTTTTGCGTCAACTTTTACAGTTTTTTTTGCGTCAGCTTTTGCAGTTTTCTTTGCTTCAGCTTTTACCGTTTTCTTTGCGTCAACTTTTACGACCTTCTTAGGTGTCGCTTTGGCCTCGCCATTTTTTGCCGCACCGTTTGTAGCTGCGCCGTTTGAAGCTGCACCTTCGGTGGTTACTTTTTTGTTCGATTTCTTTTTCGACGATACTGACATAGGTACTCCTTGTTATGCTAATTCTTTATGCTAATTCTTTTTTAAACATGTCAACCAAATCCAGGTGTTCCCATGGGAACTGGTGGCGACCAAAATGACCGTACGATGCGGTCTCGCGATAGATAGGACGGCGAAGGTCCAGACGTTTGATAATTCCATCGGGAGAAAGATCGACGTTCTTTTTAATTGCTTCGGTGATTAATGCACCCGGAATTCTTGTGGATCCGTGAGTGTCTACGTGAATCGAAACTGGCTCGGCAACACCAATGGCGTATGCCAACTGAATTGTACACTCGTTAACGATTCCGGCAGCAACAATATTTTTTGCAAGGTGACGCGCCGCGTACGCCGCTGAACGGTCAACCTTGGTTGGATCCTTACCAGAGAAAGCGCCACCACCGTGAGGGGCTTTGCCACCGTAGGTATCCACGATTATTTTTCTACCCGTTAGACCAGTGTCGCCGTGAGGTCCACCAATTACAAACGTACCAGTTGGATTAATGTGAAACTTTGTATCGGCGGTAATCAAATGCTCCGGTATAACCGCTTTAACAACGTTCTGAATTACATCTTCGCGAATGCGTTTTTGTGCTTGATCCATTGGATCGTGCTGCGTTGAAACCACAACGGTATCAACTCTGATTACTTCGTTGTTGTCTCCGTACACTACAGACACTTGCGCCTTTGCATCGGGACGCAAATAGGGCATAAGCATATCGTTTGTTTTACGAATATCTGCCAAGCGTTTTACCAACTTGTGCGAGTAATAAATTGCTGCCGGCATATACTCATCAGTTTCCATGCAGGCGTAACCAAACATCATGCCTTGGTCACCGGCACCACCGGTATCAACACCAGCAGCAATATCTGGTGACTGACGATTGATAACGTTTAGTACGGCGCAAGAATCGGCATCAAACCGATACTCGGCGCGAGTGTAACCGATGTCGCGAATTACTTCGCGAACAACATCTGGAAGATCAATGTATGTGGTGGTAGTTATTTCGCCCCCTACCACAATCATTCCGGTGGCGGCAAAACATTCGCAGGCAACGCGGCCCATGGGATCTTCTGATAAGACTTTGTCTAGAACGGCATCGGAAACCTGATCGCAGATTTTATCCGGATGTCCTTCCGACACAGATTCAGAAGTAAAAATGTACGTGCTCATTTTAGTTTTTACAGTTCAAAAAAAAATATTTTACTGAGTTAGGCGGACAATAGAAGCGTCGCCAATATTTATACTGGCAAACCGACCTGAAACTTGGGCGTTCTCCCCAATAATCGACCTGTCCAAAGAAATGTGACTCACCGTAGCATTGTCACAAATAATACTATCACGAACAATGCTGTTGCGTACCACAGCCCCCTTTGAAATAGAAGCGTTGGGTCCAATCACACAGTGTTCAACAATCGCAGTTGGATCAATATGAACCGGTGGAATTACCACAACGCCCGGAGGCGACGCGTACTTCGTAGTGCGCTGATTAAGTAGGAATCGGTTTGTTTCTAAAAGGGTCTCAGGCTCGCCGCAGTCATGCCATCCTTCTACGTTAAAAGTTGTAAACTTTTCGCCGCGGTCAACCATTAATTGCAGAGCATCCGTCAATTGATACTCGCCCTTAGTTTTAATGTCGTTCTTAATTAAATAGTCTAAAGATTCAGCCAGAATGCGTGGGTTCTTTATATAGTACAAACCAACCAAGGCATCGTGCGAAACTGCTGTTTCGGGTTTTTCAACCAATCGTACTACGAACGACTCATTCTGAATTACAACGCCAAATCTTTTAGGATCATCAACATGCTTCACACCCAAGGTTGAAAAAGCTGCAGTGTTCAACACACTTAGGTCAACGTCGAAAACAGTGTCACCCAGAATTATCAGAACCGGCTCATCCAAAAGTGTTTCTCGAGCAACCCAAATAGCGTGTCCTAGCCCCTTCATCTCAACCTGATCCACAAAGTCACATTCCAGCGCATAATTTGTACGCACATAGTCTTCTACCAGGTCGCCCATGTAGCCGGTGATAATAGTAGCACCAGAAACACCTTGAACTGTAAGTGCATCAAGAATATGACCAAGAATGGGTTTCCCTGCAACGTTCACCAGAACCTTGGGGAGCGTGTGGGTGTGCGGCCGAAGGCGCGTTCCAACGCCTGCAACCGGAATTATAGCTCGCATAGACTACAAAGATACGTCACTGAAAAGATACGTCACTGAAGTCGGATACGCTGTCCAGGGTGAATCACGCTCGAATTTCTCAACGACGGGTTTTTTCGACGAATGTCTTCGATACTCACGCCGAATTTATCCGCTATGGTTGTTAGTGCATCGCCTGCGCGAACGCGGTACGTTTTTGGAAGTTTTTTCGACGTCGAAGTGCCCGCACTACCTTTTTGCGTAGCCGTAGTGAACACCTTTAGGCGCGATCCGCTATAAATCGTCGTCCCGTCAACTTCGTCAGCATTCCATCTTTTCAAGTCGTCCTCGGCCACCGAATACAGGGCTGCAATGCTTCCCAGACTCTCCCCGGCACGCACTTTATGGGTAAGGGGCTTTCCAGACGGTTTAAACCGATCGATGGCTGCAAGTTCAGATTTGCTCAGTTGCGATTCTACCTTGATTACTTTGCCGGCCCGAAGCGCAGCATTCTTTTTCATGTTGTTGAGGTCGCGAATGCGATTTTCGGTTGTTCCATACAACGTTGAAATGGAACCGAGTGATTCACCTTTTGCTACGGTATGATCAACCACTCTGTTTACGCTAAGGCGTTCTACCGATGCGCTAGAGTTTGGCCTATCTACCACGGCAACTATCAAGGCATCGCCGATTACGATATTCTCCTTGTCGTACGCAATATCGTTCCAGTTACGCAGGTCGGCAATGCGCACGCCATAGCGTCGGGCAATATTGGTCAGGTTATCACCGCTGGCAACCACGTGGGTGATTTGAGACCTACTTGGTTCGTTCCTAGCAGTGGTGCTGCCTGTGCGTGCAACCGTTGTTTCGATTTTAGGTGCGGGTGTTGTTTCGTTTTTGGGTGCAAGTGCTGTTTCGTTTTTAGGTGCAGGTGTAACGGCAGCAACTGAAACTTCAGTCTCAACCTCTGTGGCTCCAATTGGAATACGCAACGAAGCGCCTCTACGAAGCCGGCTCTTGTAACCTTTTATGCCATTAATGCTAGCAATTTCTGAGGCCGAAGCACCGTACTTGCGCGAAATGCTCGACAGCGTTTCACCGCGGGCAACCACATGGGTCATCCATGGACGCTTAGCCTCATCCGTAAGCACCACAAAACGCCGGTGAAATGACTCACGCGTTCCGCCTGGAATTTTCAGGTTATAGGTTTTTGAAGGGGGCGTACAAGAGCGGACTAATTCGGGGTTGAGCCCCTTTAAAGAATCCATTGGAATGTCGGCGCAAACAGCTAGGGCCGACAAATTGACGGCCTCGTTGATTGTATAGATTTCAACATCGTGTGGAGGTTGAAATGAAAGGGAGTCATCGCTGAAACCATAGGCTTTCCGATCCATGGTGATCATGGTGGTGGCGATGTACAGCGGGACGTAGTTCCTGGTTTCGCGCGGTAGGAAGTCGCGGATTTCCCAGAAGCTGGTACCAGCGGTGCCGGACTTGCGGATGGCGCGGCGTACCCCGCCTGCACCGCAATTATATGCTGCAAGGGCTAGTTGCCAATCGCCCAGCTCGTTATAAAGGTCTTTCAGAAAGTGCATGGCCGAGTGAGTGGCTTTTTCAACATCACGGCGTTCGTCAATCCAGAACGAGGTTTCCAGGTGGTACTGCTCGCCGGTTGACTGGATAAACTGCCACATACCAACGGCTTTTGCGCGCGAAACGGCGTTAGGGTTAAGGCCAGATTCCATCATTGCTAGGTACACAATTTCAGGCGGCATGCCTTCTTCTTTGGCAATCCTCGATAGCATACCCATCCACTTACCAGTGCGCTCCAGCCACTTTTTCATGAACTTGCGTCCACGGTCGCCCGACAAAAACGCAAGATTCTTCTCTACAAATTCGTTGTAATCAAGGGCGATGGTAGTTATGGCCGGCGATACTCGCGGCGCTACATTTGGAACGGTCAGTGTTTCAACGGTAGGTCGGGCGGCATCAACTTCTTCGAATAACCTATCGCGCAGCACAAAGATCGAGGAGTTTTCATCCAGTTTATCGATGTTCTGAACATAGGCTTCATAATCTTCAATAATCGACTGGACCAAATCAGTAAAATCTGCATTCGCTTCGATATTCGGAATCGATGCCAATTCATTAAGCATACCGATGGCCAATTCAAATTGTTCGGCTGCTTTTGCAGTATCGTGCTTTTCCACAAGCTGCAAAGCTTTTAGGTACTTCTGCCTAGCCCGTTCCAATTGCTGAACTACATCGTCCCCAAAACGGTCTATTCGCGCTTCGGTCTTACTCTCATCTAAATCACTAAACTCATCAGGAAACACGGGACTAATCCGCTTAGTCGAATCCGATAACTGCATTGCAGGAGCCTGCAACGCGGTGAACTGCATCGAATTTAACGAAGCTAGAGGTTCACTATTCACCTCTCCGCTCAATGAGGAAGCAACTGCGAAAGTGGCCGAAGCCAACAATGCAACAAAACAAGCGCCTAGGCGCCGGGGTATGATTTGATAAACCATCCTCGCCCTTTCTTTTAAAAAACCGAACCTTCACTCCACTGCTAAGTGGCAATATAAGGCTAGGGGGCTACCCACGCCAAACAAAAAGGATTAGTGTAGGATTAATATAAGTTCATAGTCCGCAAGTACTTAATGTGAAAATGTGGAAATGTGAGAATGCCAATCAGTCCAATGTGAAAATGTGGAAATGTGAGAATGCCAATCAGTCCAATGTGAAAATGTGGAAATGTGAGAATGCCAATAGGAC
>JABMNI010000080.1 GCA_013204605.1 Ignavibacteria bacterium
CTATTTCAGAATTTCTTCGTAAATCGAAGCGTAGTAAAACCTCGTGATATTTCAACTAAGATTTGGACACTACCCATCACCACAACTCGGCTTGATTTCAAACCCGTTGTTGTGTTAATCATTACCTGATACATGCCAGATTGCAGTCCAGACGTATTAACTACGATGTTTGTGCCTGTAACGATATATGGAACATCAGATAAGGCTGCACCTGCTACACTTAACACCGTAACTCCATTCACGTTTGTTCCATCCGGCAAACCAATCGTGACCTCAGTATTGGCAGGAACCGGCGAAACACCCTTCAGCACAAAAACTTGTTCTGATACGTGCGTAATTTCTGTCAGCTCGATGTTCATCGTAATCTTTTCAAGTGGATTGTTATTACCATCTCTCGGTGAATTCACAATTGCATCAGCAACGTCCATTCCCGATATCACCTCGCCAAACGCCGAGTATAATCCATCTAAGCTAGGATATGCCGTCACACAAATAAAAAATTGACCTCTGAAACTGTTGGGGTCGTTTGTTCGGGCGGCCGAGATAACACCACGCACATGTTTTTTCGCGTTAAATTCAGCTACCACAGACTCTTTGTACCCACCAGTACCCCAAGTATTTTTCGGGCCGCTGATAGAGTTAGGGTCGCCCCCTTGAATCATAAAATTTGGTATAACCCTATGAAATGCGCTGCCATTATAAAAACCTTCGGCAATGCGTTGCTCCACAAACGCGCAGTGTTTGGGTGCAACCTCTGGCAGTAATTTGAATTTTATCTCACCTAACTCTGTGGCACCGCGCCTCACGGTGATTGTAAACACTTTGTTTACTACAATTGGCTGTGGCAATAAAGGTGCAGTAACTACAAGCGCTGCCACAATCACGGAGGCCAGCATTTTCAGTTTTTTCATGATACTCCTACAGAATTAGTTGTGCTATAGAATTTTTATCGAATAAATTTTAATTGGCTTTTGTGGAACACCGTCAGCCTCGCCCAACGGTCCGGGCTCTACCGCAACCTTGCCAATCTTAGTAACAACCTCCATACCACGTACTACCCGACCGAATATCGTGTATTGGTGTGGTAAGGTTGAAGCTTTTTCCAGACAGATGAAAAACTGACTGGTCCCAGAGTTCGGCTCTGTTTTTCGCGCCATAGCTACTGTGCCGGCTGCATACCCATGCATTGCAGAAGGCACAGATGGATCGAGTTCTTCGGCAAGGGGCTTTCCCGTTGCCGTTTCACCACCGGATCCCCATTCGGAGCGAAGTTTGGTATCCTTCGTTTTAGGATCGCCCACTTGAATCACAAAGTCCTTTGCAACTCTGTGGAACAGCACCCCATCATAGAAACGCTGCTTGCAAAGTTCCGTAAAATTTGCCACAGTTAAGGGCGCATCAACACCAAACAGGCTAATCTGAATGTCGCCCGCCGATGTACGAAGAACCACGGTTTTGGTAATTACCGCCGTGTCACGTTCGATTGCAGCGTTCACAGTATCAGTTGAGTTAATCGCTGGTGGCTGGATTTGCTCGATCTGTTGTACAACAGAACCACTTTCAGGTTGAGGTGTGCACCCGGTTACCAAAAGTATTAACCCAAGCGCAATTCGGTAAACAATGAAGACTGATAGCGAGTGGGTTTTGAGGTACTTGAGTAAAAATCCAATTGACCAATAGCCACTTATAAAGCTAGCCACTGTTGCCAAGAGTAGTTGCAAGCCTCCATCGCTCCAACTTAAATTCCCCGCCTCATCTGCAAACTGCAAAACCCCGGCACCTAAGATTGCAGGAATGCTAAGTAAAAATGAAAAACGGGCTGCGTGTTCGCGTGTAAATCCGAGAAATAGTCCGGCCATTATCGTAGATCCGCTACGCGAGGCTCCCGGGAAAAGTGCCAGTACCTGCGAAGCTCCTACAATCATGGCATCCCAAAGAGTTGTGTTTGATTGGTTCTTTTTTCCGGTGTACGATCGGTCTGCAAGCCATAGCAAAATGGCCACTCCAATCAAACTGCTACCGATTAATGTAAGATTCTTGGTAAGCGACCCTTCAATTACGGTCTTAAAAGCAAGTCCTGCTACTACTATTGGAATACTTCCAAGAATCACAAACCAGCCCATACGAGCGTTTACCGACTGCTCGGAAAATTTAACACGGCGACTAAAATTTTCGACTAAAAATTCCCTTGAAATAGTCGCTATGTCCTTGGCAAAGTAGGCAAGTACCGCAGCTAAGGTGCCCAGTTGAATGGTGGCCATAAACGCCGTCCAGCGCTCCGGATGCGCAGGATCAATCACACCAAATATCGAGGCGGCTATGGTAAGGTGGGCTGTGCTAGAAATGGGGATGAATTCGGTCAACCCCTGAATGATTCCCAAAACAACGGCAATAAGTGCAGACATGGGTGCAAAAATACGCTAATGTGCCTCGAACCACGACTTTCCAAAGCCCGTTTCGACCACAATTGGCACATTTACTAGTGGCAACGCCGATTCCATGTTCGTCTTTACCAAGGCTGTCAACACATCTAGCTCGTCTTTTCTGGCTTCGAACAGCAGTTCATCGTGCACTTGTAAAATGAGCAGCGATTGCATTCTAAGACGCTGCATTTCACCGTGGACCTTAATCATTGCCAACTTCATCATATCGGCAGCGCTTCCTTGAATGGGCATATTAATCGAAGCCCGCTCCGCTGCTGTTCTAAGACCCCTGTTATTACTATCGATGGTAGGGAAATATCTTCTTCTACCCATCAGTGTTTCGGCAAACCCCGCTTGACGTGTTTTTGCAATTGTATCGTCGATATACTGCCTAATTCCTGGGTACTTGTTGAAATAGTTATTTATGATTTCCACGGCCTCGGTACGACTAACCCCAAGTCTTTGAGCGAGCCCGAAAGCCCCCAAACCATACATGATTCCAAAATTCACGGTCTTCGCAATTCGGCGTTGATCACCATCTACACTCGCAATTTCTATGTCGAATAAGTTGGCGGCAGTGGCTGAGTGAACATCCTCACCATTTTTGAACGCGTTCACGAGAGACTCATCCTGGCAATACGAGGCCATAATTCGCAGCTCGATTTGAGAATAGTCGGCCGACATAATTACCGAATCCTCCCGTTGTGGAACAAAGGCTTTGCGGATGCGAAGTCCGAGTTCCGAGCGGATTGGGATGTTCTGCAAGTTCGGATCGGTTGATGACAGTCTGCCGGTGGCAGCCACCGTCTGGTTAAACGTTGTGTGTACCCGACCCGTGGTTTTGTTTGTTAAACGCGGAAGTGCTTCAACGTAGGTTGACCTCAGCTTTTCAACTTGACGGAAATCGAGAATCATCTGGGCAATTGGATAGGTTTCAGACAATTCGCTAAGCACCGATGAATCCGTAGAAAATCCGGTCTTCGTTTTTTTCCCCTTTGGCAGCATCAACTGCTCAAACAACACATCGCCTAATTGTTTGTTCGATGCAATGTTGAATTCAACCCCGGCTTCTTTCCAGATTAGCTGCTCTAGTCTTTTGCCCTCGGTACGCATAAAATCGCCCAAGTCACCGAGCGCCTCGTTATCAATGCGCACACCATTGTGCTCGATAACCACCAATACTTCTTCAACCGGAAACTCAAGCTCATACGCCAGCTTGGTAAGATTTTCTTTTTCCAATTCATTCTTCAAAATGTTCGCCAACTTCAACGCCAGATCAGCATCCTCAGCCGCGTACTCAGCCACAATAGCAGCATCTACTTCCTTCATAGAAATTTGCGAGCTCTTCGTTTTACCAATTAGCGTTGTGATAGAAATTGGTGAATACTCCAACCATCGTTCACTCAACGCATCCAAATTGTGACGGACATCGGGATTTAAAACGTAGCTCGCCAACATCGTGTCGAACGCAATTGGCGAAACAACAACTCCATAGCGTCGGAGAATGAGTGAATCGAATTTTAAGTTCTGACCGCACTTTCCAATTTCTTTGTTTTCTAAAAGGGGCTTTATGGTTTTTAACACATCGGCAATCGGCAATCCATGAGAGTCGGTGCTTTCTGAAAACAAGTTTGCCTGACTTGGATCGGAAACATCATCTACGTCTATATAATATGCCTTACCCTCTTTCGCGCAAAGTGCTACACCCACTATCGAACACGCCATTGCATCCAGTCCGGTGGTTTCTAAATCCGCACTCAATAGTGTGCATCCTTTTAAGTCTGACATCATTTCATCAAGGCCACCGGGCGTATCTACCAAGATATATTCGTGCGGCACATCGGCAAGTTTCTTTAACCCATTGTTCGCTGAATCATCCGATTCAGAATTTGGGTCAGCCCCCTCGCCATCAACTACATCGGTTTTTCCAGCAAATTTTTGGAACCTACGTTTCAGTGTGTGGAATCCCAGTTCATCGCAGAAATTTTCGAGTGCAATGATGTCTGCCGTTGTTCTCCGCATCGACTCTTTTGGTGAAGTAACGGGCACATCTGTGTGAATAGTAACAAGGGTTTTTGACAGAAATGCGTTGTCTTTATTCTCGTCGAGTTTTTTGCGGACAGATTCACGTTCCACTTTATCGAGATTCTCGTACAAGCTTTCGAGCGTTCCGAATTGCTCGATTAGCGGAATGGCGGTTTTTTCGCCAATACCTTTTACACCTGGAACATTATCTGAAGCGTCGCCCATTAGTGCTAAAACGTCGATTACTTTTTCCGGACCCACGCCGAACTTCTCTTTCACTTTAACATCATCGTACACATCGTATTCGCCGACATCTTTTCCTGGACGCAAGATTTTTACGTTGTTGTTAACCAATTGGAAGTAGTCTTTGTCCGATGTCACGCACAGCACCTGGTGTCCAAGCTCTCCTTCACGTTTGCAAATCGTTCCCACAATATCGTCGGCTTCAAAGCCGGGCAACTCCAACTGCGCCAGACCCATCAGTTTGACGAGTTCCTTAATTCTACCCAACTGAGGTACGAGGTCTTCAGGAAAGGCATCTCGGTTCGCCTTATACTGGTCATACATTTCATGGCGGAAGGTTGGCTGGGCGGTATCGAATATTACCGCCATACATTCCGGCGAATGTTTATCAATGATAGACGTAAGAATATTGGCAAAGGCAAACACAGCAAATGAAGGTTCGCCGGACGGCGATTTCATGCCGGTGCGTTGAAGGGCGTGGTAGGCTCTGAATACCAGAGACAAACCGTCGATTAGTACAATTGGTGCTTCCATAGGTGATTACAAAATATGGCTTTGTAGTTTTGTGCTCCACTAGGGCACTTCATGGCAATACCTGACTTCTGGCTTTATGCCGGATTTTTAACTCTCGTAGTAATACTGTTAGCGCTTGATCTCGGCGTTTTTAATCGCACACCCCATGTGGTAAAGGTAAGCGAAGCCTTGGGGTGGACCGCGTTTTGGATTACACTGGCTCTCGCGTTCAACGGATTCGTCTATTTTTACAAAGGGCCTATTGCCGCCAAAGAGTTTTTTGCCGGGTATCTGCTGGAGCAATCGCTCTCTGTAGACAACATTTTCGTCATAATTCTCATTCTCCGATACTTCAAGGTTGCCCCGCAATATCACCATAAGGTATTGTTTTGGGGAATCATCGGAGCACTGTTTATGCGAGGCAGCATGATAGGCCTTGGCGCTGCATTGCTGGATACCTTCCATTGGATTTTCTACATTTTAGGTGCGTTCCTAGTGTTTACCGGCATTCGAATGGCGTTTCAAGACGAAAACGCGGAGGATTTGTCCGACAATTTCGTAGTCCGTTATTCTCGAAAATTCTTGCGCGTTACCGCAGATTATCATCAGGAACGCTTCACCGTTGTACAAAACGGCATCAGATTTTTCACTCCACTCTTTGTGGTTTTGCTAGTGGTTGAAGTAACCGATCTAGTATTCGCTGTCGACTCAATTCCAGCAATTTTCGCCGTTACCAATGACACATTTATTGTGTTCACGTCAAACATCTTTGCCGTTATGGGCCTCAGGTCATTATTCTTCGCCGTAGCCGGCGTAATGAACCTATTCCACTACCTCAAATACGGTCTTAGCGTGATACTCTCCTTTATTGGCGTTAAAATGATTATCCAGGACTGGTTTGAAATTCCCATAGATTATGCCTTGGGCTTGATAGCCGTGGTGCTGGCGCTATCCATTTTGGCCTCATTAATTTTTCCCGAAAAAACGGAGGACTAAATAGTGCTGTTAAGGGGCTTATTGTTGGTAGTATTTGCCTTGTTAGTGGTATTTGCCGGGTTAGTTGGTTGCGCAAGCAGTAGCATGGTAAACAAAACAAAGAACACCCGTCTAAACACTGCATTGGCAGAGGCCGAGGGTATGCTGGGCACACCGTATTGTCCGAGCGGCGATTCACCCAAGTGTTTCGACTGTTCAGGTTTGATGGTGTTTTGTTTCCAACATGCCGGCGTAGACCTACCTCGGATATCAAGAGACATGGCAAACATTGGTACTTCCGTTGCAATTCCGGATTTAGAGCCTGGCGACCTGGTATTTTTTTCTACCAATGGAAAATTGATATCGCACGTTGGAATGTTTTATGGCGATAACACATTTATTCATTCCAGTACAAGTAATGGTGTGATGGTCTCGTCAATGTTGGACGCTTATTGGAAACCAAGATTTGTGCGCGCGCGCCGCATAGCCCCCTAACAAGAGATGGGCATGCATTCTATTAATTAGCAAGTAACCATTATGTTTGATTGTTGTCGGTGTGATTCCCGAACTTAATTACGAGGATAAAATGAGATTAACGATTCTTGCATCAGTACTGATGTTGCTAAATGTATGTGTTTATGCTTCGGACAGCACATGGATTGAAGGGCACGTATTTAGCGCAAACGGAACTGCGTTGGCGAACGCCGATGTGATGTTGACGGTGCGAAATGGATACAACGCCATGGTATCTGCTAAAACAGATAACGATGGTCATTTCAAGTTTGTGAGTAGAGATATTGGCTGTTTGGAGTTGTTTGCTGCCGCGCCTTTCCACACGCACATTCGCAAGCCCGTTGTGTTGGTTGGCGACCATACAATAAGCGCAGAGATAGTGTTGGCAACGAATGCAAAGCCTAGTGATGTAATTGATAGTGTTGGCGTTATTGGAACCTTTAACAACTACGGCTTTAACAAGTACATTTTGATGAAGAAGGATGCCAACGGCGTGTTCACGAGTGCGGTACCAGCGGTTAATGGAAGTGTTGGATACCAGTTGCTAGTGTATAAGCACGGCGAAGATCCAGGCAGCCTACACAGTGTAAACGGAACGCAGTTCTCAGTACTGGAGTATGATGGTGGTGGCGATTACCGCTGCGTTGTAAATGCAAGGGGTGCTGATGTAACTATTAGTTTCGATCCCGCCAAACAACCTACTTCAGATAAGCCGAGTACCGTGACCTATGCAATGGAAGAGGACCAGCGGTTGGAAGCAGAACTGAAACGCAATGCGGCTGTGGCAAGGCAGGTTAGAGCTATTTCGAGCATGGACACTTCCACGCCATATAATCACGGGTTGGCTCTGGATTCGTTGAGAAGATTGTTATCGGATTTGTTTACCGACATCAGCAATTATCCGGGCGGCAGGTTGAACGATGTAGCGTTTGCCCGTGCAATTTCTGTTAATACTTCTCCGCTGTTGCTTAACCGTCCAGACCCAACGTTGGCCGACCACGTAACCAAAAGCGTTGGTCCAAGTTCGATTATCTGGTCGTTCGACACCTCGCCAATTCTTCCCGTTCTTTATGGTACAAAATTGCGTCCGGAACTTTGGACGTTTGTCGACATAATATTGAAACGCTGCTTCACCCGCCGAGCCGTTCCGGAAATCTATCTCAGATGCATAGAGTATGCGCAATCCATCGGCGACACTACGCGTGCGAACAAATTCTATTTTGATGCCATCCGCGAATTTTCAGGCGATCCGGTAATGGATTACATTACCAAAGAATTTAACCCAGATGCAGCTGTTAGAATAGGCAAGCAGGTTCCCAATTTTAGTTTCGAAAACATTGAGAAAAAAGGCGCGGTAATTACGCCGGCATCGTTACGTGGCAAGTATGTTTTAATTGACCTGTGGGCAACGTGGTGCGGCCCGTGTGTTCGCGAAATGCCCAATCTACACGCGGCGTACGAGAAATTCAAAGGACCCAACTTTGAGATTCTAAGCATTTCAATGGACCAGTCTATTGATAAGATTGACCCGTTTAGAAAAAAGAAATTCTCTATGCCGTGGCTACACACATACACCGATGGCGTTTTTGGCAGTCCAGCAGCAAAACTGTTCGAAACCAACGGAATTCCAAAACCAATCTTGATCGATCCCAACGGTAAAATCATTGCAATTTCTAATGGTCTTCGCGGTGAAGATTTGGAAGAAACCCTGGCTAAATACGTGAAGAAGTGAACCGAATAGCCCCTTTCCATTAATTTGGGAAGGGGCTTTTTCGTACCAATATGGCAATAGACCACTGCCATTGCGTCAGAGCCGGAACGTCCCACGCAGCCTTTTTGCGCCATTTTGACACACGAACCCCTTTGGCACGGTTTTACGACAAGAGATTAGACACTTTTGAATCCCACCATTGGGAGTCAATAAAGTGGATCAATTGGAACTTGAAGTTACTATCAGTTAAAAACAACGGGGCGGCTGAAACTGTCCAAATTTATTTTAGAAAGAGAAGAAAAAAATGGGAAAGATTATTGGAATCGACTTAGGAACCACAAACAGCGTTGTTGCTGTAATGGAAGGCTCCAAGCCGGTTGTTATTGCTAACAGCGAAGGCATGCGAACTACTCCATCGATTGTTGGTTTTCCTAAGAGTGGCGAGCGTTTGGTTGGTCAGGCCGCCAAGAGGCAGTCGGTCACAAATCCGAAGAACACCGTGTACTCGATTAAGCGCTTCATGGGTAGGCAGATGGACGAAGTTACCGACGAATGCAAGAGCGTTCCGTATAAGGTTGTTGCTGGTGATGGTGGAACAGCACGTGTTGACATTGACGGACGCATTTACTCGCCGCCCGAAATTTCCGCAATGATTTTGCAGAAAATGAAGCAGACAGCGGAAGATTATTTGGGTGAGAAAATCACCGAGGCTGTGATTACCGTTCCCGCGTACTTTAACGATTCGCAGCGTCAGGCTACGAAGGATGCTGGTGAAATTGCGGGTCTAACCGTGAGACGGATAATCAACGAGCCTACGGCAGCAGCCTTATCGTTCGGTCTTGACAAAAAAGGTCAAAACCAAACCGTAGCTGTGTATGACCTTGGTGGTGGAACATTCGACATTTCGATACTAGAAATCGGCGAGGGTGTTTTTGAAGTGAAATCTACAAACGGCGACACTCATCTTGGTGGCGATAACTTCGACCACCGATTGATTGAGTTTCTTGCTGATGAGTTCAACAAGCAAGAAGGCATTGATCTCCGCAAGGACCCAATGGCGCTTCAGCGTTTACGTGAGGCTGCAGAGAAAGCCAAGGTAGAACTTTCACAGATGCTTCAAACCGATGTTAATCTTCCGTTCGTTACGGCCACAGCCGAAGGTCCGAAGCACTTAAACATCAACCTAACTCGTGCAAGATTTGAGCAACTCTGTGCCGATCTTTTCGATCGTTCACTAAAGCCATGCGAAGCCGCTATGCGCGATGCAAAACTTACTCCGTCGCAAATCGATGAAGTAATCTTGGTAGGGGGCTCTACCAGAATCCCTAAAATTCAAGAGCTCGTAAAGAACTTCTTTGGCAAAGAACCTTCTAAGGGTGTTAACCCTGACGAGGTTGTGGCAATTGGTGCTGCTATTCAAGGTGGTGTTCTTGCCGGTGATGTGAAGGACGTACTGTTGCTTGACGTAACTCCGTTAACGCTTGGTATTGAGACTATGGGAGGTGTTATGACACCGATGATCTCGGCCAATACAACAATACCGCATCGTAAAACCGAAGTGTATTCTACGGCTTCAGATAGTCAGCCAAGCGTTGAAATACATATCCTTCAGGGCGAACGCTCAATGGCTAATGATAACAAAACGTTAGGAAAATTTCACCTTGATGGAATTCCTCCAGCACCACGTGGCGTGCCGCAAGTTGAGGTTACGTTCGATATTGATGCGAACGGTATTCTAAGTGTGACGGCTAAGGACAAAGCAACAAACAAGGAACAGAATATCAGAATTACCGGTTCCGGTGGCTTGTCTAAAGATGACGTAGAAAAAATGAAACGCGATGCTCAAGATCACGCCGCTGACGACAAAAAGTTGAAAGAAGAAATTGAAGTTAAAAATCAAGCTGACAATCTCGTATACTCCACTGAAAAGCAGTTGAAGGAAAACGATGCTCAGTTGGATGAAGAAACGAAAGAAAGCTTGAATAAAGCCAAGGATAGATTGGCCGATGCCGTGAAAAACAATCCCACGGATGTACGCGCAGCCATGGATGCCTTAAACCAATTGTGGAGCGAAGCTTCAACTAAAATGTATCAGCAAGCTTCGGAAAAGCAAGCTGCAGCCGATGCTAGCGCCCCAACTGATGGCGCCGCGGCTGAAGAGTCTGCACCCGTTGAGGATGCCGATTACACTATAGTGGACGATGAGAAGTAAGTTCTGGCTAATAGCGGTTAAAATCAGGCCGACGCATTGCGTCGGCCTTTTTTTTGCACTATTGTCTCCTCCACCCCTTTTCAGTTTACCCCCCAATCGTAAATTGCCGCATGTCCGTAATCACACGTTCTCGAGTTGCTGAGTTAAGCGAGCATAGTTCAGCCCAAATTTTCATTTTTGGACTACTTGCAGTTGTTTGCTCAGTTTCCATATTCCTTTATGTAGCAGCTCCGGCGCTAGATACTTTTTTTGGGGCGTTCTTACGTTCCGATGTTGTGCGCGATGGAACATCTGTTACGTTTCATATTGCGGAAAACCGCGAAGATGAGCACGTTAAAACAGGCAAGGCCACAACCTGGGCACTTGTTGAACCTAGGCAGCATAAGCAGTTTCTTGAAGCACTTGAATCCAGTCCTAATGTTAAGCACACCCTAAATGCCGAATACATCTTCAAGCCCCTCGTTGCGTTGGCACCGCTTGTCATGGTTGGTGGCTTTGGACTTGCGGTTTTGCTTACCGTTATGGGCAGCGGAGGATTTGGATTTGTTCGCCAAAAAATCGAACGTGAAATCTTGAACACACTCCACAGATTGGCGCGCTCACAGTACGGTGAGCATACTGCCGATGAGATAAAACAACTCTCAAGAGAGATTTTAACAGCAGACATGCGCAGGCTTCACGATCTGTCAGCCGCTATGGCGATACCATTTTCAGATCTTGAATTATTGAAACGGGCTTTGCAGTGGCGTGATTCGGCGGGCGCCACTAAAATCATTCGAACTCACAGCGCTCTAAAATTTTATATGCGCGAATATTTTACAGACAGGTACAGCAATGCTATTCTTGGCCTGGTGTATATCGGCGCGGCTATATTGATTATCGTAATTGGAATTAGGGGTCTAAAGTTTCTTCCGTCAACGGATCCAAGCGTAGTGCTCGGAGCGCTTGGCCTTGAGTTTATGTTACTCATTACGTATGCGGGTGTGTTGATGTATGGGCGTACTGATGAAGCCCCCTCACATGAAAGAAGTGGGAGCATGTCTGAGACAATCGCATCGAATGCCGATGCCGATACCGAGCAGTTGCTTCGTGCATTTTTAGCATCACCTAGTCAAGGTTCACCCCTGGGCGACAATTCAACTCAAGGCAAAGAGTAGTGAGCAGAAGTAGCATAGATGCCCAACTTCAGATTGCCATAAGCCATTGGAAAAATGGAAAGGGCGCTGTAGTATTTCTGTCTGCAGAAGCTGGTATGGGCAAAAGCCATGTTTTGGATTTGCTTGAAGAGCAATTGCAAGAGGCGGCAGTGCGGGTTGATTGCCGTCCACCTATCGGCTCATTCAACGTTGCAAGTATTCAGCCACTTCAGCCTTTTGGTCACGCAATTGAGCGTTTGTATACAAAGTCAGAACAAGCAGCAAAGAAGCGCTTAGCATTGAACATTGGAATGTCTGTACTTGCATCAATTCCGATTGCCGGTGATTTGTTTTATGCTGTGAAAGCAATAAGTCAGGACGTTAACGAGTACAAGCGAGATACCGCCGCGCTGAGTCATAAGAAAAGAGCAGCGGTAGACGAGTGCATTTCTATGTTAAAGGGTGTTGCGCAACAAACTCCGTTTGTGTTGTTAATCGATGATGGACATTGGTGCGATCCGCAGAGTATTGAGGTTCTAAAACAGTTGATCGATATTACGTTGGAGATTCCTCTACTGATTGTTTGGGCATACACTTCTACAACGTCACATCGGATAAATCTGCCGTTGACAAGTTTGCTTTCAACTGAGAAAGCATTGGCGCTCACCATCAATATTCCAGCGCTAACGGCAGATGAGATGTCCGACTTTGTTGCATCAGTGAACGCCGACTCTCGATTCACGTCGGTGCAATTGACTGAACTAAAAAACCGAACTTCCGGTATACCGGGGATCATTGTAGAGTACGTGAAGTACCTACAGACAAATGGCCAGATAAAAGCCGACGGAACAATTGACGAGCAGGCTTTATCTGACAATGGGTTGAAGCTATCTACACACCCTGCCACTGACATTTTGATTCATGAAGTTTCGGAAGAGGATGGTTTAACACTTGCCATGTGTGCTTCCGAAGGCAAGGAGTTCACTGTTTTTGTGATGTCGCAACTCTTGAATATCGATATAATTTCTGCAATTCGTTTGTTGAGAAGAATTCAAAATGAAACTGGATTTATTAAAAGCATTGGAGTGCGAACTAGGTACGGTGTAAAAACTACGGCGTATGAGTTCACACAAAGTTTTGCGTACACATACTTCCTTCACTTTCCAGAGTATGAAGAACGAAAGTTGATTCACCAGCGGATCGCTCAGATATTGACAGACCAGTACACGGTTTCGCAACTGCCTGAAATTCAGCATCAGATTGCAGCGTTAATTGCTGCACACAGTGCCGAGGCAGATGACACTGAAACAACGCGCCGCATGCTTCATGAATCGGCCGATGCTGCCGATGAAATAGGCGCTACGGATGTAGCGGAACAAATACGGACAAATCTATTACCGCAGTATGAGCTTCCGGACGAGTTCGACTTACTTAATAACGTCGAGCAAGTTGGATCCGCGGTAGGTGAGTTTAATCACTCAACATCTGCGTCGGATATCATTAGGCAGTGTGCAGATTCTTTGTTGACTTCTGATCATGCAACAGTTTCTATTTTAACTTCGAATGCTCTGGCTAACAATTCTAGCTTCACTAATTCGGAGCGAGCAACACTACATTGTCTGTCAGCTAAAGCTTCTATACTGTCGGGTGATCTAGCGAATGCACAAGTGTCGATAGACAAAGCATGGTTAGTAGCCAAGCAAAATATTTTTGATGAATGCGTAATTCACAACGTGCACGCAACGTTGTATATGGCTACAATGGATTTTGAAACGGCGAAGTTGAAGTTGCAAGCTGCGGCATCTCTGTGCAACCAACTTGGAGCGTTTTCCAAGGTCCTTACCTTGAGCAATATCACCATACTACTACGATTACAGAACGATAAATCTGCCGATCGATATGAACGCACACTTCGCAGGTTACTATTAGCGAACGGATGGCAGTCCATACGTACTGACCTAACCTTGTAGGCCAAAAAGGAACACAATGACAGCGGTAAATTTTCTAGCAATTCTACTTGTATCATTCACCACATTAACACAAGTAATTGCGCAGGGAGTTAATCCTCATGAGCGGCACATGGAGCGTGCGCACCCCACGCCCGAGGTAAACAGAAAGCCCCCTGACAACATCATAATTCCGTTCGTTCAGGCAACCGGATTCGGTTCGTTATTCACGAACAGTAACATGATAATTGATGAGAACGATGTTCTTCCGGTACAGAACGAATCGAGCATTGCTGTCAATCCAATAAATCCACGAATGCTTATCGGATCGGCTGTTGACTACAGAGGATCGGGTGCAACGTGGGCGTACTACTCCACCGATGCCGGTCTTACTTGGCAGAACGTTACGTTGGGCAAAGCGAGAGACGGATGGTCGTCGAGCAATGATCCGTCAGTTTGCTTCGATCACGAGGGCACGGGCTATTTATGTTACGGTGGATTTAATAGAACCGGGAATGTGACCGGGAATGTGCAGTTTGGCGAAAACGGGATTTTCATTTCTTCTACCACCGATGGTGGGAAGACGTGGAATCCGATGCACACCGCGGTTATCATTCATACCGGACAACAAACAGCCGATTCGGCATTTGAAGACAAGTATTACGTGCATGCCGATACGGTAACGGGCTCTCCCTATCGCGGCAGATTATACATCCCATGGAAGCGTGTAATTAATGCCGATTCGTCGACGGGGATTGTTATTGCTACGAGCAGTGACAAAGGCCGGACGTGGAAGGCGCCCGTTGCGGTGAGCAACAGATTTCCAAAAACGAGCGAAGACACAACATTCGGGCAGAGTTTTCCGCTAGCTCGAACATCACCAAATGGAAACGTTCATGTTGTCTGGAATAGCGGAACTGAAAGTTCGGTACGTTATGCGGCATCTACCGATGGTGGTGCTACGTTTTCAACACCGCGGATTATTCAAACATACAAGCCGTTCGGTGTAAAAACTACGGTTAGCAATCAGACCAATAGCCGAGTAAAGGGCGTGGTTAGGGCTGAAGCATATCCTTCGTTATCGATCGACAATACAAATGGACCGAGACGTGGATGGTTGTACCTCGTATGGTCTGCAGATCAAACTCCCAATGTGTATTTCTCAAAGTCAGTTGATAATGGGGCTACGTGGAGCGCCGCACAGATTATTCACTCTGTGACAACTAACGACCAGTTTTGGCCGTGGATTGCGCTCGACCCAACGAACGGTGATCTTGCTGTAATGTATTTCGATTCTCGCGATGACCCCGCCAATATTTTGGTGAATTGTTATGTGAGTTACTCTTCGAATGGTGGCACTACGTGGACGGATCGTAGAGTGGGTAGTGGCGATAACGATTTACGAAGAAATCCTTTTGCGGGAAATACATTTGCCGGCGATTACAGTGGTTGCGATTTTTACAATGGTAAAATTTATCCGTCGTGGGTTGACATGAGGCATACCACGGCTACTAACATGTCGGACAATGACGTATATACAGGCGTTGTATCAGTCAGAGCACCGGCAGCACCTGAAACTTTTACGGCATCCACAATACCTGATCAACAAACCAAGATTGCCTTAAAATGGTCGGCAGTCACAGAAACATCATTTGGTATACCACTTGCAGACTCAGAAGCTGTGTACATCTTGAAACGAAAAGGTACACGAATAGCAACGTTGGCGTTAAACATTACCGAGTATACCGACACTGGTTTGGTTGCGCACGACCTGTACAGCTACACACTTACCGTTGCATCGAAGTCCGACACAAGTAGCGACAGAAATGCACAAGCATGGGCCGGCGGAAGTAAACTTCCGGCTGCACCAACAATAATCACGGTGCGCGGTACTGAAGATGCCCAGCTAAAAACGATGGCTAAGCTGCCGAACGTACGGCTAGATAGTATTACTCCATTAGTAAATTTAGCCTCGATAGAATTTTTGTTCAACGGCAAAAAATATTTGAAGAACGTAGCTGCTTCGGATTCAGGAATGACGTTGCCATTCGAATTTGCAGCAGGAGCAGACGGTTGGTATTGGATTTCAGCTCGAGCAATTGACTCAAGTGGAAATAAGAGCAATTACTCCGACAGCATTTTGACGTTCACCGGTAGCACCATGTGGAACCGCGAGGTCTTTGACACGCTTCCAAATTTTGCGGTGCTGAACGGAAAGTGGAATAGAGTAACAGACTTTGCGTATTCGTTGCCGGCATCGTACACTGAATCTCCAAACTCTTTGTACGGTTCATCACGGAGAGATACTGTGTTGTTGTATCCACGACGGTTGGGCGAAACAGACTTGGGGTCGACGGTTATGTCTTGGCGAGTTGCGGCATTTGTCGATCCGGGAGATACCGCTTTTATTGAATATTCATTGAACAATGAATTGGGTCCGTGGCAACAGGCAGCCTGGTACAACTCTAGCCTCGACGCCCGATGGACCGACACTACAAAAAGTGCCGACGCCTGGCGATTTGGTTCGTTCGTATTTACTGGCGTTTCAAAACTCGCTTACTTCCGGCTGAGATTTTATTCGAACGTTGTTAAACAGTCTGATGGTTTTTACATCGACGATATTTCATTCGAAGAAAAATCAAGTGTCGATGATGACAGCAAAAATATCCTAGGCATGTTTCCACAACCGGCAAGCGAATCGGTGGTTGTTGGAATTGTAAAGGCTGAAAGTGTAACTGCAGTGTCAGTTAGAAATATTAATGGCAGTGTACTTCCTTCGGTGCAGTGGTATTCTAGTGGAATGAGTTTGGTTGTGGATTTACAATCTGTACCGTCGGGAATTTACAGTCTGCACATACGTGCAGGCGCTTCGGAAATCGTGCAACAACTGGTGGTGCTCCACTAAGCCCCTTTCAATTGAAAAGAAATGGTGGTACCAACTCCAACTTCACTTTGAACGTCGAGTTTGGATTGGTGGGCTTCTACAATGTGTTTAACAATTGCCAGGCCCAAGCCGGTGCCGCCAACTTCGCGCGACCGATCTTTATCAACCCTGTAAAACCGTTCGAATATTCGCGACTGATTTTCACGTGCTATACCAATACCGGAATCGCGGACGCTAATGGCAACAAGTTCTTCGTGCTTGGCAACTAGCACCTCCACAGTGCCGCCAACTACATTATACTTTATCGCATTATCAATAAGGTTTGTTAGTACTTGGGTAATTCGATCTCTGTCCGCGTATACCGAAATATTCTCTGTCAAATCTGGTACTACCGTCACCGTAACATTTCGTTGTTCAGAGCGCAATGCAACGGTCGGCAATATATCTGTCAATACCTGCATTACATTTACAAACCGAAAACTGAACTTTAGTTCGCCAGATTCTATTCTTGAAATGTCGATCAAGTCATTCAAGAGAGTATTCAGTCGCAGTGCATTTGCGTAAGCTTTTTCAAGGAAGGGTAACGCAACTTCGGGATCATCTATCGCCCCATCCAACAACGTTTCAAGGTAACCCTGAACGCTAAAAATTGGTGTGCGCAGTTCGTGCGAAACGTTGGCCACGAATTCAGATCTAACCTGCTCCAACCTACGCAGCTCTTCGATATCTTTTGTAGCTTTTTTTGCAAGTTCGTTTATGGCCGATGCTACTTCGCGAACTTCAGGCGCTGCACTTTCAGCCAAAAAAATTCTTCCACTGGTGGCACCCTCGGTAATGCTACGAGTGACTGTCGAAATTTCATGTAGGGGGCTTACCAGGGTTTTGAAAACTCTACGCGTGGCCATTTGGTTTACTATTGCCATTGGAATCAGAATGGCACACATCACTACCGCAATGTCCAAGATTCCAAAACTGACGTGATTCATTGGCGTAAGCATTCCAAGATACGCCCACACCACTATTGTGCCAATACCGGCAGCTAAAAATTGTAATCCTACGCCTTGTCTATTTTGCATATCTGCATATTACAGATGATCACGGAAACGATAACCCACTCCCTTAACAGTTTCTATTAGGTGTGCAAAATTTCCAAGCTTATCGCGGATTTTTGAGATATGTACATCAACAGTTCTATCTACAACATGTACAGACTCTCCCCATATTCTGCGCAGCAAATCTTCTCGGGCAAACACCTTGCTTGGGTTGCTCATTAAAAAGGAGAGCAATTCAAACTCTTTTTTTGGAAAGAAGATATCTCTGCCTTCAATCGAGACTGTATAATTCTGACGGTTCACTTCGAGTGGTCCAAATCTGAGGATTTCCGGCGTGACAATAGTCTCCGTCCGCACGGTTTCAGTTCCCCGTCTCAAAATTGTTTTTACCCGTGCAATTAGTACGCGCGGGCTGATCGGTTTCTGTACATAATCATCCGCCCCCAGTTCCAAGCCTAAAATCTGATCTATATCTGTGGCTTTTGCCGTTAAAAACATGATGGCTGCCGAAGCTGTAGCAGGCTCTTTTCTGAGCTTTCGGCAAACGTCGTAGCCGTCCATGCCGGGCATCATTATATCGAGTATTACAAGGTCTGGGTTGGTGAGCAAAGCCTTCTCAACGGCCTCTAGACCGTTGTACGCGGTCTCTACCTCAAATCCCTCTTTTCGAAGATTGTACGAGATTAATTCAACTATATCTCGCTCATCATCTACTACCAATACTTTATTACTCATTCAATTCCATTGCTGGCTCCAATTCATACCTACAAAAATATCGTAATTACCCCTACGCCTGACGTTATCTCTTGGTAACAATGGTAATGTTATCAAATGGTAATGTTATTAGGTGGTGAAATCGTATCTTAACATCAAATGCGTAAGCAGAATCCATCGATGTTGAGAAAATTACCGGAATATCGTCGGCACAGACGGGTAATTATCTTATCAATCACCATGTTAATGTTGTTTTCAAACAACATTTTTGCGCAAAAGGCAGCGTGGAATTGGTACTTCGGCAATGGCGCCGGACTAACATTTAAGAACGGAGTTGCAGAGTCAGTTTCCGACGGAAAAGTTGTAACCAATGAAGGCTGCGCCGCCATATCAGATACAGCCACAGGCGAACTATTGTTTTACACGGATGGTGTTACCGTTTGGAACAACAACCATGAAGTAATGCTAAACGGCACTGGTTTGAATGGAGATATATCTACAAGCCAGAGTGCTGTAATTGTGCCATGGATTGGAAATCCATCTGTATTCTTCATCTTCAATCCGGCTCCGGTTACGAGCGCCAACCTTGTTGGACGCTGTTTTTGTCTGTATTACTCGGTTGTAGATTTACGAAAGGATAATGGAAGGGGCGAAGTGGTTCTGAAAAATTTGCAGATCGCTACCGACATTACTGAACACATTACAGCCACTCTTGATTGTAGAAATGAGGGCTGGTGGATAGTTGCTCGTAGCAGAGCATCGAACTCGTATTATTCATTCCACTTAACTGCCGACAGACTTGAGCAGCCGCCGGTAGTTAGCGTTGCAAATCCCAACCTCACACTTGATGTGCGCGATGCGGGCCAGATGCATATATCGCCCGACGGACAAAAAATGGTTGTCACCTCGGCGGCCGGAAACTCACAGATACTCGACTTTGATCCCATTACGGGAGTGGTCAGCAACGCCTACAGCCTTTTCCCTGCTCCCAAATACGGAGCACATTACGGAGCTGCATTTTCGCAAAATTCAAAATCAGTTTTTATTGCTGTTGCCAATGAGGGCACAGCCGTGGGTCAAAGCATCTATTCTTTCAATCTTCAACAACCAGTAAATAGTTTAGTGCCAGACACGAAGAAGTTGGTGGGTGAAATGATTTCAAATTTTTCGTGGACGCCAATGCAGCTAGGCCCCGATGGAAATATTTACGTTGGAACCCCAAATATGAATTCGCTGGGTATTATTACTAATGCGAATACCTTTGGCCAAGAACAGTTTGTTGAATCCGCAATCACATTGTCCGGAACGTGCAATAGTGGATTGCCAAATTTTCCTGGATCGACGTTGCGCATAGTAAGCCCACAAGATTTAGCCTGCACTGCTCCAGAGGCATTCATTGTTAATACTGTTGCCTGCCAAGGCAAGTGTAAGCGGTTCGATGATGCCAGCATAGGTTTTATTGACAAATGGTTTTGGACTTTTCAAGGGGGCACCCCCTCCGTCTCGGAAGACAAAAATCCAACTTGTATTGTGTACAACACACCGGGAGTTTATCCCATTCGGCTAATCGTGTACAACAAGTACGGACCCGACACTGCATTTGCATCTGTAACGGTGCTCGAAAAACCAGTTATTACCGCAAGTGGATCTACCACAATTTGTAATGGGAAATCAACTGCGCTTTCTGCACAAGGTGGTGTGACGTACGCATGGACTCCTGCTGCATCATTATCAAATGCTAACTCCGCCACACCAAGAGCAAGCCCCCTAACAACAACTACGTACACCGTTGTAGGTACTGGCCCGACGGGTTGTACAGATACTGCAAAAGTTACTGTTAGTGTTGCAAAAATGTCGGCTTCGGGAGCTACGTCTATTTGCTTTGGGGCCAGTACTCAGCTCAAGGCCGAGGGTGGCACTGAGTATTTTTGGTCGCCAGTTACCGGGTTGAATAATCCGAATATCGCGACCCCAATATCAACCCCAACGGCTACAACAAAGTATGTGGTGCGCATTACGAATGCAGATTGCGAAGTATTTGATACCGTTTTGGTTACCGTGGTAGACAATATTCGTCCCACAATTCAAGGTGTTACATCGGCGTGCGATGGTGATACCATTACGTTGCAAGCAGTTGGTGGGGGGCAGTTTCACACGTGGTTTGGCATAGGAATTCTCGACACAAATTTGGCTGAAACACGCGTAGTTGTGAATGGAAATTCCACCTATAAAGTTGTCACCACAAGCGGAAGTTGCAGAGATTCAGCAACATGGGATGTGGCTGGTTACAAACAATATGCGGTTACAGCAACAAACGATACGAGTGTCTTTAAGGGGCAGACTGTTCGGCTTTCTGCTACAACACAGGCAGACTCGGTTGTGTGGACTCCAAGTGAAGGACTAAATGTTTCGTTTGGAAAAAGTGTAACGGCTTCGCCAACTCGAACTGTCACGTATTTCATAACTGCGGTTTCACAAGGTGGATGTGAATCGTACGACAGTGTGACCGTTACCGTTAAATCGTCGGAATTCGTTAATGGTGGTCCAGATAAAAACATATGTGCTGGTGAAGGAGTAATGTTAGAAGGTAGCACTTCCGCCAGTTCCGTGAGTTGGTTTCCTGCGGATGATTTATCTAACTCGACTATTGCAAACCCAGTTGCTTCACCATCTAAAACCACTATATACACAGTTAGCGTTGGCAGTGGTGAATGTCTGAGCGTTGATACTGTGGTGGTGTATGTTTCATCGGTAGATTTACAGTTGAGTGCCGACACAACCGTGTGCCCAGGCGACCCCATTCGGCTTTTGGCATTGGGCGCAACCAAATATCTATGGTCTCCTAGCACGGGTCTTTCAGATCCAACAATTCACAACCCAATTGCAACGCCAACAATTTCAACACGTTACTTTGTTACTGGCACTGACCAGTACGGGTGCACCTCCACAGGATCTGTAAACGTGTTTGTTAAGAACTCTGTTGAGTTCAAAGTAAAGGCCGGTGTAGTTCAAACGGAAGTGGGAAATCAAGAAGTTGGGATACCGTTAATCGTCCAGACTAATAGTAATGCGCTTCCAATTTTCATCGACAGTTTGTCTGCTCGGCTTGTAATTGCAGCCGACGCTTTTTTCCCAACCAGCGTTGATCGCGGAGATTTCATTCCCACCTTGCGCGATTCGTTTCGCGTAGCACACATAAAGATTCGTAACATCGCCATCATTTCGCCTGAACAAAAAATTACTGAGATAAGGGGCACTGTGTTACTTGGAAATACAGATGCCACAGAAATTAGGTGGGAGAATTTGGAATGGACAGGCGATGCAACCTGTCCAATTTCTAAAACCGAAAACGGACTTTTAATAGTTACGGGGTGCAATATTAAATTCCGCCGACTCCGTCAGTTTGAAAATGCTTCTTTGACAATATCCACACAGCCCCTTAGCAACAAAATTGAATTGATTGTGTCGGGATCGGAGGCTGGAAGATATATGGCCTCGGTGTACAGTATTGATGGAAGGCAGTGGTATACGTCTTCGTTTGTTAAACCGGCGGGCGATGCTGCGGAAGTAATACTTGATGTTGATATGCAGGCAATTAGCACGGGGTCGTACATAGTTGTGCTGCACACACCATTTTCTGTTCAATCCGAGCAGATAATTTGGATACGGCAATAACCGATTTGGATTAGACAATGGCTGGTCAGCCGTAGTTTTGTTAGATGTATTATGTACAACTGTTGAGCTGTGTGATTTTGTGGGGTACGCTTGCTCATGGGATTGCGAGGGCTGAAGCGGACTCTACCGAGGCAAGAGTAACTACCGACAGCTTACGATCGGTTCAATCGAAGCAGGTTGTTGTAACGGGAACTAGGAACGAGGTGTTGTTGAAGGACTCACCTGTACGAGTTGAGGTGATTGGCCAGCAGCGAATCAAGAATACGGCAATGGTTGGCCTGGGTGATGTTCTGAAGGAGCAGAGCGGGTTGATGATGCAAAGTGGAGTACGCACCGGCGTTCAGATGAACGGGCTTAGTCCAGATTACACGTTGATCTTGATAGATGGGCAACCCATGGTGGGACGTGTTGCCGGTGTGATAGACCTGAACCGAGTTTCGGTTGGAAACATTGAACGTATCGAGATTGTAAAGGGTCCGATGTCTAGCATGTACGGCAGCGAGGCACTGGCCGGCGTAATCAACATTATTACCAAGAGACCCGCAGATGGGTGGTCTGGAAATTACACCGGACAGTACACCACAAAAGGTCCGTTAGACAACCGCCTAGAAGCCGGATACTCCGATGACGACATAGAGGCATCGGCTTTTGTGAACTACAAAAAATCGGCTGCATTTACCTTGCCTTTGGACACAAATAATATTCCCTACGCCGGGTTTCAGGATGGCACCTTACATGGCAAGGTAATGTACACCTTGGACAAGCATTGGAAACTAAAGGGCTGGCTAAGGCTGTTTGGTAGCGAAACACGAGGTTCGTTTGTTGAAAGCATTCTTGGACAGATAGCCGCGAACACCGGATCGGTTCAGCAGTACGATTTTTCCTCAACCGTGGGGACGGAGTATATTGAGGGCAACGCTAGGTTAACGCTGAATGCCTACGGAAGCACCTACATTGAGCGCTACAACTTCGACGTGAAGCAAGGGAGCGCTGGGTCGGTTGACGACCTAACGCGCCGCATAGGGCGTTTGTATGGCCAGTACGACCTTATACTAGCTGGGTCAGCCAGACTAACGTTGGGAGGGGAGTTTTTATACGACGATATTTCCGGTTCACGCTACGTAGACACGGCAACACCAGGAAGTTTTCCGTTTTATCGTACGGGGGTTGGTTTTGCGCAATGGGAGGGTCAGCCGACAGATTGGATATCCTACGTACTTAGCGCCCGGTACGACGGCAACAGCGTCTACGGTAGCGCGGTGAGTCCGCGGTTTTCAATCTTATGGAAGCCAGGCGACCACTACCGTTTTTCAGGTAGTATTGGTTCGGGCTTTAAGGCCCCAGATTTCAGACAGCTGTTTGTTTCTTTTTCAAACCGACTGCCGGGCGCGGGGTACGATCTAATTGGGGCCGCTCGTCTTGGCAACACGTTGCAACCTGAGCGCAGCCTATCGTATGATGTTAGCATGCGGTATCACGATGGTCATTATAATCTCACCGGCACCACATCGGTTTTATACGACGCCGAAATCAGACTATTCAGAAACGATCTGAGTAATTTGATAGAGTTCTACTTGGTAGAGGCTGTGCAAGGTAGAAGTATTTACTCGTATCGAAATATCTCCAAGGCATATACCCAAGGGGCAGAGGTAAACACCAATATTGCGTTGGCTGTTTCCGACGTAGGTATGTTTTCACTCGGCGCCGGTTATCAACTTTTGTATGCAAACGATGTGCAAGTGTTGGCGGCCATCGATGCGGGTAATGCCGGAACGGTAAATGGAGAGCCCCTTACCCGAGCCCAATATTTCGGCCTCTGGAACCGATCGCGCAATAGCGGCACGGTGCGTTTGCAGTTCACATCGTCGGACAAATCATGGACCTCAAATTTGCGTTTTCAATTTGTGGGACGGTACGGCGATGAATCGCTGGATAAAAACGGAATTGTAATTAGCAATCCGGCCAGAAAAGTTTTGGACAGGCCTGATGAATTTGTAGGGGGCTATACGGTTGTTAATCTGGCAGTAACAAAGCAGTTCGAATTTCAGAACATTGCATTGAATTCACTGCAGGTCAGCGCGGGAATTAATAACGTGTTGAACGTTTTACACCCGACGTTAATTCCGGGGTTGGTTGGTTTGCAGTTCTTTGTGCAATCTGGAATCAGATTTTAAATTCAGACGGGCTTGAATCCTTCGAACGCCTGAAGGCAGTCATGGCAATAATGCAATGAGCGGCACAGGGTGGGTCCGAACGGAGATTTAAGCTCAGTGTTCTTCGAGCCACACTGCGGGCATTTTGTAAACTCCAACACATCCAGCTCCAACTCATACTCGTACTTTTCTGGCGGTGCCAAGCCATGCTTTAGCAATGCTGCTTTTCCACGTTCAGTAAGTCGGTTTGTGTTCCACGGAGTATCGAAGTTCACATTAACTACAACATCATCGAATCCGATTTTGCGAATGGCCGTTTCAACGTCGGCGCGCATTACATCGATGGCCGGACAGCCAACAAACGTAGGCGTCATAGTTACTGTAACCTTGTTGTCAGGAGCCAATTCAATGTCAGTAACAATCCCCATATCCATCAGCGAAAGCGTAGGAATTTCAGGATCCATTACTTCCTGCAATGCGGCTTTAATATCTATCAGACTCAAAACTTACCATTCCGCAGAGGGATCTATATCAATCACCTCTGTCATTTCCGAAAGCAATGGCTGCAAGTATTCCGTATGGAATCCGCCTCTACCACCAAAAACCGGAGTGGAGTTCTCTGGGATTTTCAAGCCCGCCTCATCAAACACCCCTTTGACAAATTCAAGCCACTGTTTTTTCAAAATTTCTTCGCTAACAATCACTTCGCTGGTTTCCAGCAGCGAATCAGTAGCCATTTGTTCAAACATTCCCAAAGCAAAAGGCCACGCATAATTCAATGCGGTCTGCATTCGGACCCTACTCTCATCGGTGCCATTCGCACCAAGTTGCACCACCCAGGTACGGCCATGATACAGGTGGTATTTAATTTCGCCACGAATTTTTACAGCCAATTTTGCAAGGGGCTCAAAGGTACTTTCACTGAGCGCAGAAAATCTGAAATATTCGGCAGCATCGAACAGGAAATGCCTGATTAAACTAAAATCGTATTCACCGTTTGGCAACTCAACAAACTGGCAACACAAAAAATCTTTTTCGTTACGGCGGAAAGCCAGCGTATCGGCATTGGGCAAAGCGCAGTGTTCGTGGGCAATGTTATACAACGCTTGGGCGTGACCCAATTTGTCTTGTGCTATCGATGAAAATGCAATGTCTTCTTCTAACAACGGGCCGAACCCTGTCCATTCAGAGTGACGGTGCGCAATAATCAATTGATCGTCTGCTGTTCGTAGCAGATAGTTTTTCAACGCATTCGTATCCACTATTCAGCTCCTTCTTTCTGCGCTTTTTTGAATGCCTCAACCTTGTTGCGTACCATATATGCCGATACATCGCGGTACGTTTTTTCGGGGACGGTATCAAAAATATCGGAGTCTTCCGATGTCAGGGTAAATACATCTTCGGTTTTAACAACCCAAATATTATGCGTCTGACCTCTTCTGCCAAACTGTTCTTTTGCAAGTATTAGTGCTAGTTCTGGATTAGGGGCGTGGAGCGTTCCAACATGCACGTGATGGCTTCCACTTTTCTCTTGATGGAATACTTCGAAGGTTGGATGTTGGTCCAAAGTAGGAATCAGAACATCGCGCTCATTAACTCCCTCATCAATACTCAAACGTGTGACCCGAGGGTCCAAAGAAATAATCGTCGCCATAGGTTATGCCACGGTAAAACAAGACTCGAAATTAAGAAAATATTCAGACCTGCTTGTCCGATTACTGGATTAACTGATTATCCGATTACCGGAACACAACGAACGGTGCGAAGCTCACGGGAATACCATCCGAAGCAATTTGCAACAAATAGGTTCCGTTAGGGAGAGAGTCAACGTTTACTGAAATGCTAGTGTCGGTAGGCGAAGAATAAACTCTAGCGTCTGGAATTACAACAACACCTAGTGGAGAAACAACCGAAGCAGTGACCGGTATGGCCGGTTCAATTCTGAATGTAACTGTCTCCCAAGATGGTTGAGGGAAAGGGGCAAACAGTTGATGCGCGCTTCCTGCTTTATAAATCAAAGTACCAATGGGAACACTACATTTAGATGATCCGTTGAGCGCAATGGGAAGCCCCCTAGACACAACAGGAACTATAGTTGGCGAACATGTGTCTGGAATAATAATCGAATCGAGCACCAGGCCAGAATCGATGGCCGAGCAACAAACTCGAAATGTCTGTATGGATAACGGGCGCAAGATTAACGGGAATTGCGTGACGGGTACACTACAAAGCACATTACCTAGGGCAGAAATTCTTTGAATTACGAGATTCTCATCTTCCGATTTGTTCTTGATAGTTACGTCAGTGCATTCCATGGCACCGACCGCCATACTAGGAACGGTTATAACACGGTCAACGGTGGTATATATGACTTCAACTTTATTGCGTGTGTTGAGGACAACAACGTCGATTTTGTTCGAGATTCCAACGCAACCATTTACATCGATAACGGTCACATAATAGGTACCTTCCGCGCTAACAACAATTGTTTGCGTTTCGTCGCCGGTAGACCATTTGTACTTAGCGTAACCGGGTGGTGCAGATAATGTGACGGTCTCATCTAGGCAAATACGAGTCTTAGCGTTCGCCGTTACTGTTGGTGTTGGATTGGGGTGAATGGTAACGGTGTACGGAGCAGATTTCTTTATACATCCGCCGGTGTCGACTGTTGTGACCGTGTACGTACCAGATTTGCGGACCACAATGCTGTCGGATTGCTCGGTGGTGCTCCACGCAAACTTTACGTAGGGTCCGGTTACTTTTAACACAATGCTATCGCCCTCACACACACTTCGCGTGATTGATTTGATAACGGGAATTTCTGCAGGTTTTATGGCGAGTGTTATTGTGTCGGCCGAGGTAAAGCAAGTCAGCTTATCGATCGCCGTAATTATGTACTGACCAGGTTTGGTCAAATATCTCGCTTGAGCCTTAGCACCATCTGACCAAGAGTACGAGTTCAATCCATCATTAGCCTGAACAAACACACTGTCGCCCTCGCACACGGTTACATCCCGCGGGTTGTTTCTAATGCTGACTAGTTGAGGCTTCGCATTAAAATTAGATTTGAAAAGTCCACTGCCGGTAATCCAAGCTAGCGTGTCATTCACAAACCAAATATCATCTAAATCGCCTTCTAGCCCGCAATTGCGTAACTGCCAAGTTCTACCCGCATCCGCTGTAACCACAGCTTCTGCGTTGTCACCAACTCCCCATCCTATGAAATCATTTACTAAAAATGATCCAAACATGTTGTTGTTAGTCTGATACTCGCGCCAAGTATTTCCGGCATCGACAGAAAACCTCATGGTCCCCATTCCCTTATCACTGCCATCGCAATTATTGCCGGCGGTAGGCAACAAGAAGCTATTTTTATAAATGGCTAGTTCCTCGGTCCAGTATTTCGCTCCGGTATACTTATAGAAATCCCACGAACTTCCATAATCAAAGGTCCTCCACAGAACTCCGCTACTCACGGCGAACCCCGAACCATCCTTATACAAGATGGCATCACTCAGTCCACTGTTAGGTTCCGTTACGTATGAAACTTTCCATGAATTTCCACCGTTCGTTGTTTTATAGAACGCCAACAAACTCGTGGCGCAGCCCCCTACCAAAAAAACGCCTTCGTTCTCGTTTATGAAGTAACAACCCCATGATTTTTCCTGATTTGGATCGAACGGAGTGATGTTTCGAAAACTAAACCCACCATCGGTGCTCTTAAATATACCTCCCGGACCCGATGTGTAGCCAACCGTCCGCGAAAGAAATTGAACGCTTTCTAAAAACGACTGCGAAAGTTGTGTCCCCCGCCACGTAACCCCGGCATCCGTGGTTCGCACTACGTACCCTTCTATGCTGCACGCCCATCCATAATTCGGATCGGAAGGCAGGAACATAACATCAAGGTAATATCCTCTATCAAACGTGCCAGGAAGAGTTGCCTTTACCCACTGCGCGGATGCTGGGAACATACCACCAACCCACAGCAACGCAGCCAATAAAAGGCGATATCGTAAATATTTTTTCGTGGTACCTCTACGCAATCAAAATATAAGACAGTTTGAGTGGCACATGCCAGACAATTTGAACGGCAAAAATGCAGGACAATATGAACAGCAAAGTACAGGACAATGTAAACAGCAAAATGCTGTACAATCTAACGAATATTGAAAGGGGCTGAGTAGCCCCCTTCAAACAGATTACTGTTGACGGAGTTGCGCTGGGATGAGTGCTTTACAAAACTGCCTTTCAAAACTACATTACAAAATTGCTTTAGTTGGGCAGCCAAAGTATAGTTCCAGTGGTGACTTTACGGGGTTCAACAATAGCCACAAAATAACTACCTGCTGGTAAGGCAAAACCTTGGTTTGACGTTCCGTTCCACTGATACAAAAACAGATCGCTTGTTGGGCTAAAGCTTTCTTGTTTTACAATGTTTCCGTTTACGTCGTTATCTCCGTTAAGATTTACAGCATTTCCAACTGCGTGTATGTAGTACACGCCGGGTGTTAATGGTGCCTTCCATTGAAATGTGAATTCAGCGGCACCACTAACCATAGTTTTTGGGCTGGAGTGTACAAGCTCTTGACTTCTAACTTTCAAGCCGCCCCCAGATACGGCAGTCAGTGTACCTGCATATGTTTGACCCTGCAGTTGTGTCCGCACGGAGATGTTAGCACCAGCAGCTAATTTTTGGTCATGTGCCACTCTAAGCGTAAGCGAAATGGTTTTTCCAATTTCCACGCTAAGCTTGCCATTTGTAGCCTGCAAGAGTGTGACGGTTGTAGTCTCACTTGCTATTACGTTATGGCATCCACTTGTACCGCAACCTGTTGATGTATTCAATGATCGGCCAGTTATACCATCGGGATCTGCCCAACTAGGTACACTGGAAATACAGATCGCTAACGCATTTCTACCAAGTTTAACAGCTATGTTTACATTGTTTTCCAACGCTACGTTCACACTA
>JABMNI010000081.1 GCA_013204605.1 Ignavibacteria bacterium
TATGCGTATAGCGTGAGGAAACCTACTGGTGTGTGTTCATTTATTTCTTCAACACTTGTAACTGGATCGGGTTTGATGTAGAATATGCCTCGGTCGGTTGAGGCATAAATCATTCCCATGGTGTCGATGGCAATGTCGTTAATAAACCTGCCCAGTAAGTCTTCATTGCCCAACGTTTTCCATGTGGCGCCACCATCGAAGCTTTCAATAACACCGTCTTCCATGGTTGCCACTAAGATGCGTCCGTCCGGGTGCGCGAGGATTTCACGACGCCCGGTAAACCCCGGACGCGATCTTGTTTCTAAAAACACATCGTGCCACGTTGTACCGCCGTCGGTGGAGCGGATGATGCGTCCGTCGGACATTGTATAGCCGGCATACACATTGTACCCCACTATAAACTTCCGAGTTATGGTTCCTACGGCAGCAAGAACAGTATCGGTACCACCCAAACTTGACATATACCATACACACAGATTAGTGTCTAAATTGTCGTTGCTACGTTGCCACGTCCGGCCGGTATCGGCAGACTTATACATACCACCTTGATTTAGTGCTGCGATACCCGTGTCTGTCTGATCGTAGCGTCCGCGGAATCCTGCCACAAGCTCACCATTCGATACCTGCACTACCCCCGAACAATTCACCAACTGTTTTTCTTTATCTAACGGAAGTCCCACGCCGCCAAAGTGAAACGTACGCCCGGAATCTTGCGATACATACATCGTGTCACCCGTGTACACCTTAACGCTCGCCGACACATCTTCATAATGCGTAACTCTGTTTATATCGCGGTACGGTTCAGAAAATGGACTTCTTTGCTTAGTGCTGTCACTTTTAGCGCTTACAAACCTCAACGATGAGCCAGTATACAGCTCCGTGCCTTCTGGTCGCACCGAAAATATCGGTTGGGTGTGGTATGCGAGTCGGGTCTCATCGGCCTCGCTGTCTATGGCCTTAATTACTGTTGCCTGCACGTTGAAGAACGACTGTGCCTCCCAATTTCTACTTGCATCAGTATATTTCCACTGATGTCCTGTTTGCGCGCACGCTCCATATACTTCCGTACTATCTACCGGAAGTATCTGCTCCAGTATGGCATGATGGATTCCCTTGTAAGGAACATTGGACCACTCAACTAGTTCAGGGGCGATTCCAGTTTGATACCAAGAGCGACCTTGATCAGTTGAGCGCAACAGGCAAAACGGTGCGCCTGCTATGTACGTTCCATCGGCATAAGCCAGACTCTTAATCTCTAGATTACGACTAAGAAACTCCATTGGCTTTGACACATCTGCCGGCATCTTGGCGAGTCGTCCTCGAAACGGGAATGAGTAACTACCATCTGAATGATAAATAGTGTGACGTACCACTTTCAGGCCGATGTCATTGAAATCCGTTTTGAAGCCCGGTGCGTTTCGGTCCCACCATGTTAGCCCACCGTCGGTCGAGGAAATGATGTCACCCCGATAGAACCAGATTGTAGCAATATTTGCTCCCTCATTGCGCATACCCAACACCTGAAAATCCTTGGCAAGGCTCTTTCTTCCGCCAAGGACTCGGCCCGTGTTTACACAGGTAACAGAATCGAAATACTTCCAGCTCTGTCCAGAATCTTGAGAGACCGCAAGCTGAAACTTCGCTGACGACATCCCTGCATTAATCCCCGTTATTATGGATTTCTCACCGCTGTACACGTAGGCATCTGCATTCTCCGGTAACGGAGCAAAACGCAGAGAATCGGTGCCCTCTGTTATCTCGCGCCATCCACCCTTTGCTAAGACTGAAATCACACCATTGCGAGGAGTGATCACACTTATTCCAATTCCGCGAGTATCGCTTTCAAGATTATGTACCCGCCAATTCTCCCCATCATCCACAGAAACGTAAGATCTAGAAGTTTCTCTAGCTCCACCTAAGAATAGGGTAGATCCCGTCGAGCCAAAATATTCGAATCTTGTGAGTTCCTCGGGAGAAATCATATCCCAAACCCTGGTTGACTTATTATATCTCCCCAATCGCAACTTAACGGAGAAAAAAGTATCATGCCAGTAAGTGTATTTTTCACAATTGGAACTAGCTACAGCAATGTCTCCACTCAAGCCGAACAACGGATTAAATGGAAGGTGCTCCCAAGTCAAACCACCATCAAACGATCGAATAACAACGAGTCCCAAAGTCGACAGTATCTCATGGCTGCATGTATCCAACGCTGAGCGTTTGAAAATACCTGTGGCTACTTTTTCCTGCGGCTCATGATACGCTCCGTATGTTTCCGGCAGTCTATTCCAACTTTGCGCTTTACCATAGTCTATACTACCACACAGCGCTGCAACTAAAATCATAATTCTGTACAAAATGGTTTTCCTTTCTTTGAGCCTCATGAAAGTCATTAAAGTCTGTGAGGGAAGCCGAGCTCCCCTCACAAAAATGAATACGTTAGGACATTTGGGCAAAGCGTTATGGGCAATCTTCGCAACTTCCTGATACAAAGTCACACTCAATTGCAGTTCCGCACGGAACTGGATTTGTTGGGCATGGCAGCGTATTGTTGCAGTTAACTACAACTAATGGCGTGATTTTTCCATCTGCTCTATTGATGCAATACTGCCATTGTTGTATACAACACGGACTGTCTGGACACGCTTCTAAACACAGGCCAACACGCTTCAAGCACTTGGGGATGGCTACCGACCAGCAGTAATAATTTGGATAAGTGTCGCAGTAGGGAATTAATCCTTTCTGCTTTAAAGAATCGCCACCCAATGGGTCGAAGGCACAAAATACCGCCTTCATAATTTGATAGTCCGTTCCGGGTAAAGGAACAGTGGTGCCGCAGACCTTGCGAATGGATGTGAACGCATTAGCGGCATTGAAACCAGTCGCACACGGAGCGGTTGCACTCGGAGGCGTGTACACAATATGACAATACGTCACGTTCACGTTATACACCGTTCCAAGAATACAAATGTTAATATTCTTGGTCCTTAGGCTATCCGGCGGACATTCACACAACGATTGCGCCGATAATCGCGCTACCCCCCACCCTGCAATCAGCATGAGCACAATACAGCACCTCAAAAGCGGTGCACCAAATCGAGCAGTAAGTTGTTTCATAATGAAACCCCTTCTATAAACAATGATAAAAAGTAAAGCATCATTAAAGAAAGCCAGGTTGACTGCGCTGCAATTCAGTCACTTCTCATATAAAGTGAAGGAGCAAAATAAAAAAAAATGCGCGATTTGTCAACGGGTATTTTTTGCCATTCTTTATGCTTAAGCTGCTTTAACAAATCAACACTGCCCACCGGTTTGCATCCAGTAGTTCCCTACGTTAATTCTTGTTGATCAGAATTTTCATCGTCCGCGGACCCAACGCCGTTTCCAACACCAGCAGGTACACGCCGCCATGCAGAGCATCGGTTGGCATGTCGAACTCGAGCATCGACGCTTGGGGTTGCACGTGTTGCTGTTGTTGTAGTTGTTGCGTGAGATCGGCCTCGGCTGTGCCCATTAGTGAGTAGAGTTTTAGCGTGGTCCAACCGCCGGCCTGCATGGCTAGTGGTAGGTTGTTTACGCGGATGCGGACGTTGGCTCGAGCGGGTGTGGGGTAGGCGTACAGCGTGAGGAAACCTACTGGTGTGGGTTCATTTATTTCTTCAACACTTGTAACAGGATCGGGTTTGATATAGAAAATGCCACGATCTGTTGAGGCATAGATGATTCCCATGGTATCGATGGCAATGTCGTTAATAAACCTTCCCAGTAAGTCTTCATTGCCCAACGTTTTCCATGTGGCTCCACCGTCGAAGCTTTCGATAACTCCGTCTTCCATGGTTGCAACTAGGATGCGTCCGTCCGGGTGGATTAGGATTTCACGACGCCCCGTAAACCCCGGATGCGACCGTGTTTCTAAGAACACATCGTGCCATGTAGTACCGCCGTCGGTGGAGCGGATAATGCGTCCGTCGGACATTGTATATCCTGCATACACATTATACCCCTCTATGAATTTCCGAGTTATGGTTCCTACAGCAGCAAGAACAGTATCGGTGCCACCCAAACTCGACATATACCACACACACAGATTGGTATCTAGGTTATGGTTGCTACGTTGCCACGTCCGGCCGGTATCGGCAGACCGATACATACCACCTTGGTTAAGTGCCGCGATACCCGTGTCTGTCTGATCGTAGCGTCCACGGAAACCTGCCACAAGCTCACCATTCGATACCAACACAACTCCTGAACAGTTCACCAACTGTTTTTGTTTATCCAACGGAAGTCCTACGCCGCCAAAGTGGAACGTACGCCCGGAGTCTTGCGATACATACATCGTGTCACCCGTGTACATCTTAACGCTCGCCGACAAATCTTCATAATGCGTAACCCTGTTTATGTCGCGGTACGGTTCAAAAATCGGACTTCTTTGCTTAGTGCTGTCACTATTAGCGCTTACAAACTTCAACGATGAGCCCGTATACAGCTCCGTACCTTCTGGACGAACCGAATAAATTGGTTGGGTGTGATAAACGAGCCTGGTCTCATCGGCCTCGTCATCTATTGCCTGTATTACGGTCGCCTGCACGTTAAAGGTTGACTGTGCCTCCCAATTCTTAATGACTCCATTGTACTTCCACTGATGTCCTGTCTGTGCACATGCTCCGTATACTTCTGTACTATCAACTGGGAAAATTTGCTCTGAAACTACATAATGCAAACCACGATAAGGAACATTCGACCATTCAACAAGATCAGGAGCGATTCCAGTTTGATACCAAGAGTTTCCTTGATCAGTTGAACGCAACAGGCAAAACGGTGTACCTGCTATATATACTCCATCGGCATACGCCAAACTCTTGATTTCCAGATTACGACTCAGGTACACCATCGGCTTTGTTACGTCTGCCGGCATCTTGGCAAGTCGGCCTCGAAACGGGAATGAACAACTCTCATCTGAGTGCTTCAGTACGTGACGAATCACATGTTGACGAATAGGATTAGCATCTGATTTAAACCCCGGAACATTTCTATCCCACCACGTCTGTCCCCCATCTGTCGATGAGACTACGTCTCCATAATAGAACCAAATAGTTACAACATTCGAATTGCTGTTACGCATGCCGAGTACCAGAAAGTCCTTTGCGCGACTTTTAGCGCCCCCTATAACCCGACCAGTGTTTACACAAGTAACTGAGTCGAAGTACTTCCACGTGGACCCTGAGTCTTGAGAAACTGCCAACTTCAATTTATCAGCAGAGTTTCTTGTGCTTATCCCGGTGATTATCGTGCGCTCGCCGCTATAAACATAGCAGTCTGCATTTTCTGGCAAAGGGGCTAATTGAAGCGTATCAGTTCCATCAATAATTTCACGCCAGCCTTCTGATGTTGCAACAGCAATCACATTCTGGCGCGGTTCAAGTACATAACTATTCAAAAGGCGGCTGTCATTATTTAGATTATGGAGTGACCAATTTGTACCGCCATCACTCGAAACATAGCAATTCGGCGTTGCATTAGATCCTCCAACGAAAATTGACTTTCCAACGATACCTACATGCAGGAAATCCACATTTTCTATTGGAGTGACCAATTCCCATTCATTGGTAGCTTTTCTAAAGCGGGCTAAACGAAGTTCAACATTTCGTGAGTAATCGGTCCAATACGCATATTGCTCACAATCAGAACTCAAAACGGCAATCCTTCCACTTGTAGTAAGTAATTCATGAAATGGTTTGTGATACCACGTCATTCCTGCATCAGATGAGCTAATCACTTGTGTGCCGACCTCAACAATAAATTGGCGGTTGCATGTATCGTAGTCGCTGCTTTGGTGCATTCCTGTATTTAAATACTCACCAGAGTGATGGTAAGTCCCATACACAGGCGGCAACGCGTTCCACACTTGCGCATACACTTCATTTGCGCCACAACTCAATAGACAAACTGAGATTAGACTGACTATATTTTTTGAGGTAAATTTTTTCATTTTATACTCCACCTTTCGGATATTGATTCTTGCACAAATAGTAATGAGGGAGCGCTAACTCCCTCATTACTGTATTCCTATCTATACTATGATTCTATGGGCAGGCTGGGCAACTTCCAGGAACAAAATCACATCCTACATCCTCGCCGCATGGCGGATTGGTTGGGCATGGCAGTGAATTATTACAGTCCTTAATCAGAATTGGTACAATCAGTCCTGTAGCTCTATTGATGCAAAGCCTCCATTGTTGCAAGCAACACGGGCTCTCTGGACAGGCCTCTAAACATAACCCAACTCGCTTTAAGCATTTTGGCATGGCTACAACCCAGCAATAATAGTTTGGATACGTATCACAATATGGAATTGAACCACTTTGCCCTAACACATCACCACCCAGTGGATCGAATGCACAAAATACTGTACCGGACCCCTATTGTTAGGACTATAATTCCTGAAATTATGTACAAAAGAACTTAGGAACTGTAAAGGTTCCTTTGTTCGGAAATTCAACGTGTATGTGTAGGTCACGGAGCATCTCCGCAGGCGTTCCATAGTTAA
>JABMNI010000082.1 GCA_013204605.1 Ignavibacteria bacterium
CTCTGTGAGTGACAACTCGTAATTCGTAATTCGTAATTCGTAATTCGCAACTCGTAATTCGTAATTCGTAATTCGTAATTCGTAATATTTTACTCTTCGCGTTTATTTTTTTTACGAAACAGAAAACTGATCGGCACGCCCACAAGATCATATAGACCCCGCAACTGACGCTCTATAAAACGCTTGTACGCGTCGGGAAGGAGCTCTGGATGATTTAAGAAAAATGCGAACATGGGTGGTGCTACTTTTACTTGCGTAACGTAATTGATTCGTAGATCTCGCGCACTAACAGTCGGCGGTGGAGTGCGTTCTAGAATTTGAATCAAGGCTTCGTTGAGTTCGTGTGTTGGAATTCTAGCCAGACGTCGGGCTTGAATTTCTTTCGACATTTCAACGAGTTTTGTGATGCGTTGTTTTGTTAGCGCACTCACAAACACAACGGGCACGAAGTCCATGGTTTTTAGTTCTTCCCGAACCTTTGTTGTAAACTCTTCCGCCGTCTTTGTTTCCTTCTCTACCAAATCCCATTTGTTGAACGCAATAATCACACCCTTGCGGGCATCCACAACTTCACTTAAAATTCGCTTGTCCTGATGCTCTAAACCGTTCGCCGCATCTATCACCACAATGGCCACATCGCAACGCTCTATTGCACGCGAAGTTCGCATAGTAGAATACAATTCAACACTTTCTTTAATACTACTTCTACGGCGCAGTCCGGCAGTGTCGATCAACACGATTTCTTCGCCGTAATACTTCATTACGCTATCAATTGCATCGCGTGTGGTTCCTGCAATTGGAGTAACCACCATCCGATCCTTACCCAATAACGCATTCGTAATCGAACTTTTTCCAACATTTGGTCTGCCCACAATGGCAACCTTCAAACGCTCATCGTTGTCTTCCACAGCCTCTGGAAGTGTTTCCACAACATGATCTAAAAAGTCGCCGGTGCTGCGTCCGTTCAACGCCGAGATTGTAAATATTTCACCTAAACCTAACGCATAAAATTCGTTAGCATTCAAATCTGCTTTCGCGTTATCGCATTTATTTACAACTACGGTAAGGGGCTTTGTGGTTCCCCTCAGCATTTCGGCAATATTATAATCGGCGGGTGTAATTCCATCATTCGCATCAACAACAAATACAATTGTATCGGCTTCTTCAATGGCAAGCATGGCTTGTTCTCGAATTGCTTTGTCGAACATTTCTTCACTTTTCGGTACAATTCCGCCAGTGTCTACAAGTTGAAATCTCTTGCCATTCCACTCGCCGGTTGCGTATAGCCTATCCCGAGTTACCCCTGGTTCGCTTTCAACAATAGCGTGTCGTTCTTCAATGATTCTATTAAACAACGTTGACTTGCCAACGTTGGGTCTACCTACAATTGCTACTAATCCCATGGTGCAAAACTACGGCACTAACGCATGTACTGTTTTTTTTCTAGAGCAAGTAGGTCAATTACAAGCGATACTTGATCGGCTGTAGAGTCCAAGCGAAGGGCATCTGAGCCCCCTACCCATCGCCATATCAACTGCGTTTTAGTTGTGCCCGTGGGTGCTCCATATCTTTTTTCCAGCACTGCAGAGAGTTCGGTTTGCGATGAGGGATCGAACGTGGCTTCGATTTTTGAGGCATAGCCGCGGCCGTCGATTCGGATGTACATCCTGCGCGATTTGATGCCAAATACCTGACAAGCTACGGTGCCAATTGTACTTTCGTCGCGCTCCGTAATGCGTCCACAAGTTTTTGTGATTAGCCTACCAATTTCATCGCTGGTTGCATCAATGGGTATCTGATATGGCCAGTCGGGATCTGTTGATGCAAGACGGTTGATGATTCCTTCGAAGTCGAATTGCGCGGAGACAGAGGTTTCGTCCTCAGCAAGCACTATCGAAATTGCCGGAGTGCCTTTACGCGACCACTGAACAAAGGCATCGGTCTTCTCTTCTGGTTCACCATACAGTTCCGCAATTACATCCGTGATGTTGGAAAGTGTTTCCAAAGAGGTTGAAGAGTTGCAGCGTTTTGTTACAGTCACCGACACCGCTTCCATGGTTTCGGCTGATAGCGTTACACGAAGCGCGTCGAAGTCTACATCTCGCCAGCGCACATTAACAGCCTGTACTGAGGGAGGAGAAAAATCATCGTTGTCGGAAAATTGCGCGTCGATGTTTTTGCTTTTCAAAGCAGCAATTACAGACTCTTGCTTTGCATACGGCGAAACATCAAACGGCACTTCGGTGGGCTGTGCAATACCAACAACTGTGCACAAGATGAGCGCAAGCATGAGTCTGAAAATCATTGTTAGCCCTGTATCATGTTAGCTTGTTACTACATCAGCCTTTAATCAAATCAGCTACTATTGCGTCGGCGGTAATGCCTTCGGCTTCGGCGTTAAAATTCGTAACAATCCTATGACGTAGCACGCTTGCCGCAACGGCGTTCACATCTTCGATACCGGGAGTAAATCTTCCGCTCAAGGCTGCTCTGCCTTTTGCACCTAGTACCAAATATTGCGAAGCGCGGGGTCCGGCGCCGTACGACAGAAAGCCCCCTACCATTTTATTCGTGGTAAATCCGGGACGTGTTGACTGTACAAGTTTTACGGCATACTCAATTACGTTATCGGCAACGGGTACGCGGCGCACGAGATTTTGCGCGGCAATAATTTCGACCGACGACATAACATTGTTTACCGTTGGAGATTTTTCGAGCGTGGTAGTGCGAACAACTTCAACTTCCTCTTTGAACGACGGGTAATCCAACAGCAGGTTAAACATAAACCTGTCCAACTGCGCTTCGGGCAGCGGATAGGTTCCCTCTTGCTCGATTGGATTCTGCGTGGCCAGCACAAAGAAAGGTTCGGCAAGCTGATATGTTGTGCCCGCGGCGGTAACACTGTGTTCTTGCATGGCCTCTAGCAACGCGGCCTGCGTTTTAGGCGGAGTTCGGTTGATTTCATCGGCAAGTACAATGTTTGCAAACACCGGACCCTTGATGAACCGAAAACTTTTTTGACCTGTCGAAACATTTTCTTCAATCACTTCGGTTCCGGTAATATCTCCGGGCATCAAATCCGGAGTGAACTGAATTCTTGAAAACGAAAGTTCGAGCGATTGCGCCAACGTTCTGATCAATAAGGTTTTTGCCAGTCCCGGCACCCCAACCAAGAGGCAATGTCCACGTGCAAAAAGAGAAATCAGCAGTTGATCTACAATCTCGTGCTGACCTATAATTACTTTTCCTATTTCTGAGCGCACCGTTTTGATACGCTGCGATAGCTGTTCTACGAGTTCTACATCTGTCATAAGCTTGCGTTGACGGCAGCACGATGTTTCTCGTGTGCCTTTGTAACTGCCTTTATTAGTTCTTCAATTTCTTCATTACTTGTATATCTTCCGAACGAAAATCGTAACGACGATCCCGCTTGCTCTGCTGTACGCCCCATTGCTACCAACACATGCGATGGTTTTGGTGTAGTACTGTGACAAGCACTACCTTTACTTACTGCAACGTGCTCCAACTCCATCAGCATCATATCAACATCTACACCATGAAAACAAATATTACTCACATTGTACGAACGGTTAGCCCCCTCACCATTTATAACAATTGTGGGTAACAACTTTAATGCGTTCTCGAACTGCATTCGTAGTTCGTTTAATCGTTCAGTTTCTTTTTCCATTTCAGCGTGCGCAATATTGCCAGCCGCCGCCAGACCAACTATGCCGGGCACATTAAGTGTACCGCTGCGAATTCCGCCCTCTTGCCCACCGCCGTACTGCATAGCCTCTAGCTGACACGCGAGCTCTTTTCTGTTGCGCATGAATAAGGCGCCAACGCCCTTGGGTCCGTAAATCTTATGCCCCGACAAACTCAATAAGTCAATTCCCAGTTCATCAACATTGATCAACATTTTTCCGTACGCCTGCGTTGCATCCGTCATAAACAACGCGCCATGTTTATGTGCAATTGCAGAAATACTTTTCAAATCTTGCTTTACACCGGTCTCATTATTCACCGTCATCACAGAAACAAGTAGCGTCTGACCGTCAACCATTTTTTCAAGTTCATCCAGCAACAGCAATCCGTTTTCATCAACTCCGCAAAACTCCACCTGATGTCCATGATCCTTGCAGTACTGGCAGGTATCCAACATGGCTGCATGTTCAGTTTTCGACGTAACAATTTTCGACCGTTCAGTTGTACCAGCTTTTCGGGCGGCGCCCAACACGGCAAGATTAATCGCCTCGGTAGCGCCTGACGTGAAAACTATTTCCGACATTTTAGCGCCCAGGTGCCGTGCAATGTCCATGCGCGCCTGCATCACTGCTTTTTGCGCCTGCATTCCGGCGGCATGTGTACTTGATGCGTTATAGAACACCTCACTGAAGTACGGCATCATCACCTCTACCACCCGCGGATCGGTTGGTGTAGTTGCTGCGTAATCGGCGTAAATGAATTCCATAGGCTACGAAAATACACTGTACAAAATCACTGCAAGTAACGCCGACACCAATGGGATACTTACCAGCTTGATAATTTCAGTGGTCGCAACGTTGGCCAGTGTTGATGTGAACAGCAAAATTGCGCTCACCGGCGACATCGTGCGTCCAATGTTTGCCCCAATCGCCGCCGTAGTTCCCAGCTGTATGGCACCGCCCACATTTGTCCGCGCAATCTCTGGCAGCATCGACGCCGAAAACGAAACGCTTGGCGCCGTTCCCGACCCGCATATTATTGCGAGTATCCATGTGAGTAGGGGGCTAAGTGCTACGGCCAATGCGGGATAGTTCACCAGTAAGGCCGATGTTTCTTTTATTGCTCCGAGGGCTTCCAAACCTGCAATAAAACAAGCTGCGGCAAGAATAATAGAAATAACCTTGGCAAAGCCATAGCCCATTCCTTCAAAAAATTCCACGGTCAAACTTGAAATGTGTTTAACCAGTCCCGCTGAGCCCCTTACCGTAAACGCCATGGCCAGTCCACTACAAATGAGCATTACCGTCGATATGAAGAGTCCTTGCGGATAGATTTCGAACAGCGGCGGAATGAGATTAAAGTTGGGCTGGAGTAGCAAAAGGATGATTACTGGCAGAGGTGGCAAGATTGCAAGCGCTATGTTGGTGCTTTTAGGGAGCTCTGCGGCGGTTTCGGGGGTGTTGGCGGGGTTCCCTTCATTTGCCGTCGAAGCCTTGTGAAAGCGATGAATGAGGTAGGTTAGAACGGCGGTGGCAACCAGAAAGCCAATTATGTTGGGCACAACCACAGAATTTATGATGCCGGACACGTCGGCTTGGGTTGCATTGCGAATGGCTACAATGTCGGGTTCGCCGGGGTTAAATAGGTTGCCACCTACACTGCAGCCAACTAAAAGCGTGGCGGCGGCGGCCAACGGACTGAACCGTTGGGAGATCATGAGCGGGATAAGAATGGGTCCAAGGGCCGCTGCCGATGCCGTCTGGCTGGTGATGGCCATATTGGTCACAAACCCAATCAGGCAGCCACCGGGTACCATTAGCCAGCGTAATTTTTTGAGCGGTTTTGTTAGTAGCAGCACCATTTCGCGGTCGGCACCGGTTGCCTTTAGCACAAACGCGTATCCCATTGCCGTACAAATCGGACCTATTACATCGCCCTTGCCTACGGTGGTTTGAAAGGCATTGAATAGCGTCCAAACATTTCCCGCTATGCCGGCCATCAGAAAGCCCGCAGCCAGTAGCACAAAGCGCACGTCCAGACCCTTGCGAATGGCGCCAATAGCTAACAACGAAACAAACAAGGCCGCAGCAATGTGAACCGTCATTCCGTTATTCCATTACGGTGTTTTCGAAAACCAAAACTTTATCACTGTGTTTTTCTAAAACGGGCTTCACCACGCTGGCAACTCCACTGGCACCAATGCACCAAGCATCTGTGCGGAAGTATCGCTCTTGCACCAGCAACAGATCTTCGGGCGTAAACTTCTGAATGCGCGCAATTAGCCGCTCAAAAAAGTCGAACGGAAGTTTGTACTGGATCATTGTCCAAAGAAGGCTGGCCGACTGTTGCGGCGTTTCGTTCGATCTTGCAAACGTTCCCAGTAAGTACTGGCGTGCGTTTTCGAGTTCCTCCTCGTCAATAAGTGTCGATTGCAACCGGTCTAATTCGTCAGCAATCGTCTGCACGGCATCATCCGTTACATCATTTCCAACACTGGTTTGCAGCACGGTAGAGCATCCAAACTGACGCACCATATTGTGTGCATAGGCCCCATACGTGTACCCTTTTTCCTCGCGCAAAGCCATAAACAAGCGCGCCAATGTATAGCCCCCTAATACCGTAGTAATGAGTTGCACTGCCGGATAATCTGGGTGGCTGAATGTAACGCACGGAATGTGAATTGAAATTGAAGTTTGCACCGCGTCCTCCTTCACGGCCAGGCAGGCGGTGCGTTCCTGCATGGTGCTGGTGGCAATTTGCTTGGGGGCAAGGGGCTTTGGCAGATCCGACAAATGACGGTTTAGGGTTTCGGCAAGCTGTTTGGCGGGAATTGGACCCGCGGCAATAATGCAACGCTCCGAATGCAGAATTCGTTGGTGGGCATCAAGCAAATGTTGCTTGGCTAGTGACTTCATATTGGCAATCGAGCCGTTCCGAAGATTTGCGTACGGGTGGTTATGATACGCCAAGGTGTTCGAGGCTACCATGGCCAGCCAGTCCGGATCGGCCATGTCCATCATGGCATTGGCTATCCAATTTTGACGCGTAATCTCTATTTCATTATCGTCGAAACGGGGCTTTAGCAGACACTCCGCGGCAAGCAGGGTGAGATCGGAATAATATTCCTTCAAACCGGCCACCATTACGGTTGTAGTATCGCGGTCGCAGCGTGCTTGAATAGAGCAGCCTCTGCCCTCGAGTTCTTCCGAGAATTCATTGGCACCTAATCTGTCTGTGCCCTTGGTTAACATGGATGCAGTAAATGAGCTATCGCCCAGATGCACATCGAATGCACTTCCCGTTGAAAAGAAAAACGAAATTGTCTGAAGCACTTCAGTCTCACGTTCAATTACGTGCAGCAAGGTTCCACAATCCAGTTTTACGGTTGTAAAAGTTGGCGTTGTAAAGTGCAAAGGTTGTGTTGATAACGGCGGAGAAATCTGCATTCCATTAATTTAGTACGATGAACAATTCTGTGGTACTGATCACCGGTGCATCCTCAGGCATCGGTGAAGCGTGTGCGCAAGCGTTTGCGCGAATAGGCTCAAAGCTAATTCTATTTGCTCGACGTTCCGAACGTTTGGAAAAAATAGCTGAAGATTTGAGTAATGAGTTTTCTACAGAGTGCATAGTGCGTCAGGTAGATGTGCGCGATAAAACTGCAGTGCAAATGGCTGTGGCAAAATTGCCCGCCGAGTGGAAAAATATTGATGTTTTGGTAAACAATGCCGGACTCTCGCGTGGGTTAGCCCCCTTTCACGAAGGAAGCATGCAGGACTGGGAAGAAATGATCGACACAAACCTAAAGGGATTGATTTACATGACAAAGGCCGTGCTACCGGGAATGGTGGCTGCGGGCAAGGGGCATGTGATTACTATTGCGTCGATTGCCGGACGCCAAGCCTACCCTGGCGGAAATGTTTACTCGGCATCGAAGGCTGCCGCCAAAATGTTTTCGGATTCGCTGCAGATTGATGTACTGGGCACGGGAGTGCGCATTTGTAATGTAGATCCGGGTCTGGTAGAAACCGAATTTTCAGAAGTTAGATTCCGTGGCGATACTGAGCGCGCCGCAAAGGTGTACCAGAATTATTCGCCGCTGCAAGCAGCCGATGTTGCCGATGCCGTTGTGTGGGTTGTAACCCGACCGGCTCATGTTTCAATTCACGACATTTTAATCATGCCTACAGATCAGGCCACAGCTACATTGGTGAACAGATAACTATGCCTACAACACAATACATGATTGAGGGAGAAGTGCAAGGCGTTGGGTTCCGGCGTTTTGTACTGTACCAAGCACAACGTCTGGAATTGCGCGGCTTTGTCTGCAATTTGGAAGATGGTGCGGTGGAATGTGTTGCACAGGGAAACAGTGAAGCCCTCACGGAATTCGAAATGTTGCTGCGGCAGGGTCCACGAAACTCCACGGTCACCAACCTTGTCTGCACTGACGAAGGCTCGCCACGTAAATACACAACCTTCAGAATTATATGACGATAATTATTACGGGCGCCTCGTCTGGCATTGGCAAATCTCTCGCCATACTATGTGGCGCGCACAATCACAACGTTGTAATTGTTGCTCGCAGAACTGATCGCCTACAACAAATCGCCCAGGAAATTTCTGGTAAAGGGGGCAATGTGTTTGTTGTAAGTGCCGATGTTAGTAAGGAAGAAGATTGCAAGAGAGTGGTGAGTGAAACGGTGAAAAAGTTTGGCAGTGTTGACGTGTTAGTGAACAACGCCGGACAGGGTCATCTTGGGTCGATCGAAGAAACCAGCACCGAAACGTTCAACCAAATGATGCTGGTAAATCTGTACTCTACATTTTGGCTTACGCGCGAAGTGCTTCCGTTTATGCGAGAAGAAAACCGCGGACACATTATTGCGATTAGCAGCATAGTTGGCCGAATTGCCTACCCGTTTAATGCGGCGTACGTGGCGGCCAAACATGCCGTGGTAGGCTTTATTGCGGCCTTGCGCACCGAACTAACCGGCACCAACATTAATGCCACCGTGATATGTCCGGCAGGTGTTACAACCGAATGGAGTTCTGCTACTGCAGATGGCAACCTAGGTGAAATTTTTAGCACAGGAATTAAATACTCACGCGCCATAGCGGCCGAGAAAAACCTTCCCCTAGCGCCCCTTTCAAAAATGAAAACACCTGCCCAAGCGGCGGAAATAGTTTACAATGTGCTGATGGGTAACCGCAGCAATGATGTGTACACACACGATGGAATAATTGATATTGCCGAGCAAGCTGTGAAAGATCGAATTGCAATGGAAGACCAACATGAATCACTGTACCTTGGAATGATAAAGGCGTACGCCGAAGGAGTTGGACGATGACAATTGAAAATCAGTTTCCGATTGGCAAGCAGGAAAAAAGTTTGTTCGATGCCGATAAAGTGCGAATGCATCTCAACCACATTGTGGCGCTGCCTGCCTTGTTGGAAGCATCGGTAAAAGATTTGAACGAGAATGATTTGCAGCAAACGTATCGCGTGGGCGGGTGGACAATTGCACAGGTTGTTCATCACGTTGCCGATAGCCATATGAATGCGTTTGTGCGTTGCAAACTGATTCTGACTGAGGATAAGCCGAACATAAAACCGTACGATCAAGATTTGTGGGCGGCAATGCCCGATGTTACGCACGTTCCAATCAATCACTCATTAACGTTGCTCTACGCATTGCATACCCGATGGTATGAATTGTTGAAGGGGCTTACCACGGAACAGTGGAGTAGAGTTGGAATACATCCCGAGCATACGGAGCCGCTATCGATGTGGGATATTCTGTGTATTTATTCTTGGCATGGACGTCATCACGCGCATCAAATTCTGAAATGGAAGGAATCGCGTTGACGTGATTTCTACGCTTCTATACCGGACGTTGATATTGTGTGTTTGTGCAACGGTGTGCACGGCGCAATACAAACCGAAAATCGCGTTGGTACTAACTGGAGGCGGCGCGCGAGGCGTGGCACAAATTGGTGCGTTGCGTCAGTTGTTAGCCAACGGTATAAAACCCGATGTGATAGTTGGTACCAGTATTGGAGCCATAGTAGGAGGTCTGTACTGCGTTGGATACAGTCCGGATGAAATCGATTCGATGTTTCAATCTGTCGACTGGAACGAAGTGACATCCATTGGCGATGACACGCAGCGTGAGTCGTTATTCTTTTCGCAGAAGCAGGAGAACGACAGAAATTTATTGACACTGCGTTTTCGAGACTTCTCTTTTATTGCTCCAAAAGCAATTGGCGGAAATGCCAAATTCACCAGTGTTTTGCAGCAAATGTTGTGGAAAAGTCCGCTCAACCTAGTACGAAACTTCGATAATTTTCCTTGTCAGTTTAGGGCAATAGCTACCAACCTCCAGAACGGTCGAATGGTGTCGATTAAAGATGGCAACATGGCTATTGCATTGCGGGCCAGTGCCACCTTTCCGTTACGGTATACTCCAGTGTTATGGGGTGATTCCATTTTAGTTGATGGCGGTTTGGTTGCCAACATTCCTGTAGAAGCAGCGCTTGAGCTTGAGCCCGACATTGTTATAGTTGTCAACACCGTTAGCGACTATCTAAAATCAAGCGAGATAAAAACTGCCATGGATGTTGCCGATCAGGCTCTGAATGCAGCCATGAAGCAACGCGATTCGTTTCAGCTTTCGTCGGCCGATTTTGTAATAACGCCAGAAGTTGGCTCGCACAAAAACTACGATTTCACCAACTTCCCAGAGTTGATTCGCAGCGGTCAAGTAGCGGCGCAAACTGTTGTGCATGCCATCATAAATCGTGTTGCAGTATTAACGAAAAATTACAATGCCGTACAGGCAAACAACACAGATCACATGAACGGTGATGGGCATACTAACGGTGTAGTGCACACGAACGGTTCAAATACACAAACCGACAGCGCATTACTAAACTCAATGATTCTCAAATCTGATATTCGCTCATCGAAATCAATCAAACATCTTCCTTTAATTACGAACGCTGCGTATGAGATGTCGGGTCGTACATGGAGTAAACTGTTCAGCGATTACTGGAGCCAAGAACTCACCAAATCGTTGCATTCATCCGGTTTCGAATTTGGGTACGTGCGCGCCATGGCCTTCGATTCCTCGTCGAATACATTAACAGTTCACGCGGATCTTGGACGCGTAAACCGAATTCGACGCGATCCCAAACGTCTGGTAGATAGCATGGATCTGATGCACGAGTTTTCATTTTCAAATGGCGATTCAATTAACATTTCCGACCTCCACCGCACAACGGAAAATTTGCGCGCATCGGATTTGTTCGACGATCCCGACATTTCAATTTACCCTGCAAAAGATTCCGGGATCGACGTTGTTGTTGGTGCGCAAGATCGCGGCAATCAAATGATAAAGATTGGCGCGAGAGTCGACAACGAAAGATTCGGTCAACTAGGTGCCGACTTCATCCAGCAAAATCTTTTTAAACTCGGCATACGAGCTACAGCACGTGGAGTAATAAGTCAGCGCATCGGCGAGTTCGCACTATCGCTTGATGTTCCGCGAATTGCCGGTTCTCTTTGGACAACAAGTTTAAGAGGCTATACCAGCTTTCGTAACGTGTGGTCGTACACCAACAGCACCACCGCTCCCGTCACCGCTCCCGTTCGCGAACGAACCGGTGAGTTTAGCGAAGACCGGTATGGCGCCAAGCTCAGTGCCGGACGCCAACTGGAACGTAACGGAGTGATACTCGCTGAGCTGCGTTACGAACAGCAACGGTACCGAGATCTCAACGCGGAAACTCGTCCTGACTTTCAGCCCCTTACAACAGCAAAAACATCTGTCCGTTGGGACGACCGCGACCGCACAGATTTTGCTACTGAAGGCAGGGTAATTGATTTATTTTTCGAGTCAAGTATTTTCAGTCTGTCAAACGGGCTCTCATTTACCAAGGCCTCAGCGCAGGTAAAAAGCATATTCAACTTC
>JABMNI010000083.1 GCA_013204605.1 Ignavibacteria bacterium
CCACTCCACTCCACTCCACTCCACTCCACTCCACTCCACTCCACTCCTATTTCGTAGTTTTTGTATAGCTGCTTGCGCAATGTGGATTGTGTGTACGCAAGGTGCGCTTATTGCGCAGAATTGCAATCCGGGTGCCATCAATGGAAACTTGATTGGTCAACGGCTTAGGATAACTGATGCCAACAACGCGTGTGGTTGTGGTAACAATTATGCATTGCCCTATACGCTCCATTTGTTAGAAAGTGAGCAACCATCTCTTCGATTCAGCTCGAACGGTCCGGCGTTGAACGATGTATGTCTTGGCGATTTCCACACCACAATGAGTTTGTTTAGAGGGGGCTTCCAAAATACACATTTGGAGGGTCTCAATGACTTTTCAATTGCGGTCGGAGTATCTGATTCAACCACAGCGAACTTGATCCTCACAACACGAGATCCAGGGTCTATGATAAAGTTTGCAACTACACCTCCACTTTCTTCGGAAGATTTTGAACGAATGCGGATTATTGATATTGGTCATGTAGGAATCGCGTCCACAGATCCCAAAGAGTTTTTGCAGATTGGCCCTCGAATGACTTTCCATGTGGGTTCTTTTAATGACTTTTTTGGCTATAATACATATATAGACGGTGGATACAGTCAGAAGAGAATTAACAGTGGATACAGTTCCAAACTTGATTTTGCAAGTAATGGGGCTGTTCGATTAGGGCTGGGTGGTACGGGTAGCGCCGATGCATCGGTTAACTTTCAGGAGCCATCGGGCACATTCAACGGACTGAGCATGTATTATGATGGTAATGGTAATGGTGTTTATGCGTTTGGGTTGACTACACCTGAATCAGCGACGCGGTTGGCGATCAGGTCGCAGGGAAATACAAGTTCAACAAATGCACTGCGGATTACGAATTCTAGTAACGTGCAGTTGCTTCAAGTGTTAAATGATGGTGCAGTGTACATCGGAAGCGCAACCCCGCACAATCTGTTAACTGGCGCAGCGCTTCAGGTTGAGGGCAACGTTGTTATAGGTGATAAGCTAGTCGAGGAGTCGGTTCCTTTTGATTTCAAACTGCATGTAAATGGAATAATCTTCGCGCGCGAATTGTTGATTCTATCCACAAATGAATGGTCAGATCACGTATTCAAGCCAGAATATGAACTCCGTTCGTTGGAAGATTTGAATGAGTTTATAGTTGAGAATGGTCACCTTCCAAACGTACCTTCTGAGGCGGACGTCAAAGAGAATGGCGTGAGTGTTAGTGAGTTTCAGAGAGCAATTCTGGAGAAAGTTGAGGAACTCACACTTTACGTCTTGCAACTTTCGAACGAGAATAAGCAACTTCGATCCGAGCTTCACACAATCAAGGAGTCTTTAAAGTGAAAGCAATAGTTAATACAATTTTATTTTGTTGCGAAACAGTTTTCGGCCATCATCTGGCACAAACAGTTGATTTGAAACAAGGTAACAATGCCTGTGTATGCTGGAGGTACTTATGATAAAAGTATATGCAACCATCGTCGTGATTTTTGTTGGATTCTGTATGTCCTCTTGTGTTTCAGATCCAGTGGCATCACAGATTCCTCCAAATGTGAGGCTGCTTGATATTGATACGATTAAACCTTGTGCAAGGATCACTGGGCCAGCCTTCAGAAACATAGTAATCAATGATTCAATTTTATTGGACTCACTAGTTGCCTGGCAGCGTGTCCGCAATGGTGGAAAATGCATCGATTTTAGTTTTCCATACATTGACTTTACTAGAACGACACTTGTGTCGTTGGTAGTTGAGCACGGAGATGAATTTTATCGAATCGACCAGTACGTTTTTGTGGACCATGAGAAAAAAGTGTACCGGTGTACAAACGATTTGTACAGTCAGGACCCTTCACTTCCATACTCCCCGGTGGGCAGCGTCCGTTCTCTACTGATTGCATGCCCTAGGTTTGATCCACTCTACGAGGTTGAATTCGTTATTGACACCATCCCATGGAAAGAAATCTGAGTTGTAAACCCAAGAATATTCGCACAATAAACTTAAGTGAGAACCAAGGAATAGCTTTTCGGCAGTTTGATTGTTTCCGCTCGTCGAGTCCTCAAAATGAAGGCGGTATTATAAAGCCATGTTTCACTGTGATATCATTTTTACGGCATGTATCTCAACTGGCGTAGGCTATTTTAGTCTGTTGAATTCTGACAATGTTTACCTCGCGTTTTGGTGCGGCAGCTTCTTCTATCCACGGCTTCTCTCAGATTCATTTTTTCAAAGCCAACTTTACTTTAGGTGGAGTTGTGAGTCAGAAGCTCTTTCAATTGCGAAAGCGATATTTAAGGATAAATATGATGGCTAAATGCTTCGTTAAACAGTTCTGGACTGCGCAGATATTTCGCGGCGTTGGCAGGTTCTTGGTAATTCTGACAATTGGAGTTGTTAGAATTTCGGCGCAACAATGTGAACTTGTCCAACAATCTGAGCTTCCTTGGTTGCGGAATGTTCCGCATCGACTATTCGAAGTTCAACCAATTGAACCTATTGAGTTGAGGAGACATTATCGCGAGCGAGACCTAAATAACGTAGTTTCAGTTGCGGAGAAAGTGAAGATTGATTTCAATAGTTCTAGCGTTTTTGCACTCGAAAACCAAGAAGTGGTTTTTGGTATCCAAATTTTAGCGGCTGGTGCAACCAGTCTTGCCTTTCATTTTAGCGAGTTTATGCTACCGAGCGGTAGCTACTTGTATGTGCGCGACAACGAGGATGGCGTTGCACATATTAGAAAATTTTCTAGCAGAAACAACAAACACTCCGAGCAAATGACCGTTGCGGGCGTGCAAAGTAACTTGGCAATTCTTGAACTACATTGCCCGAAAAGCAGTGTTGAAAATGTAAGATTGACGATAGATCGTGTTTACAAATATTTTGACAATGATGCCGTTAAACAAGCGCTTAGCTTCCCTACTTCAAAAATGGCAAATGATGTTCAACGAAACTACGGGGGTGCCGAATACGATTGCCATATCCCGATAAACTGCCGTGAAGGTTGGAACTGGTGTGTAGAACGAGACGGTGTTGCCCTCTTGGAGACGTTCGGCGATGAGGAGTCTAGGATATGCACAGCTACGTTAGTCAATACAACACAGAATTCTAGGAAGCCCTATTTAATGACGGCTTGGCACTGTTTGAACGGAGGATCTCCAACAGAGTGTGATTTAGACGAGGATGACATTGACGATATACTAAATTTCGTGGCAGTGTTCAAATGGTATTCAGATGACTGCACTGGCAGTTACGGAACCTATTTAGAGTCATTCGCCGGACTTGAATTTGTAATGGCACATCGCGCTTCGGATGTGGCCTTGCTGAGAATTCTGGAAACGTCAGAAAGTGGTGAGTTTGATCCAGCCGCGGATATACCATTTACCTATGCAGGATGGACTCGAGTATCTAGTGGTTTGGAACCGGGTGCCATCGTACATCATCCGCAAGGAGACTTGATGAAGTTGGCCATACCATCGGATGGAATCGAACCACAAGGGTTTGGTCATAAATGTGCAGATGGAGACCCATCCAATTCACCAACATACGACGATCCAAATTACTGGACAGTAAAAATAATTAAGAGCAATGGTACCTTGGAAGCGAAGTCATCCGGTTCAGCGTTGTTCGATCCTGTAGGACGCATTGCCGGCGTGCTTTCTTCGATGAGTTCACTTTATAACTGTCACAATATTTATCCTACTGAAGCTTGCTTTGGAAAAATATCCTCCGCCTGGGATGGTGGGGGAACATCCAGCACGCGTTTGAAGGATTGGCTGGATCCTGACTGGGATGACCGACCATCTCCTATTTCGTTGCACAGTTTTTACCACATGAATAATTTGGTGAGAGTTTATAACAAAGTTCTAGATGGAAGTCTCACTTTCCAGCTTACTGATAACATAGAGAACCTGACTGGCGTGGGGCCAGACGATTTGGCTTATTATATTGCAGCACCAACACAACTTGAGATTGGCGGTTTAAGAACCTATTCTACTGTTCAGGGTCCAAGGTTTGAAGTTGACCAAAATGTTAGTGCCGCGATTACCGCCATCCAAAGCGTTCGAGTTACATGTGGTACGTACTTCACATCGAGAGACGAAAGTGTAGGTTCTAGTCAGTCTACTAGGATACGTGTATTTATCTCTAAGCCTAGCTGCAGAATTGCGAACGTTGATATCTCACCTACTTATGTTGGTCTACTTAATCAAGACTCTCCGAACGCACAGCCAGATTTCGACGGCTGCGTTTCGGGACCGATACGAAAAAAACCTCTATCTGTAGATGATCATATTGGAAACGTAGGACAAAAAATACAAGTTGTTCCATTTCATGTAACAAACGAAGCCAGAGTGGTATGTGCGGACTGCGACTTCTACTCGATCTTCGACTCTGCTGGCGGATTACTCGTTAGTTTCAGATCACTCGATCAGCAGTTGAACGCGTCAGCAATTTCAAACGGATATTATGTGGTTGTAGGTTATAGGAATGGCCAATACGTGGCAAATTGCACAATGGTTGTTTTCAAATAGACTACTGTAAGATTTGAGTAAAATTTGAACACAAATCCAAAATAGTTATTAGGGTATCCGAAATCACGTTGCGCTTTTTACTTCTGTGTCTTTCTTGATACCAATCTGAACCCGCTCATTTCTGATAAATTTCCATTTCCTAAAAACTTTTTCAGATTGAAACTGGCATACCTAAGATTGCACATTCAATTCGGCCTTTGCACTGTCACCCTGAGCGTAGCGAAGGGCACAATTATTTCCCACGGTAGTTCTGTACTTCTATCTCGTACTTGCGGATTTTGTTATGCAGGGTTTCGCGGCTGACGCCTAATACGGCGGCGGCCTTGCTGACGTTGCCGCTGGTGCGCTCGAGCGTTTTTTCGATTTTCATTTTATCGACAATGGCTAGGTCATCTTTTAGTGATCTGCTATCCGACAAATCAACGGTAGACTCTGCAACGGCAGCCACGGGTGAGCCCCTTTCAGCAGAAAGCGATGCCGAAACTACGTTGTGCGATGTTGAGACCATGGCGTTTCCGCCAGAACTTCCAGAGCGTTTTAGAATTAGATGCAGGTCCGGTACTTCGAGTTGACTGCTCGACATTGTTTGTAATGCTACGCGAAGCACACTGGCAAGCTCGCGGACATTGCCGGGCCAATCTTGATTTTGTAAATAGTCTACAGCCGCCGAAGCCACTGTTTTGTCGTCGCCCATTTCCTTGTTGTGCTTAGCAATGTAGTGCTCAACGATGAATGGAATGTCTTCGCCGCGATCGCGCAACGACGGAATAAAAATCTCGCATTCGCGCAGACGGTGGTATAGTTGTTCGCGGAATCTTCCTTCGGCCATCGACCCTACGAGGTCACGATCGGTTGCGGAAATAAATCTGACATCAACATTCTCAGTTTCAACGCTACCAACACGGCGCACCGCACGTTGCTCCATTGGCAGTAGGAGATTTGCCTGCAGGTCGAGCGGCATGTCGCCTATCTCGTCCATGAAAAGCGTTCCTTTGTTTGCCTGGTGGAATAGACCGCGCTTGTTTTCCATGGCACCGCTAAACGCGCCCTTGGTATGACCAAACAATTCACTCTGAAAAAGATCGCGCGGAATGTTTGGAATATCTACTGTGATGAATGGATGCTTCGACCGACGACTTACTCCGTGCAACGCTTGGGCAACTAATTTTTTACCGGTGCCGGTTTCGCCCGTTATTAAAACATTTAGATCAGTTCGACCATACCGTAGAATTTTATCGGCCACTTCCATCATCACCGTGCTGCGTCCGATAATATTCTGCGATTCAATTACCCGCCGAAGCTCCTCGTTAGAATGATCGTGCTTAACGCGTTCCATGGCCGACGTAAGAACATCAACTAGACGGTCGTTGTTCAGCGTGGACTTGTCAATAAAATTCAGAGCACCCAACTTGGTGGCCTTAACAGCAACTTCAATGGTACCCTTACCGGAAATCATGATAATAGGAATGGAAGGGAAGTGCCGCACTGAGTGACCCAACACATCTATCCCGGAAAGTTTCGATTCACTTCCGAATTCGATATCCAAAAGCATCAGTCCAACTTCGCGACTATTCTCATCCAAGTAATTCAATGCTTGCTCGGGACTATTACGCACTTCTGCGTCCCAACCCTGACCCCGCACTATATCCGCAATGGTGGAGCTAAAATCTATGTTATCATCGACAATTAAAATCTTCATTCTTCTAATGCTTCTTTCGGGATCAATTCCATGAGCTCGTCATATTGACTTCTCATGTCTCTACTTTGAAAAGTTGAAAGCGCTGGGTTCCAAACAGCCCGTAAATATACGCTAGTGCCAGGATTGACAATGTCGATATATCTCCACCGCTCCCCAGTTGAGTTCAATGCCTGAGTTTTCAGGAAAACACTTTGCACTGAAGAAACCAGCGCACAGTATTGTTCGTGACTAATCACGCCCACCTTGGCCGAATCTGTATGCTGCATAATCTTACCGTTCATCATGTGTGTTTTCCGGACAGTTTTGAACAACTCACCGCGGGTATTCACTGAAAACAATTCCGCATCGGTTGAATCCTCCGTTCCCCAAACAATTACCAGCGCCTTCTGGTTTTCTTTCACGCAACCAGCAATCTCGGGAGTACCACCCAGCCCCTTACAACCCGAAAAACAAACAGCTAAAATAGCTGTCAGCGCGGCTATCGTATAAAATCTACAATTCGAGTTTTGCATCTATCAGCTCCTAAAAGCATGAGTGTTTGTTGAATGTCAGCGCCAACTTCTCTGTGTGTAACTGCTAGGCGAAGGGGCTTCATGATTGCGCCCATTTTCATTCCAGCATCCGAAGCAATTTGCTGCGAGTACGTTTTGAATGCGTCGGCATCGGCAATTGCTTCTGGTGTTAATCCATTTGCAAACGCCGTGAGTGCGGTTACTAGTTCTGCATTCGCTTTAATTGTTGCCAATGTTTCAGACGAAACTTCAGCCAACGTGTCCGAAAATAAATAGTCGCCAAATTCTACAAGGTCGGTCAAGAACGATATGCGTTCGCGAAGTAGCGCGATAACTTTTGCAACGTAGTCAATTTCAATTCTGGGATAACCAGCCTTTTCCAAATCAGGTAAAATGCGAGCAGCAAGAATGGTGGGGTCCATCATTTTTATGTACTCTTGTTTGACCCATTCCAACTTTTTGAAATCGAAAACAGCGCCTGCTTTATGTACTCTATCCAGTGAAAACTTTTCAATCAATTCACTCATCGAAAATAATTCCTGATCGGTTCCGGGGTTCCATCCAAGTAACGCAACAAAATTTACCAGGGCTTCTGGGAAGTATCCTTTTTGTCTAAAATCTTTTACGTGTGTATCGCCGTGACGCTTACTCATTTTGGAACGATCAGGATTTAACAGCAGCGGAACGTGCGCAAAAATTGGCGGCTCCCATCCAAATGCTTTGTACAGCAGAATGTGTTTTGGTGTAGATGGCAACCACTCTTCAGCACGAATAACGTGCGTGATTTCCATAAGGTGATCATCTACGATATTCGCCAAATGATAGGTTGGAAAACCATCGCTCTTCAGTAAAATTTGATCGTCGATTTCTTTTCCGTTTACCACAACATCACCACGAATAGCATCGGTAAATCGAATTTCTGTTCCAATGGGAACCTTAAGTCGTATAACGTGATCGGCGTTCTCGGCCAACAAACGTGCGGTTTCTTGCTCTCCCAACGTGTACTGGTTGCGCATAGATGAACGATCGTACTTCGGGGCAATTCCGGCGGCCTGCTGACGCTGCCTCATCGAGTCGAGCTCCTCTGCTGTGTCGAACGCATAGTACGCCGAGCCATTCTCTACGAGAATCATTCCGTGCTCTCGGTACAAATCAAAACGTTCGCTCTGTACGTAAGGTCCGAAGTTCCCACCAACATGAGGTCCCTCATCGAACACCACACCAGCCCACGCCAAACTTTCAATCTGCTCTTCCAGCGCACCTTCAACAAGCCGAGTCCTATCAGTGTCTTCCACCCGCAAAATCAACGTTCCACCAAGCCCCTTTGCAAACAAATAATTGTAAAGTGCGGTGCGCAAACTGCCGATATGCAGAAAGCCAGTGGGGGAGGGGGCGAAACGGACGCGAGTCTTCATTTATCAATTACGAATTAAGAATTAAGTAGAGACAATTAGCAAATAACAATTAGCAATTAGCATTTAACAATTAACAATTAACAGTCCCGAGCGCGACGAGGGACGAGCTGGACAATTAGCAATGTAAGAAGTGGAATTTAAATGCTAATTGCTAATTCCTAATTGTTAATTGCTTCGTCGTTTCTGCGTATGTTTTCTCCGTCTCAAAAACTCTCACAGTCAGTCGAGTTACGTTGTGATTTTCTGGGAATTGAGTTGAGATTCGTTTTACAAGATAGCTGGCGATATTCTCGGCGGTGGTAGGAGCGTTTAACTCAACAACCTTCATGGGGTGGCTGGCGAAAAACTCTTTCATAACAACGTCTGATTCATCAACCATGAAACAATGGTCGAGTTCATCGATGATAGGTTGCACCATGGTTTTCAGGTCGAAGTAGTCCATCACCATTCCGGTTGCATCTACGTGTCCGTCTAGTATAACATGCGCTTCGTACCCATGACCATGCACGTTCTTGCAAAGACCGTTGTGGTTTGGCAGACGGTGGCCCATTTCCCACCTGAATTGTTTGGAAATACGCGTTGTATTCATCAGGCTACATGCTCCGCTACAATTACACTATGAATTCCACCGCGTGGTGTCCATGCAGTGGTAACCTTCATTCGAATTGGCTTACAAGCTGCCACCAAATCATCAAGAATCTGGTTAGTCACTGCTTCGTAAAAAATACCCTTTTGTCGGAATTCGAAATAATAATATTTCAAACTTTTCAATTCGATGCAAACTTCATTTGGAATGTACTCCACCGTAACTGTTGCAAAGTCGGGCATGCCTGTAATTGGGCAGACCGACGTGAACTCGGGATTTACATGAGTAATTGTAAAAGCCCTTCCGGGCTTTGGATTTGGAAACGTTTCCATGATTCTTGGTTCTTTGAATAACTAGTAAGATTCAAAAATACCACGAATGCTCGAGAGGGATGGAAATAAAGCCACGGTTCACGTCAAATCACATCTCACGCTCTCTGATTCAATAAAAACTCACTTTCATTTTCAGTTAAAACTCACCCCGTCGTTGTCCCTTCTCACGGCGCGAGAGTGCCGCTTCAATGAAAACAGGTCAAAACGAACTTAGGAAACATCAAGTTATTGGGGGGTTATGAGAGAATATTTCAATGAAACTGAGTCGCACAAATGGGCCAAGATTGCAAATTCGCTTGCTCCGTTACTGCCGGAATGTCAAACTACATAGGTCGCAACATCAATGCTCCGCGCGCTTTAGGGAGGTATTCTTGAGCGAGGTGAACATTTCTTAGCCGTGCTCGAACATGTATGAAAAACCAGTGACTATCAGAATGCTATCTATTATCACTAGCATAATGCGTTGATATTAGGGCAATAGCTGCACGTAAATTTTGCAAGCCTAATCAGTTAATTAACAGCCGCCTCAACGGCAAGTGCGCTGGTTGTAACAATAATAATTCCGGCGTATATTTGGTAAACACAACCACCCAAAAACCCACAACTTAGCAAGCTCTTAAACCTTCAAATCACAAAAAAAATCAAGAGGTGCTAGGGTCTTAACTAGCACATCTTGATTTTTCCGTGAATTGGCTACGAGTGCAGATCTTTGATAACCCGAAGCCAACCCAACCGAAACACTAACCGTTGTGAATTGGCTACGAGTGCAGATCTTTGATAACCACG
>JABMNI010000084.1 GCA_013204605.1 Ignavibacteria bacterium
AATTCTTAATTCTTAATTCTTAATTCTTAATTCTCAAGGTCTACCCACAGCCGGTGGTCTTACCACAGTCTTCACAAACAGAGCAGGTGCCGCTTTGTTTTACGCGGACGGATCCGCAGCTGCATTGCTCGCCGGTGTAGCCGAGCGTGATGGCGATTTCTGACTTTGATTTATGCGAAACGAACGATGGATGGTCGGCGCTTGGAATTGATACAATGTTGGCTTTTTCTGATTCGCGATCTGGTTGCGGTGTTTTTTTCGTATCGGCAATACCAAGAATTTGATCCAACGCCATTGGCGGACGATCATTGCTCTTCACACCTACAGCAGGTGGGTTGTGAACGAAGTCTGTACGGTCGAGATAATCATAACCGAGCGTGCGGAATACGTAGTCCAAAACTGACGTAGCGCTCTTGATGGCTTCGTGACCTTCCACGAATCCTGCGGGTTCGAAACGTGTAAACGTGAACGTATCCACAAGCTCTTCAAGCGGTATACCGTACTGTAAAGCCTTCGAAGCTAACACAGCAAAGCAATTGAGAAGCCCCTTAAATGAAGCGCCTTCTTTGTACATATCAATGAAGATTTCACCCAATTGGCCATCCTCGAACTCGCCACTTCGCATGTACACCTTGTGTCCGCCTACCGATGCTTCACGCACAAATCCATGACGGCGTTTTGGCAGACGTCGGCGTTCGGCGCGGTGGTATACGCGCTCAACAATACGTTGTTGAACTTCGGCCGGACCCTGGGTTTCGTCCAAGGTGTCGGCATCGCCCAACATAACCACTTCGTCGAAGTTGTCTTTACTTGCGTTAAGGGGCTGCGACAGCTTGCTACCATCACGGTACAGGGCGATGGCCTTGATCATATGCTTCCAGCTTTCCAAGTGGACGTCGCCCACTTGTTCAACTGTTGCATGCGAAGGCATGTTGATTGTCTTTGAAATTGCGCCACTAATAAATGGCTGAGCCGCGGCCATCATGTGCACGTGGGCCATGTGCTGAATATAGCGTTGACCCTTTGGACCGCACTTATTTGCACAGTCGAAAATTGGCAGATGTTCTTCTTTCAAGTGCGGAGCACCCTCAAGCATCATGGTACCGCAAACGTACTCGTTGGTTGCTTCAATTTCATCACCAGAAAATCCGAGAGCTGTTAGCAAATCGAAATTCGGATCGTCCAAATGAGCATCTGTAATGCCAATGGCGTGACAGGCATCCTTACCAATTACGTGATGGTTGAATACAAACGAGATATGAAATGTAGCATCGAGCTTCTTTTCAATCAAATCGATTGCATCATCAGTTAGCCCCTTTTCCTTCAAAATATTCCGGTTGATAATTGGGCATCCAACCATGGTTCCGTGACCCTTGCAGTAGCGCTCGATTTCCTCGATGTGCTCTTCAGAATACCCAAGTTGGTGCAGCGCCTTATTAACAGACTGGTTAACAATCTTGAAGTATCCGCCGCCGGCAAGCTTTTTGTATTTCACAATGGCAAAGTCCGGCTCGATACCTGTGGTATCGCAATCCATTACCAAACCTATTGTACCCGTTGGCGCAATAACGGTGGTCTGAGCATTACGGTAGCCATGTTTTTTGCCAAGCTCGAGTGCGCGGTCCCATGCAAGACGCGAGGCCTCGGCAAGCTCGGGCGGACAAACTGATTCGTCAACACCCATCGGATAAATCGTCAAACCTTCGTACTCAGACTTCTCTGCGTTATATGCTGCACGCCTATGATTTCTGATAACTCGAAGCATAGCCTTTGAATTCTTCTTGTATTTCGGGAACGGCTTAACATCGGCCGCTAGCTCTGCCGAGGTAGCGTAGGATTCGCCGGTCATAATAGAAGTTAGAGCGCCAGCCACTGCCAATGCCTTTGGAGAATCGTACGGCGCACCAAGCACCATGAGAATCATACCAAGGTTGGCGTAACCCAGACCCAACGTTCTAAAATCGTAACTCTTTTGCGCCACATCTTGCGACGGGAACTGAGCCATTAGCACGGAAATTTCCAGTACCACGGTCCACAACCGGACCGCATGCTTATAATCATCAACTCTGAACTGACCACTCACTTCATCATAAAAATGCGCCAGGTTTAACGAAGCAAGGTTGCATGCTGTGTCATCCAGAAACATGTATTCCGAGCACGGGTTAGAGCCGTTAATGCGTCCATCTTCTGGGCAGGTGTGCCACTCGTTGATGGTGGTATCGAACTGCAGACCCGGGTCGGCGCTCTTCCAAGAGGCCATGTTTATTTTATTCCAGAGGTCGCGCGCCTGTACCGTAACGCGTTTTTCGGCGTTGGTGCGCCACACTAAATCCCACGGACCGTTACTCTCGACGGCTTCCATGAACTCATTCGTCACACGCACGGTGTTGTTGGAGTTCTGTCCGCTAACCGTAATGTAGGCTTCGCCTTCGTAATGCGTATCGAACTTCGTAAAATCCATCGTGGTGAAACCTTGGTCAACTAAGTCCAACGTCCTACGGATATAGCTATACGGTACCCCCCTATGCAACGCCCGCTGAATCAGCGTGCTCAACATCGTGTTCTGCTCGATATCGGTACCATTTTCTTTAGCGCTATCAACTATTGCTGCAAGAAACGTGGCGCAAATCTTCGATCCCGATACTAATGCTGCAACCTTCTCTTCTTCCTTCGCCTTCCACTCAATAAACTTCTCAACATCGGGGTGATCGATGTTCACGATTACCATTTTAGCTGCACGCCTAGTAGTTCCGCCGCTTTTGATCGCGCCCGCGGCCCGATCGAAAATTTTCAAAAAACTCATCAAACCACTCGAAACGCCACCACCGGATAACCGCTCTTTTTCACCACGCAAGTTCGAGAAATTCGAACCCGTTCCTGAGCCATATTTGAATATTCTTGCCTCTCTAGTAGCAAGATCAAAAATGCCCCCTTCATTAACCAAATCATCGCTGACCGACTGGATAAAACAGGCATGCGGCTGCGGGTGCGTGTAGGCATCTTCCGAGCGCTTAAGTTTCGCCGTATCGGGGTCTACGTAGTAGTGTCCCTGCGCGCTGCCCGTTATACCATACGCAAAATTCAACCCGGTATTAAACCACTGCGGCGAATTCGGCGCGGCAATCTGCTTTAAAAGCATAAAAGCCACTTCGTCGTAAAACGCCTGGGCGTCTTCGGTGGTATTGAAATACCCGTATTTCTCGCCCCACCAACGCCAGCAGCCCGCCATGCGGTGAACTACCTGCTTCAGTGACCGCTCCGGACCCGTTTTTGGATCCCCTTTTTCATCTGTAAGGGGCTTCCCAGCCTTGTCAACCAAGGGCACTCCCGCTTTGCGGAAATACTTCTGAGCAAGAATATCTGTAGCCACCACCGACCAACTCTCCGGGACCTCCACATCATCCATTTGGAACACCACTGACCCGTCAGGATTGCGAAGTATCGACTCTCTTTTTGTGTACGTAAAGTTATCGTACACAGATTTTCCCGGCGCTGTAAAACGTCGCCCAATCTCCATGAAAAATCTCCCACTAATGTAAGGTGAATAGAAAAAAAATCACCCAACAAGTCCCCAACCTAACTCCTTGTGAAAGCGACGCTTTCGCCGTGGACTCAGTTTTCACTGTCCACACCAAGATTCTGGGTTAATGGAATTGCGGGTGTCACCACCCAAGGATCAAGAAACGCAACAACAGTAGGCTGTAGGTCTTCTTTCCGGTGCGTGTGTCTTCTTCTTTATGCTGCTGCGTCACGAATGACAAGGCGCAAAATAGGAGGTTCATTTGACGTGGTCAAAGTAATTCGGTTTATGTGGAAAAGTAAAGACAATTGACAATTAGTAATTAGCAATTAACAATTGGTGGATCATCGTTGATCGTGCTCGTTGCTAATTGCTAATTGTCCCGTTCGTCCCTCGTCGCGCTCGGGACTCGCAATTCGTAATTCGTAATTCGCAATTCGTAATTTACTAGCTCATGGAATTTCTGTACGATATCGATGTTTGGCTTTTCCACGCCATCAATGCTGGCTGGCATCCTTCGTGGTTGGACTGGTGCATGGTACAAATCACATCCACCAACAACTGGCGTCCAGTTTTTGTGGTGGGTATTTTGGCGCTGCTTATATGGGGCAAAAAGCACGGACGCTGGTGCGCCGCAGCGCTAGTCGTAACCGTAGCAATTGCAGATCCCCTAAGCTCCATCTTCCTTAAGGAGGCAATCGGGCGGTTGCGTCCATACGAAGCACTAGAATCCGTCAACCAACTCGTTGGCAGTGGCGGTGGCAGCTTCCCCTCCAACCACGCCCTCAACAACGCCGCAGCAGCCGTCATCCTAAGCTGGTTCTACCCACAACGCAGGTGGCTCTGGGTGTCCATCGCCCTCCTCGTAGGCTTCAGCCGCATCTACGTTGGCGTCCACTACCCCTCCGATGTGTTAGGGGGCTTTGTGATAGGTGGATTGGTAGGCTGGGGAGCGGCGGGATTGGCCCGCTGGGCGCAGGCCCGATGGGCGAAACCCATGGGCGAAAACTGAAGGCGAAACCCATCCGGGGCAAAATCTAAAGGCGAAAACTGAAGGCGAAGTCTAAAGGCGAAAGCTGAAGGCAAAGGCTGAAGGCGAAAACTGAAGGCGAAAGCTGAAGGCGAAAGCTTAGGGGCAAAATCTCCCCGACATTTTCTCCCGGACATTTTTCACGAAGTCTTCCGTGTGCGCAGCGAAAGGCTTCCGCCGTTTTGTTTCAATGGCACGCAGCCCCTCCATGCTGGTGGGCAGATGAGATTGCATTTAGTCATCCGCAAACAAGTGACTGCTGCTTTACGCAGCGTTCCCAACATTAGAAAGCTTTGCTCAAATTCGTGGGCAAATTTGAGATGCGACTTGAGTACTTGTTACGTGGTAACGTACTTAATCGCTATTAGGAACAAAAGATGGCCGGTAATCTGATTAAAACAGCGTAAGTTGGTAATTGCCTATGTCAAACAGTCTACCAGCATTGACGAAGATTGGACCTTCGTGTCATCTACAACTAGCGCTGTTGGCGGTGGCATTTTTGATTTGCGGGTGTTCGAGAGCACCAGAAGTTCCGCTCGAGATTCACCACCCGTCAAAGTACGAGCCCAAGGGAAGACCTTGGTGGATTATTCTTGCTGAGAGCGACGTTATCGTGCATGGCACAGGGCGAGTGCCCATCGGAAAATTCAAACGCGAAATGAAGTCCAATGCTGGCGCCTACCTTGAGGTTAGCATTGACAATTCTTCTGTTTTGAAAGGGTCCATTGTTGGCACTCCGAGTTTTAAATACTGGTTAAGTTCTGAATATTATTTGACAGACAAACTGGTGAATGCTGATGGTCGCGACATTATTGCATTCCTTGTTACAGTAGATGAGAAATATTCTGATCCTCCAGGTATTAATTATTATTCCTTACACTACGGCTGCCTTGTAGATCCGGACTCACTCCTTATAGACACTCTGTCAAGAATGGTGACAAGTGAGAAAAAATTGCTGGATTTTTACAACGATTTACTTTCAGATGTTACAATTCCATACATGAATGAAATGAAGTCATTGATTCAAAATACTACGGTAGAGACGAAAGCCCAAAAGGCGTTCGAGGCAATTGAAGGTCTTGGTACAGCGGGCGTACCAGCAATGATTTATCTTATGGACGATATGAGAAGCCTAGGGACAGGTTGGCTATCATTACGGAACTACTCGGAGAATTCATTCGAAGGGATAAGGCATTACTCCCCGGATCTTGTGGTAGATGCCATGGCTGGAATTTTAAACCAGATTGTTGGCTACAGTTTTGGGAACATTCATAATGGTGGCACTGATGAAGAGCGGAAGCACGCGGTAGATGGATGGCGTCTTTACTTGTTACACATGTTGATTGATACAAATCCAACCTTTGCTGCTCGGGCGCACGCAAAACTAAAGAATTGAACTGAGCTTATTGGCTGATTCGTTGCCCTGCTATCTAACTGTCAACACAATGCTATCGATATCGAAGAACTCATATCGATACAGCGTGTTTATTGGATGAATAATCCACGGAGTCTTTATTTCAGAATAGTACGATTGTCCTTTATCATCCTTTGAGAAAGGGTTGATTCGTAACACGAAATACCCGATGTCTGTTGTTTTACCTACATTAATCGTGGTCACAACAGAATCTCCTTCTCTTTCCACCCATTGTCCCTTATCGCTACCTCCATCCACACGACCCTCAAGCTCATAATGTAAGGAGTAATACATCGAGTCAAACTTCATGCCATCAGATCTTTTAAATACAATTTTCACATTAGTGGCATAAGGTTGCACAGGGTCGTCCTTACATCCAACTAGCAGCGTAATAAACAATGGCGTACATGCACATACTAAAACAACTTTTCCTAAAAATTTCATTTCTCTTCCAAATTTCTTTGCCAATTATTCTACATTCTACACTTTTAAGATGTTGGCGTAGGCTCTTGGCTACAGTGAATAACAGGAACATTCTTTGCCAATATTTTCATACTTAAAAACAAGCCTTTTATTTTAGAAGAATTTTTCCGGTACGTTTATTTGTGAATCCCAAAGTCCAGGGTTATTTGTACCAATATTTGTGTCAATTCCTGTTGGATATTGTGGGACGCTATCAACAAAATTAGTCAGACCAGCATCGTGCCAACTAATATTGGACGACATGTTTCTAAGAAAGAAGACGCGAGAGTTATTGTTACTCATGTTTAAAATTGTACCAGGGAACGATCTAGCTGACCGATAAAATGTAATCCGATCACCTTCATTTAACTGAATCATGAAAGATCCTTGAATTGCCCATGGTAAACTCTGCTGATCATCTGGAATTGCATTCACAGGCCAACGTCGTTGTTGAAAAGTGAATGACCCTAAGTGACCGTACCACATCCATAAACCTGCGGAAGCGTCATATTTCAGGGCGTGAAGTTGTTGCTCAATAAACAATTCAACAAGCGATGCCATATTCAAGTGCTCCGGTGCATGAACACCAAACATAATCTACCGTCACGAGGTACCTACCCGGAAAATTCACTTCAAGTGCTCCACCGTTATAGTTCGGTTCGTTGGATGTCACTAAAGGTCCAGCAACCAATTCAAAGTATCCGGGACCACTATTTACCACATGAGATTGGCCATACGGTGTCAAGGCAGCATCATTTAATCCAAATGGCGACACTACCTGCGCCCTTCGGCAGTCAATTCTGCTGCAAACGGCGGTTAGGTTGGAATATGTTAATGCTTGTACTGGGGGTTGATAGCTCCATTGACACCTCATAGCTGGTTTGATTGGCTCATCTAGGGAAACTGACCCCTTAATTCGAATACTTGCATCTGGTTCTTCAGTTAAATTCCAATTCACAACCGCTTCACCAGGCGGAGGAAAAGACTGGTCGTCAAAGTTGAGTTCTTTTGTTGGAACCGTGTTCACTTGGACTGAATTCTCAGAGATGTTTGGAGAAGATTTCTTAACAAATCCTTTTATGCCTTTAACGGATCTAGCCACATGCCCGAGAATAAAAGTTTCCTCAGTCTCACTCCATTCGGCATCACCATCATGTTCAACTTCAAAATAGACGGGTTCGGTTGCTTCGAGCGGAGTGTCGACACCTGGACTTTGAAAGTCGATTTCGACGGTGTCGTCATATCCAGCAGCAATTCCGTTTTTACTTATGCGTATCGGGGCATCTAACAAGGCTTGCATGCCATCATGCACAACGATAAATCTACCAGCACCTCTCGATAATATCTTCAACCAACCATATGCCGGAATAGTCGTTGCATGATTGTTGTCCGTCAATGTCCATTGAACTCCTACGCTGTCGATGATAATATTGTAAGCCTTATCCGGATCCGGCTCATATTCTGGAGTGCCCTGAGTGATTGCTCCATCTAAGTTGCGATACCGAATCTGTATGCCCTCTCCTGCCTCTAATTGAGAAATAGGTATGAATTCGTCTTCGAAAATCGCCCTTTCACCAGCAACTCTTGAGTTTAATTCTGTTCGTTCATGAATTGTGTCTGTTAACTGACCATCAATGTAAAAAACACAATCCCACTGGTTTTCGTGACGAGCATTTTGACCAAAGCACAGGGCATACTGGCGTCCGACCTTATACGGATCATTTTGGTAGGTTGTCAAATTTGTTAACAAATAGTCGGCATAGTAGATGTCGCAATCAACTCCGCCAATCGACTCTTGATTAGGTGTATCTGTCACGCACATAACCACCGGAATCCAAGCGTGGGTTTGACCTTGCCCTGTCCTGTATTTAACAGCATAGTAGAAATCATTTGTTCCTTGAATTTTTGCATAGGTTCCCTAAAAGGAATTGCTAACAATTGCTCCATCCAACCAAATGGTGTTGTCATCCAGACTTCCATGATGAACACCGATTTGAACCAGATTGAGCGCGTCATTCATGTCGCCAAGAGTAGCATAGACATTCGCTCCAATCAGCTCTGCTGCGTCAAGTACTAGCCAAAGTACACCGTAATGATCCGTCTGGTTACCATCTCCATACCTCCCATTTAACGTTAATATGAATGCCGTTGGTTTGATTGCGGCGGCGCTTCTAATCCCGAATCTAAATCGCACACTATCGTTCAACTTATACGTTGCCAAAAACTGCGGATCACGTGACATGTTTGCACCAACTGGCTGACGCCTATTCATATATGGCGCTATTGACATCCAAGCATTATCTCCGTCTATCCATGCCATTATAGTGTCTCCAAAATGTACCAGAATTTCATTGCGGTGGGTTTACCTCTCGACATAGTAGCCCATACACGTACGGTGTCATTATCTATCGCAGCCCAATGAGGAATGTTTCTGAAACGCACATTGGAAAGGTTGGACCCGCACATCGCGCCAGCTCCGCTTCGGTAGTTCTGCAACCCACTTGGATCATCCATATACGATGCATCAACTAATGTGAGTCTCACCAAATTCATATTACCTAACTGCTGATTGTGAGCAATGTCGACACGCTTTCGCACACCGTAAAGATGGGCGGGTTTCGTAGTACTAATAAAATCTGTGTCAGTTTTATCAAACTCTATGTAGCCGGTTTTAATCATTTTACCCTCAACTGAATTTTGAACTAACCCGAAATTGAAACCATCTCTTTTTGCATTCTATAAAAAAAAAAACACTAAATAAACAAGAGATTTTTTTTAGATTTTCAACACTCTGTGAAGAAGTCCAGCAAGGGTAAAAAAATTGAACGCCTTAATCCCTGTGAACCGAATTCTACGGAGCAACAGATGAGTCTATTTTCTCCCGGACATTTTCTCCCGCACACAGTTTTCGCACACAGTTTTCGCCTTCAGTTTTCGCACGCAGTTTTCGCCTTCAGTTTTCGCACACAGTTTTCGCACAGCGTGTGTTAGAAGCTTCGCGACTCCTCCGCCGCCACTATCCCGCTCCATGCAGCCCCCTCCATTGTTGCGGGAAGATGGGTTTGCGTCCAGTCGCCAGCGATGAAGAGGTTGGGGATGTGGGTGCGCGCGGGTGGACGCTCCGCGTGGGCTTGCGGGGTAAAAAGGGTGGTGGCGAATTTTTCTTTGATTACTTGGGAATGGATGCAGGGGTTGTTTTGGGCGCCGGGGAAGACGCTGGCTAGTTCGGCCAAACAATGATCGACTATTTCTGAAATGCTGCCTTGGGCGACGGTGCTGGCGGCGCTGATGGTGACGGTTACGCAGCCATTGCCGCGTGCAAAAACCCATTGAATGGTGGTGCCAATTACCGCGCAAAAATCGTCGGTAAACCACGTCTGCTCAAACCACAAATACACGCTGATAATTGCGCTCGGCACCAACGCCGAATCCGGCACGAGCTGCGGCATTAATTTCTGCAATCCTCGCGGCGGCAACGCGCTCACAACTCCATCGCACGCTATCGTTTCGTCGGGCGTGCGCACGGCAAAAACCCGTCCGTCCTTCACGCACAACTCCTCCACGCGGCAATGCGTGCGGACCACGGAGCCCCTTGACCCCAAAAATTCTTGAAGGGGGCTAAACAGCTCGCTCAGCCCAACACGAGGGATGATGAGGGTGGAATCCGTGCGGGTGCCCATGAAGGCGCGGCGCATAACCTCGGTGAAAAGCACGGCAGCGGCGGCGGCGATGGGGGCGTTGAGGGTGGCCAGGATTATCGGCTCCCACAAACGGCGCACGAGGTTGGCGGATTGACCGTGGCGGACAAGGAATTCTAGGCACGTTTCAGTGGGTTTGGGCTTCGATCCGAGCTGGAGTAAAAGCATCAGAAACGCGGCGCGGATTTTGTCAGATAGCGTCAAGCGGTGCAGACGCATTATGCCAACAAACACCCCAAGTTTTCCGGGGAATCGCGAGGCGTCGAGAATATCCGGCGGGTTGTGAAAGTGGTTTTGCACTTGCTTACCAGGCTGGATCTGAACATCGTTTTTCTCATTGATGAAATCAGTTTCTCTTTCGAGATCGGTTTTTTGAACGCGCCACGAGCTCTCTACCTGAGGCGTTCGTTGAGCCGCGGCGAATTTCACTCGTAAGCTCGGCTGCCATTCCAGATGATGGTCGGTGCCGAGTTGCCGAAGCACGTACAGAAAATTGTGGTAACATCCCATCAGCAGATGCTGTCCGTTGTCTATCACATCGCCCGTATGCTCATCCACAAAACTGCGCGCCCTGCCGCCCACATACGGTCGGTCCTCCAACAGCGTCACCCTGCACCCCTGCTCCACCAACTTCACGGCGGCCGCAATACCGGCAACTCCGGCTCCTATAACAACGATGTGCTTCACGAACAAAGTTAGGATAAGTAGTTTTGCGTTGCGAGTTTGAACTAAAAAACCACAAACCCCAAAGCCCCTTATGCCTCAAATCACCTGGACCCAATTCGAAGCCGTCGAACTCCGCGCCGGAACCATCGTTCGCGCCGAGCCCTTCCCCGAAGCGCGCAAACCTGCCTACAAACTCTGGGTCGATATTGGAGGGGGCTTGGTGGTGCGTTCCAGTGCGCAAATCACAGAACTGTATGCGGTGGAATCTCTCGTGGGCAGGCAAGTGCTGTGCGTGTGCAACTTCCCTCCCAAGCAAATTGGACCGTGGATTTCGGAAGTTCTGGTGTGCGGATTTGTCACGCCCGACGGCGTTGTGCTTGCCGTGCCGGATGCCGAGGTTGCGGATGGGACAAGGCTGAGCTGAAGAGGCACTGCGTGTGTCACTGCGTGGGAGACTGCGTGGGAGACTGCGTAGGAGACTGCGTAGGAGACTGCGCGGGAAGCCCCAACAGGGCCGGCACCCTGTTTAGTAACGGTGGCATTTTCTCATGGATTTCTCCGAAATTTTTGCAAAGAATTATCTAGCGCTCGGCACTGCAACGCGAGCTCACTCTATGTTGCGCGCTGGTTCGGACCAATCTCAGCGCTGGTCCAGGCTATGTTTCCGGAGTTATTGCTTCCCAGCAAATGATTGGCAGCAAACGGCCATTTGCTGCCAGTTTTTTGAAACGATCAAAACCTCAGCCAAAAAATGTACAGACGCTCACTGAAAGGTGCTTTGAAAATTGAAGCTCTTTCACTTTGAAAGAATACTGACATTGTATCGGTCCACTGTGCGGCAGGGGTTTGCTGCAAATTATTGTGGATGCGTCAATACTGACAGCATGTTTGAACGGCTAAAACTTCAGTACAAGATTCACTGTGGTTATTACTACAGAACTGTCACACGTTTAGTACCAAATCAAACCTCAGACCCTGCTATCAGGGCCATAGCTCTAAATCAAATCATTGGCAGCAAAAGGCTGTTTGCTGCCAATAATTTGCAATTGATCTAAACTCTGGAATGGATTGGTACAGCCATCACGCCCACAATTGCTTTATAATGCGGAGTTACGTGCGGCGCGTAACAGTTTACAATGGAATACGATGCGTTAATCAACCGATTAATCAATGCCGCTTTAGTAATGCCGCTCATATGAAGCTCCTCGTACTTGCATTTCCACCACAATGGGCTGTATAGGTTGAATATCGGCGCTCTCAATGTCACCCTCGGCGTGGCGCAGAGTGACACTTCTATATTTAGCTTCGCTCCTGACTATTCTGTCGCACCCCAGTGTCGCACCCCAGTGTCGCCCACTGGTTTCGCCCACTGGTGTCGCCCACTGGTTTCGCCCACTGGTTTCGCCTTCAGGTTTTGCCTTCTGCTTTCGCCCTTTGGGCTACGCCCGCAGGGTTGAATTCTTAATTCTTAACCCTTAATTCATAATTCTTTCTTAAGTTTGCGGTTCTGTTATTGCGGAAGTGGCGAAATGGCAGACGCACCAGACTTAGGATCTGGCGGGGCAACCTGTGAGAGTTCGAGTCTCTCCTTCCGCACTTTATTGACCCAACCGAGGAGCACCTATCATGGAGCGAAACCTAATCACTCTTGATGGCTGTAAGAGGGAAGTTAGAATACATATCACCGACGCTGATTTGAAGCCACACTATGAAGGGGCTTACAAGCGCGCTCAGACGGATGTTGCGTTGCCTGGGTTCCGTAAGGGGAAGGTTCCGGTGAACATTATTAAGCAACGCATGGGTAGAGAAATCGAGAACGATGCGCTTGATGCTATTGCCGATGCCGAGTTCAGAAGTTTTGCCACTGAAGAAAAACAACGCGTTGTTGGCAATCCAGCCCTTACGGATATTCAAAAAGCGCCCGATGGAATTACGTTCACGGTTCAGTTTGAAGTTATGCCCGAGTTTGAACTTGGTGACTACCGTAACCTTGAAATCAACCGTCCAGTTAGACCCGTCACCGAAGATGATGTGCAAAAGGAGATCGATAGGATTTGCCTGCGCGCCGCTACTTTCGAGCCGGCCGAGGTTGTTGATGGCAGCATGTACGTTGTTACGTATTCGATGAACGAGCTCGATCGCGAAACTTCGATGCCGATTATTGGCGCCGAAGCGGTTGAAGACCGTGTATTCTTAGATGATGATGCCGTGGATATGCATTTGCGGAATTCGATGACCGATAAAAAAGTGGGCGATTCTTTTTCGTATGTGGCCGAAACCCAAGACGAAAACACTCAGCCCCCTAACCAGAGAGTTACAATTACCGATATCCAAAGAGTTGTGCCAGCTGAGTTTAACAATGAATTTGCCGAGACTATTACAGGCGGGAAGTTTTTGACAACGGAGCTGCTGCGCGAGGATATCGAGGGACAGATTAAGGCGTATTTCGACCAAGCAACCAAGGAAAGCATGGAAAACCAACTGGTGGACCAGCTTGTAAAGGCGCACGATTTTGAGGTGCCGGGTAGCCTGGTGCATGCCGTTATTCACCAGTTGTTTGATGATTTTAAGAAGCGTAATGAAGGGGCTCCGGGGATCGAGAAAATGACGGCCCATGATGTGGAGCCGCAGTTTAAACCGTCGGCCGACAGAATTGTGCGCTGGGAACTGATCCGCCACAAGGTTATTGAAGCTGAGAAACTTGAGCTGAACGAGGGCGATATTGCGTTGGCGGCCAGTAAGTACGGTATAGATGAAGACCAAATGCAAATGGTAATGCGTCAGAGCGAGAACATTTCCGAGCAGTTGTTGGCTGAAAAAGCCATTCAGGCGTTGTTAGAATATGCGGTAGTCACCGACGTCACCGTCGATTCTGAAGAACCGGTTATCTAACTCCGGCCACTTTTCAAACGGACAAACTTTTCAAACGGAAGAAAATGCAGAATTACTTAGTACCCATGGTGGTGGAGCAGACGAGTAGGGGCGAACGCTCGTACGACATTTACTCGCGCCTACTAAAAGAGCGGATTGTGTTCATTGGCACACCGATTGATGACAGCATAGCCAGCTTGACCATTGCCCAGTTGTTGTTCTTGCAAAGCGAAGATCCTGCAAAGGATATCTCGATTTACATCAACTCGCCGGGTGGTAGTGTTTCGGCGGGGATGGCGATTTACGATACTATGCAGTTCGTAAAGCCAGACGTATCAACGATTTGCGTGGGTATGGCGGCCTCGATGGCACAAGTGTTATTGTGTGCCGGCGCTAAGGGAAAACGGTTTTCATTGCCGAACTCGCGGATCATGATGCACCAGCCATTGGGCGGAACGCAGGGTCAGGCTTCGGATATTGAAATTTATACTAAAGAAATGCTCCGAATAAGGGACATGTTGTATGGCGTGATATCGAAACATACCGGCAAGGACGCGGCAACCATTAAAACGGATGCCGACCGTGACAACTATATGTCATCGGACGAAGCGCTTACCTATGGTATCATAGACAAGATTTTAGATCGCCCCGTATAAACTTTTGCTCGGTCGCATTTCCGAAAGGGACGCATGTCAACATCTACAACTGACGCCGGACACCCCGAAGAACTTCATTGTTCTTTCTGCGGCAGAACTTCTCGCGAAGTAACCAGCCTTATTGCCGGCAAGGGCGCATATATGTGTGATATCTGCGTACAAAACTCCGTTGAAATTCTGCGCAAAAATCAGCCGGCTACCACGCTTCGGTCAGATCAGAAGTCACTCCCCAAACCTTCCGAAATCAAGCGTCAGTTAGATACCTACGTTATTGGCCAGACCAATGCCAAGCAAGTCCTTTCCGTTGCCGTATACAACCACTACAAGCGCATCCAAGCGCAGGAACTGGTAAGCCCCTTTGATGATGTTGAAATAGAAAAAAGCAATATTCTGTTGTTGGGTCCTACGGGAACCGGCAAGACCCTTCTCGCCCAAACCCTCGCTCGAATTCTGGATGTTCCGTTTGCGATTGCCGATGCAACTACGCTTACTGAAGCGGGCTATGTGGGTGATGATGTAGAATCGATTATTGTGAACCTGCTGCAGAACGCCGAGTATAATGTTGAGAAGGCGGAAAGGGGCATTATATATCTTGATGAGATCGACAAGATTACGCGCAAGAGCGATTCGGCCTCGATTACACGCGACGTTTCAGGCGAAGGCGTGCAACAGGGTCTGCTAAAAATTTTGGAAGGAACGGTTGCGGGCGTGCCACCAAAGGGCGGACGCAAACATCCGGAGCAGCCGCTGATTTATGTAAACACGAAGAATATTTTGTTTATCTGTGGCGGTGCATTTGAAGGTTTAGATAAAATTATTGAGCGTCGGAAAAAACCATCCTCAATTGGGTTCACAGCTTCAACTTCCAACAGCCTTGAAGAAAGTGCGGCCATGATTCACGATGTAGAGCCTGACGATCTTATGCGGTTTGGTTTTATACCGGAATTCATTGGACGCCTTCCGGTGGTTACGGCTCTCAACCAACTATCGGCCGAGGCCATGTTGGATATCTTGGTGAGTCCGAAGAACGCCCTTGTAAAACAATACCAAAAACTTCTTTTGCTGGAAGGCATCCAACTCGAGTTTGAAATGGATGCGCTTAAGGCCATTGTTAACCGCGCAAAAGACCGCAAGACTGGCGCCAGAGCACTTAGGGGAGTGATGGAAGAGATCATGAATCCTATCATGTATGGTCTGCCGGACCAAACCAACGTCCGCAAATGCATCATCACTGCCGACGTAGTAACGCGCGCTGCCAATCCGTTGTTGGAGTTGTCGGACCAGGTGATCACGAAAACAAGAGCGTAAGACAATTAGCAATTAACAATTAGCAATTAGCAGTCCCGAGCGCGACGAGGGACGAACCAACAATTAGCAATTAGAAATTGGTCTACTGCTTGAGATTTGGTTTTTTCAGATAATTGACCGCTTGAATTCACAGTTTTTGGTGCCATGAAGCTATGCAAACAAAAGAGTTAATACAGGAAATTCAGAATCTGCCTCTGACCAAACGTTTCTACGTGGTTGAGGAAATTATTAAGTCTATAAAGAAGGAAGAGATTCAGAATCAAATGGGACTGGCCGCTAAAGAATTGTACCAAGATTATGTTGCTGATAAAGAACTAACTGTTTTTACTGGAATTGATTTCGACTCCTTCTATGAATCAAAGTAAAGTTTGCCCTCTACAACTAAATTGATTCATGTGAACAGCTTCTCTGCCCTAGTTCGACAAGAGTTGGGTGTACTTTTGAATAAGGTGATGCTCGATTCGAATCACACCCTTGCTTGGCGAATAATACGTTGTTGACCAACCCTGCCGCGTAGTTGGAATTATTGCACGGGAACTATCTAAATCGTAAAGCATTTCATGCATTTCTCGAGTATCGTGCGTGGTTGCTCCAACCGCAATAGGCACCGACTTTCTGCCGCACTCCACTCTGTATCTAGCATACCCAATTACCTCTCCACTAACACTAGTCCGAGTAAGATCCATCGAATCAATTGGCATCCCCTCTTCAGCACCGACGTCTACTTGCCAGTACACGGATTTGCTATACGACTGCAACAATAACATTAGGTACCCAGCTCTTCCACGGCATAGTACCAGATCAGCCCCATCCAAACTAGTTTTAGCTGACCTGCTCGTCACATAAAACACGGTATCACCAGAGGTCCTAACGCTCGTCACTGTTACTGTGTCTTTGTACAACTCGGCACCCGTCACTTCAGAGTAAGTGGCATACACCGACTGGTCACCCACCTTCGGCGAATACGTAATCAACGCACCATCCGGCGCCACCACATTTGTTGTGCACGAGATCAGTGTAAAAATCACTGCGAAGAATATCGCACTCTGTTTTAAATGTCGCTTTATTAAATCCATAACAACTCTCTTTCCCACAAAAGTACATCAGATTCTATTGCGATTTTCTCTTTGCAAGGGGCTTTCCCATCACCTACTCTATCAAGCTTTTTGCGTTACGCAAAGCAAAATTCACATTCGTAAATTTCCAAAATCACGGCGCTTTGTCAGTCAACGCAATGCCGTCAATCAAACATATGATTCGGCTCATTTCACTACCATTACCTAAACGCGTACGATGCTTTGAAAACGGGGTGAATTGACAAAATTGTCATATCGGTAGGTAGCAAGTATGCACGAACTCCAAATTCAAATTTCAGAGCTGTAATTGTGTATGTTAACTTGGCAGTGGCCGGTATGCAAAAACCACCCCATTTTGCAGGTCCAATGAAAAGTCTTAACCCCGCGTCCAGCTCAACATTCCAACTTGAATTCTCGGGAATCAAGAACGAATGAGAAAAAAAGAATGTCAGGAAATATGTCCGCAGGCTGTTAGGTTTATAGCTATCCCACCAGTTTAAACCGAATTCTACTCCAGAACTCCACTGTTTATTTTCAAAATAATTAGAAATTGATATCCCGGCTAAGATCGAAACGCCCTCTCCTCTTTCTAATCTACCAATTGTCCAATCTGGCTCAATTACAATACCAAACATACTTTTGGCATTTGAATCCAACTGCGCATGCCCACTGTAGGCAGATGCCAACAGTACAACAACCATCCAAACAATTTTGACGTTGAGTTTAATAATAGCAATTGAATCAAAGTTAAAAGTTTATTTTGGTTAATATTCAAATTGGAATGGAAAAGTTATGGTAACCGTACATCCACAATACATAACAGATAACACTGGCAAAAAAATCTCTGTAGTGCTTCCCTTGAAAGACTTTCAGGCCATCATGGAGGAATTGGAAGAATTGGAAGATATTAGGCTTTACGATGAAGCAAAAAAATCCAATGAGCCCTCTGTGCCGCTCGAAGAAGCATTTAAAATGATAGAGGAAAAACGCAAGGCTTTGTAATGACTTACAACGTGGTTTTAAGCAAGCGTGCTATCAAGGCTCTTGAAAAAATTCCTGAGCCGTACTACTCCAAAATCAAGGCTTCTATTTATAGCCTATCTGTAAACCCACGCCCGGTTGGTTATAAGAAATTAAATGGAAGAAAGGGTTTTCGAATCCGCGTATCTGACTACCGAATAATTTACGACGTGCATGACGACATCCTTTCAGTGGAGGTTGTTAACCTGGGGAACAGAAAAGATATTTACGAATAGTGTTTCTATTTCTGGATCACGATTTTCATCGTCCGCGGACCCAACGCCGTTTCCAACACCAGCAGGTACACGCCGCCATGCAGAGCATCGGTTGGCATGTCGAA
>JABMNI010000085.1 GCA_013204605.1 Ignavibacteria bacterium
CGGTTTTGCCCAACGGTTTTGCCCAACGGTTTTGCCCATCGGTTTTGCCCAACGGTTTTGCCCAACGGTTTTGCCCAACGGTTTTGCCCAACGGTTTTGCCCATCGGTTTCGCCCATCGGTTTTGCCTTCAGATTTCGCCCCTTGGGCTTCGCCCCTGGTTTCGCCTTCAGATTTCGCACGCAGGTTTCGCCCCTGGTTTCGCCTTCAGGTTTCGCCCCTTGGGTTTTTGTCACACTTAGCCCCCTTCCATACACGTAGCTGCTAGTACGATTTTTTGTGAATGAACAGAGGTGGTGGGGTTTGTATGCTTAATGGAATTCAGACGTCGGATAGGCCGCGGGAGCGGTTGGTGAGGATTGGTGCGAAGGCGTTGACAACGGTGGAGCTGCTGGCGCTGCTGATAAATCATGGCACTTCGGGGTCGAGCGCGATTGATATTGCGATGGATTTGCTGGAGAAGTTTCCGAAGCTGACGGATCTGGCGGGACGCGATGTGTCGGAACTGAAACGGATTCACGGAATGGGCACGGCTAAGGCGGCTACGCTGTGTGCTGCCTTTGAGCTTGCGAATAGAATTCAAGGTGAGCCGTTTGATTCGGGGAAAATTATTGGGTCGCCACACAACGTATATAAAATGATGTCGCCGAAATTGCGGCACCTGCGGTTTGAGTCGTTTCATGTGTTGCTGCTCAATACGGCAAACCAAATTGTGCGCGACATCATAGTCTCGGAAGGGTCGCTGAATTCGGTGACTATTCACCCGCGAGAGGTTTTCCGGATGGCGATCACCGAGAATGCGGCCGCAATAATTTTGGTGCACAACCATCCGTCGGGAAATACGGAGCCGTCGCCACAAGATATTTCTATCACAAAACAAATTGCCGATGCCGGTATTGTTGTTGGTATAAAGGTGCTCGACCATTTGATCATCGGCGGTGATTACTATACGAGCTTGGCGGAGCGAAACATTTTGTGAACTGTACTTTGTTCGTTGTACTGTTATCGTGTTGGCTGGTTGGGTAATTGCACAATCTGATCGCCTAGCTAGGGTTGTTCATAAATACACCTGCAAATGGGGCTGGCCATTTGGTAATTTCGTGTCATGGCAAAACAAACTACCGACCCAGGGTTTGGGATAAAGGTTGGCGCTCCCACCGGACGGATTATTAACAAAGACGGCTCGCTGAACGTGATTCGAAATGGTGAACGGTTTCACTTTTCCGATGTGTATCACTTTGTGCTAATGACTTCATGGACAAAGTTTCTGCTGCTTACGGTTGCGTTTTATGTAGTGGTAAACGCATGCTTTGGTACCATTTACCTGCTTATAGGTACTTCGCAAATTCAAAACGCCACAAGCGGAACTTGGTGGAATGAATTGAGCGATGCAATGTTTTTTAGTTCGCAAACACTAACTACAGTTGGCTACGGAAACCTTGCCCCAGGCTCTGCATTAGTAAGCACGGTTGCTGCGTTTGAAGCGCTTACCGGACTGTTCATTTTTGGAATTTTTACCGGTCTGTCGTTCGGACGCTTCTCCCGAATAAAACCCCGTATTACGTTTAGCAAATCGGCGGTGGTAACAAAATATTCCGATACCGAAAACGCATTGATGTGCCGCATAGTTAACGAACGTGTGGGTATGGTGATGGATGCCGAAGCTTCCATTTTATTAGTTATGCAAGAGGATTCAGCGCACAATAGTAAACGGGGATATTTCACACTTCCGCTTGAATTGAATCACATTACATCGCTCGCACTTAATTGGACGCTGGTGCATCCGATTACTGCCGATAGTCCGCTGTTCGGAATTTCTACCGAAGATTTCGTCAATCGGAATTCGGAAATTCTTATCATCATAAAAGCATTCGACGACACAGTGGGCGAAAGTTTTTACACGCGCAATTCGTATCGTCCACACGAAGTTCAGTGGGGCGTGAAGTTCGCTCCAATGTTTTTCACCACCGCTCACGGCGACGTAGAATTACACATCGACAAAATTCACGACGTGCTGGATAGCCCCCTTCTCTAATGTGTTTGCATTATTTGCTAAGGGGCTTTGTGGTTCTTACACGAAATGCAACTCAACTTTTCCGTTCGGTATTTTAGATGAGTCTGAGAACAGTGAAGTCGATTACGGATGATTGTGTTGTTGAGTACGTTGTTGAGTACGTTGAATAATATTTAGAATTTTATCGGCACTACTAGATGAGAAAATTTACCCGCGCGATTATTTTTATGGTGTCCGTTTTAACAACGTATCTGTTGACGGGACTCTTGGAAGAAAAAATGTTGAGTCAGACCGAAGCGTTTCGTCCAATTACTGCAACACTTCTGGGCATGGTGATTATCGTAATGGTTTTCGTTCCCGTGTTTGCATACACGGAAAGAATAACCGAGGCAGTTATCAAAGCTGGATTGCAGCAAACCAAATCCGGCGCTGGAAAAATATTGGGGGTTGCCATTTTTACGGTAATTATCTTTGTTATACTATTTGCGATTTATTTGAATCGTTGGTTTGACAAATCAATTTTGGAAGTATTTAACGCGGCGTTGTCGAAATAGTTCACATTGCTTTATCAGAATAGTTCACATTGAGGTTCAAACATTTTCACGTGGCTGTTCTAAAGCATTCACACAGTTTTATCGGAGTATGGTATGTTGACCTCACATCATAACGGCGAATGTATTTCGTCGATGCGTTAATGGAATTTAGCGATTACTACAAAGAGCTCGAGTTAGAAAAAGGGGCAACTGCTGCTGAAATCAAAAAGGGTTTCAGAGCTTTGGCGCGCAAGTACCATCCCGACACTAACCCCAACAAACCGGAGGCCGAGGAAAAGTTCAAGCGGATTAGCGAGGCGTACGAGGTGTTGAGTGATCCGCAAAAGCGCGAGAAATACGACATGTTGAACAGTCGTGGCTTTAATCCGCAAGGTGGGAATTCTGGTAGAAGGGGCTCTCCCGGTGCAGAAAATTTTCAGTACACATCTGATATCGACGATATGTTTGCCGGCACATCGTTTGGTGATTTGTTGAGTCAAATGTTTGCCGGACAAAACACGCAAACACGCACACGTCAGCGCAGTGCACCAACCCCAAAGCCCGTTTCATATTCATTAGATGTTACTCTCGAAGAAGCGTACGCCGGCGTTACAAAGCGCCTGCGCGTTGGCGAGAAAACGATCGACCTGACCATTAAGCCCGGCATTGACACGGGACAAAAAATGCAGATTCCGCAGGGTGAGCTGACAATTCAGGTGCTGCCGAATGCGAGGTACAAACGCGACGGACAAAACCTTAGCGTTGGTCATGCAATTCCATTCACCACCGCCGCGCTGGGTGGAAAAGTGCGCATCAAAACTTTGAAGGGGGCTGTGCAGCTCACCATCCAACCGGGCACACAACCCGATACGGTGTTGCGTATGCGGGGTCTGGGAATGCCGGTGTATCCCAAGGGGACAAGTTTTGGCGACCTACTTGTTACGATAAAGATTGATATTCCAACTTCGCTTACCGAAGAGCAGAAAGATTTACTTAGTAAGTTCGACGCCACACTAAGTGAGTAAAACGCAAATCAAATGACGCAGATAGAATTCAAAAACGTAAGTAAATCATACGAGGAAGTTCAACCGCTTGCCGACGTTACATTTACAATACAGCCCGGTGAATTTTTTGTTTTGGTGGGTCCGTCGGGATCGGGCAAGAGCACGTTACTGCGAATGATTGCCGGACTCGAGCAAATCACAACGGGAAGTTTGTTGTTCGATTCGCAAGTAATGAATGACGTTAGCCCGCGCGATCGCGACGTAGGAATGGTGTTTCAGAATTACGCATTGTATCCGCATTTAACGGTGGCTGAGAACCTTGCGTTTCCGTTGCGAATCCGAAAAGAAAAAGATAACGTAGTTAAATCTCGTGTTGATGAAGTTGCCGTAATGTTGGGTCTGCAAGAACTCCTCGCCCGCAAACCAAAACAGCTTTCCGGCGGACAGCGTCAGCGCGTAGCTGTTGGCCGCGCCATTATTCGCAAGCCCCGCGTATTCCTTTTTGATGAGCCCCTTTCCAACCTCGATGCGCAACTACGCGTTCACATGCGCACCGAACTGCGTCTGCTGCAACGCCAGCTCGGAATCACCACCGTGTACGTAACGCACGATCAAGTTGAAGCAATGACCATGGCCGACAGGATGGCCGTGCTGAACAACGGCAAGCTACAACAGGTGGGCACTCCCGCTGAAGTGTACAACAACCCTGCAACAAAATTTGTAGCCACGTTTACGGGAAGTCCGTCGATGAACATCTTTCGCCACAACGGCCAAGAATTTGGAATCCGACCCGAGAATATTTCGTCAGAAAAAATCGAAAACGCCCTTGCCCTCCCCGTCAACATCACCGCCGTGGAATTTCTTGGATCCGAGTGGCTGGTGCACGCTACACACAACAACCAGTTCATCATTATGCGAAGGTCTGATAGGGGGCTAAACCAGGTTGGGGAGGAAACGGTTTGGTTTGCAAGCGAAGAGAAGACGATTTCGATTAAAGATTAAGGATTGGACTTTTTAAGATTGTTCTTGCTGGTTAAAATTATTGAACTGAGAATTTTGCAAAGTTGATTTGCCTTTGCCTGTAAATTTTTCCCCGGACTCAGATTTCAAGTAACCAGTCGAATGAAGAAGGCGAATCCAATAGACGGTCTCACGACTTTCCTTGTACGCAATCGACATCTTGGAAATGAAGTCGGCACGAGATTGGCCACCAAGCGCTTCCTCAACATTGGCACCAATACTGGTTCCGCTTTTTAGCATGTGCTTAGATAGCGAAGACTCTTTTCGCTCAGATATCAGCGTCTTGAATTCAGCAACAATGAGAATGGCGAACGCAAAACTCAGGTCTTGGATTTCGTTCTTTTTAGTCGTCATACCACACCCGTGTAGATTCAAGGCGAAAGTGTGACACACCGAGTTAATCCTTAATCCTTAATCCTCAAGATGCCACGCTGTTTCCTGCTTATAGCTCTCCCCGTCGACCTGCAAGATTTTAAAAAGCCCCTTAGTGCGCTCCTCGTAGCGCATGCGTGCTGCCTGGCCTTCGCCAACAAACATTTCGGCCATGAGTTCTTGGTACGGTTTATTGCTTGTTATGAACATCCGGCCGCCGCGGTCGTGGATGTTGAGTACTACGTTTTTGAAGAGGCGCGAGCCAAGACCGTAGCCGATGTTTAGATCATCGATAATCCATACTTGACCCGATTCGAGTTCTAGATCTGTGTGAAAAGAAAATTTGTCGGCCACCATAAAGACCGGTTGCAAGCCTTGTTGCATGAAAAGCTTGCTGAGTCCGACGGCTATGTGACTCTTCCCTACGCCTGCCTCGCCCCATATAAAAAGACCGGCGCCGCGACTTTCATCAGCATACGATACCAGCTTTCGTGCGTAGTCGACCAATTTGATTTGCGATTCGTTTCGTGCCACATACGTATCTAAATGGGCACACACACTTTCGAGTGGAAGGTGCGGATTTTTCGCGTAGAATTCTAGATCTAAACGCAAACGAAACAGCGACTCTTCAGCCACATTCGAATCGTCTACTACCGTGTGTTTGCGATCTTCAATTGTATGAATTTCGAGTCCAGGGTATGCTGAACCCGCTCTGAATTGAGGTACAGAAAGTTAAGGTTATTTTTAACCAAAAACTGAAGGAGTACAAATGATGAAGAAAAAGCAAACGCGAACACCGGTAGAAGCCGAGTTCAAGCGAGAGGCAGTCCGTTTGGTTCGGGAGAATCCAGATCAAACAATGGTAAGCATAGCCAGGGGACTCGGTATTGAGCCGAATCAGCTCTATGCATGGGTTAATCAGGCGAAACGGTTGAAGGAGAATGCGTTTCCAGGTCACGGCAATAGTTCAGACGAAGTGCAGGCTTTGCGGCGTGAATTAAAGCTGGTGACTCAGGAAAGGGACATCCTAAAAAACGCGATAAGAAGCCGGCTTCCTTCTCACAACGGCCGAGATGAGATACGCATTCATGGAGCAATTTCGCTCAAGATGGCCGTTAGCATTGATGTGCAGAGTTCTTAAAGCCTCTAGACACGGGTATTACCAGTGGCGGCGTGGAACGGTGGGTAAGCGTAAGCAAGAAGACGTAGAACTGAGCACGCTAGTACGGGATGTTCATGAGGCAACAGGCCATACGTATGGTGCAGAGTGGATAGCCATCGAAATCCGAAAGCAGGGTCGCTCGGTGGGAAAAGAACGCGTCCGTCGGCTCATGAAGAAAATGGGCCTACACGTGCAGTGCAAGAACACGTGGAAGAACAAGGGTACTACGAACTCATCTGAAACCTACACTCCGTCACCAGACTTAGTGCAACGTCAATTTAAGAGGACAAACCTCGACGAGCTATGGCTGAGCGACTTTTCAGAATTGCCATCTGATGGTGATAAGATCTATGCTGTTGCTATCAAGGACCAAGCCTCACATCGCGTGTTAGGCATGCACGTTTCCTATGACTTGCATGTAGGCGCGCTTGAGGTAGCACTCAATCAGGCATTGAAAAGCCGCAAGCTTGTTGGAAGAAAGTCGAATAAGAAAACTATACTTCATTCAGATCAAGGAGGTCAATACAACGCAATTTATTTCAAGAACCTACTAACGAAGCATGGCCTATGCAGCAGCATGGGAACCTCCGGCGATTGCTACGACAACGCACCAATGGAGTCTTTTTGGGCCACGATGAAAACAGAACTGATGCACCACTTCCCGTTTCAAAACGCTCAGCGTGCATCAGATGTGATCAACCGTTGGCTTTATCTATTTTACAATTCTCGACGAAGACACACATCTATCGGCGGCATGTCGCCCATGGATTACGAATCACAATGGATCAGCAATGAACTGATTCTACAATCCTCTTAACTTTGTGTACCTGTTTTTGGAGCGGGATCAAGACTGGTAGCTGCCTGCAACAAAACGCTCGTCGTCAGAAACTGCAATGGGGCCACCTGACAAAGGCTCGAAAATCGTGCTAACGATCTCAGATGTTGGGTAGCGTCGAGTTTGAATAACTCCAATTCCGTTACCATTGCTGTATCCTGCCATAATGTACACCGGACGCGAACGAAGCATTATGAGGTTTTTGACTAGGCTAAACCCCGGCTTGATCTCCCATTCTAACATTCCATCTGAACTCCGAAATGAAGCAAGACTGTATTCGCCAAAGGCTAAAACATGCTGCCCGTCTATTCCATCAGCTAAGACTGGTTGTGATCCAACATACATATTTGTACGCCACACTTCAGGCAAGCTTGGACGTTCCCCTTGTACGTTATCTGGATTCTCCTGCGCCGGTGCGGCGAGGCTGCTACCAAGCAAACAGAGAACGATTGCAAGGCTTGCAACTAGCGTAAGTGATTTTATGCTAAACTCCTTTAATTGATATTCAAATATTGCACGTGCTACGTTTTGTTGAATAGTACAACCTAGGCACGGATGAGCTAAAAACGACCTTAACAAAACCTTAACAGAAATGCGTCTTTTTTAAGGCCTCACTTTTACAAAGAAAAATATGTGCGAAGCTAATGGTTAAGCCCCCTTCAAAACAGGTAACATGCTACTGATTATTCAGTCCGGTGCGTTGCTGAATATGCTTTTACTGCACACCCCCGTTCTCACCAATCTGCACCTTCTGAGAAAACGTTTGTTCTCCTAAACGTAGCACGCAAATTAAACCCTGAACTTCAAAACTTCAGCACGTGGTTGGAAGCGAACAAAGAACTGATTCCAATCGGCTAAAATGATTCCAATCCTAAAAAAAACAAACGCACCAAGAGTAGAAGTCCTCATTGGTGCGTTTGTGTTTTCGTTTGATGCTTAGTCCAAGATTACCAGCCTAGACACCGAACCCATAGTTGAATACACGATGTACGTTCCCGATGTGTAGCCTGCAACGTTAAGAGTGTTAACACTACGGCCGGTGAAAACAATTCTGCCCATTATGTCCATTACCACCACGTCGGCAGTATGGCTGAGCATTACCATACCGGACGTGGCGGGGTTTGGATGTAAGGTTACCGTTTCAACAGAACTATCAAGGTCATCGACACTGCTTGGAGAATTGTTATCTATCACTTTGAATATGGTAAGGGTCCCACTTACTTCGTTAGCAACTACTAGATAGGTGTTCTTGTCAGAACTTTGAGTGCTATGAATGAGTGTTAGACTTTCCGGACCGTTATCACCTGAGTACTCAGTAGCTCCTCTGGCATTATTGTAGTCTACAAACCTTGGCGTCTGTGGATTTGAAACATCGTAGACCATTACTCCACCAACGCGCTCGAGCGCAACAAATGCGTAGGTTTTATTTGAGATTTGTCCTACAACAACACCTTCAGGCTCTGGACCTTTCGACCGACTACGGTTCTTGAGTGAGTTGCTCTCATGATCTGAGTTGAAGATTTTGGAGGTGGTTGGGTTGCTAGAAGTTATCATTTCAAAATCATCGCCACTATCATACACGAGCGTCTTTGTGTCGGCATTCCAAATTGAGAATGATCGAGAACCTACACAGTGAAGTACGTCAATATCACCATCGCCGTCAGTGTCGCCATTCAAATTTGTAAGTCTCATTCTGCCTAGGTTATAGTTTTGTTTCAAAAACGCCGCATTAGGAAATGTCTTTGCATCTAGTACATACTTGGAATCATTCAACGTAGTGCGTTCAACCAATCCTCCATACTCTTTTTCATCTCCCTCGTTCGCTGTAACGATATAGTTGGTCGTACCAACGCTATATGTAGCTACACCATCTGGAATGAAAAAGGCACGTACCGGCCAATTGGCAATTAACACTTCACCATTATTGTCACTTGCATCGAAGCCATTTCCACTTACGCTAAAATCCTTCGTACCTAGTGGCCATATTCCTGATATCTGAATCGAACTAAGATCAACTTCAGCAATTGCATTGTTTTCTTGGAGAGTCACCCAAGCCTTTTTCGAGTCCGATGAAACTGCTATGTACTCTGGCTCAATGTCGGCCGAGAGTGTACTGGATGCTTTTGTTTTTCGTACGCCAGACTTGATAAGCTCCGCCTCTTGTGCATTGAATTTTGTGAACAACAATGTTGTTACATTCGCCTGAGTTACGCTGCCTGGGCCGTTGCTCACATCTATGACACTAATAGAGCCTTCGGGATCGATTGAGTAGTCTGCAGTTGGCTGGCCTTCATTTGCAGTGAGTATTTTCTTTCCATCCGGTGTAAACACAATCATGTCTGGCAGTGCGCCAACGGTAACTTGGCTGACCAACTTGCCATCCACATCAAATAGGAGTACCTTGCCATTGAGGTGTTCATCTTTATTTGGACAAGCCACGGCAACCATACCATTCTTAACTGCCACGCTAGTTATACCACCGTATTGATTAATGTCAACTGAACTAATCAATTTTAATTCGGCGGGTTGACTGAAGTCTATAATGTCTAAGAAGCCAGCAATAGCACTCGTGCTGAATAGCCTATTCGATTCCGGATCATATGCCACTATTTCGCACGAACTTGAATTTGTTCCAGAAGGGTCAAAGCTGCTTACGTGCTCCAACTCAACCGACTTCGTAGGCACTGGTGCCTTACGGTCGTTGTCGCGAATGAACACAGTAATCAACGTGTCGCCTACTACTACGCAACCTATTGGATTTCGTAGTGCCAAGACTACGTATTCTGCACTCTGCTCTTCTATTGCGTCATCAGTTATAGTTACCATAACTTTTGCGACACTCGAACCTTCTTCGATAGCAACCGTGTTTGATACCAGTGTTACGTCACTAGGACTGGCCGTGCTAAAGCCATCGAACAACGGTACAACATCTATCGTTCCATTTGAAGAACTCAGTACATCAAGTAGTATTTCAAGAGTTCCGGAACCTTCAGATGTGACAATGAAATTCGATTTAGCTTTAATCTCGCCACCGCTTGCACGAGTAAATGTGTAAGAGTATGCGCAGGACATTTGCTGACCATCAAGCCCCTTAACATCAGCTACACTGAGTACGTATGGCTTTCCTGCATCAAATGGACTTGCGTATAAAATTGTAACCGTATCGGAAAGTGGTCCATTTTTCGTCACCTCAATTGTTTGAATACCGTCAATCCCACGATAGTTGGAACTAGTGGTTGCGCTCAATTCATTTAGAGCCACGCTAAACGCCAATTGAATTTTTTTACTACTAACGGTTGATGCGTTGCTAACACGAGGCGGAGTTGGTATGGATATGTTAGGCCACGTTTGAGGTGGCGTTCCAGCGCCTACAACAACCCAGTTCGAAGGCTTGAAAACAGCATCCCGTATCTCGTTTATATTTCCAGAGCTTGGCCCTTGGTAGAATGCGTTAACGCTTAAGCCACTAGTATTTCCCGGAGCAGTTGAAGTGTTAATTGAATTCGTTCCATCGGTAAGTCCAGCCGGTTTCGCGGATAAACTTCCACCACATGATGTATTGCCGCTCACCCAGGCAATAGATGTTAGTGCAGTAATGTAATGTGGTTGTGCCGCACTGCCGGTGTATACAATTACTTGATCTCCATTTGAACTCAATCCAAAACCGCCCCCCGAAACCTTACCAATGTTTGTAACAAGTGCGCTAGTTTGAATTGTAATTACCGTTCCCGCAGGAACACACTGATCTAACGGCGACACCCACAATATGCCGCCACTACACTGTGGAGTTGCGTTTGTAGTGTACTTACTATCGGTTAAAGTTATCAATGTTCCCGGAATCAAATCTTTAAACGTTAACAACGCAACTTCATCATCAGCTCCAACAGCATTCATTCTGTATGCAATGAAGGCTAGGTCGCCAGTTTCTAACTGTGTTTGTACACCTATAGTTGTGAATTGCACAACCTGACGTTCGCTTATTGCGTTGTTGCTCGTGTCCTCTACGCGGTTGGATTCTAGTGTAATGAAATACGTTTCGTTATTGCGTAGGGGGCTCATTGGTTCAACGGTAATAGTAGGTGGCACACCGTCAAATACCAATATTCGCACGGGAACCTTCGCGCCGTCAATTCTTCCCTGTCTCATTTCGATGAAAGAAGACGCATTCGATATATCCAACGGACCGTTGCTAATAAGGCGTACTGGTTCATTAAAAGTAATCGTAAATATTTGCGAAACAGGAATGTTTGTGCTATTATTTTCGGGCGAAAAATTGACTATAGGTGAGATTGAGTCTCTAGGTGGCGCAACGCCAATTGCGTTACCATCAGCAGCAACATTGTCAAATCTATTGTTCCCAGCCAGACCCCCACTACCTTGAACGAAGGCCACCTTAAGTTTAAGCATCGGATTGTTGCTTGTGCCTGCTATACCAGACAGATCAAGAGTAACAAGTTTTGGATCGCCGTTATTAGGTTGAATTGTAGTTAGCGAAGTATAGCTAGTTCCATCTAAGCTGTACCACCAATTTTGTGTTCCGGCTCCAGAGCTGGATCTTCTGGTAGAGAACGAAACCTTAATCGCATTGTATCCTGTTGATGGAATAGAGAATACTAGTAAACCGCCTATTGGATCGTTGAATCGTAAATGCGTCCCTGCTTCGTCCGCATTCCGCGCATTTAAATTCTCAACACTAAAGTTTTGCCCAGTCCCTCCGGCAGCATCTATCAAACTAATTCCCCCAGGTTCATGCACTATGGACGCACCTGTTACAACTGATTTTGTCGGTGTCAGAAGTTTTTGCGTCGAAGAATTATCATTGAAATTCCAATAGTGAATCAGGCTCTGTGCATTGGTATTCGTAGTGCAGAAGATTAGACTAAGTAAGAAAATGGGTAAGGATATTCTCATGTTTTGCTTTATTATTGGAATGGTTTAGTAAATGTGGACACTTATTTTGTTGACAACTTAGTGTAAAAAAGTTTGCTTCAAATTCTTCTGGTGAAACATTACCCAATGTTGAGTGTGGTCTTATTCGGTTGTAGTACGCGTCGATGTACTCCCAAAGTCCTAGCTTAAATTGTTTGAGCAAAACTATGGGCAGCCCGTGCGCGAACTGTTACCGATCTATTATCAAATCATTATGTCTTCGTGACATTGATGAATGGAGTCTGAAATCCCCTCAAGTCAATCTGATCTCCAATTGCTATTTACTAGTTGCTAATTGCTAATTGTCTCCAGCCAAAACGTTTGCATTTTTCCTTTGCCCTTTATCTCCATCATTCCACGCGGCTCAATAGTAGTATTATCCACGATAATGTCGCCCAACGGGTCGCTCGTAGTGTCGCCCAACGGGTCGCTCGTAGTGTCGCCGCTTCTTAGCGCTTTTGCAAACGCCTCTGATACATGAATCCGTCCAGCTTCGCCCGTGCTCTCCATGCGGCTCGCAACGTATACGGTGTCGCCCCATACGTCGTATTGCATTCGTTGAGTGCCGATCACGCCGGCAGTTACGGGACCGCAGTGAATACCAATGCGACACTGGAGTTGAGCACTACGTGGGTCACGGTGTGGGTCACGGTGTGGGTCACGGTGTGGGACACGTTGTGGGTCACTGTGTGGGTCGCTGTTCAGGTCATTGGGTGCGACACTTATGTGCGACACTGCATGCATCATTTGGATTGCACATTGAGCGGCGTTAACTACACTGTCGAATGACGCACACATGTAACTGTCGCCAATGATTTTGATTTTTGTTACGCCTGACTTTTCGCAAATGGCGTCGCATTGAGAAAAAACTTTGTCTAGCAGACTAATCACCTGACTCGAATCTAGTTCCGACGATAAGACGGTGAAGCCTACTAGGTCTAAAAATATTATTGTTGCGTTTTCGAAATGGTCATTTACCACTTCGCCCCTTGCCACCCTATCAGCTATGTGTTTAGGAAGCGTAGAGTGTAGAACCGCCATGTGCTTTTGGTGTTCACGTTGCTGCTGCTCTAACTCTGCTTGCTTTTGTTGAATGGCAATTTTGCGTTGAGTTTCTCCGCCCCGAATTTTTTCGTTGATGGCAGTGTATGCATTGTTGTGCTCAACGTAGCCATCGAAGTCGCCGGTGGTTCGGCAGTGGTCGCGCATGAGCTTGTGAAGATTGAGTTGCATCTCAGTGAGGTTTAGGGACTGGGCCTTTTTTAAGGCGGCCGAGCACATTTCACGCGCCTCGCTGTGTTGCCCGTCGGTAGCAAACAACCATGCATTTACCACATCAATTCTGATCTTCGTTGGTGCGTCGTCCGGTGTATATTATTGGCTGTTATCAAAACAGCTTCGCGCCATTTCTACATTATCCATCAACAAGTTTAGTTCAGCCTCACCACACAACATAGAAGGTACTGTACTAAGGTGGCCATGTTTTTCAAGTACAACCCGTGCCTCTGTGAGCAATGCAAGTGCCGTAGAATAGTCCGACATTTCTCGATACGCGTTGGCAATATTTGCTTTTACTAGTGCAGCCTGCACCGGGTGATTCAACTTCTCCATAACATCTAATGACCTATTGAATACTTCGAGTGCCGAAGCATTGTCACCAAGTTTTACGTGGGCAATTCCTGCATTCATCCACGCACCAGCTACTACCAGCGACATGCCGAGTTCTTCGTGCAATTGACCAGCTTTTTGGAATTGTTCAAGCGCTGCTGCATAGTCGGCCGATTCTATGAACACCAAACCAACGTTCATTGCTATACCGGCAATGCCGTGCTTAACATCAAGCAATTGCCAACCATGTAACGATTGGTTGAAGTGCTCTAACGCGTTAGTGTGGTTACCTAGTTTGTGCTCCAGAATTCCAAGATTATTTAGTACTGCCGATTTTCCAGCAGTATCATTTAATTTCTCATACATCCCCAGTGCCATATTATAGCTCTGCATGGCCAGGTCAAGTTGACCTTTATCAACGTGTACCGATGCTATCTCATTATGTGTTTTTGCTAAGCCCCCTAACAGACCAATCTCTAAAAATATTGCAAGAGAAGTATCCAGTATTTGTAGCGCAAGTTGAAATTCGGATCTCAAAACAGCCGCTGCTCCCGCCGAGTATTTTGCCCACGCATTCGCAACGGGTGTGCCGAGTTCAAGCATTTGCTGCGCACACTTGTCTACCGTTTTATCATCAAGCGCACTGCGCGCAAAATCGACCTTTTCAATAAGGTCGTCTAGTTGCTCGCGTTTACCCGTTGTAACACCGTCATCCATCAGTTAATCCAATTTAGTCTTCAGCAGTTTCAAGAACGGTCAAATTACGAACAGGCCCCGCACAACCATACCTTACTTGGGAACTTCCCCCACGCCTATACAAGCATCTACGAGCAATGTAATTGCTCCATCTGTTTCTCTCTCGCGCAGCAGATCAGTGTAAGCGCGACCCACTTCTGCAGCCGTTTCGGGACCAATACTTGACATGAGTTTTATCATTGGTGGCGATGATTTCACAAACCCACTCCAAAACTTTTCGGGAGAGTGTATGGTAAGGGGCTTTGTGGTTGTTTCAATTTTAACGTTAACAAAGCCAGCAGTTTCCATTGCAGTTGCCAATGCTTCTGGCCCCAATAGTCTTGCCCACAGTGGTGGCTCGGATGGAGTTGGAAAATCTGGGATGACGAGCTTCAATGCCTGTACCATAATGGTCATGAGTGGCATGCGCTCAACAGAACTCCAGCAAATAATAGCACAACGCCCGCCGGGTTTCAATACTCTGTACAATTCATCTATCCCTTTGCCAATATCCGGAAAGAAAATCAACCCCAATGCCGATGCACTTACGGTGTGCGAGGCATTGGGCACGTCAAGACTCTGTCCGTCCATCACTGCGCAAGTAATATTGTCCGCACCTTGTTCCGCTGCACGTTCACGAATTCTGTTTACCATTCCCTCGGCAAAATCCGTTGCTAAAACTCTGGCGCCAGTTGCAGCTGCTAACAAACTGAAAGCCCCTGTTCCTGCTGCTACGTCCAATACAGTGTCGGATGAATCTATCCTAAGTAGCGTGACCGCTTCGGTGGCATACTGCTTAGACAATTGCTCAAATGCAAGTTCGTAATCTTGCGCAATCGAACTCCAGTTTTCGGGAACTTGATCAGGTGCGTTATGCATGCGAATTCCTTTTTTTGTCAACGAGCGCTGTGTTAAATATTTCCTTGTCTTCCGACTCTTCACTTTGTTCGCCAACAGATAATGCGTTGCGATAGTGTTGCATGCCCAACTCTTTTCTAATTGCCCGACATTGAATTCTCTATTAGTAGTTGTAAAACCCTTTGCCTGACTTGCGTCCTAAGTGCCCAGCCGCAACCATTTTACGTAGCAACGGACACGCTCGGTATTTACTATCGCCTAGACCATTGTGCAGCACTTCCATTATAGACAGGCACACGTCGAGTCCGATGAAATCTGCAAGTGTTAGCGGACCCATTGGATGCGCCATTCCAAGTTTCATCACTGTATCTATATCCTCTACCGATGCTATTCCCTCCATCACACAATACACAGCTTCGTTTATCATGGGCATCAAGATTCGATTGCTAATAAAGCCCGGGTAATCTTGTACTTCAACAGGAACCTTGGTTAGTTTTTCCGCAAGTTCTTTGATGGTTGCATACGTTTCATCTGATGTAGCTAGACCACGAATTATTTCGCACAGCTTCATTACCGGAACAGGATTGAAAAAGTGCATTCCAATAAAATTTTCTGGATGCGAAGTACCCGCGGCTAACGTTGTAATGGAAATCGAAGAAGTGTTCGAAGCCAGGATGGTCCCGGGTTTGCAGGCGGCATCGACTGTCTTGAAAATCTGCTGTTTAATTTCCAAACGCTCACTGGCAGCCTCGATAACAAGATCGGCTTCTTTACACGCAGTTGCTAGATCTGTCGAGGTAGCGATACGCGATAGGATTTCACTTTTTTGTTCTTCAGTGAGCGTTTCCTTTTTTACTTGTCGGTCCAAGTTTTTCGTAATAGTTCCCACTCCGCGCTGTAACGCAGCATCATCCACATCCACCAACGTTACGTTATACCCATGCTGCGCGGAAACGTGCGCAATGCCATTGCCCATGGTGCCACTACCAATTACCGTGATATTAGAAATCGACATACTACCCTCTTTGAATTCGTTATACTAAAACTGTTAATTCGTCCCTCGTCGCGCTCGGGACTGTCTCGTTCGTGCCTCGTCGCGCTCGGCACTCCTAATTCCTAATTCCTAATTGATTAACGTTGTTGTACAAATCTTGCTGTAAAAACATTTGTGCCGGAATTAATCACAACGTTGTAAACACCTGTTCGCAAATTCGTTGTGTTTAGTGTGACCGAATTGTTTGTCACTTCAACATTTTCGTGCGAAACAGAAAGCCCGTTTACATCATAAATAGTTGCCGAATGCGTTCCGGCGATATCTTGAACACCACGCAACGTTACATGCGAATAGCTTGGTTGCGGATGCGCACCCGTCATTGCAATTACGTTTGCTTTTTCGTTCACAGAGACAATGTCCTCAGGGTCCCAAGCAAACAACGTGAACTCGCCATTCTTCTCTTTCAAAAATGGCATGATGAGTTTCCATTCCGACGTTGGCAAAATTTTTCGCGAGTCGTCGGAGGCATCAAGGACTTCCGAAGTTGCCTCGACAGTTTCCGGCATTGCCCACAAAATCAGAGCGTGTTTATCGCCCACCTTGGAATGCGAAATCATCCACCGCGAATCACTCGATCCCGAAGCTGATAAAAATGTAAGGGGCTTCCCCGGATCAACTTTAGATGAAGTAATACTGTCTACAACAATTCCATTCGATGCCTTAATAAGAATTGCGCCGTTTGCTGCCTCGTCGGCAATCAGCAGACGGTCCCACTTGGAGCTCGACCACACAATGCGGCGTCCGGCGCCACTACCCGGACCCCGAGTAGGGAGCGAGAGGCGTTCGTATGAACCGTCAGGACGGTACCCAAGGTACGAGCCGTAGGTAAAAACTTCTTCGGTGGTATTTGGATAAAGTGTAATTCCATTGCCGCGTACAAACGCCAGCATCTCATAGTCGGGGTGCGGCATAACATAAATGTCGATGTCGGATTTGTTTTTAATGCGCTGCTGACCCGTCATTATTCCATCTTTGAAAAACATCAGTTGAAAGTCGGCACCGGCCGCAGGCGCTCCAGGCGCCGGACCGAACAACACACAGCCCATAAGCCCATCATCGGCCACCCAGGTGTTCGAAAACTGCACGAACATTCCCTTTGTATCTAATGCAGCAGTAACGGATCCGAGCGATTCGTTTGTCCAAACATTATGAAGCGCGATAATTGTGTTTTCGCCTTCGGCAGTGGTCATCATTGCTATGTATGGTGATCTAGGAAGGAACTGCCAATCGCCACCCGCAGGCAGTTTGTGCTCAACCTTTGTGCCGGTAGTCAAATGCACATCAAAAATTGAGGATGTACCACGAAATACCGCATTGCCCCCTGCCGGAATGGCTGCTAAAAATGGCGTTGTAATGCCGGCATTTGTATTGTACCGTCTAAACTGTCCCTCTTTTACCCACTGTGCACTTGTATTAATGGTAGCAACAAGCATACAATAAACAACGCTGACTCGAATATTCATGTGGTCCTTTTCAGTAGTATTCATCTTGTTTCTACTTTTGCGCAGAAACGTAGGCTTATCAAAAATAAACGACTATTTTTATAGTACACTAATCTTGCAACATTATGTCGGATAATTATGAGCGATAATCAACAAGACTCGGCGGCCCAACTTGCTATCGAAAAAGAAAAGACCAAGCGGTATTTCGCGCTTCTTGGTGTTGGTGGAACCATAGTTCTGATTGTGGTGCTGTATTTCTTTAACACCGTCGACCAAGGAAATCTGAAGGTAACTAAGGATGGCTTCGAAGTAAGCATTGAAAAGCCCCTTATCCAACAAGTCAATTCAGATAACAGCCAGCTAAAGACTGGTACAAACGAGGTGACGTTTACCACGGGGTCGATTAACGACAGTGTAATACGCAACGTGGAGCAGAGCACCGGACACAAAATAACTCCCGACAAGTTTATCGGTAAAAATTTGATTGATAAAAAAGGGGGCTATGTGATTGCTTCGGGGAACCCAGACGCGTGGCAGGTGGATCACAATAGCCGCGGGTACACAAACATCGATCAGTCAATGGTGACGTTTTCATCAAACCAAACTGCACAAGTAACGGTAAGTAGAACGCCTACCACCATGGTTCCGGGTTGCACTACCATTAGGTGTGTGGTTGACATTAAGGTAAACCTGCTGCTAGAGAACGGAGTAATTGCTGCCCCACCTTCGGTTGAGTACGATGATAAGTTGAACATTGCTTTCCTAACGTTTACCAATCAGAATAATCAGGGTGAAACCTATCTTAAAATGGTTAAGTCGGGCGGCTATTGGTATGAGGCCCGCGCAGATTACAACAAGATTGTTACGGATGCTACTACCAAGAACGACGCTATAAATATGGTAGCATCGTTTGCCGCTATACAGTAGAAGAGACCTGCGTTTTTGATGCCTTCCAAATGTAATACGCGCCGGCAAGTACGAAGGGGATGCTAAGTAGCTGACCCATATCGAACAGCAGACCGGCTTCGAATCCTACTTGGCGTTCCTTTACGAATTCGATAACGAATCGACCAATAAAAATCAGCACCATAAACAAACCGATTAGCATTCCTGGTTTGCGAAACGCCAAGCCCCCTTTATAGAGTCGCCACAGCAGCACAAAAACTACCAAGCACAACACCGCTTCGTACAGTTGCGCCGGGTGACGGTATATGGGCAAAATGTCGACGCGTTTAAACCAAACACCCCATGGCATAGTGGTGGGCATTCCCAGAATTTCGGAGTTGAAAAAATTTCCGACGCGAATAAGCAGACCTGACACTGCAGCAACAATGGCTAAGCGGTCGAGCAGCCACGTCATTGAATAACCTTTTTTGCGTTTGTGGTAAATCCACAATCCCGTAATAATTCCTATAGCACCACCATGACTTGCAAGGCCGCCATGCCAAACCGCGAACACCTCCATGAAGTCCTGCGTAATTATCTGCGGCTCGTAAAACAGCACGTGTCCCAAGCGAGCACCAACAATTGTCGAAACAATAATCGTAATGGTAAGCGAATCAAGATCCTGTTGCGACTTTTTAGCATCGTTGCACATGATGCGCATAAAGTAGTAGCTAGCCAAAAATGCACCGGCAAACAGCAGCCCATAATATCTTGGTGAAAGGGGGCCGAGTGTAAATAGCGTGGGGTCGATGTTCCAATCAATCATGTGCAAAGTTAGGCAGGAGAGTGTGAATTTGACCTTAAAGTACTACGCTGCTGCTATGTACTTGCCGATCATTCCTACGGCTCGTTGGGTATCTAGGCAAATTATTCCTGTAAGTTGGCGAATACAGCGGAGACATCTGCAAAATATCTCTGCAGATTATGTACCGGACCCAAGGATTTTGGGCCTGCCCTGCATACCACGTATCTGCACAAGAGGCGGTCCACCTGGCACCTGTACTATTAACGGAATTATCTCCACATCCCAAATTCGTGCCGCTGGTTCCCAGGTCTGGGAAGTGGCAATGGTTGATGCCAAGAGTAGGCTGCAAAAAAGAGAAATCCAGAATTTCATATCGGCCCCTTGTAATAATACGTACACGCAATTCGTGAAAGTACCACAAATCTTCATTTGTCGGTCACCTGACTGTAAGTATTTCATCTGGTCTTCAATGACGAGAATGACATATCATACAAAATCTCGACCACTTGCAAAACTTGTTGATTTGGAATGGCGACATGAACCGCAGATGGCTAAAACAATATCCTTTCCAGATGAAACTACTCTGGCCGTACAGTCATGCTCAAAACTCCTCTCCATTTCAATTTTTCTCCTATTGAATTCTAATTGCACATTCACCGACCACTACCCAATACGGACCCGGACGCAGATTTCCCGGGTCGAAAATCTTCAGGGTGTTAGATTTTTCAAGCTTAGCAAAACCAACCAACCCGCCCTTGATATCATAAATAGGCGCAGAATTCGAACCGCCGCATTTGAGAGCTTTTTTTACTTCCCAATAGCCGTCGAATCGGATGGCGGTCAACGTGGAAGTTGTACCAGAGTCGGTAGATAATTCTTTGAATACGTTAGTCATTACTCGACCCGTGGTGAGGTAAAGGTCTAATACGTCTTTACTCTTGCCTGTGCTATCAAACTGTGCCAGATACGTAACGACAAAATCCTCTAATCCGTCCCCGTCCAAATCTGGAGTTAATGTGGCTCTGTTGCACCCACCACCGAGTGGACTCGGAGCCGCGCCGTTGGCAAATCCCAACGACATACGAGCCAAGTTGTCTGTATTCGTGATTACCGAGTATTGCATGTACGGACTCTTTATTCCATTGTGGTCTACGCCATAACCGAAGTACAGCATAGCGCGAGCAGCGTCCATTACAACAGGCCGTTCGCCATTGCTTCGCTTTTGACCATAAATGCTTTGTTCGTTTAGATGCGAAAATCCACGGTCTGACCCCTCGTCGCTCGGGACGATTTCCTGGAGCGCACTGGGGGTGATTTTTAGGTACCGTCCATCCGTTAAGAGACTTGTTCCAACCCACCAGACGGTGTCTGCCCGAATTACGGGTGAGTAGTATGAAAAGCCAAGCTCTGGAATGATGTCTTGCAGGATGCGAGTGCCTATTGTATCCTTACGAGCTACAATGTCGGCACTATCTAGTTCAATTAGTTGATACCGCACGTATTTGCCCGTTCCGCGATCATCCCTCCATATAGCGCGCAACACACAGTACCTTCCACTAAGCTTGCCGAGGGCGATGAATCGGTCGTCGGTGTTAGGGACACCATTTTCATCAATCTTAACAACGCTGCCCTGTACCAACGGGTCCGTTGGGTCACCGTATCTAATGCTTACTCGGTCGTCACCTTTACCATGGAAGTCATCTTTAATACCATCTCCGTCCATGTCTCCTTGGTACGACTACTGCAGGTCGAATCCACTGAGTGTAGGATTGGATTCAGAAGGAATCGTAAATTTTTCCAACGGCGTAAAAGCATCAAAGGTGATAGCGCCTGTATCATTGCCTGAATCTATATACAAGCCTTTATAATCTGGGAAACCATTCCCATTGAAGTCACCCGAGCCGCTTAAGAGGTTAAATCCTAGTTGCCGTTCAAAGGGCAACGAATTTGAGGTCAAGGTTGTCAGGTTATATAACGGGAAGGCTCTTGTTTTGGGGATTCCCGTCATGCCGCGAATCTGGATAAGTGGCGGTCCACCTGGTACCTGTACTATTAACGGAATTATCTCCACATCCCAAATTCGTGCCGCTGGTTCCCAGGTCTGGGAGGTGACGGAGGATGATGCCATTAAAAGGCAGCAAAAAAAAGAAATCCAGAATTTCATATCGGCCCCGCTGAGAAATGCAAACACATAATTTGTGAAACTAACAGAAATTTTTATTGAACACTTGAAATAACTGAGAACCACAAACAAATACGCAGGTTTGCGCCAAACAAGAAAGGGTCTGCTGCATACGCAACAGACCCAATATTACATTCATCAATTACTGAACATGATTACATGCTCTTAGTTTCCTGTATCGGCGTCCTCGAGAGGTGTTTCAATAATCACCTGTACCGTACGGTTAAAGAAGCGCTCTTCAGGAAGAAGGTTGTTAAACAACGGCTCTTCTTCGCCAGTACCGCGGCTAGACAATACTGAGAATCTGCCAGCTGTTTTAGCACGGATAGCGCTTTCAACAGCTCCGGCACGTCGTTCTGATAGACGCTTGTTGTGCTCGTCTTGACCAACAACGTCCGTGTGACCATCCACTCTAATCTCACTGGTTGCTTTTACGCGAGGGTACACCCATTCTTTCAAGATGCGCTCGTTGAACGGACCTGCTTCGAACTTATCAAATGGGAATAGAATCAAATTGTATTTCTCAAGAGTTTTAACGGCATCTTGTCCAACAGCCATGCTTCTAGAAGAAACCCGTTTTACGGCAATCTTAATACTGTCTGACCTACACTCAGAACCATTTTTCGATACAACTACTAGCTGAGCCACGTACGGTGTAAGTGCCTGCTCGTCTGCAGTTTGGTTCTCTTTTTCTTTCGGATATTCTTCGTCTGGATTCTGCCAGTTCCAAACCTTAGTTGGGTCGGTAATACCAACTTCGTTAATCGTATTCCAAGTAGCGCCACGACGCCAAACATCAATTCTTCTCGAAGCAACGATGTTGTTATCAATACCGTTTTTCATAGAGAACGTCATATCACCCGGAGAAGGGAACAACGTTGGATCGTTATCCAAGATTGGACGCGCAACTTGCCACACGTCATCGTCTTCACCCGAGAACAATAGTTCGCAACGACGGTTCTCAACAATACCAAATGAGTCTTTAGGATTCGAGCGGATTACTGGCCAGCCCCTTGCAGACATCTTCATGCGGCTTTCATCGATCTTCCAAATGTCGCGTAGATAGTTGTATACAATTTGAGCGCGCTCTTTGTTCAGCGAAGATTTTTTGTCTTCGTTTATTTCATCAACACAACCAACCAACTCAACTTTAACATTTGGATATTTATTCAGACGATATCCGTAGATGTTAAGAACATGGTAATACTTTTGAAGGGTAGAACCCGGAAGACGCTCATCGTTAAATCCGGCAGTTTGAGCGGGACTTTTGAACAATGTGTATCTGCTTGGATACTGCGAGCTGCTTAGATCGAAAAAGATATAAGGCAACAATGGATACAACACGATAGAAGCGCGTTCCTCCAAAACCAAACCTTTGAAACCATCGTTCTTACGTTTCGACCAGTCAGAGAAAGCCATGTCGGCTGTCAGTGTTGGGCGTTGGCCAAGCTTAATTGTCCTACGAATTTCAATTTGTTCGCTACTCAATGATTTTTCAGTTGTCTTGCCCGGATCTTGAACATCAATTGATATTGATCTTTCACCGTAGGCTGGAGAGAAAGCGGTAACTGTGTACTGCACCTGATCAGCTTTGGCTGGTCCTACACCGTAATCATCGTTGGCAACAACGATGTTCGATTCCAAGTGCGAGCCCATGTCGACACTATCCTTAACCGACTTACCAGTTTTCGGATTTTTGTAGGTCAGTGTAGCAGGAACATTTAGCCCCGTACACTCATCAATTACCGAAACAATAACGTTTACAGCACGGAAGTAGGTTGGAATGAAGGCCATGAAGACGTCTAAGTCACCCTGAAAGCCGGGAAGATCCTGGCGTCGAGAAGAGAAGTATAGAACGTCGCCCGAAGCCGGTAATGAAATAAACTGCTCATCTTCGGCTGTGTTGATAGGCGCCGGAAGTTGAGAGGGCTTTGCCCATTTATCTCTTCCTTCGCGATCTTTCGAGCCTGTTCTAGCCGTACGGTAAAAATCCAACCCACCAAGATTGGGAAGGTGACCATTTGAAGCGAAGAACAACGTGTTGCCGTCGGCCGCAATAAATGGAGACACATCAGACCTGTTGGTATTTACGTCCGGACCCAAGTTTTTGGCGGGTTTCCACTCGCCCATATCATCATCCCAGTCACAGTACCAGATATCTGTATCATCCTGACCCTCGCCGTCCGGATTGGTTGGCGATGGACGATTGGACACAAAGTACAACTTGTCCTTACCTGCTGAAATTGTCGGCTGTGAATCCCAAAACTCAGAGTTCACTGCCCTACCTAGGTTACGCGGCTTACCCCAACGGTCGCCTTCTAGATCCACAACATAAATGTCGCAGTCACCAAGACCATCCGGGCGGTTACAGCCGGTAAAGAACAAGGTTTGTCTGTCAGCAGCAATCGAAGCCACACCCTCATTCATAACGGTGTTCACACCAGCATCTAACGTGTCGATGTTCACAGGAATGCTGAAAACTGTATCTAAGTTGTTCGCCTTCTTTGTAGCCCAGAAATCATGCGAGAAGTCATTATCTCGTGTAATTCTACTACCCTTACGGTTCGACACAAAGTACAGTGTTTTACCATCAGCACTAATCGTCGGGCCATAATCTAATCCTGGATGATTCACCACCTTTCCAAGATTTAGAATTCGGATCTTTTTAGGATCGTCGAGAATGTCGCCCGTTTTGGCTTCATCATCAATATTAATTGTCTCAAACGCCACGCCGTACAGCGTCAACTCTGCCTTAGGTATTGCTGCTAAACCAGCATACGAAAGAATCAGCAGTCCTACGCAGAGCGTCACCACTCGCTGCATCATATACATCCCGTTCTTGTAGATGTTGATATTCGATTTTGACCCATGCTATCTAATGCATTTGCCACGAATGCGGAAAATAGGTAATTGTGGAAAACTCACAAAGCCCGAACGTCAAATAATTAATCTCGCCTCCAATAATAACTGCAACGCCCGCACCGAAAAACCATTGTCTTTACCTGTCACTGTGGTGATTGGATACACAAACTGCAGAATCGGACTAATGTAAAGTTTTTTGTTCATTCGAACATCAATTCCGCCCGACAAAGTTATCCAGAATTGAAAATTATTTACGCTAGGGAGGGGTCCGTCCTGTACAACCACCGAGCCCGTTTCGGAATTTGGCAACGAAACCGACGCCTGTTCGCCGTTCGGAAACGTTACCGTTTGTGAAATCAATTCCTTGGTGTGCTTGATATTGCTGGTGGCTACGTAGGCCGCCTGCGCGCCTGCGCGAACAAAAATCAGATCAAAAAACGTGTACTTCAAATATGGATGCAGGGTTAAAAAAGTCAAAGAAACTTCGCCGATATGCCTAAATGTGATAGGCACTGTGTATTCTTTATTGGTGGAGGGGGCTCTTTGGACCACTCCCTCAATCTCCTGGTACCTTGCCTGGACTCCAAGCTGCTCGTATCCTGCAGACACTCCCCAGCGCAGCTGCGACTTCGTTAGGCGCTCAAAAAGTGCTCCAAAAGCGAATCCGTTTTGTCCGCCGCCATCAAACTCACAGTTACAAGCCGTGGTGAACGATCCACTCTGACTGTTGAAGGAGCCACCAGCATAAACACCTATCTGATCGTAAATAATTATTTTTCTGGCACGCAGCGGATCCGAAATAACAGCGTTCGTTTGCGCTTGCGTGTACGCAGTTGCAAAGAACATCATCACTCCAATTGCGCTTAAAAGCCTTGCCAGTAAAGGATTTGAAAGGATTTGTTTAATCATGATTTTATCAAGTGGGTCGCAATCTATCAACAGCGGGCGATAATCGCAAGTTTGAAGGTTATGTATACTTGCTAAATATTATGAATGAGCAAGCACTTCAAAACGGATCAGATACCGAGGTATCTACCGTGTTTACTTCCGAAACGTCGACAATTCTTTCCACTGCGCGCGGAACTGCAGTCAAACTTTTAAGTCGATATGAGAATAGCGACTCCTACATTGATAAACTTCTGGATGCGGAGTTACGCCGAAGTGAACTTTCGGCAGTTGATAAAGCTCTGGTTACCGAATTGGTAAACGGAGTTATTAGGTGGCTTTCGCGAATTGATTGGGTGTTAACTGGTTTTTACCACGGCGAATACGCTAAAGCCATGCCTATCGTTAAGAACTCACTTCGCATGGCCCTTTACCAAATGCTGTTTCTTAACAAAATTCCCCCTCCGGCGGCCATTAATGAGTCGGTGGAAATTGTTAAGCGCCTGAAAAGTGAAAAACACGCCGGAATTGTGAACGGAGTGCTCCGAAACATACTTCGCAACCTCCACACATTACGCTATCCGTCCCGAGAGGAGAATGAAGTATTGCACATCGCTATTCACTCTGCTCATCCGCAATGGATTGCTAAACGCTACGTAGAGCGCTTTGGCGCCGAACAGGCCGAGGCATTACTGAACGCCAATAACCTGCGTCCGATGCTTACACTGCGTGTTAACACGCTTAAAACCACCATCGAGGAGGTTGTTCGGGTGTTAGTCGAGGCCGATATCAAACACGAGATATCACCTATTCACCCAAATAGCATAATAATCAGCTCGCTGCGCGACGTGCGAACTCTGCCACTTTTCACCGAAGGCCTGATTACCGTCCAAGATGCCAGCGCTAGTCTAGCAATTGAACTGGCAAAGCCCCTTCCCGGAAATCTTGTGTACGACCTATGCGCAGCCCCCGGTGGCAAGGCGGTTCATGCGGCGGAACTGATGCAAAACGATGGACGCATAATTGCGCTCGAGAAGTACGAAACAAAACTGCACTTGATTGCCGAAAATGCCGAACGCGCCGGTGTAACCATAATCGACCCTCAGCACGGCGATGCCCGCGAGTTCACAGCAACAGAACTGGCCGATGTTGTACTGGTGGATGCACCGTGCACCGGGATGGGTACATTATCCAAGAAGCCCGACATTAAATGGCGCCGCACACTGGATGACATCCGTAAAATGGCTGCCATGCAACTGCAAATCTTGAATCATGCCGCCGGACTAGTTAAGGTAGGGGGCTTTGTGCTATACAGCACGTGCACCATAGAGCCGGAGGAGAATGAGGGTGTGGTGAGTTTGTTCTTGGAGAAGAATCCGAACTTTTCTACCGATCCTGCCGAGAATTTTCTCGACCCCGCAGTTTGTGTTAATGGCTTCATGCAGACGTTTCCGCATAAGCATAAATCCGATGGTGCCTTTGCAGCTAGGTTGAAGAGAAATTCATAGGACAAATAGGAATGGTTGTAGGCAAGCAATGTTTGAGACGTATTTTTGTAGCAGTTTTTAATTCGAAAACAAATTCACAATCGAGGAGATTACGAATGAAATCAATAAAGTTTATGGCAGTAACCCTAACGTGTGCAGCATTGATTGGCTGTGGACAAAAGGAAGAGCCAAAGCCAGTACCCGAGGAAATGCCTGTTAACGAGATGCCTTTAAATGCAGATTCACTTCGAGCCGATTCATTGAGAATTGATTCTTTGATGCAGGATTCTTTGATGCGCGCAAAAGCATCAGGTAAGAAGACCGTAAAGAAAATGAGTACAACTGTACAAAAGAACGAAGATGGCACAGCGAGTGGTGCTCAGATCCGTGCAAGCCGCGACGAGAAAAAAGAAGGCGAAGCTTCGGGTGGTACAATCCGCAAAAGCCGTTAATTCTTTTAACGCTTGGTAATAAAAAAGGGGCTATCTGAATTCAGATAGCCCCTTAATTTTTTACACCCTAACGATTAGTCGTTAAGCTTCTGAGCTGCGTGTGCAGAAAGAGCTTGGTCTAATTTCATCTTCAAAGCGTACGGAACGTTTGCAACAGTCTGGTATGAAACCGAAACTTCAATGTACTGCTCGGTGCCTGAACCGTTTACAAAGATTCCGGTTGTAGCGCGGTGAACTAATACCTTAGCAAAGTTGTAAGTGCCGTCGGCATTTTTGCTCGCAATTACACTACCCCAGTTGGTTGTTCCACCAATTGAACCTAGTGAGTAGAATTTCTCTCCACCAGTAGCAGGTACACTCAAGGCTGCTGTTTCGTAGATATCATCTAATGAATTTACGCCGGAAAACTTAGCACCCCAGTACGTTGTGCGTGCTTCTTTACCATTAGAGAACTTGTAGTTGGCATCAACAAAATTTGTTTGACCCGGAGAAGCAATTCTTGGATCTGATGCCGAAGTAAGATCATCAAAACATATGTCCCACTCGTCGCCTTTGTCAATTGTCAATACAGCAGGATTAGCATTTGCCTGACGGAATATTGAAAGTCCACTTCCTTTTGTCTTGTTGTTTGAAGTGTACAAAAAGAACGTTCCACTTCCGCGGCGTGCCGGTGCCCATGAAACCATGTTCGAAGCAAATGAACGAGCAGTGTCGTTTAGTGCATATACTTTCACTTCGTAAATCATTCCATCGGTTAATCCCGTCAACTCAGTCATAAGCGTTGTTGATCCAACGCTTTTCTTCATTGTTGTCGCAGATCCCATTTCATTGTATTCTACCGAGTACGAAGTTGGTGTTGCTCCTGCTAGCGGGGCTTTCCACTTAACTCCGATTGAAGTTTGAGAAACTGACTGCGCCATAAGGCTATCAGGTGCGCCTGGTGCTGTTGGGTTTACTGGACCCGTTGTGTTTTCGTTACAACCAATAACCGCAATTGCGCAAATAGCCGCAATCATGGTTTTAATGTTAAATAGATATTTCGACATTCAATTCTCCATAACGTTAATAGTTGTCGACTTGTGGGTTTAGCTTTTCATTAAAAAGCAGTTACAAAGATAGCCACGGCACGTCTTTTACACCATGATCGGCATTTACCCGCCGTGCTAAAACGAATAAATAATCGGACAACCGGTTCAAGAATTTCACCACGCACAATCCTAGATCCACCTGTTCGCCAAGCTCCACCACGCGCCTCTCAGCCCGCCTGCATACCGTGCGAGCAAGATGTAAATACGCCGCCCCATCCGTTCCGCCAGGCAGAATAAACTGCTTTAACGGCTCCAAAGTGGCCTCGTGAGCATCAATCCACTGCTCCAGCAGCTCTATTTGCTGGTCTGTAATTCGGGGAATTGGATACGATGGGGGTGGTTGCAACGGAGTAGCTAGGTCAGACCCCAGGTTGAACAACAACGAAGAAATCTTGGTTAGTTGATCAGTCACTTCTGCGGTTAACTCGGTGGTTAGCGTGAGCCCAATTACCGAATTCAATTCATCCACGGTCCCATACGCCTCAATGCGTTGCGAGTATTTTTTTACTCGCTCACCTCCGAACAATCCCGTGGTTCCATCATCGCCGGTTTTTGTATAAATGCGTGTTGCCATATACCTACAAACATAAACCACAAAGCCCCCTTTCGTAGTTTTGTAAGCTATGGGTCAATTAAACATTCTATTTATCGGCGATATTGTGGGCCACGTCGGACTCCGCAAAGTGGTGGCAACGCTGCCATCACTAATTGAGAAATACAAGTCCGACTGCGTTATTGTAAACGGCGAAAATATCGTTGATGGTAAGGGGCTTTCCGAGAAGGAAGCCGATGAGCTGTTTGCGAATGGAGCGCATTGCATTACCACGGGAAATCATGTGTGGGAGAACTGGAAGGCCCGAACGTTGTTGGCTAACAACCCGCGCGTGCTGCGTCCGCACAACTATCCGCCCGAAAATCCGGGCCGCGGTTTTACACTGGTTACGTTACCGGATCAGCGCACAGTGGGTGTAATTCAGGTGCAGGGCAGGGCGTATATGCAACCAATTGACGATCCTTTTAAATCTGTCGATACGGCCATTGCAAAACTTCGCATGCAGGCCACGGTGCTTTTTGTTGACTTTCATGCCGATGCTTCGGCAGAGAAAATTGCAATGGGGTGGCACCTTGACGGACGTGTTTCGGCGATTTGCGGAACACATACCCACACGCAAACAAACGACGGTACTATACTCCCGAACGGCACAGCCTTTATTAGCGATGTTGGAATGTCGGGTCCGTACGATTCGGTGATCGGCATGAAAAAAGACATCGCCCTCAAGCGCATGATGCTACAAACTGCACACAAGTATGAAACCGCCGAGAACGACGTACGCGTTTGCGGCGCCCATATAGCCGTTGATGAGAAAACCGGAATTGCTCTCGAAATTGAACCTTTTATGATTCCTGCGCCACGCAGAACCAACACGCTGTAGAATCAAGAGAATCCAATGTTAATTCACAAAGCAAAAATTCTGTGCACCATGGGTCCGGCCGTTGCCTCCGTTGATAAAATCATCGGAATGATTAACGCCGGCGCTAGCGCTTTCAGATTAAACATGAGCCATGGTGCCTATGCAAGCCATTTGCTCTACATTGAATACATCCGTAAAGCGGAAAAGAAATTGAACGCACATGTTCCGATTATTGCGGATTTGCAGGGACCGAAGATTCGCGTAGGCGACTTCCCCGACCGCGACACCATAGTTCTCGCCGTTGGTACTGATGTGAAGCTTGCAGATGTAGGTACGATAAAAAGCAAAAAACTACCACCATCTGATACGCTGATTCCGGTGCAATATCCAACCATTGCAAAGGATGTTAAAAAGGGCCATGTGTTGTTGTTGGACGATGGCTTAATGAAACTTCAAGTAAAGAGCACCGATGGAGAAATTGTAACCTGCTTAGTTGTTTATGGCGGATTGTTGAAAGAGCGCAAGGGAATCAATCTTCCTAATACCAAGGTTTCGCAACCTAGTATGACATCTAAAGACCGCGCCGATGTTCGCTTTGCAATCGAAAATAATTGCGACTACATTGCCCTCTCGTTTGTGCGTACCGCAGCCGACATTGAGTTGCTCCGCAAGTACGTTGTAAAGCATGGCGGCAACCAATGGCTGATATCTAAAATCGAAAAGCCCGAAGCGTTAGATAATATCGAAGCCATTGTAAAAGTTTCCGATGCCGTTATGGTTGCGCGTGGAGATCTTGGTGTGGAGATTCCCGCCGAGGCTGTTCCTATTGTCCAAAAGAAAATCATTCATCTCTGCAACACTCATGCAAAGCCCGTTATCACAGCAACGCAAATGTTGGAGTCGATGATTCGCAACCCACGCCCAACGCGTGCCGAGGCCAGCGATGTTGCAAACGCCGTACTCGATGGTACCGATGCCGTGATGCTGAGTGCCGAAACCAGTGTTGGTGCATATCCAATTGAAGCCGTCGCCTACATGCGTTCTATTTGCACGTCGGCCGAAGAAGTGTTAATGGAAGACGGACACATCTACGATAGTTTGTTTGCGCATGCCGATACGTCGCTGCACTCCAACACACATTCCATTGCCCTTGCTGCAGCACGAATTGCCGAAGAAGCTCGCGTCAGCGCAATTGCTTGCTTAAGCTACAGCGGCGAAACCGCCCGGCTAATCTCCAACAAACGCCCACGCGCTCCCATCCTTGCAATATCCACACTCGATTCTGTTGCCCGCAAAATGGGTCTGCTGTGGGGTGTAACCGGTATCGTATTTGCCAAAATCACCACCACCGATGATACAATGGAAGAAATTAAAACCGCGCTCGTAAAATCTAAGATGTTCAAAACATCCGACATTGTGGTGTTCACCATTGGCCGCCCGCTAATTGGCCGCGCCCGCACCAACATGCTATCAATCGAAACTCTGTAAGGGGCTTTCCCAAAAAAACTTCCCTTAAAAAAAAACCCGATGTTTTGCATCGGGCTTTTTCTGTTGTGTTCTAAATGACTAACAGCATGCATTTCAGTATTCGCAAATTCTCACATTCGGCTTCTATTTCTGTTCTGGCTTCAGTACAAACCTGGCAAAGTTTTTCATGCTCAAGTATGTGTTTGCGGCTTTCTTAATCTGTGCTGTTGTGAGTTTTGAAATTAACTCATCGCGCTGGGCAAATGCTGAGAATGGTTCGCCATCTCGGACTATGCTGGATAAGCCCCTTAACCAATATTGATTTTGTGTTTTTGAGACTTCGCGCTCGTTGGTTTGAATTTGTTTTACCTTGTCAACATAGGATTGCTCGACCTCGTTTTCCTTCATGAATTCGATTTCTTTTTCTACCACTACGATAAGTTCGTCAACTCGGTCCGGACTGCATGAGAAAATTACCACCATGGAATACTCTTGACGCGGAACCTTTTCAATTTGCGGCTGTACACTCACAAAGTACACTCCACCTTTTTCCTCGCGCATTTGTTCGCGCAAACGAATGCTAAGCACCTCGCTTAGCGCTATTAAATCATACCGATTTTCAGGTGTGTATTTGGCCTCGCCAGAAATGAGTAACGCAACAAAGCTTTTTGCTTCTTTTCCGGCATAGACGGTCCTGTCAATTTTTCCGCGCGCAGTTTTAATTCCAACGTCTTTCCACGACTCCGTAGACGGCTTACCCGGCAAACTTGCAACGTAGGTTTTCAGATAATCTTCCACCTGAGCTTCATCAAAATTGCCCACAATAAAATACGTGTACTTACCCGCATTTGCAAAACGCTGTTTGTAAAACGCAAATGCTTTTGCAGGATCGATTTGCGCAATGCGTTCCTTGGTGGTGGGTTGTACGCGTGGGTGGTGGCCCGACATAATTGTGGTAACGGAATCGAACAACGCACCTTCTGGACTCTTTGATCGGTTTTCAACCATCGCCGTCATTCGGGATTTGTACGACTCAACAGCATCGTTATCTAAACGTGGCGATGTGAAATACATATGCAACAACTCAAACATAGTTTTCATGTCCTTCGGCGAAGTTGATCCCCGAAAACCTTCCGACTCCATGCCCATTGCTGGCGAAATAGAAATGTTTTTGCCCTGCAACATTTTCGTCAAGGTGGTAGCGTCAAACTCCGCCAAACCACTCTCGTCAACCAGCGCAGTCGCATTCGAGTTACTAATGTGATCCGCTTCCGATCCCAACGATAGTCCTCCCGGCGCTTGCATCGCAAACAAAATTTCGTCGTTCTTAAAATCAGTTTTCTTCAAATACACTACCGCACCATTCGAAAGCGTGAGTTTTCTCACATCCACTTCTTTAATCTCTTCGCGCTTCATAATTGTTCCCGGTGTGGGAGTGTTTTCTAAAAGGGGCTTAAGGGGTACGTCGTCTACATACGCGTCGACGTTTTTCGCTAACACTGCCGCCACCAAATCCTGCACCTGTTTTACCGTGGGCTTGATGTAACCGTTACCCTCCGGTACCGAAATTGTAATCACCCTATTCTCCGGACCACTCACTGCGGCAAGCTGCTTCAAACAATCCTCAACCGTGATGGTTGGAGTAATTTCCTGATAGATTTCATATTCATGCACTATACCAGGAACAGATTCTACGGTGAGCACATGGCGCGAAAGCTCCATAGCAAGACCCTGAGATTCAGTCTTGTCGCGCTCATTATAATACCGTTCCATCGATGACATCAAACTCTCTTTTGCTCTATCTAGTTCCGTTTGTGTAAAGCCGTGTTTCCTGGCGCGCTGCAACTCCGTCATCAATGCGTTCAATGACTTCAATACGTTTTTGTCCGAAGCTATCGTTCTACCGTAAAACGCCCGCGTCTCACGCGCAATAGCATACGTACCAAATCCCGCATTTACGAAAGGGGGCTTTGCCTTGCGTGCTAGTTCGCCAAGTCTGCTGTTAAGCATACTCTCTACCAACCTGCCGGCAATCTGCCACTTGTAGTCGCCGTAGGTTACAACGGTATCTGCCGGACGTTTAATATATAGGTCGGCCGAAGCAGTTTGTAGTTCCGGATCTGATGCAATGCTTACCAGCATTTCCTGGTGACCAGGTATAATGATTTGCGGACGCAACACATCGTTTGCTTGTCCAGCCGAAGGTGGCATGACAAAATACTTATACAGGATTTCTTCTAACGCTTCAGCGCCAACATCACCAACGGCAATTACCGACATGTTTTTGGGGTTGTACCACTTCTTGTAAAAACGACGCAAATTATCTGGCGACGAATGAAGCAGCACGGCCGAATCTCCAATTACATCTCTAACAGCATACTTGCTACCGTAATATATGTATTCGGCGTGTTTCTTTTGGACGCGGTCCTCAGCCCCTTTCCCAAGACGCCATTCCTCCATTATTACTCCGCGTTCCGATTCGATGTCCTCATCTTCGTAGTTCACCCAACCGGCCCAATCGCGCAGCACTTGTACGGCCTTTATGAGGGACTGAGCGTTATCCAATGGAACGGTAAGCAAGTACACCGTTTCATCTTGTGTGGTATAGGCGTTCAAATCGGCGCCAAACCGAATTCCTGTGCTTTCTAAAAACTTTACCAACTCTTGTTTTGGGAAAAGTTGTGTGCCGTTAAAGGCCATGTGCTCACAAAAATGCGCTAGCCCATCTTGGTTGTCGTCCTCCAGAACGGCCCCGGCATTCACCGTCAGGATTAGGTCGAGCCGTTTAGCCGGCTTGTGATTTTCAAGAATGTAATACGGAATTCCATTCTTCAACAATCCCTTTTTAACGCTGCTGTTAAACGGAACTACGTCCGCTAATTTCAACGTGCCCTGGGCTAATGTTAGCGCTGGCATCATAGCCAATATCACAAGTAGTGTGAGTACTCTTCCAAAAATCATAATTATATACTCCGGTATTAGGCAAAACAAAGGTTCTGTGAAATTTCGTACTTCACAGAACCACAAAACTAAGAACCTATTTGGTTGCGTAGATTTGGCGTTCTTACACGTATCAATATTGATTGGGTTTCAATGGCCAACACTAGCCCCTTTTCGTTCAGTCTCACCGATGATCAAGAAGCATTACGATCGCACATTCGGGCATTCGTCGAAGAAGAGATTAAGCCTATTGCGTTACAATTCGATGAGTCGCAAGAGTTCCCCACCGAAGTTTTTGCTAAGCTGGGTGCCCTTGGATACCTTGGTATTACTATGCCTCCGGAACTGAATGGCTCGGGATTAGGGTACATGGAGTACGCAATTATTGTTGAGGAAGTGGCAAGGGGCTGTCCGGCTATTGCTCTGGGAGTGGCCGCCCACAACGGACTCTGCAGTGGACACATCTACCGTTTTGGCGGCGATTATTTGCGTGAGAAATACATTCCGCGCTTGGCTGCGGGCAATACCATGGGCGCGTGGGGTCTGACGGAGCCCAGTGCCGGCTCCGACGCCGGAGGCACCCGCACCACCGCTGTCCGTGATGGCGATGACTGGATTCTTAACGGCTCGAAGAATTTTATCACACACGGCAATGTTGGTGACATTTGTGTAGTAATGGCCGTTACCGATGCAACAAGCGGGAAGCGTGGCATCTCGGCATTTGCTATTGATAAATCCATGACGGGTTTTTACGGTTCGAAAAAAGAGAACAAACTTGGTATGCGCTGTTCCGATACGGCCTCGCTCACCTTCGATAACGTTCGCGTTCCCGGCAACCACCTAATTGGCAACGAGGGCGAAGGCTTTGTGCAAGCCCTACAAATTCTTGATGGTGGACGTATTTCCATTGCAGCACTTAGCGTTGGCCTAGCCCAAGGTGCATTCGAGGCTTCGGTGAAATACGCAACTGAACGTTATCAGTTTGGTAAGCCCCTTTCAGATAATCAAGCTATTCAATTCAAACTTGCCAAGATGAGTATGGATATCGAGGCAGGCCGCATGCTAACGTATCAGGCTGCCGCGCTGCGCGATGCGGGGGAAAATTATACGCTTCAGGCTTCGCAAGCAAAACTTTTTTCATCGGAAGTTGCGGTGCATACCGCCGAAGAGGCTATTCAAATTCACGGCGGCTACGGTTACGTGAAAGATTATCCCGTTGAAAAATATTGGCGCGATTCCAAACTTCTCACCATCGGCGAAGGCACATCCGAAATTCAAAAAATGGTGATCGCCCGCAACCTGCTGTCTGCGTTGTAGATACAAAAGCACCGGGTGATTTGCACCGGGTGATTTGCACCGGGTGATTTATTTTTTTAGCGGAAGGGGCTTTCCGGCTACTGACCCCATGTTTATACCAAACCAGTCTGCTATTGTAACCGCGGCATTTACGGGGGTAACACGAGCATCGGAGGTTTGGGGTTTGATAGGTCCACCAAAAAGCATTAGCGGCACCCATCGGTCGTAGTCGTGCGGCGATCCGTGCGAGGACGGATCCTTTCCAAAAATCCAGTACCGTTTTGTGTACAGTAACACATCGCCCGACCTATCAGGGTGAAAACTGTTTCTGATAAACTGACACACTTCAGCTTCTGTGTTGGGCGGACAATTTCCGCGAAGCATTTCTTTTTTAGAGGTGATAACTCCAATTCCGTTGCGCGTGCGCAGCGCTTCGATAGTAATAGATGTAACCGAATCTAGATTGCTGAACGTACTGATTGTGGAATGGTTGAAATACAAATTGGGTGGATAAAAATTCTTCACCCAGATAGTTGCAGAATCAGTTTTGAATTTGGCGTTCAACGTGCTGTCAACAAAATGTTGAAGTGCAGGTTTCGAAATTCTTCCGGCATCGAGTGCAGGATTTCCAAAAGAGGAAAGTGAGAGTAATTGCTCGGGTACGGGGCTAGCACCATGATCAGATGTAACAACAAGAACGTAGCCGTTCCTGCCCACAGTATTATCGAGTTTGTTTATCAGCCGTTCCATCTGCTTGTCGCAATGCAAATACATTTCCTGCACTTCCCGGCTGTCGGGTCCGAAGGTGTGCCCTAGGTAGTCCGTACTCGACACCCCAACACACAACAGGTCCACATTCCTGTTCCTGCCCAGACGCTCCGCATCGAGCGCGTACATGGCTACGTCAAAAATCCACTCCACACTGAAAGGACTCTTCAAAAAGTCCGGCAGAAATTCCGTGTTGTTACTGTTCGAAAGTTTATACGGGAAAATATTTTTTCCATTACTAAATGTCCCCTCGCCCACGGCTGCATCGGCGGCTGGTTGCAACTCAGTTGGAATTTCTGTGCTCCAAGTTTTTCCGCCATAATTTTTGATTGAGAATTTCTTGTTCACTACATCAAGCCAAGCCGGCCGTGAATAAAAATTGGTGGTGGTAAGCCGTAACGAATCAGAAAGCCACAGCACGCTACTCTTTTCATCGCCACCCATCATTACTGCAGCCCGGTCCTTGTGTGAAATAGAAATCACCTTGCTCTTCGGATTCTCTTGCTGCAATAGCATTCCCAACGTTGGCATTTCCAATTGCATTGCCGAAACATTACTACCGCCGCCGTTAACGCAACTAATGCATTGTCCGCCACGCGCCGAACAGTAATCATTGCCAACAATTCCGTTTGCAAACGCGTACGTGCCCGTAAGAATGGCGGCATGCCCCGGACCCGTAATTGTATTTGCTTGCTCGAAGAAACACTTATTAAATGTAGTTCCTTCTTTTTGAATTCTGGTAAAGCCCCCTTCACCAATAAATTTTTTGAAGCGCATTGGGTAGTCGCCCCGCATCTGATCGAAGCTCACAATTACTATTAAGCGGGCTTTGGGTTGCTTGTTAACGGCAACCGCAGCAACTGAACTTGTGGCGGCAATTACTGCGGTAAACCAGAATATTATTTTTCGTGACATAATGTGGTTTTAACGAACGAACTTCAAATGTATTCAAAGTGCGTTGAAAATCGCCACATGTTAACAAAATTTAAGATTAGTTATCAACTCAGTGCATCTAATTATCGAAGCACAGTAAGCACGGTTACGGATTGATGTGTGCCCGCTACACATCGCACCAAGTATTGTCCGCTTGCTACTTGAGCACCTAGCTCGTTTGTTCCATCCCACTCTAACTGCAACTCATCTGCATTTGCGTTGCCATAGAACAGTAAGCGAACCACGTTGCCCTGCATGTCTACTAGCTCCACACGAATATCGTGCAAGCCTACGCGTGTAAGATCAATCTTGATGGTAGTTGCGGCGCGAGTTGGGTTTGGTGCCAGCATAATAAAACTTGCAATTTTTTCAGTTAGGTCTTCCACGCCCGTTGCACCCCCACCTGTGCCGCCCGTGCCCCCACCTGTCCCGCCTGTGCCACCACCTGTGCTGCCACTGCCCGTGCTGCCACTACCACTGCCTGTACCGCCTGTGCCGCTGCCACTGCCTGTGCCGCCCGTGCCGCCGCCTGTGTTGTCAACTTCGCCTTTGTCGGAAAACGTTGTATAGGGTGTTACCAAGCCGAACTTGACACCAAGGCGAATTATTTCGTCGCGCCATTCCTTCCATAAACTCGTTTGAGTTTGCACGCCCTTCATAAGGGTTACAAGTTCTTCGATTCGGTACTTCGCCCAGATTTTTGGAACAAAGAGATTTATGGTACTATCGGAACTTAACGTTGCTGCAAAACTTTGAGCGGTTTGTCCGCTGGCATTACTTCCAACCACGGTTACCTTACAGTCACCTGCAACGGAATACCTACCTACCATACGTAATTGCTCACCGGCATATAGGTCGGGCATAATGCGAGGGAAAATGTCGTATACCAGATTAGGAGCAAAGTTGATACTAGGATCTTTTATAAGCGGGTCTTTAATCTTATCGAACAGTGCGGAAATTCTGGCCGACGTAGATCCCGCGTCCTTGATTACTTCGAGTTCCCCCCTATTTGATTTTGCAATGCTAGCCAATGCCAGCTCGCTAACGTCGCTACCAATTCCAAATACAAAAATCCGAGTGTTTGTAGTATTCGACTTTTTCAGACTGATCGTATCCACTACTCCCATTCCATCTGTCAAAAACAAAATAATGTTCACATACTCATCTGCAACCATTTGCTTGAGTCCGGCCGTGAGTGCGCTCATAATATTGGTGCCGCCTCGAGTAGAAGATGCCTCAACGAAATTCACGGCTGAACTAATATTGGATGGAGTTGCCGGCAGGTGACTCGACTGCCAGTTAGTAACCCGATCGTCAAAAAGAATTACATTCAACTGATCACTCATTTGAAGTCTAGTAAGACAGTACTTCGCCGCCTCTTTTGCCTGTGCATACTTTACTCCGACCATCGATCCGGATTGGTCTATAATTATCGTGAATCGTTTTTTCAGAATGTCGCCACTTTCCGTTTTGGATTTCGGTACGGCCAACATGACTGCGTAGCCGGCTTCGGTAGGGGGCTTTGTGCTCATCACATTCATCGTCAGATTATCATACAGAATTCTAAAAGAGAATTCCAAGGTCCCCTTTACTATGACATCCGAGACTCTAATCTTGATGCTGTTTTGAGTGAGTTGCTGAATTGGTAGCGGTAGTTCCCAAACAAAGTCCGACAGTTCATGTTCGGATCTTATGTCAATCGTGAGGTTATTTATCAGAACGTTGGCTGCCGATACAACCGAGGTAGCGTTGTATACGTTGCGCACTAATCCACCGCCGTACTGCAGAAGCTCTATGTATGTCAACTCGACAATCAACGTGCTATCGGCCAACAATGAGTCTGCAAACGGAAACACAAACGGATTCTCACCAAACGACTTTGCGAATGTTGAGAATGATGAACCGCCGCCGCCATTTACTGCCGCTGTATCTTGTTTTGATAGCGATGCCACAAACCATGTACCCTGTCTGAACCACTTAAAATTGGTCACCGTGGCCGAGGGGGGTAAAGAGAATCCGTAGGCAATCTTGCTCTTCGACGGTTCGCCGATAAAGGTTTGCGTGGTGGTGGTAATGGCCACTTGTTCGCGAACGGTTACGTTCACGTTGGTCACAGTAGATGCTATAACGTTTGTTCCCGTTTTATTGCGGGATTCCATTAAGCCCCCTGCCTTAACGGATAGGCTGCATACGCATAGTATGCAAAGCGCCGTAAAAACAGAAAAGGCATTGCTAAGATTTTTCATAATGTGAGTCCGATAGTGAATAACTGAATTTCAATTATTTGCAACGTAGTGCACTATGAACTCAAATCGACCTTAACAATACCTTAACAAGGTTTATGAATGAGGATTAGAAGTCTCCTATTACTTCACGGGGATTGTTCGCAATACTACACGCCCATGGTGCGCATCATATTGGCAACTTCGTATGCCTGTTTCATGTTGTACTCGCTAGTCATTTTTTTGTGGTTCACGAGATCGATAATGGTACCAATGCCGCACAGACCGAACGTTAACAGGTACAGCACACCCATTCCTATCTGACCCAACACAAACCGTTGAATTCCGGCAATCACTACAAAACCCACCAGCGTGAGAATCAAAATCATTTGCGGATCTTTTCTGCGTGCCCGATAAATCAACGCATATTGTTGCGCTTGTTTATCTGTCATTGGTTCGAGAATCATATTCACATACGCCAGTTCATCACCTTCGAGGTCATGCATATATTGAAAAACATTAGCCATGTTAACTCCTACTATAAAATATTGTTGTCGCGATTAGTTGTTATTGTTTTGTTCTGAATCTTGTTCAGCTGATTCGTCCTTTGCCGGTATAGGCATCGGAACTGTCCTGTTTGCGTCTTTATAAATCGTAACCAAGCGGTAAACTATTACCCCAAGTGCCAATATGCCGAGTGGGTGATAATCAACAGATCCTACGAAATCTCCGTGTAAAACGTGGGTAATTGACCCTCCAATACCACATCCCCAGCACGAATCGAAGCCAAAAAGGCTTGGAATACAAAATGGAATGGGTGAATCCAAGAATGGTGAAAGCCCGCCAAGGTACGCCAGGGCTGCTATCCAAATGATAAATTCGGGATTCTTAGCTGCTTTTGAGAGTTTTTGCCACATGGGCAGCCTTGTACGTATGGGATGTGGAAAAGGTTGCCGATTTACCAAAATTCTTCATACTTTCTGCAGGGGTTTGTGTGGAAAATCGTGTAACCTGTTTGTTCATATACTAATTGAGCCGTATATTGCGCGTCCTTTTTACGATCCTCGTAAAGAGACATCTATTCGAAGACTAACATGTACGCAGTAGTTGAAATATCAGGACAGCAATTCGCTGTTGCACCGAACCAAACAGTTAAAGTACCATTACTTGCGGGTAACGCAGGTGACACGGTAGAATTTACAAATATCCTTCTTGCTAGCGACAACGGTAAGGTTCATGTTGGCGCGCCGTACGTTAAAGGTTCCGTTAAGGCAACCGTTAATGCACATGGTAAGGGCGATAAAGTACTTGTATTTCACAAAAAGCGGAGAAAAGGCTATCAAAAGCTGAATGGTCACCGCCAACACTTTACAAGTATCACCGTAACCGACATTAAAATCTAAATAAGGTAGAACAATGGCTCACAAAAAAGGTGGAGGATCCACCAAGAACGGACGCGACTCCAATTCGCAGCGTCTGGGAGTGAAAAAATTTGGCGGACAGCACGTTCTAGCCGGTAACATCATTATCCGTCAACACGGAACTAATGTTCACCCTGGCAAGAATGTTGGTCTGGGCAAAGATTATACAATCTATTCCTTGATTGAAGGAAAAGTGCAATTCGAACGCAAGGACAAAACGCGTTTGAAGGTATCAGTATATCCATATGCTGAAGTAGCGAACTAATACAAAGTCAATTCTACATTGAACGCCTCTGCAAGGGGCGTTTTTTGTTTGCATGAGAGTAAAATTTCGAATCCACATGTTTTTAAAGGCGTAGTCATGAAGTCTCCCGTTAGAGTTGCTGTTACCGGCGCGGCCGGTCAAATTGGATATAGCTTATTGTTCCGTATTGCCAGCGGTGAAATGCTAGGCGCTGACCAGCCCGTTATTCTGCAGCTGTTGGAGCTAACGCCGGCCTTGCAGTCGCTTAAGGGTGTTGCAATGGAACTTGATGACTGTGCCTTCCCGCTCTTGCATGGTATTGTGCAATCAGACGATCCTATGGTGGCCTTCAAGGATGCCGACTTTGCATTGCTTGTTGGTGCACGCCCACGCTCGAAGGGCATGGAACGCAAGGACCTCCTCGAAGCGAACGCACAAATCTTCACGGTTCAAGGTAAGGCGCTAAACGCAGTTGCAAACAGGAATGTGCGCGTGGTGGTAGTTGGTAATCCGGCAAACACGAATGCGCTTATTACACAAAAAAGTGCGCCAGACCTTAACCCGGCCAACATTACAGCACTAATGCGTTTAGATCATAACCGCGCAATGTCGCAGATTGGGAACAAGCTTGGCGTGCACACTACCAGTTTGTCCCACCTCACCGTTTGGGGCAATCACTCGGCAACGCAGTACCCGGATATCTATCATGTAGAGAACAACGGTGCGAGTGCTTGGTCATCAATAAACGATGAAGCGTGGCTAACTGAAAACTTCATTCCAACTGTGCAAAAACGTGGCGCGGCCATCATCGAAGCTCGTGGATTTTCCTCGGCAGCATCTGCCGCCAATGCCGCCATCGAGCACATGCGCGATTGGGTGCTAGGCACTCCCGCAGGAGATTGGACCACCATGGGCATCCCCAGCGATGGCTCGTACGGCATTGCCGAGGGAGTTGTTTACGGGTATCCTGTTGTATGCGCCGACGGCGAATACACAATTGTTCAAGGAATTGAAATCTCTGAATTCTCCAAGACCCGCATGGATGCAACTCACCAAGAACTTTTGGAAGAACGCAACGGCGTCCAACATCTCTGGTAAGTGTGAACTGAAATCGAGTACGGGGCTTTCTGTTACTTACTACGCACAGTAAACAACAACACAACAGTAGTTACGGCAGCCGCTACAAAAATTAGCGGCTGCACCGCATCATCCCAAAACGATGTGGGTGCTGGCGGAAATTCAGCGTGCGTGGAATTATGCTGAAACGATTGCGTTGCCAATGCAACATCCCTACGGCATCGCACAGAGTCTATTCTCTTCCTCAACTCAATCACATGCCTTCCTTCAGCATCTGTCAGCATGGCTTCTAACTGTACAGTAATAACCCGGTTCACACTATCGGCAGCCAACAGGGCTTCATACATAGTTGAAACATTTCCTGCCACCACCGATAACGTTGGTGCAACATTGCCACGTTCAACCACTTCAATATTCTTTTCATTTGCAACATTAATCGCAAGTGCCTCTATCCATCTTGCATCTGGGTGCGCACCAACATCAATCATCACGCGTTTGTGTTTTCCTAAAGCAGAAAATACATCCCCCAAAGCCCCTTTCAATTCACTCTCAACAACTTCGGTAGTTGAAGGAATTCGCTGCGCACTAATATTTCCTAGGCTTATCACGCAGAACACAATAACTACAACAAGTTTTGTCATTGCTGTTTGCGGTCTCCACTGAACTGCCGTAGCGCGCTTAATAGCATTGTATCGTTCTCAAAAACGCCTGGCCTAATTCTGAGCGCCCTACGCCTGCCCTTCACGTAAATTTTCACCAAAGAAAAACGTCCGCGCACACGCATGCGTCTGTCCCGTCCAACCACAACTTTCGAAATTTCCTCGTGTGTAAACTCGCGCAAATGAAACTTGCTGGTAAAGGTTATTGATTGCCGGGTAACAATAATGGCGCGCCGCATAATTGCATTAAACACCAACGAGAGTGATGAGACAATTACAAAAAGGCCAAGCACAACTACCATTGGATCGGTGATTACTACGTTCACAATTCCATCTTGCAACGTGGCATCCCACAACGCGCGAATTAAAATGTACAGCAAAAAGGTAATCGAATACACGGCTACCGACGTCCAATACGGCGCTAATTTTATCTTGAAAACCGCCGGATATTCCACTGTAGGCATTTCAGTTTCCATTATTCACCCACCCGCCTATATCTAAAACTAGTTGCGCTGCTTCTTCGGCTGCACGGGGCTTTCCAAGTTTTTTCATGGCAACACTCATTTGTTCAATTTTATGTTCATTGCCCAATATATCTAACACCACACTTTTCATCTGCTTAATGATTTCGTTGTCGGCCACCATCACCGCCCCACCAGTCTCTTGCGCATGCATGGCATTATGATACTGTTCGTTCGTAGCAGAATTGGGCATGGGCACCAAAATTGCCGCCTTACCCAACAAACCTAATTCAGCTACAGTGGTTGCACCACTCCTGCACAACACCAAATCACACGCGGCGTAGGCCACACCCATATTCTCTATGAATCTAACACACTTCACACCCTCCGGTAAGGGGCTTTGTGGTTCATACTTTTTTCCCGTCTGCCAAAGAACTTGAATGTTGGAATTTGAATGAATAAAATTTTCAACTGCCGTGTTAATTGTTTTTGCGCCCAGGCTGCCGCCAAATACGAAGAGTGTTTTTGCATCTTCTTTCAGACCTAGTATTTTCCTGGCCTCACGTTGATCTAAACCACCTATTACTTCTTTTCTAATTGGATTGCCCAAAACCACCAAACGTTTTTGCAACGATTTTGGGAAATATTTTTTTCCTTCTTCAAATGCAAGCACTACGGCCGATGCTTTTGATGCAAGTTTCCGATTTGATTTTCCGGGATTCACGTTCGACTCTAACACCACGAGTGGCACTCCGCTCAGCCATGCTGCCAAACCAACGGGAAAAGAAATATAGGCTCCGGTGCACATCACAACTTGGGACTTATTCCGCTTGATGGTAACGTAGGCTTTTACAACGCTAAAGAGCACTCTAAAAGGAAGTAGCAATGTGTCGACGCTGAATATTCTACTCAGCCCCTTAATTCTCATCCCCACAAAACGGTACCCCATAGCCGGAATCAATTCCGATTCCATTCGGTTGGTACTGCCCATAAACGTGACGTTAATGTTCTGTTGAGTGAGTACTTCCAGCTGCTCAACTACGGCCACGGCTGGAAAGATGTGTCCACCTGTACCACCCGCTGCCACTACTACACTGAATAGTTTTTTATTACCCATAAATTGAAATTTCTGTACCCTGGAAAACGTTAGACGCTACAAATTAAGTTTGTTAGGGCTATTTTTATGTTCTCCGATCACTAATGCCAACCAAAATGTTCAAAATTCTTGCTCTTCCTTTGTGTATTCTCTGTTTCACTTCAACGCCACTGTTTGCCCAAGCACCAAACATCCAGATGCATGTACAACAGATTGCAAAGGGATGGACAACAGATGCGAAGAAGGCACTTCCGGATTTATTGATTGATTATCCAAATGATCCGGCGGTGATGTTTTTACACGCTTCGCTAGTTGAAGATACAAAGCGCGCCATGCCGTTGTTGGAACGAATTGTAACCGTGTTTCCTAAAAGTGAATGGGCCGATGATGCTTTGGTGCGCATAATCATGTATCAATGTGTAAACAAAGAGGTTGAAAAGGCTCGCAAGTCATTCTCGGAATTACGCGAAGTATATCCACAAAGCGATTTATTGCCTGTTACCTACGATGTGTTAAGAATGAGCGTTGGCGCACCGCCGCCGACAGCTCAGGTAGAATCTGCAAAGAAAACCAGTACAGCGTCCGTGGCTGCGCCTTCAGCAACCGTGGCAACTACTACAACCACACAGCCCCCTACCACCGCAGTAAAAGTGTACTCTTTACAAACTCGGTCAACATTCGATAAGAAAGAGGCTGCATCGGTGGTTGAGCTTTTTAAGAAGAAGCGAATGCGAGTTACTACAAACGAGATGAAAGTGAAGGGGAAAACTCAGTACGAAGTTCTTGTTGGGGAGTATCCTAATGAAGTGGAGGCTGCTAAGGACCTCGATGTTGTGCGAAAGGTATGCAAATGCAAACCAACCGTTGTTGCCCGTTAACCTAAGCTACCTATGAACAATTTTCTTTTCGTCATAGTAACGCTGATTACATCGTCCGCTGTTACTTCTAATCTTTTCGCGCAGAATGCCGACGTGAATGCCGAGCGTGTTTCGTTCGATTACCAGATGCTTAGGGCAATTAGTGGGAAGAGTTCCGTAGGTAGTGTTTCGGTGTGGCCGCAGTCTGTGTACACTATCAAAGATCAGAGCACCGATACATCGAGTGCTTTTTCGAAATACGTTTCAGATTACTACGCTCCAATAATGTTGGACAATAATTCATCCACACCAATTACCATGGCCGAAAATTCCTTTGGAAGATTTCGGGGTCTAGTGTATTCCGATAGCGGTGTGAGGCTTCAAGGCGATGCATCGTTAATGGCACGTGCCGGCTACTACAATACCACTACAGTTGCAGACCCGTTTGTTTTATTCCGTCCAGCCGTACGTTTTATGGGCTCACTCAACAGCAATCTTGGTTTCTTTCTCGATCTATCAAACGGGATGCGCATTAAGGGGAACCCGCGGTATATAGCGCTAACAGATCCAACGTTGGCTAGAACACTGAAATTTAATACTGAAGACAGTTCATTTTTCGATAGGTACATCGGCTATGTGCAATATCAAAGTGAACATCTGCGCATCCGTTTTGGTAGAGAAGCCATGCAGTTTGGCTTTAGTCCAATCGACAATTTTGTTCACTCAATCGATGCCGCGTTGTTAGATGGATTGCTGATTGATGTACCGTACAAGTCTATTCGCTTTACCATGACGCATTCCGGCGCAAACGGAACTGATACCACCGGCGCTGCCGTTCCAACCAAATACATTGCAACGCATCGTTTGTCTGTAGATCCCACGCCATGGCTCTCCGTGTCTGTGAGCGACATGATAGTGTATTGGGGTAGGGGGCTTGACCTGGCGTATTTAAACCCGCTCGCATTTTTTGTTTCGGCCGGATTAGCCACAGAAGAGCGGAGCAGGAACGACAATTCTTTCATAGGTTTCGATGCCGCCGTACGACCTATGAACGGAACCATGATTTACGGAAACCTGATTATCGACGACCTAAGTTACTCCACACTTTCAGACACATCGTATGTTGGGAACAACAACAAGTTTGCCTGGCAATTAGGTGCATCGCAACTGCTTGGATCAACGCATGGTAATTCAAAACCAACATTGATAAGTGCAGAGTATGTGCGAATTGATCCTTACACTTTCTCGCACCGCACGCAGGCGGCATCGTATACTTCTTTCAATGCACCAATCGGATACGACATGAATCCGAATAGCGATCGTCTTGCCGTGCAATTGAAAACATGGTTTACACCGCGAACATTTCTGCGAGCAGATTTCGACTATACGCGTCACGGCGAAAATATTCTAGGCACAAACGGGAAGATCTTAATGGGTGAAGACCCTCGCTATCCCGGTTCTGGATTACAAGCACCCATCGGCAACGTAGGTGGCGATGCCCTCCGTGGCGACGGCGACTTCCTACAAGGCAACCGCTTTCTGCGCGGCGTACTCAGCTACCAACGCAGAGTACGTATCTGGTTCTCCGCCGAGTGGCTACCCAACGTATTCACCGATCTCCGCATAGGGTACACACACCGTAGCGGCGGCAACACGCCATCGGAATTCTTTTTTGGGGGACTGGAAGTACGGATCGGCTATTGAAGCCCAATGTGCAAATGTGTAAATATGAGAATGCCAATCTCTAATGCATAATCTCTAATGCATAATCTCAAATGCATAATCTCTCAATTTTGACCTACTGCCTACTTTGCCATCTACGCACTCGCAATTCGTACTTCGTAATTTATAATTGACTCGAGATTACTTGAACAACTTCTTTTGTTGTTTCGTGTTGGTGGACGTAGATAATTATTTCGCAATTGCCAGGCACCCAGGTTGATCCAGCCGGGAAGGTGTAGGTGAAAGTTTTTTGTTTTTTTGTTCCGGCAGTTACTGCGGTTGTTGAGATTTGTTCGCCCCACGTGCCATTTAGCATCGATGCTCTCATTACGTGATCGAACTCATAGGCTTTAATATGCGAAGGGTTCTTACGGTAGTCTGTTTGGTCTGATATTATGTGGCTTTCGGTTAACAGACCAACTAGGTGATAATCCGCTGTTCCGTCTGTTAAATAATCAATATCGACGCTTACGCTAAGAGTTTTTGTTGTGGAATCCCACGTGTGGGTTTCGCTGAGTCCGAGCTTGGGTGTGGCGGTTAGTAGTTCGGCCGACACCTCAGCCCATTGGTCCTTGCCAAGAATAATCTTGCCGTTCTTAGCCACTCTGTTTATAAATCCATTCGGATTTCCTGCTCTGCCCACACGAAACGTATTGTCTAAATCTGTACCCGCTGCTGTATTAAAATCCATCGGATAGTCCGGCAGTGACACTTTTGCAAAAGGTCCGGCATGCACGGCAACAACAATCACTCTGCTCTTGCCATAGGTGGTTTGAATCTGGTGCGCTAACTCGGCAGCTTCCGGACAGTTTCCGCAGGTGTGCCCTGTGTAGTCTTCAAGTAAAACGTTCTGCTGCACTTTTTTTGTGGTGTCAATCGGAACATCGATTGATTGAACCGGATTGTCAATAACATCGCAAGCAGAAGCAATGAACAAAATTGCGGCTGCGAAAAATAATAATGTGAGTTTCATTTTAAATATCCAGATTTATCTTTTTACAACTGCGGTGTTTGCAACTTGATGAACAATGTGAAATGTACTGACATCTACGTACGCTTGCTGAATTGGTGATTTCCCGACTGACTTAACTAATCAAACCGTGTTATTTGTTAACTGCTAATTGTTAATTCATAATTGATTAAAACGTATAGGTCGTGTTAAGTGTGAAGCCGTTCGAAGCCGGCACGGGACGACATATTCCGCCAACACAAAGTATTCCGCCACGAACTCGCCCATAGCCCCCTTGCAACCTAAGAGCTCCAGTTGTGAAGGCCACTGTTGCATTCGGGTAGTGAACTTGTAGTTCTTCGCTGGCGTTCCCGTAATTGTATTCATCGAATAACGTGAAAAACCAGCTTGGAGAAATTGAGTACTCCGCTAGGATCATTGCCCAGTCACCGTTCTGCAAAGCAAGTACAGCTCCTGGCTGATGGCTTACCGCCATATACTGAAACTCTGTGCGCAATGCCTGGCCCCTGGCTGTTGAAAACCATAATTCTAGGACGGCAAAGTTTGCTGTGACAACACCGTACTTGGTTTCATCCGGCGAAGCTCTGCGTTCTATAATGTCTTGGTCATACTGCAGGTTGATGTATGATGCTGTTACCTTGAAATTGCGTCCGAACTTTCGAATAACTTCGGCATTAATATCACGATAATAAATTCGGTTCGACCACATGAATTTCGCATCGTAATGGTACTGATCGGTGTGGGTAGTATCTAGTGCATGAATCATGGAAGCGTTTATTGAGACCGTGGTTTCATCCGATCCTAGAAAACCTCCCTTAGGAATTGTAAAGGTCATATCGCCCTGCAAACCAAATTCGCCTGTGGGTTGCGTAGCGTACGGATACAACGTAATCAAACGCCATGTGTGTTGCTTAGTAAGTGCGGGCAAATAATTTACCTGTTGCACAAAGCCCGTTGCCGTTCTATCACTTCTAAAATCCATGTTGTCGATTCGTTTTCCCGAAACGTTCAAACCAAATCCATTCGTGGCGTATGACATGTTTACATACAACGCGTTTCCGGTGTTATAAGAAAGCAGATTGGCTGCACCGGGATCGTTAATTTTATATGCGTACTCGAGGTCCATCATAAAATCGCTGTACCCCAAACCGGCTCTTGCACTCCACGCCATTACATTTTGCGGTAGGTTGAGAAATGGATTTTTATCCTCTTGAAATCGGCTAACTGCACTGATGCCAATCGAGCCTCGCATGTCATTGGGGAGTATTCCGCCGGCAAGCTCCGTAAGATCAATTGAAACATCACCACCACGCATAATGCCCGCACTTACGTCGAAAAACGCGCGTTGCTTACCTAACAATGCCGTTACTTTCATCCCCGCCGTTGGCGTGAATTTCATTCGCAAACCATCAATGGAATTGTCAAAACCAAGGTTGCGTTCCTCGTAAGTACGCAACACCATTCCACTACCAAACTGCTCGTAAAAATTACCGGCAGTTATTTCAAAAATGTCATCGGTGTACGTAGCAAATCTGAACGGAATTCCAATACCCGTTCCCGCACCCGACGTACCATAACGCGGGTCGATACCCAACAACGGATTTTGATACGATTCGTACCGCAAACCGGCCGTGAATTTTCCACGTACAAAACGCAGGTTCACAAAGGTGTTAGACAGTACTCGCTCTGGTACCTCTGGCGCGCCAATTAGACTGTCCTTGGTGTAGGTTTGAATATCCGACTGCAACGAGCCCGAAATAGTTCCCACATCCTGAATGTCGTAGCCCTGACTTTTCATGGTGAAGGGGGCTATACAGAGCACACATACAATAGTGATTGTGCGAGTGAAATTCTTTGCGTGAGACTTGTTCGCTGAGTGACTAGATTTCTTCATTTAGCCCTCTTTGCCAACGAGTTTCCGAAGCTCAGCCTCTACGTCTTCTTCGTCGCCCGGGGCAAATGCACTATGCGTCCACACTACCTTGCCGTTCATTATTATAAACGTATGGGGCACATTATTCACATTCATTGCTCTTTTAAATTCTTGATTCATGTCTAGCAGCACTGGGAACTTCCAGTTTCGCCCCTTTGCAAAACCAGGCACCTTAAGCGCGTTTCGACTGTCGTCGATGGAAATTGCGTAAATGTTCACGCCAAGCTCTTTTACCCAGTCTTCGTAGAGTCCGTGGTACGTTTGCAGCTCCTGCAGGCAGGGTTTACACCACGTTGCCCAAAAACTGAGTACGACCGGCTTGCCGTCCCTACCTAAATCAGCCGTATTTATTAGGTTGCCGTTGATGTCCTTGATTTTTACTGATGGCAACGAGGCTTGCGTACTGTCTTGCGCGCTGGACTGAGCCAGGCAGAAAACAAACACCATGATGGCCGTAATGTATAGTCGCATGTAATCTCTATAAATGTAACTGAATACTGTCTGTAAGCTCTTTGCGGGTGTTGCTCATGGATTCTACAATCCGTAGTTTAACGATTCCCTCGAAAAACACCGAAAGCAAATCTATGAAAATCAAAAGTCTTGTATTGTTCCTTACACTTATTAGTACTGCCTGTATTTTGAAAGCACAGTCATACAATATCATTTGGGACCAGGAATTGCCAATACGCGGTACTTCGTCAGAGAGTGTTATAAAACGCACAGGCAAGCTTTTGAACCCAGGTTTTACCGATAAAGTGATGTACTTCCGTTACGATCTAAGCAAGGCGATTTCTGGACACGATGGAGCATTTTGCTTTGGAGCTAATTGCTTTTACCTTTTTGAAGGGGTAGATGATCCTAAAGAGCGCCCAGGGCAGAATTTATCGGGATTCGGAAGTTTAGACCTCCTAACTGATATAGTACCAAACGGGCTAAAAGGTACAACTTCCATTTCGTTTACTTTGTTCGATGGTAATAACGAGGCCGATAGTCTACCGTTCTCTATTACATGGATTGTGGATGACCTTTCATCTGTGCCTTCGGCTTTCGATGCAGGAATTACCTCCGGACCACTTCCGGCTTCGTCTGTTTTAACCGTTAATGGCGATGCCCTCAGCAATGTCCGTGGCTACAATTTGTACAGCGCCTCTGGTAACCTGGTGAGAACATTTATTACGGCGCCGTCTGCAGTTCAGCAATTTGACATAAGCGATGTATCTGCCGGACGCTATTTCCTGCTACTTACTCAGCAAGATGGCAGCGTTACGCAACTTCCAGTAGTGATTGCCAAATAAACTTCCTTTAAAACTTTCAAACCCACTGACGCTAAGCATACTTTTTGTTTAGCGTCATTTTTTTGCCGGAGAGGGAAGCCCAATGTGAGAATGTGTAAATGTGAGAATGGCAATCTTCAAATGTATTTGCAGGGAAGGAAGTTTTTCTTAATAGCTTTGCCACCATTATGCAAGACTTCAAACAGCAACTAATTCAATCAAGATGGGCGCATGCGGCATTGCTGTTTGCGGCGCTTTTTGTGTTGTACTTGGTAACCTTGGTGCCGGGACTATACTTCACAGATTCTGGCGAGCTGGCCGCTGCCTGTGCTACATGGGGCGTGGCGCATCCAACTGGGTACCCGTTGTACACGTTGGTTGGTCACATTATTACGTTCCTTCCGTTTAGTACTCCCATTACCTTGCTCAATGCCTTTGCTTCATTTTGTTGCGCTGCCGGCTGTGGAATTTTTAGCGTGCTGGCGTACAATGTATTGATGCGCACCAATAACCAACTGAAGCCCAACGTTGCAAGACTTATTGCCATCACCTCGGCAGCGGTTCTTGGCGCAAGCCCGTTAGTATGGCAGCAGGCCACATCGGCCGAGGTGTACAGCTTAAACTTTCTCCTGCTCTGTGCCACCCTTCTTGCCGTTGAACGCAGCACCGCGCTTCAAAACAAATTCTATTCGCTGAGTGCACTAAGTGGACTCCTCTTCGGACTCATGCTGTGCAATCACTTGTCGTCAGTATTTCTCGCCCCGGGCTTAATCCTGCTATGGTCCAGCGGCAGCACCCTCAGGGCCCGCTCCAAAGACGCGCTCTGGATTGTCCTGCCCGCCCTTCTCGCCCTCTCCCTATACGCCCTCCTACCCTTGCGCAGCGCAGCACTCCCACCTATCAACTGGGGCTGGGTCCACCGCGACTTTGCCTCGTTCTGGTACCACGTGCGCGGCACTCAGTTCGGCGTGTGGCTGTTCTCCGATCCGAACGTGCTGAACATTAACTCGCGCATTTTCTTTCAGGTTGCCGGCAGCGCCCTCCTCTACTTCGGACTCGCCTTTTCCGCCATCGGCGCCGTGCTTTTGTACCGCAAACAACGATCTCTGGCAACGGGCTTTGTGGTTCTGATTATTGGAAATCTTGGAATCTCACTCGGCTATGGAATTCCCGATATCGATTCTTACTTCTTGCCAACCATTACGGTTTTAACATTGCTGTTTGCCTTGGGTTTGCTGCCGGTTGCAGATAAGCTGAAGAACAACATTACGTATGGACTACTAGCAATTCCAGTTGTAGCCGTGTTGATAAATTTTATGGCGATGGACAAGCACAAACACACATCAGTGAACGACTACTCGGAATGGGTGTTGGAAAATGCCGAACCAAATGCGATTATTATTACGCGTCAGTGGGATTACATGTGTGCCGCCCTCTGGTACAAACAAGTGGTGGACGGCTACCGTCCCGACGTAACCATAATCGACAAAGAACTCCTTCGGCGCACCTGGTATGCCCCCTACCTCAAACAACTGTACCCGCAAGTTTTTGCGCACATTCAGCCGCAAGTTGATGCCTACATGAGCTACCTGCGCGAGTTCGAGCTCGACTCGAAAACGTTTATGGAATCTCAGGCCAACACGCAGGTTATTCAGGAACGGTTTATCAGAATGCTGAATGCCTTGCTAGACAGTAATGCCAACCGACCCATCTACGTTACGCCCGAAATTCTGAATGAGGAAAGGGGCTTTGCAGAGGGTTACAATGGTTATCCTCAGGGTCCGTTGTACCGCCTGACAAAAAATGTCACACAACCACCTCGCACACGCACGGCATGGTTAAACAAACTAGCCATGGGCGTTCGACTTGCACCCGACAGATTAGATTCCGGAATTCAAAGCGTAACGTTGAATGCCGTTACAAACAGCGCCATGTTTGAGTTAGAGGGTCGGGCCGACACTGCAGCATTCCGTAGATTACGCAGCGTTGCCGCATTAATCAACAACCGAAGTCAAGCAGTCAGAATGCTCAACGAAAAACTACCGTACTGAATAACTACTGTACTGAATAACTACCGTACTGAATAACTACTGTACTGAATAACTACTGTACTGAATAAC
>JABMNI010000086.1 GCA_013204605.1 Ignavibacteria bacterium
CTGCTAACTGCTAACTGCTAACTGCTAACTGCTAACTGCTAACTGCTAACTGCTAGTTGTGAAGTGCTTGGTCGATGTCAGCCATGAGGTCCTCTACGTCTTCGATGCCAACGCTGAGGCGGACGAGACCTTCGGTGATGCCGAGGCGCTCGCGTTGTTCCACGGGGATGGAGCCATGGGTCATAGATACAGGATGGCAGACAAGGGATTCAACTCCACCAAGAGATTCAGCTAGGGTGAACACCTTGATAGCTTTGGTGAAGGACTTGGCCTGGGCTATTCCACCGAGTTCAATGGAAATCATGCCACCAAACCCGTTCATTTGACTTGCCGCAAGTTTGTGTTGAGGATGAGAGGGGAGTCCGGGGTAATGCACCGCTTTTACGCGGGGATCTTTTTCAAGGGCTATAGCAATTTGCATTGCGTTTGAAGCGTGACGTTCCATGCGTACATGAAGAGTCTTTGCGCTTCGCAAACACAACCAGCATTCCAAAGGCCCTGGCACGGCCCCTACAGCGTTTTGGATGAACTTAAGGCGTTCGGCCACATCGGCGCTGTTTGTTGCCACGATACCGTGTACCAGATCACTATGACCACCCAAATACTTCGTAGCAGAATGCACCACAACGTGTGCCCCCAGCTCGAGTGGACGTTGGAAATATGGACTTGCAAACGTGTTGTCCACCACCAAAAGCGCCCCAATTTTATCCGCTATTGCCGCCATCGTCCGTAAATCGGTAATGGTCATCATGGGATTAGTGGGCGTTTCTGTGTAAATCATTTTCGTGTTGGGTTGAATAGCAGCTTCTACGTTTGCGGGGTCGCGCATATCAACAAATGAAAACGTCAGACCAAATCTTGTGAGTACTGTGGTGGCCAGCCGATAAGTGCCACCGTACATGTCCTCGGCCATTATCACGTGGTCACCGGCCGAAAGGATGCGCATTATTGAATCTACAGCGGCACTGCCACTTCCAAAAGCGTATGCTGCTAAGCCCCCTTCAAGAGCGGCCAAGCATTCTTCCCACCTTGAACGAGTTGGGTTTTGGGTGCGGGCGTATTCCCAGCCTTTGTGTTTTCCGATTTCTTCCTGGGCGTAGGTGGAAGTTTGGTAGAGGGGGACAGTAACTGCGCCGGTGAGTTCATCGGGTTGCTGACCTATGTGGATTGCCTTAGTTGCGAATTTCATGTTTACCTTTCCGAGTATCGTTGCTGTTAAAGTATCGTTGCTATAAACAAAAATGACCGGCTATACCGGTCATTGATTTTGATATTTTGAGAGCGTTTTCACGCGCTGAGAATTTTCAGTCTATCGGCTGAGATAGAACTTTTCGGCGCGACGGAAATCGCTACCCTGCATAATGCAAATGTATACGCCATCGGGCAGTTCTGGGACGTTAAGCGCGAAGTCATGTTGACCGCGTGAAAGCCCACCTTTGTGGACGTCCATCATTTTTTTACCCAACATGTTGTATATGCCGATTTCAGTCTGATTCTCGTCATTCACTAGCTCTACGCGAGCATTAAAGACGTCAGAAGCTACACGAGCAAAAAGAATTCTACTTTCCCTTTTAGCCGTATCGGCAGAAATCTGGGTTTTTGCAGCAGACTTTACTGCAGTTCTTTTTGCCAATGCTGTAACGGCAACTTCCATCGCTCCACCGGCAGTACCAGTGTAACGAAGCGCAGTTTCACCTTTGACATTTACTGTACGAGTCACCGGATTGTTAGGCTTATCAGCTTTCACAACGTGAAACGCAATCAGTTGCAAAAATGCTACTGCAATTGCTACTGCAAAGATTGAATTGATTCTATGGTGTTTTGGGGTACGCATTGTACAATTACTCAAGACAAAGGTACGTAGCAGCCTCGAATTATGCAAGTCCAGCTTTTCCACGGGCAAGCCCCGTGCCATTTAATAGGACCGCGTTAATGGTACCGCGTTAATGGTGCCGCTTTAAACAAAGAACCCCGCAGAAATTGCAGGGTTCTTTGAATCAGCTTTATAACCTAGGGGAGCTTGTTCGGCAGCCTAGGGGAGTTTATTCGGCAACTACCAATTGTTGGGTTGCTGAGTAATCTGCGCATTTCATTCTTACTACATACACACCATTCGCCAGACCCATTGTCTGGAAGTCAAGGGTATAGGCACCTGAGCTTAGTTTTTCATTAATGAGACTTCGAACAACCACACCTTGAGTGTTTACGATGTCGATAGTTGTAGGAGCGCTGAGGCCGACTGCGAAGTCAATTTTTCCTGAACCACCTTGAACGGGGTTTGGAGATACTGGGTGGAAGGCAAACTGGGTGCTTCCAACTTCAACTACGCGTTTGCTAAGAGCGCAACTGAAAATCTCCGTATTGGTTCCAGTTGTTGTTGGAACTAAGCAAGGGCGGACCAGATTTACCGCGAGGGTTTGATCAGCCTTGAAACTTGGGCTCAATAATACAATGGTTCGGAACGTAAACGCGTTGCCGTCACCAGTGATTGGTGCGCTGCCGGTCAGCGTAAACCGCATTTGAGACCTAGTGGCGTCGATCGCGGTGATTACTGGGTCTGAAACAGTCCAGCCAGCTACGGATGAATTTACAGAGTTGGCTACGTATGAATGCGACCTCGTGTCGTAAATAACATCGGCAATGAAATTCGTCAGACTCGCCTTCGGCCAGTTTGCCGAAGTAGCGGCCACTGAGAACGTTACTTCAGCTCCTGGAGTTTGCGGTGTTCCCGAAACATTATTCGTCAAATTCATCGTAACCGGAACAACGTAAGCGGAGCCCGTAGCTTTAACGAGAACGTTTGCTGTCAGTTCAACATTGTCACCTTCAACATAGTTCCTGATTTGAAACTCCGCCGTATAATTCCGGACAGCCCACGGAGCTGCATTCGGTTCCGTGGGACTGAACTCAACTTGAACCCTGGCAACTTCTTGTGCGTTCAAAGTGAACGGCAGCGTTATGCTTGTTCCGGCTGGGCCAATAATATTTACAATAGTAAACGTTGCAGCGTCAGCACCACTAGGTTGAATGTTCCTAATCTCCATTGGTTTTAGTCCGCCACCAATATTCTTAATTGTGAATTCCGCAATTGGAGTTTCACAGTTAGCTAGGGTTGGTGCGAAGCTAACATCGGTTACTTCAATAGCAGGACCTGTGCAACTTCCAACAGTGAATCGCTGCGCAGCAGTTAACACCGTTGTTACTGAAGAGTCGATGCCATTACCCGGAAGGGCATCGTGATCAATTTCTACATTGAGTACAAATCCATTGCCATTTCCGACCGGTCGTGTAAACTCGATAGGGAAGGTGACAACATTACTGCCAGCCGCAAATGGAATCGAAATTGGTACAGTTGGCGCGGTAACCCACTGGAATGCGGGGTCCGTGACAGCTGCGAAAGTCAATCTTGAGATTGTAAGGTTTTCATTACCTGCATTCGTAATTACTAAATTCATCCTTGCTGGAGCACCTTCCGGAGTGTCGAGGCACGTTAGTAAAGCACCAGTCACCGCGAACGTTGGGATAATTCCAACACCGTCTAAAGTTGCTGTTTTCTCAGCAATGCCCGGTGTACTCCAAACAGGTTTAAAGGTTGCTTGAAACACTTGTGGTGCATCTGGACGGAACATCACCATTACATCAACCATTTTGCCATTCGCTAGATCAACATTAGTTGTCGGGTTGCCCTGATCGTAAATTCCGACAATTTTAAATACGTAATTGGCTTCATTACTTCCTGGCGGGAAATAGCTCGTCCCATCCATAAATACTGCGCCTGTGAGCGTAGCAACTTGGTTCCCAGTATTAATTACGCTGCCAAATGATTGATGCAAGGTGCCAACACGTCTCTTTAGCCAATCGTACCCGGTTACGCCAGGACCCGGAGCATCAGTTTCTCCCCTCCAAGTTGAAATACTGTCAGAAGTGCTTTTGGGATCGGTATCGGCGTTACTCGTAAACACTACATCAATTGAATCCTGACCTACGTCAGCTCTCTTGTAGCATATCTGAGTAACATTAACCGACTGCTTAGGGGCAATAGTAATTGGAAGCGGCGGTGTTGTTGGATTTGAAACGGTGAAGTTTCTTCCTTGCCATCCAGTAATCGCCGTGATGATTAAATCGTCCGAACCTGGGTTTGTAATTAACAAGCCACCTGCCTTGCACTTTTCGATGCCTGCTCCAACCGTACCAGCGTTAAAGTCTTCGACAATGATTCTAGGTATTGCAGCTATGCCAGACATACCGAGCCTGAAAATTCCGCAGGCAGTATTTACAACAAGCGTGTCTTCGTCGAAATCCGTTAGAAGGTCAGTTGTTTCACGTCTGCCGTCATATTCAATGGTAAACTCATGCGTTTTACCCGGTCCTAGAGTTACCACCGGCGGAATGGTACCGGCAAGTATTTTGAAATACGTTCCAACATTCAAACTCGCAAGATTTAGTACAACATCGCCAGTAGAACTATTGGTTACAGAGGCCTTAAATGTGGATTTCGATCCTAACCTAAGTTTTCCAAATTGTAATGGTTTGGGACTAAAACTTATTCGGTCTGCGAAGTACGACACTGTGTCGAAGGTCACGTTATCGGCATAATCCTGAACAAAGAATATTGCAAAAGCATCCACACTCTTGTCTATCACATCCCAACGAAAGTCAAACTTTTTGTACGCCGGATTTCTAGGAAAAACTTTGTCCGTCAGCAACACGAGTCTGTAATTGTAGCTGTTCGATCCATCTACCGTATCAATCCTAGCTACTCCTGTTTCAACCTGATCTGAGTCCTTAGGTACGGCGAGTGGCGGGTCAGGAATGTTTCTGAATTCTGTAGCCGAGTAATTATAGTTTCCACATACAGAGTCGGCCTTTAGTACCGGAGGCATGGTGTCGAAAAAACTTGTAGGCCTGAAGCCCGAAGCAGCCGGCCAACCGTAACTGTCTACGGCTCCAAAACCGTATATGTATCCGCCAAATGACACCTTACCGTTTGATTTAATTCGATGCGCCCTGGCGTCAGTACCAAAACTCAGCGTTGTCCAATGTAGATTGGACTGCGGCATATTCGTAAACAATAAAAGTGGTGATGCAGCCTGAGGGTGGTTCCATACGGCAATGTCATCTATCACGAGTGATTTCAAATTGTTGATATAGTCTGGATCTGCTGTGTCGGCCTTTACAATCAAGTTCAAATAGTGCTTTGTGAATTTCGTATCCGTAGGCGTTTGAAAAAGAGTGGTGGTAATAAACTGCTCTTCCGGTACTACGTTAATCATGAACGGGTCAAGATTAATATCACCATCCCAAGAAGATGAGCAAGAATACTGCATAACGAAGATGGGTTTATCCGCCTCGAAAACGCTATACCCACTAATGATAAATGACGGACCCTGAGACTGATACAAATCCGCAAATTCACCGGCCTTACCAAATTGTCCGCCGGACTGACCAATCGTCGCCTTGGTTTTGTGGTCATAATACTTAACCGTCCATTTGGTTCCAGCCTCTGCAGCAATCACTCTAAATACATCTCCTCTACCTTGACCGTTCACGTGGTCGCGCGTGTATTCTACGGTCACATATCTTTTACCCCACGTTGATACGGGCGGCGTCATCTCGCAAAGGTGATCCCTGCCGTTTCCATTAATCAATAAATTCGGCATGGTTGTCCGCTCATGGTAACTTATCATACCAATGGGATTGTTGCTGCGAACCTTTGATCCCGTTAGGTCAAAAACTCCTCTGCTTTGACCGTCACCCTGTACCTTGTAAACATCGCCAGCTTCCATGCTGATTTGATACGTCTGTCCGGTGTTTATTTTCTTTCCATTGACCGTTTTGCCATAATTTTCGCCCTGGCCCCTGAGCGTAATGTCTAATATGGTTCCATTATCCTTAGCTATGATAATAAACCCACCGGCCCATGGTTTGTATTCTCTGAAATCCCAATATGAAGTACAAATGTATTCGTTGCCCCAAGACGAAGTTGGAATTGCAAGGTAGCCATCCGAACTTGTAATCTTGGAATTCAAAACATACACCGAAATTGGTACATCTGCAGTTAATCTAATGCCTTGGGGCACTACTTGCTCAGAAGTTCGGCATTCCCAAGTCCACTTCGTTTCGCCCTTCCCGTCGCTCAATGTTCGGATTTGATTTGCCGTGATTTTCCGTTTAAACGATGTGTTTCCGGCCGGTTCGTAAACCGTTACTTCGGTGTCAAAAGCCGACGCAATGTAAATCTCCAATTTGCTTATCGGAAATGGGTTGATCTCATTCGGTGGAATGGCTATCCAGAACTCGGTTCCTTGTGCTCCATTCACACTCAATATGTCATTCGCAGATGGTGCTTTTCGCTGCGCCTGTCCGGTGGTACAGACAGCGAGGAATAAAATGATAAGGGCTAAGGCTTTTATAGAGTAGCGGTTCGACATGTAAGCTCCCGGGTCCGTAACTGAATCTCGTTTTTTTTTTTTTGTAACTAACACCTAACCCACAAACATTATTTCGGATACAAATCAAGCGGAATTGGTGCGAGGAATGCACATCCTGCTTTGGACAGGTTGCTACATTAGCCCTATTTAACACTTTTTTCCCAAAAATGTTACTGTAAAGTGCTTTTTTTCGTAAACATTTTTTCTAAACTTTTCCACATAGTTAGCCGAATGGAGAGGATTATCACGTGTTACTGAAAAAATCCGATAGACTATTAGCTGTTTCATTTGTGAAAGGGGCTTTGTGGATTTTACTTTTCGTAGTTTTGCCGTTTCTGATTTGTAACTCAACAAGAATAAAGACGTTATGGATGTGTCCGTTAAGAAATCAATCGAATTCAACACTACTACGTTCGAAAATGTTCGGCGCGAAAGTTCTGAGTATTTGCCTATTGCGAACGAAATCCGACGCGATATAATTCGCGCTCTGGTGCGCGCTGGGTCGGGCCATAGTGGCGGCCCTCTTGGGTCGTCGGATATCTTCGCAGTGCTGTATCTAGGCGGTGTTATGCGGTACCATCCGCATGATTATTTGTGGGCCGGACGCGATAGGTTTGTCCTCTCGGCAGGTCACATGTGCCCAGTGCAGTATTCAACCATGGCAAACGCAGGGATGTTCCCGAAAGAAGAGCTGGGAACGCTGAGAAAGTTTGGGACTAGGCTGCAGGGGCACCCCGGACGCGATATGCATCTACCTGGTATAGAAACTTCTTCAGGCTCGTTGGGACAAGGGATTTCGATTGCCGTGGGTATGGCTATGGCCGATAAACTTCTCGACAAAAACGATCATCGAGTTTTTACACTCACCGGCGATGGAGAATTGCAAGAAGGCAGCGTTTGGGAAGCCGCAATGTCGGCCTCGAACTTCAACCTGGATAACTTCTGCTGGATTATCGACAATAACGACTGTCAAATTGATGGTCGCATTCGAGATGTAATGAATGTGTACCCAATTGCTGAAAAATGTGCGGCTTTTGGATTTGATGTGATTGAAGTTGATGGACATGACTTTGCCGATATTCAACGAGGCTTTGATCATTTCATAAAGAACCAAGAGAGCAATTCGGGAAAACCAACCGCCATTGTCGCAAAAACCTTTATGGGTCACGGGGTGTCGTTTATGAACGACATGTTTGAATGGCACGGAAAGCCCCCTACTGAAGCGCAAGCCGTTGCCGCCCTTGAAGAACTATCATTAATGCCGTAAATCAGGACTGAAAACATGGAATTATTAGGACAAAAACCAACTCGGTTTGGATTTGGCGACGGACTTGTTGCCCTGGGCGAAAAGCACAGCAACGTAGTGGTGCTTGGTGGCGATATTACGGGGTCGGTAATGACCCAACAGTTCAAAGAAAAATTCCCGGATCGGTTTTTCTCGATCGGAATTGCCGAGCAAAACGCAACAACAATTGCTGCGGGCTTAGCGCTAAGCGGAAAAATTCCGTTTTTTGCTTCGTATGGCGCGTTTTGTGCACTACGTAATGCCGATCAGTTGCGCATTTCTGTTTGTTACAACGAAACGAACGTAAAAATTGGTGGCGGGCACTCGGGCATTAGCGTCGGACCCGATGGAGCTACTCACCAGGTGCTAGAAGAAGTTGCGTTCTTGCGCACACTTCCGCACATGACGTTGTTTACGCCGTGCGACTACGAAGAGGCACGCAAAGCCACTATCGCCATGGGCGAAATGGTGGGTCCAGCGTACATACGTTTTGGTCGTTCACCCGTGCCCATGTTTACCACTCCCGACACTCCATTCGAAATTGGTAAGGCATCGGTACTTCGCGAAGGAACCGACGTAGCGCTGATTGCAAGCGGCGCACTGGTTTGGGAAGCGTTAGTTGCTGCCGATACGTTGGCAAAAGAGGGTATTCAAGCACGAGTTGTAAATGTGAGTACCATAAAGCCCCTTGACGTAGCTACAATAACTGCTGCGGCACGTGAATGCGGATGCATTGTAACGGCTGAAGAACACCAAGTCCATGCCGGTTTGGGTGGTGCGGTGGCCGAATGCACAGCTAAAAATGCTCCCGTTCCCATTGAATTTGTAGGCGTGATGGACACGTTTGGTGGATCGGGTGATCCCGCTGAATTGATAGTAGCGTTCGGGTTGACCCATAAAGAAATTACGACGGCCGCCAAACTTTCGATGGAACGCCGAGACAAAGGATCGTCCGGAGTTCGCCGTGTTGCCGAGCGCTAAAATTCCTATCACAAATAACGTGCTGTTAAGCGTTGCCGAAATTGCGCACCGCCACAACACCGAGATTTATGTGGTAGGGGGCTATGTGCGAGATTCGCTTTTGCAGCGTGAACGCACCGATATTGATATCACCGTGGTGGGCGATGCACTTCAATTTGCACGGATAGTTGCCGCTGAGTTTCAAGTTAATACTGTAGAGTATGAACGCTTCCGTACAGCCATGGTGCCGATTGGCGAATACCAAGTTGAATTTGTTGGAACACGCAAAGAGCAATACAGTTCTGAGTCGCGCAACCCCGTTGTAACCGAGGGCACGTTGACCGACGATTTGCGCCGACGCGACTTTACCGTAAACGCCATGGCCGCCTCGTTACAGTCCGAAAATTTGGGCGAAATAATTGATCTGTTTGGAGGTCAAGCTGATTTGGAAAGGGGCTTACTGCGCACCCCACTCGATGCCATTGTTACAATGGAAGATGACCCGCTCAGAATGATGCGCGCCGCGCGATTTGCCGCGCAATTACATTTTGAAATTCATGATGAAACGTTGGCTGCCATTTCAAAAATGGCAGATAGAATTACCATTGTTTCGCAAGAAAGAATTACTGACGAGTTTTTGAAAATATTGGCTACAAAAAAGCCAAGCGTCGGACTCTACGTTCTACGAAATACTGGTTTGCTAGAATATGTTTTTCCGGAAGTAAATCAACTGGCTGGCGTTGAATTAGTAATGGCTGGTAACCGAGAGTTTGCGCACAAAGATGTGTTTAAGCACACGTTGCAAGTTGTAGATAACGTGGCTGCGGCATCGGATGATGTATGGCTGCGTTTTGCTACGCTCATGCACGATATTGCAAAGCCACGAACTAAAAGATTTGTCGACGGACACGGTTGGACGTTCCATGGACACGAGGAAGTTGGAGCGCGTTGGCAACAACGAATCTTCAAAAAAATGAAATTGCCTTTCGATCAACTCTCGTACGTTGAAACCTTGGTGCGCTTGCATCAGCGTCCGATGAAACTTGTAGACGAAGGTGTAACCGACGCCGCCATTCGGCGCTTAGCCGTATTGGCCGGCGATTGGATAAATGATTTGTTTACGCTGTGCAGGGCCGATGTTACTACGCGGAATCCAACACGAGCTGAACGATATTTGGAGAACTACGAAGTTGTTCTCCAAAAAATTATCGACGTTCGCGAGCGCGACCAGTTGCGTGCTTTTCAGAGTCCACTACGTGGTGAAGAAATAATGCAAATAACTGGATTGCCCCCTTCAAGAAAAGTTGGCTACATGAAATGGATGATTGAAGAAGCGATTTTAGACGGAATAATTTCGAACAATCGCGATGCAGCGTTTGAATATTTGACGACGAATTGTGAGCAGTGGTTGAACGAAGCTGAAAACGTAAATTTCGGGAGACGCGGATGATTAACTCACGGATGAAAGTATCACAGAGATGAACGAAACACGGACCATTATCGAATACGGCGGAATTTTACCAAAAATTCACGAAACTGCGTTTATTGCTGATGGCGCAAAAATTATTGGCGACGTGGTAATTGGTAAAGATTCTACCGTGTGGTACAACTGTGTTATTCGCGGTGATGTTCATGAAATTCGAATTGGCGAGCGGACGAATATTCAAGACCTTTCAATGCTACACACAACGTTTAATAAGCATCCGTTGTACATCGGGAACAACGTAACAGTGGGGCACATGGCTATGCTGCACGGATGTACAATTCATGATACCGTGTTGATTGGTATGCAGTCAACAATTCTCGATCGGGCCGTAATAAACAAGTACTCCATGATTGCCGCCGGAGCCGTGGTGCTTGAAGGCATGGTAGTCCCAGAGGGAACCTTGGTTGCCGGCGTGCCTGCAAAAGTTGTACGTGAACTAACCGAAGCAGAGCGTGACAAACTCGATCAGAGTGCCCAAAACTATGTTGACTATGTGGCTTCGTATAAAGGCAATTTCAATATTCGCACAGCGGCAAACAATTTAGTGCAAACAAATAAAGCAACGTAAAATTCGCACTTACAAATTCACACTTAAAAATTCGCACTCGCAAAATCGTAAATATTATTTCGTGAAATTATTATGAACAAAAAACGCAAAAAAAGTAGTACCGATACTCCGTGGGCCGCCGTAACTGCAAAAATTATTGGTGGGGTACTCATGGTTGTAATCTACTTTATTACGGGCAACCCATGGTATCTTGCTGCGGCAGCATTGTTCGCCTTGGCAGGGTTTGGCTTGGTGTATTTTATGCGGCACCTGCGTAAAAAGTTTGGACAAACTTCATGACGCTACCTGAGTTCAGAGATGATGTTTCGATACACGTTGAAGAAGAAGGTGGCGATCACTACCTCGTACTTCAAGATGCGTTTGGGTATGCCGAAGGTCCCATCATGGTCCACTCCGACATGCTCCAAATCATCGAAGCATGCAACGGAATTACCACCTACTCTGAACTTGCCGAAGCCGCCGAAGTTGACATCGATAGCAAAGAAATGATGCGTCTAAAAGCCTTCGTTTCCAAACTATCCGAAATGGGATACTTACACGATGCCACGTTCGAAGCGCGAAAGAAAAAAGCAATTCAAGAATTTCTTGCAGCCGATGTTCGCCAACCAATCTACGTTCGCGAAGCCACCGACATTTCTTTTTCCGACATCGAACATTTGTTGAGCAACACAAAGCCCCCGGCAAAAACTGATACGTTCCCTGCAAGCCTCGCTTCAGAAACTGGCACGAAAAAAATCAAGGCGCTGCTCATTCCGCACATCGATTTTCGCGTTGCGACCGATGCATATCAACACGCCATTCAGGTACTGTCGGAAGTCGAGTCCGACGTTTTCGTAATTGTTGGCACGTCGCACTATTGGTACGATACCCCGGTGGTGCTAACCACAAAAGATTTCATAATGGGCGGCACGCGAGTTACCACGCACAAAGAAATTGTTGCCGACCTCGCAGAAAAACTCGGCACGCTCAACTCCGCATCCGATATTGCGCACAAACCCGAACACTCCATCGAAATGCACGTGGCACTCCTCAAACTAGCCCGCGGCGAACGCCCCTTTTCCATCGTGCCCATACTCATTGCCGGCGGCGCCCACAGCGAAACCGAAATCAGCGTCATGCGCCAAGTAGCCGATATTGTGAAAGGGGCTATCCAGACGCACGCACCAAACGCATTTTGGATGATCAGCGGTGACCTAGCTCACGTAGGCCTAAAATTTGGCGATGAATTGCGAGCGGACGAAATTTCCGACGCCGTACAAAAAGCAGATGCGGATATATTGAAAAGCTTAGAAAATGTTGATATAGCAGCGTACATCAAAAACTCCACCCTGCCCGAACTTAACCAACGCATATGCGGCCTCGGCCCCACGGCCGTTGTGTTAGGTGCCCTGCAACCAGCAGCCGGCACAGTGCTGCACTATGGGGTGTGGGAAGAAGAAGAGACGGGAAGTGCGGTAAGCTATGCCACAGTCCAATTCTAATGTGAAAATGTGAAAATTTGAGAATCTCAATTTGCAAATTTGAGAATTAGATATTGAAAATTGGCATTCTCATATTTACACATTTACACATTTGAACTTTTTCCTTATATTTGTCGGCTCTAGTATTACCAAACGAACAGATAGCCCCTTACGGGGAAATAGATATGCATCAGAAAATCACAAAATCGCTTAGGGTTGAGGACGTACAGTCTGACTGGTGGGTAGTTGACGCTGCCGGCCAAACAGTTGGGCGTTTAGCTACTCAGTTGGCTACGTTGCTTCGTGGCAAGCATAAGCCTTCATTTACTCCTCACATTGATGGTGGTGACCACGTGGTGGTTATTAACGCTGAGAAGGTTGTAATGCAGGGCAAGCGAGCGGAACAGAAAGAGTACTTCCACAACACGGGATTCCCAGGTGGAGGCAGAATGCGTCCGTTTAAGGATTTGATCGTTTCTAAGCCTGAAGAGGTTGTAGAGCTTGCTGTTAAAGGTATGTTGCCTAAAAACAGGCTGGGTAAGCAGATCATTAAGAAGTTGAAGGTGTATCGTGGTGAGGAGCATCCTCATGAGGCGCAGCAGCCTAAGGCTTTCACCCTACTTTACCCTTCAAATAATTGATTGAAACTGGAGCTAATTAGAACATGAAGAACTATCAAGGAACCGGCCGTCGTAAAACCAGTGTTGCCCAAGTGCGCTTAACTAGCGGTACGGGTCACGTAATGGTGAACAAATTGCCGATCACAGAATACTTTCCTATAGAAATCTACCGTAAAGATGCATTGCTACCAATGGCGCTTACCAACACCGATGGCCAATTCGACGTTTTTGTAAACGTTCGTGGCGGCGGGAAATCTGGTCAAGCTGGAGCTGTTAGGCTTGGTGTGGCACGCGCCCTACTTGAGTACAACGAAGAGTTGCGCTCAGTACTGCGTCCGGCAGGAGTTCTTACACGCGATCCACGTATGGTTGAGCGTAAAAAATACGGACAGAAAAAAGCACGTAAACGTTTCCAGTTCTCCAAGCGTTAATTCGGCTTGTTGGACGGTCTTTTCAATACTACACATGTGTGGTGAGAGACTTCTGCGGACCCTGCCTGTACGGGCAGGGAAAGAAGCACTCGGCGACCCACACAGAGGTTTAATCCACTACAATTTGAGGTCTTTTTCATGCCAGCAATAACTGTTGAGGCATTGCTCGAGTCCGGAGCTCACTTCGGACATTTAACCCGCCGTTGGAATCCCAAAATGCGGAACTTCATTTTCATGGAGCGCAATGGGATTCACATCATTGATCTTCGTAAAACCCAACTCCTGATTGACATTGCGCGCGAAGCTGCGATTGATGTTGCAAGTCAGGGAAGGGGCGTTTTGTTTGTTGGTACTAAGAACCAAGCAAAAGCCACTATGGAGAACGAAGCCCGTAAGTCGAATTCGAACTATGTAAACGAACGTTGGTTGGGCGGCATGCTTACCAACTTTGCTACTATTCGTAAGAGTATCAAGCGTTTGGGCTTGATCGACAAAATGGAAATCGATGGCACATTCGAAAAAATCACCAAAAAAGAGCGTCTAATGTTGGGTCGTGAGCGCGACAGACTTCGCCGCGTGTTTGGTGGAATCGAAGACATGACACGTCTGCCGGGCTTATTGTTCGTTGTAGACATCAAAAAAGAACACCTTGCCATCAAGGAAGCCCGCATTCTAGGTATCCCGGTGATTGGTATCGTTGATACTAATTCCGATCCAGAAGAAGTGGACTTTCCAATAGCAGCAAACGACGATTCGATTCACACAGTAGAAGTGATAACCAAGGTTATTGCCGATGCGGTGTTAGAAGGACGCGAAGTTGCTCGTGCACGCACGGCTGAGCTTACATCTGCCGGCGAAGGCTCGCACAAAGAGTCTGACGACGACAAGAAGGTGCACCGTCAACTGCGTACGCGTAGCAAGACAGCGCCAAAATCTGAGGGTGCTGAATAAGCCCCTTTCAATGAAATCTTCAACAAAACCATCGATATAACTATGATATCAGCACAGACAGTAAAAGAATTGCGCGACAAAACGGGCGCCGGAATGGCCGACTGTAAAAAAGCGCTCGAAGAAGCCAACGGGAACATGGACGAGGCGATTGATGTTCTGCGGAAACGCGGGGCTGCCTCGAGCGCTAAGCGGGCCGACCGCGATGCCAACGAAGGAATTGTGGTTGTACGCACGGCTGCCGATGGTAAAACCGCGGCAATTGTTGAAGTGAACTGCGAAACTGACTTTGTGGCGCGTAACGATGAGTTCATTGCATTTACCGATGCAATTGGAAATGCTGTGCTTGCCAACGACATTACAACCGAAGACGAAATTTGGAGCACCGTGGCCGATGGTAAGCTGTTGGGCGATTTGCGCAACGAAATGCTTGCAAAATTCAGTGAGAAAATCCAGATTGGCCGATTTGCGCGTTTGCACACCAGCGGTCACATTACCGAGTATGTGCACGCCGGCTCGCGTTTGGGTGTGTTGGTAGAATTTGGTGGACCAGAGCCTTCAGAAGAAGGAAAGGCGCTTGCCAGAGACGTAGCAATGCAGGTTGCAGCCATGCAGCCAATGTTTGTTAATCGTACGCAGGTAAACCAAGAAGTGCTGAACAAAGAGCTGGAAATTTACAAGCAGCAAGCACTAGACGAAGGTAAAAAAGAAGATATTGCCGAGCGCATCGCGCAGGGCAAACTGGGTAAGTTTTATGAAGAAAACGTGCTGATCGAACAGACGTTTGTTAAAGACCCAAGCAAAAAAGTATCCGACATTGTTGCGTCAATAGGCAAGGCCTCGAGCGGCGACGTTACTGTAACTGCGTTTGTACGTTACAACTTAGGCGAACGATAATTACGCGAACGAAAACTCTCCAACTGCAAGGCAATTATGGCAGCTAGGTTTAAACGAATCCTGCTCAAACTGAGCGGCGAATCGTTAATGGGAACTCTCAATTACGGGATCGATCCGGCTATGCTTAAGCAATATGCCGAAGAGGTTAAGGAAGTTTTCGACCTAGGTGTGAGCATTGCAATAGTGTTTGGCGGCGGAAATATTTTTCGTGGAATTCAAGCCAAAGAAGCCGGAATTGACAAGGTATCGGGCGATCACATGGGTATGCTGGCCACCGTGATTAACTGCATTGCCTTCCAAAACGCGCTTGAAGCTCTAGGTGTGCCAACCAGACTTCAAAGTGCCATCCGCATGGAACAGGTAGCCGAGCAATTTATACGTCGGAGGGCCGTTCGCCACCTGGAAAAGGGTCGCGTGGTTGTGTTTGGTGCCGGCACCGGTAACCCCTATTTCACCACCGATACTGCCGCAGTCTTACGTGCCGTGGAGGTCGAAGCAGACGTGGTTATCAAAGGCACCCGGGTTGACGGGATTTACGATAAGGATCCCGAGTTACACGCCGATGCCAAGCGTTTTTCGCAGATTACGTACAAAGAAACTCTTGATAGGGGGCTTAGGGTTATGGACCTCACGGCCGTAACCATGGCTCAGGAAAACAACAAACCAATTTTAGTGTTCAACATGAATGTGCGTGGCAACTTGAAGCGCGTAGTTCTAGGTGAAGATGTTGCAACCATTGTGAAAGATTAGAAAATGCCGGTAAAAAATATCGTCGATGACGCAGGTAAAAACATGTCGAAAGCTGTCGAGCACCTGCACACACAGCTAGGTAAGATGCGCACCGGCAGGGCCAGCGCTTCGATATTAGACAACGTTAAAGTTGAGTACTACGGCGAGATGACTCCACTTGCGCAGGTAGGGGGCATTTCCATACCCGATGCTAGGCAAATTCTCATTCAGCCGTGGGACAAAACCACATTGCCCCTTGTAGAAAAAGCAATCTTGGCTGCAAATCTGGGAGTAACTCCGCAGAATGATGGCCAGGTAATTAGAATAAGTGTGCCGCCGCTAACCGAGGAGCGTAGGAAGGACATTGTAAAACAGTGCAAAGCCATAGCCGAAGAGGCAAAAGTAATTGTGCGCGGATATCGCCGAGATGCTAACGAAGAACTAAAAGTAGCTGAAAAGAAAGAGCATTTCAGCGAAGACGAGAGAATTAGGGGTGAGGACGAAGTTCAGAAGAGCACCGACAAGTACATCAAAGAAATCGATTCTGTGCTCTCAGCCAAAGAAGTTGAAGTAATGGAGGAGTAACGGTGCCAACGGCCGTTGTACTACTATCGGGAGGCATGGACTCATGCGTATCCTGCGCCGAAGCCCTTCACCAAGGGTACTCAGTTGCCGCGCTGCACGTTAATTACGGTCAGCTAACTCAGGACCGCGAATTACAAGCCTTCAACGACATCTGCGACCATTACAACATTGACCAGCGTCTGGTTGTTGACATATCGCACCTTGCATCCATAGGCGGTAGTGCACTTACCGACCGCACGATTCAATTACGAACTAATCAATTAGCAACCGAGCAATTTGGGGCCGAGGGCAATTCGTCCAAATCTGAGGTGCCCAACACCTACGTTCCATTTCGAAACGCGAACATTTTGGCCATTGCTACAAGTTGGGCTGAAGTTATAGGTGCAACGGCAATTTTTATTGGGGCGGTGCAGGAGGATTCTAGCGGGTATCCCGACTGTACACGAGAGTTTTTTGAAAGCTTTCAAACCGCGATAAACACTGGCACCAAGCCTGAAACAACAATACAGATACTCACACCCGTAATCGATTTCAAAAAGCATCAAATAGTAACGCGGGGAGCTGAGTTGGGTGCGCCATTGCACAAAAGTTGGTCGTGTTACACAAACGGGGATGTTCCTTGCGGAGAATGTGATTCTTGTAGACTTCGGGAAAGGGGCTTTTATGTCGCCCAAGTGACAGATGAGAGTAGGTTATAAACTCTCTATCAGTTTTCATGTACGTAGTTGCTTCGACTACGTACAAATTGAGTGGCGTGCTAATTTTCACGCGAGCAACAAACACGGGCATCTTGATTAAGTTCAATAATGGTGGAACTGTCATTTATGCCTACATGCGCAATACCGCTACACCCGCTGGCGCTCACACTTCAACCGGCGGAACAAACGTTACCATCGATTTGAACGCAGCAGGAAATACCAATGCCTGGACTGTTGATGGAACGATTATCACACCTAGTTCAATAACCGCTGATTTTGAATTGGAATTTAATAAGAGTGGCGGATCAACAAACCCCACGCTTGAAATTGGTTCATACATTATGTTGACAAAGTTGAACTAAGCACTATTCAAACGTCGATTTTTAATTTAATTCCAAGCCCGTCAACTTAAGTGTTGGCGAGCTTTTTTGGTGAACAGATCACAATAACTTACAATTTCTCAATCTAGTGTGGCGTCACCGCACTTGGATTTTCATAACCTTCGTAGTTTAGCCCCTTACAAATCAAACAGGAGTAACACAATGATTTGTATTCTTTTCGCCGTGATAATTGCCATTGTACTTTCTGTGCCTAGCGCGTCTGCGCAAGGCTTCGTAACGCACCGGCTGTTGTTGCGAAATGGTGGTAGCACTATGAGCCTTGTTAATCCGAATGAAGCCGGAACGTTCACGTTTACTTTTCCTACTGTAACGGGCTTACCCATTGGTACAGAAAAATTATTCGTTTTGAAAGCGATCGGTACGGCAGGTGGGGTGGAAATGCAATTCGTAGATGCTGCTCCAAGCGCCACCATTGTCCGCACACTAGATAGCGAAGATGGGTCAGACAGAGATATTAAATCTGATGGCTCGTTGCAGACGCTTGTAAATTCTGCGTACCAACCTGTCGTTCACAAATTCGCCGAAATCGACATCCCGCTCATGCTCCCCAACACCACCTTTATTGCCAAAGTAGACATGATTGGCGTGAAAGCCGGCGCTGCCATTAGCATCTCTCCTGCCACCGATATGGGCGGCCTCACGGGCCCTATCTGCGCCTGGGCACCTATCGACTGCGTTGTAATGATCAAGTTCTCCAACCCCGGCGGCGAAGCCGTGAACCCGGTGGGAATGCAGTTTGCGGTCGGCGCGATTAATCCAATGCCCTAAGACAAATGTGAAAATGTGCAAATCTGAGAATGCCAATTCTCAATCCTTAATCCTTAATCCATAATCCATAATCCTCAAATCTTGTCCCTGGTGTTTCTGTTCCTTTTTGCTGAGGAGATGGATTTCCCAAGTAGGCGAGCCACATCTAAACAGAGTTCTAGAAGTAGGGCACTATGGATTCGAATTAGAGGCACTTTGGATCCTTCCGTTGCAACCATTCCGGTCAATTCACATAGCTCTTTGTCGGCAATTTTCAGTTTGTGTATAAAGTCCGCCCTGCTTTCGGGTGATTGTGCCTCATTTACGCAGTTTTTTACGCCGCGGGCGGCACGCTTCATTTGATCACGCAAAGCATCGTATTTGTCTAAGTCGCTACAAGCGGCGCTAATGTACACTGAAAGCAGGGTGGCTCTCACGTAAAGTTGGTTGTCTCTATTTTCAATTGAGGGGTGTGCCATACGCTAACTGTGTCCGTTTGGCAACAAAACGTGACACCAAAGACAATTATGAATTAGCAATTATGAATTGTCATTCTCAAATTTCCACATTTCCACATTGGTATTGGCATTCTCAGATTTACACATTTACACATTAAATTTCGTAACTTTGTGGCTAACTCTTTTTTACCAAACACATTTGCCCCATTTATGGGAGCTAGGGACCAGACGATGAAATACAACGGACCCAAGGTAAAGATCTCACGTAAAGTGGGCTTTGCTATAACGCCAAAGGCGAGAAAGGTGATGGACAAAAAGGCCACACCTCCTGGACAGCATGGAAATTCCAAGCGACGTCCGAAGCATTCTGATTACGCAAAACAGTTGCTCGAAAAACAACGGTTGCGTCTGCAGTATAATATTCACGAAAAACAAATGACCAACACGATGAAGAAGGCTTCTCGTACGTTGGGCAACAAGGTTGACATTTTGGTTCAACTTTTGGAGCAGCGTTTGGATTCTATGGTGTGTCGTGCTGGTCTTGCGCGTTCAGTTTACGCTGCTCGCCAATACGTTCGCCACGGTCACATTCTTGTTAACGGTAACAAGGTTGATATGCCGGCATACGCAGTTCAGCAAAACGATGTTATCACGGTAAAAGAGAAGAGCCGTAAACTTGAATGTTTTCAAGAGGCAATCCGCTCTTCATCTCCACCACCGTACATCCAAGTTTCAAAAGCAGATTTCTCAGCCAAGTACTTGTACAATCCTCCACGCGAGGAAGTTCCTGTGGTCTGCGAAGTTCCACTGGTGATTGAGTACTACTCAAGGTAATAGCAACTGAACTGAACACTGCGGCAACGCTTTTGCTCACTCTGATTTTTTTAAGGCTGGAAGTCAATTGATTTTCAGCCTTTTTTTATGTATAAAATCCTGAACCCCTGGCGAAAGCTGAAGGCAAAACCCATGGGCGAAACCTGAAGGCGAAACCCCTTCGGGGCGAAAGCTGAAGGCAAAACCCCTTCGGGGCAAAAGCTGAAGGCGAAACCCCAAGGGGCAAAAGCTGAAGGCGAAACCCCAAGGGGCAAAAGCTGAAGGCAAAACCCCTTCGGGGCAAAAGCTGAAGGCGAAAGCTGAAGGC